>JAXITR010000026.1:0-28635 GCA_034679985.1 Cryomorphaceae bacterium
ACAACATTTGAATGCACTGAAAGGAAAATAATTGAACATGCAAACGAAACAACTTATTTGGACTGCCGCGGCCGCTTTGCTGCTGGGAAATTCTGCTTTCGCACAAGCGCACGTAGAAGCGTTGAGCCTTTTGAAAGAGGTTCGCGTTAAAACCGAAGCCTACGCAGACCAAACCATAGCGTTCACCAATACCTTGGACGCTCCGGGCCGCAACGGCGGTGCACGCGTCAAGCGCTCCAGCAAAGGAACAGTGACCGTAGTCGGCACCAACTACCGCTTGGATTGGAACGGCCAAACCATTTTTGTCAACAACGCAAAGGCGTACATCGTTTCGCCGGATGACGAGGAAGTTACGGTTCGTCCTTTGGGCAAAGACGGCAGTGCCTTCTCCCCTTCTTCACTTTTGGCCAAATACGAAACCGGCTCCAATTTTGCTTGGGCCGGAACCGCCACGGTGAAAGGCAAGACGATCAAATACGTGCGCATGAAGCCCAAGGCCTCCGAAGAAGTTCGCGAGATTGTCATTGGGATTGACGTAAGTACCAAGCGACTTTATTCCTACCAAGAATTTGGACTCAACGATGTGATCACCACCATCACGGTAGACACCTACGCCGTAAATGGAGGGGTTTCCAAAGCAAAGGTCCTTTTCAACCGCGCGAACTATCCGGGGTACACCGTGGTGGAGCCCAAGTCCAAATAAAGCAGCGTGCGTCGGCTCGACCGGTACCTCATCGGTTCTTTCCTCCGTTTGTTCGTTCGAACGGTGGCCCTTTCTGTATTCATTTTGATGATGCAGATGGTTTGGAAATACATAGAGGAACTGACCGGACGAGGCATTGAATTGAGCGTATTGCTCCAGTTGTTGGTGTATTGGAGTGCGGCGGTTTTGCCCATGGCGGTTCCGGTAGCCGTGCTGCTGGCCGGCATCATGGTGTACGGAGACCTGGCGGAGTCCAACGAATTCGCTGCCTTGCGGGCTTCCGGAATTGGTTTTTGGCGCCTTTCACGCCCACTCTTGGCGGTAGTCGGCTTGGTGGGGGTTGGCATGTTCTTCGTGAACAACAACGTCATTCCGGTGGCCAATTTCAAAGGCGAAAACCTGTTGATCAACATAGCCCAACAGAAACCTACGTTCAATTTGCAGCCCGGTTATTTTTACCACGGCCTGGAGGGGTACACGGTCAAGGTGGATCGCAAAAGCGATCAGGAAGTATGGGGAATCATGGTGTACGACCACACGGACCGCACCCAGGGAAATGCCCGACTTCTGTCTGCGCCCCACGGAACGCTGCGCCCAATCGCTGGAGGAAAATGGTTGGAATTGACCCTTGAAAACGGGTCTATTTACGAGGAGTTGAAAGCACGTACCCCAGAGGAACGAGCGGGAAGACCCTTTTTGCGTGCTGAATTTGACACGCTCTTCATGCGGTTCAATATGGCCAATTTCCAAGGAAAAGACCTTTATGCGGTTCAGCGTTCCAATCAATTCAACATGCTGACTGTGCGCCAATTGGAGTCGTCCTTGGATTCGTTGGAGCGGGTATTGGGACGGCGCAAGGTGGAAATGGGACGCGAGTGGACTCTGCGTTATTCGGGATTGGATTCCACACGCTCTTGGGTGCCTAGAGCAACGCTTTCGTGGTCTTTTAATGAACTGGACGCCGCGGACCAAGCCCGAATTGTTGGCAATGCGCGGTTTATGGGCGAAGCGCAAAAAGAACGACTGACCCAGAGCCGCATGGAAATGAACTACCGATCCGAAGTAGCGGTGCGGCATGAATTGGAATGGCACAAGAAGTTTGCCATCAGCGTTGCTTGCGTTTTGTTGTTTTTCATTGGCGCACCCTTGGGCGCAGTCATTCGAAAAGGCGGATTTGGACTGCCTTTTGTTTTGAGCGTGCTTCTGTTTTTACTGCATTATGTTTTGGGGATGGTTTCTGAAAAAATGGGGCGCGGATCTGTGCTCACCCCGGCAGAAGCTATTTGGTTGCCCAACTTGGTTTTGTTGCCGTTGGCCGTGTGGATGGTCCATTTGGCGGCGTCGGATCGAACTTGGAATTTTCAAAAACGTGGAAGTACTGCACCTGTGCAATAAAGTTCCGCACCCCGGTCGGGACGGAAGTTCCTTGGCCATGGGGGCGTTGGTTCGGGTGCTCTTGGAGACGGGAGCACACGTTACGACGTTGGCGTTTAACACCCAAAAACACTGGGTGAATGCTCCTTCCTACCCCAATGAATGGGGCCCCAACGTTCGGCTCTTTGCGGTGGATGCGCATACGTCGCCTACGGCGTTGGGGGCTGTTTGGGCCTGGCTTTGCGGGGTTCCATACACCGTCAGCAGGTTTCGAACTTCTGCCTACGCCAGCGAGTTGAATCGGTTGTTGCGGTCACAAAAATGGGACGTTGTGGTGGCTGACGGATTGACCCAAACGGTTTACGGGCCCGAATTACATGCCTGGGGCGGTCCGGTGGTGTACCGAGCGCACAACGTTGAATTTCGCATTTGGGAGCACGTAGCCCGGGGCGAACGAAATGTGCTCAAAAGGTGGTACCTCCGCACGGAAGTGAATAGGTTGCGGAAAATGGAACATCAGGTTTGGAAGGAATGGCCGGAAAAATGGGCCATAACTCCTGAAGATGCCTTGGAAATGGGCGGATATTCCGTGCCGTGTACGGTGGGCCATTGGCCAGACGATGCGGAAGTACCTCCGGCCGCTTTGTTCCACATGGGTGCCTTGGATTGGTTGCCCAATGTTGAGGGATTGCGCTGGTTTGTGGAACATGTTTGGCCGTTGGTGCGGCGTGAACTTCCGGCGGCCACCTTTTCCGTTTTGGGACGGGGCGTGCGCCTTCAAGAATTTCATCGCCCCAATCAAGGTCTGTACGCAAAGGAGGCAAACGGTAGTTTTGCCGAGGTTACGGCTGGCTTGGGAATATCCGTGGTACCCTTGCTGAGTGGAAGCGGAATGCGCATTAAAGCTTTAGATGCGATGACAAATTGTAAATCAATTGTCTCTACGTCATTAGGCGTAGACGGTATTGGATTCATCGACGGAACCCACGGATGGGTGGCGGACGATGCCGAATCCTTTGCTGTGGCAGTTGTTTCCGCACTTTCGGATGCGCCCGAGCGCATGCGGCGCGCCCAAGGGGCACGGGCATGGGCAGAAGCGAAATTCTCGGACCAAGCGGTGGCCGCCGAATTGGGCAGTCGATTGCGGGATGCCAAACCTTTGCGGTCGTGCTGATTGTTGGGTTGTTGCTCTTGGCGGTACCGTACGTCGTGTTTCCCGCAGTGCTGGGCCTGTTGGCGCGGATTCTTCCCTTGGGAACCGTCGGACCCAACGAATTATTGACCGACGACGAATGTCCTGAAGTGGACGTTGTGGTTGCGGCATACAACGAAGAAAAAGTCATTGGCCGACTGCTCCAATCTTTGGGGGAATCCAACTATCCGGCGGGGAAATTGCGCATTTGGGTTGGGTCTGATTTGTCGACGGACGGCACAGACCGGACGGTTTTGGATTGGATTTCCAAAAACCCGCTCATCTCGCTGGTGCGGATGGAGGCTCGAACGGGCAAATCGGGCATCATCAATCACTTGGTGGGCTTGGGGAAGGCCGAGGTGGTGGTGGGCACGGATGCCAACATCGTTTTTACGCCAGACGCGGTGCGCCGATTGGTGAGCACGCTTGTGCAACGCCGGGCCGGTGTGGTAGGCGGTCGGCTGGTCTATCAAGCAGCGGGAGACCGTTTGGCCGGTGCACCGGGCTCTATAGCTTCGGAGGAGCGTCATTACACGCAATTTGAGTCCAAACTCAAACAATGGGAGAGCGATCTTTTTGGCTGCACCCTAGGGGTAGAGGGCGGTTGCTATGCGGTGGTACGAAATGTTTGGCAGCCCATCCCGCCCGCTACCTTCATGGAGGATTTTTTTGTTTCCCTTCAGGTTTTGCGGTCCGGCCTTCCCGTGCTTTGGGAAGGACAGGCCGTGGCGTACGAAGATGTTTCCGTAGACCGACACGAGGAATTTGCGCGCAAGGTGCGCATCTCGTTGGGCAACTACCAAAATTTAGCTCGCTTTTGGCCTTTGCTCTTCACCAAACCGCTTCCTTTGGGCCTGCTCTTTTTGGGCCACAAGGTGCTTCGGTGGCTTTTTCCGCTGGTGGCCTTGGGTGTTTTGGCTTTGGCCGGGTGGAAGCTGTTTCACGGAACGGCGGAAGTCCTGGAGTTCGCAACCCTATCCGCATGGGCATTGGCTGTGGCGTCTTGGATCAGTCTTTCCCTGTGGCCCAAAAGCCGACACAATCCCCTGCAACCGCTTGGGTATTTTACCTCATTGAATGCTGCCTTGTTATTGGGACTTGCGCGGTACCTTCGCGGCGTAAAATCCAGTGTTTGGAAACCCACCGAACGCACGATCTAATTCTCGCCATGGCCGCTGATTCTCCTGCTCAAGACCCCATTCAATTGGATTCCATCGACGACGCCATCCGCGCATTGGCCGCGGGTAAATTGGTGTTGGTGGTGGACGATGCCGACCGCGAAAACGAAGGCGATTTGGTGGGCGCCGCCTCGTTGATTACGCCGGAAAGCATCAACTTCATGGCCAAACACGGCCGCGGACTGATCTGCACGCCCCTCCCCGACTCCTACTGCGAACGGTTGGACTTGCATCCTATGGTGCAACGCAACACGGATCCGCACCACACGGCGTTTACCGTGAGCATTGACCTCCGGGGCCACGGCGTGACCACCGGTATTTCGGCGTCGGACCGGGCGGAAACCATCCGTGCTTTGGTGGACCCTTCCTTTGGTCCGGACGATTTCAACCGACCCGGCCACGTTTTTCCTTTGCGCGCGAAACCCGGTGGCGTACTGCAACGAACCGGCCATACGGAGGCCGCCGTTGATTTGGCGCGTTTGGCGGGATTGCCGCCGGTGGGCGTCATTGTGGAGGTCATGAACGAAGACGGAACCATGGCGCGGTTGCCGCAACTGGTAGAAATGGCGCGTGAATGGAACCTGCCGCTGGTGTCCATTGCGGATTTGGTGGCCTACCGCATGGCCAAAGAATCTTTGGTTCGCGAAACCTACCGCACCTCGGTGACCACCCCGACGGGCACGTTTGAAGCCATTGTTTTCCAGCAACAAGACGGTTTGGAGCACTTGGCATTTACCCACGGCAAGTGGGATACGGAGGACGAAGTTTTGGTGCGCATGCAAACGGGTGGCGCTTTGGCCGACGCCGTCGATTGGATTCAGCACCGTCCGGAAGAGAAGTTGCACCAAGCCTTTGCAGCGATTGCGAAAGCTGGCGCTGGAGCGGTGGTGTGCATGAATACTCCCGGCAGCAGCTCCTCCATGGTGGAAAAACTGAAAAACCTTCAAAACATACGGCCTTCGTTTGGCGGCGACCCGCGTGATTACGGCATGGGGGCGCAAATACTGCGCGCGCTGGGCGTCCGTCGAGTCAACCTACTGACCTCTCAACCCATGAAACGGGTAGGGATTGAAGGGTACGGCCTGACCATTGCCCGCAACACCCTATTTACTTCACCTTCTTCCGACGCCTGAACAGCGCCTTCCACGTATTGGCTTGGGTTCCAAATTCCAACCCAATACCTTGGGTGTAGGGACTGAGTCGGTCCAAAGCCGGATTGTTGTTGTTGCTTCGGTTGAATGCGCGTGCTTTCCAGCGTCCGTCTTCGGTTATTTTGTAGTTGACCTGAACGTCGCCCACCAGACCCGAAGTGGTGCTGCTCGCGTCTTGCCGCCCCAAAGGCACGTCCAGCGTGGTTTGAACCGAAACGCGATCGTTGAGGAAGGCCTTGGAGAGGGCTACTTCCAATTGATCGCGGGCATCGGACCGGTTGGAGCCCGAATACGCCAAGTCAATGTCCACAAAATCGCCCAGCCCCTGTGCCAAGAAGTTGGAAAACTGACTGGCCAGCATTTGGGTGGTGTTGGCGTTGACGGATTGAACGCTCTGGCTCAGCAATCCTTCGTTGGATTGCCAAAAAGCATTGGTGAGCAACAAGCTGAATGCTTGAATGTTGCGCTTATCGCCATCCGCCAATCGGTTGCGCAATTCCTCTTGCCAAGCCGGATTGGCGTTGGGCAAGGCAAAATCAAAGCCCAATTGCGGCTGCATCAAATCCCCAGTTAGGTTTAATCCCAATTGGACGGGAACGCGTTGCCCTCCGTAATCCGGTTGATTCACCATACCGGTCAATGCAGTGCGTGTGGTGTACACCGCCCGTAGGTTCACACGTCCTCCGTAAGGATCACCGGTCCACGCCAGCGTTCCGCCGGGTGCTACGTCAAACGATTTGTTGATGAGGTTCTGGAGGGTAAACAAATAACTTCCTCCGGTCAATTCTACCGATCCGTTCAAACGCAGCGCACCGGTTGGGGGATAGTCCACCTTCATCCACCCCACTCCATTGCCGCGAATGATGTCGCCCACGGTTTCGTCCAAAAGCAATTCCATGGTCATCATGGGCGTTACTTGCAAGGCCAGGGAAACATCCAGACCGCGCGCCACCGTGGTTCTAATGCGCTCCGGTGCCTCCTGAATGGGCCGCACAAACGAAATGGAGGAATTGGCTTCGTACTCGGTAGGCGTAGACAGCGGCAACTTAAACACACTGGGTTTGGCAGCCTCCGCACGCACGTCCAAACGCAGCGCATCCAAAGGCCCAAGCACTTTCACAGTTCCCTTGGCGTACACCTTGCCGAAGAAAAGATCCGACGTCGGAAGGTCCAAAGCCAACAGATCTACCAATTCCAAGGTGAGGTCCAGGCGCGGATCCTTGAATTTATTGGGTCGGAAGGTGGCAGACAAGGACCCTTGGGTTCGTTCCTTGGTGTCACGAATAACCACGGGATGCAAGGTCCATTGGTTCTCGCCCAACGTCAGCCTGGGCACCCCGTCCACGCCGTAATCTGTACCCAAAAGGGGCACGGAAGCCGCAAATGAAGGGAGTTCTAATTCCCCTGTTAATAGGTATTTAGACTCACTCCATTGAAATTTAACTTCACCTCGAACCGTGCCTCGAAATCGGTCCAAAGTACCGGCCAAATAAGGTTGCAGCGCCATCAAACGGAGTCGATCCACGTGTACGGTGGCTTGGACCGGCCACTGTTCTGCCTGGGGATCGTAGCTGGCCCGAACGGAGACCGTTTTGCGCTCGCCCCGATCTAGAGACAACCCGATGGTGGAAATTTTGGTGGTCTTGCTGTAGTCTGCAGATCCGGTCAACGTGCCCATCCATTCGCGGTTCCACACCAGGGAATCGATGCCTAAGGAACCTTGGATTCCGGGAGTTCCCAAGGGCGATTGCACGGATACTTGAGCAGACACACGTCCGGAAAGTTGGGTGTTGGTGCTGTCCAGCCACGGTTTTGCGAGCGAAAGCGGCAAGCCTTCCATTCCCATCATAAAATAAGCATCCGGTGCCGCAGACAATGCCCCGCCAAACCACACCATACCTTGGTCGCCAGACCAGCGCACGGGATCCGATTCCCATCCTCGGGGCCCGGTGGACCAGGTGGCGCCGGCGGTAGTTTGAAGCACATCGCCCGGAATGCGCAGGGAACCGTCGCCCCAAAGACCCAACCAACTTCCTTTGTCTTGAAAATTAGCCTTGCTGCTTCCGGAAAACGCCAATCCGGATTCACTGGGGCCCTTTAAGGACCACTCCAAGGTACCTGAACCGTTGGCGGCTGACCAATGCACCACAGAGGAAGACGCGTATCCGGAAAGGGAATCCAATGAAACGTTCGCAAAAGCTTTTCCAGGCGAAGATGATCCCCCCGCAATAACTCCAAAAACCTCATTACCCCGTAAACGCGCACTGGGTACCACCACGGCCCACGTACTCTCGCCGTTGGGCCGCAGCGACCACTGCGCAAGCGTACCGCTGGCGCAATGGGCACTCGTGTCCACCAAATCCAACCAAGAATCTGTGTTTTTCAGAAGGATCCGCAGGTTCCCGGAGGCTCCTGTAGCAGTTACTGATTTGGACGTTTGGCCCGCCAATCGTTCTTCCCAAGGCCCGGCCCACCAACCCAAAACCTCCGTTGGATTCCCGACGGCGGATGCATCCAGATCCAAGGCGTCGCCGCGCACAGTCAACGATGCACGATCCTCGTTCCACGAAGCGGTGGCGTCCAATTCGCCCAGCGGATGCCCGCCTTGCGCATTGCGCCAATTGGCACCCATTTGTTTGAATTCCAGTTCTTTATTCGCATTTTCTGCTGCAAACGAATAACTCCATTTGCCGGAAACGTGCGCTTCGGGCGCGGATGCCAGCCCCGCAGAACGCAAATCCAACTGCACCGACGTAAACTCACCCCGGTGTACCCAATGCGCGGAGTCCGGAAAACTAAATTCGTGTGCACCGTGGGCTTGTACGGCCGAATTGTTCCAATTCCATCCGGCAGAAAGTAAATGCGGCTCCAAATCAAACCGCGCGCGAAGACCGTCGGCCCGATATCCATCCAAACGGGCTACCTCAACCGTTACGGCTCCGCTGGCGCTCCACGTCTCCGGATTGTAGCCCGTCCCTTTTAGGGAACCCTGCGCCAATAAAGGCCCCACCTCCAGAGAATCCGGAAACAAAACCGAACCTTCTGGAACGGATACTGCCCATTCTGCGCGGTACGGAAGTTCTTCTTTTTTCGTCACAGAGCCGGTCCAATTCGCGTTCAACCGAGCGAATTCACCGCTTTGCAACCGCACCTCAGACTGAACCCATCCAGATCGATTGGTGACGCCGGCCTTGGTGCTTACCACACCCACCCAATGCGGTTGGATTTGTTCCCGAACCGAGGCAAAAAACGACTGGGGCCAAGCGTTCAGTAGTGTACCGGTGTTGAACTGAAGTTCCGTATTCTTGGTTCGCAGCAGTTCCGTCTGGTAATTTCCAGATCCTGAAGTTTTTAACGTCAAACCTGGAGCCGTTGCACGGACGTCCTTCCACTCCAAGAGAGCGCCTCGTTTGGACAGAACGCCGGAGGTTTCCACCACACCCGTGTTGGGCAAAGTGTCCGTTTGCATTCCCAGCCAACGGGGCCACCGAAGCAGGGAGGCCACCTCGCCACGAACCTTCCATTCGCCATCCAAGGTGTCCATTCCTTTTCCCGAAACCGAACCGCTTGCGGTGAGTCCGGTTGCGTGGAGGTCCAGCGATTGAGCCGACCACGCTCCATTGGGACGGGAAGTGATCCGAGCCGCCAACCGGAGGGCAACGGTTCGGTCCTGGCTGGATGCGGCCAATTCTTTTAGGTCCGCGCGAAGTACTCCTTCCGGATCCCCACCCAGTTGATGCACCTGCAAGCGATTCAAACGAAGGTCTTGCGCCCCCCACAGTTGGTGGTGGTCCCGCAGCAGAATTCGAACATTCAGCAGCTCCAATTTACTGATTTTCCACGGTGTAGGTTGGGGAACAGGCGGTCCTTCCAGCAGCGGAGCCAGGGCGTTGAGCAAGGTAAAGGTTGAATCTTTGCGGGGTCGTTCCAACAGCACCGCCCCCCCCTTGATTTGCAGCGAAGCCGCAGAAAAACCAAGGCCCGGAGCAAACCAAGGCCCGCGCAAGTTGACCTCCGCCAGGTGCACCAAGGGGCGATTGGAAGAATCGCGAAGCACTGCGTGGTGCACGGACAAACCCAAAGGCCACTGCCATTGAACCGATTGGGCCACCACGTTCAATCCCGATTGTTCGCGAACCACCTTCCACAATCGATTGGCCAAAGCAGTTTGCACGGGAGGAAGGAGCAAAACACCCAAAAACAGAAGGAAAATCCCGCCCAATACCAGCAGCCATCGGCTCAGGCGTCGTTTGCCGGGAACGGTGGTTTTTGGGGCGGATTTCACGGTTTAAAATTACGCCTAGATTCCCGGTTCACGTGGTGCCGCTGCGTACCTTTGCGACATGGCAAACACCGTGCCGCTGCTCTTGGCTCTAGAAACGAGCTGCGACGATACCGGCGCCGCGGTATTGCGCGGTTTGACGGTGTTGAGCAACCGCGTAGCCGGGCAGTTGCAGCATGCTGAATTTGGCGGTGTTGTCCCGGAATTGGCCTCTCGCGCCCACCAAACTTCCCTGTGGCCGGTGGTCCAGGCTGCGTTGGACGAAGCTGGAGTTCGGTTGCAAGACTTGGATGCCGTAGTTTGCACGCAGGGGCCGGGATTGCTGGGTTCCTTACTCGTTGGGCATTCGTTTGCTAAATCCGTTGCCCTTGCTTTAGCGATCCCCTTGTACCACGCACACCACATGCGCGCCCACGTTTTGGCCCATTTCCTCAACCCCTCGAACGAGAATTCCGGACCTTCGTTCCCCTTTTTGTGCGCCACGGTGAGCGGCGGACACACCCAACTACTTCGCGTGAACGGCCCATTGGAACTGGTGGTGCTTGGAGAAACACTGGACGACGCCGTGGGCGAGGCTTACGATAAAGCTGCTAAAATGCTGGGGTTGGGCTATCCGGGCGGACCGGAAATTGATCGACTGGCGTCCCAGGCTGGACCCGAGCGTATTGCGTTTGGCAAGCCGTCGGTTGGCGACCTGAACTACAGCTTTAGCGGGTTGAAAACCAGCTTCTTGAACACACTAACCAAGTTGTTTGGAGCACCCAATAAGGTTCCAGAAAAACGTTTGCCGGAAGTTTGCGCCTCCATTCAAGATGCTTTACTGGACCATTTATTGGACAAACTGGTACGTGCTGTAGAACTGACGGGACTTCATTCTGTAGCAGTAGCCGGCGGTGTTTCCGCCAATTCCGGCTTGCGTCGACGGTTAACGGAATTGGGCAGCGCAAACGGTTGGAGCATCTACTTACCTCCCCTGGCGTTCACCACAGACAACGCCGCCATGGTAGGTGCCGACGGCTATTTTCAACGTTTGGCGGGCATTGAACCCGTCCTCCACGCGGCTGCGCAAGCACGCATACCCCTACAAACGGAATCCGCTGAATGAGCACGGTTGCACCTCCTGCCCCAACCAAAATTGGCCGTACCGACGTGGTCTCTATTCCCGCGTTGGGCATGGACCGGATTTCGTGCCGAATCGATTCCGGTGCTGCCTTGTGTGCGCTCCACATGCTCACGTGCTGCGAAGACAACGGGGTGCTGTTGGTGCAGTTTGACGCCGTAGAAACAGGTTCCTTGCGCCCCACACCTTGGGTTGAATCCTTTACACACTACAAGACCGTCC
This sequence comes from Cryomorphaceae bacterium, assembly GCA_034679985.1. Taxonomy (GTDB): domain Bacteria; phylum Bacteroidota; class Bacteroidia; order Flavobacteriales; family Schleiferiaceae; genus CAMDTE01. The sequence continues at coordinate 11,223 of JAXITR010000026.1, forward strand.
GCGTTAAAAACTCTTTTGGCGACGTCCAAGATCGTTTTGCGGTTTGGTTGGAAATTGAATTATTTGGTCAGCCCTACGGTGTTTGGGTGGGATTAACTTCGCGCGCCTCGCAACGACATCCCTTGCTCTTGGGCAGAAATCTTCTGCGTCAAGGATTCACCATCGATGTTCGTTACCGCAACCTTTCTTGGAAAAAATTAAACGCTTCCCGCACTTTCCCATGAACTTATTGATTCTCTCCGCCAACCGGAACCTGTACTCTACCAAACGCTTGATGGAAGCGGCTGAAGCGCGCGGTCACACCGCCAAGGTGATGAACGTCAGCCGGTGCTACGCCGTCATGGAATCCGGCGCCCTGGACATCTACTACGGAGACCACCCCATCGAAGGCGTGGACGCTGTGATTCCCCGAATTGGAGCCTCGCTGACTGGATACGGCAGCGCCATGCTGCGCCAATTTGAGATGAAAAACGTTTTTTCAACACTCAATTCTCTGGCCTTGGTTCGGTCGCGGGACAAATTGCGCGCCATGCAAATTTTGGCCAGCCAAGGAGTTTCCATCCCAAGAACGGCTTTTGCCAAGCACCCAACCGATATCGACAATTTGATTAAATCAGTAGGCGGAAGTCCGCTGATTGTTAAGCTTTTGGAGGGTAGCCAAGGCTTGGGTGTGGTTCTGGCGGAAACCAAAAAAGCGGCCAAGAGCGTCATCGAAGCTTTTTACGGATTGGACGCGAACATTTTGGTTCAGGAGTTCATTGCCGAGGCCAACGGTGCAGACCTCCGCACGTTGGTTATTGACGGCAAGGTGGTGGCTGCGTACATGCGCCAAGGCCAAGAGGGCGAGTTTCGCTCCAACCTGCACCGAGGCGGACAGGGCATTCCCGTTCGGCTTTCGCGCGCTGAAAAAGAGATGGCTGTGGCCGCCACCAAGGCCCTTGGGCTCAAAATTGCGGGCGTAGACATGCTGCGGAGCAAGCGCGGTCCCTTAGTTTTGGAAGTCAACAGCTCTCCGGGCTTGGAAGGGGTTGAGAAAACCACCGGTTTGGACGTGGCGGGCGCCATCATCGACTACGTTGAGAAGCATGCCGGCGGTGGAAAACGTCGGAAAAAAGACCAAATCGGCGTCTGATGCAGTTGTTTTGGGGAACTTGGTCCGACGACGGACGCGCAATCCTGACGGAGGAAGAATCCAATCACGCCGCACGGGTACTGCGCAAAGTTCCGGGCGACGAGTTGTGGGTGGGCAATGGAGCCGGCGCTGCGGCGCTCGTGCGCCTGGTTCACGTTTCCCAAAAGGCCGTCTGGGGAACGGTGCTGGAAATCAATCCCCACTTTGGAGCCGTACCGGGCAACCTGCACCTGGTGCTCTGCCCCACCAAGAATTTAGACCGAACGGAATGGGCCGTTGAAAAGGCTGTCGAATTGGGCGTTTCGCACGTGCATTTGGCGTTGTCCCAGCGGTCCGAACGCAAACACGTCACTACCGAACGACTTCAGAAAATTGCCGATTCCGCCGCCAAACAGAGCCTGAAGGGAATGCGCCCGGAGGTGCATCCGTTGCTCCCTTGGAATAAGCTGGTGGCGGATCCGCGCTGGGCAGATTGGAACAAGGGCGTTTTTCATTGCGCAGAAGGGTCCAAGATTTCGGCGCTGAATTGGACCCTCCAAACACCCTACCGGGCGGTAGTGGCCATCGGTCCGGAAGGCGATTTTACGCCCGAAGAGGTTGCCCTCGCGGAGCGTTCCGGCTGGACCCCACTCAGTTTGGGAGCGGCCCGATTGCGCACGGAAACAGCGGCCGTTGCGGCCGCAACGCTTTTACTGCAGCGCTGGGAAACACCGTTCGTCGTCGACGGGAATGCGCTTTAGGAAGGCAGTGGCTTCGGCCATGTCCGGCGCTTGAATTCGGTCCTCGTTCAAAAACGGTACGGCCGTTCGGAAGGCGTCCAACAAGGATTGAAGCAGCTCGCTGGTGGGCGTACCCCTCAGTTCTAAGGCTTGGCAGGCCGCCAACCACTCCATTCCCAAAACATCCCAAACATTGTTCAAAACCTGAACGGCTTGAACGGCGGCATTGGCGCCCATGCTCACGTGGTCTTCTTGACTCGCACTGGACTCAATGGAATCCACTGATGCTGGGGTGCACAGTTGCTTGTTGTGGCTCACCACGGCTGCTGCTGCGTACTGAACAATCATCAACCCCGAATGCAGGCCGGGATTGGGCGTGAGGAACGCCGGCAAACCGCGTTTGCCGTTGACCATTTGGTACAGGCGTCGTTCCGAGATGCTGCCGTATTCCGCCAAGGCTAGGGCTGCAAAATCCATGGCCAAAGCCAGGGGTTGCCCGTGAAAATTTCCAGCGGAAATAACTTCTTCGTCTTCTGCGAAGACCATGGGGTTGTCCGTGGCGCTGTGCAGTTCGTAGGAAACCGTCCGCGCCAAATGGCCCAAAGCATCCCACGACGCCCCGTGTACCTGAGGTACGCACCGGAACGAATAAGGATCTTGCACGTGGGTTTTGGGGCGGGATGGACCCGGACTGCCTGCCAACCATTCCCGAACCCGGTCTGCCACCACGGCTTGCCCGGGCTGCGGCCGGGCTTGGTGCACCCGCGGATCAAATGGCTCGATTCTGCCGTCGAACGCATCCAGCGAAAGCGCGGCACAAACGTCTGCCCAGTACCCCAAGGTGTATCCTTGAACCACCAACCAAACGGCATGGGCCAGCATGAACTGCGTTCCGTTGATCAACGCCAAGCCTTCTTTGGGGCCCAGCACCAAAGGCTTCCAGCCCAAAGCGGACAGGGCGTCGGCCGCCGGCATCCGCTTCCCGCGGTAGACCACCTCTCCCTCTCCAACCAGCGGCAAGCACAGGTGGGACAAGGGCGCCAAATCACCAGACGCCCCCAGCGAACCCCGTTCGTACACCACCGGGAGGCAGTCTGCTTCGTACAAAGCCAAAAGGCGCTCCACGGTGGTCCGGGCGACTCCGGAATGACCGTAACTCAAAGACAAAGCCTTGGTCAAGAGCATCAAACGCACCAACGGCGCTTCAACCGGTTGACCCGTTCCACACGCGTGGCTGCGAATCAAATTCAACTGCAATTGAGCCAGGTCCGACGGTCCAATGGACACGTTGTAGAGGGCGCCAAAACCGGTATTGATGCCGTAGTACGCGCGATCCGGGGATTGTGCTAATTTTTGAACAAATGAATAAGACTGTTCTACACGTTTCCAAACGTCTTCCGAAAACGATACCGAATGCGGCCCTTCGGCCAAATTCTTCCAAGCAGACCAAGATAGGTTTGCGTCCAATACGTGCGTTTTCATGGGGATGGGGGTTCCAAATGCGTTGTGCAACAAAAGTACCGCACCCGTTGTTAATCCTCCATGACAAAAACGCTTTTGATTGTAGGGCACTCCAGCGGAATCGGTCGGGCCGCTGCCGAACGCGCACTGAACGCTGGCTGGAACGTAATTGGCTGGTCCAGAAGACCTTCCGGTCTGTCCGCCTCCAGCTTGACTGAGTTTTCGGTGGATGTTTTGCAAGACGGTTTGGAATTCCCGGAACTCCCGGCTGCTTTGGACGGAGTGCTGTACGCCCCCGGTAGCATCAACCTCAAGCCGTTCCGAGGGCTGAAAATCAGCGATTTTCAAAGCGATTTTGAACTTTCCGCATTGGGTGCTGTGCGGGTGCTGCAAGCATCCGAAAAAGCCCTCAAAGCAGCACCGGGTTCCGCGGTGGTTTTATTTTCCACCGTCGCGGTGCAAACCGGCATGCCCTTTCACGCTTCCGTGGCCATGGCCAAAGGGGCTGTGGAGGGCCTAACACGGTCCTTGGCCGCCGAATGGGCACCGTCCGTTCGCGTCAATGCCTTGGCCCCTTCACTAACCGACACTCCTTTGGCCGCACGCCTACTGGGATCGGACGAACGCCGGCAAGCCGGCGCGGATCGCCATCCGCTGAAGTCCTTGGGACGCCCCGAAGATTTGGCTTCAACAGCTCTGTTCCTGCTCAGCGACGAAGCGCGCTGGATCACGGGGCAGGTTTGGGGAGTGGACGGCGGAATGGGCGCTTTGCGCACGCAAGGTTAACGGTCGCCGCATGAGCGCTTCACGTTTTTCGCCAGGAGAAAGCACGTGGTCCAACCTTCCCGAACGCTGGCGGGCGCAACTGATCAACAGTGCTTCAGGTTTTAAACCTTTAGTAGTACTAGCCACACGCAACAATAACAATATTGACAACTTAGCCGTCTTTTCGCAACTCATACACCTGGGCGCTAATCCGCCCCTGTTGGGGGTTTTGTTTCGTCCGGATTCTGTTCAACGGCATACCTTGGAAAATTTACAAACCCAAGGAATGTGCACGGTGAATGCCGTTCGTTACGAAGACCGACGCGCCGCCCACCAAACCTCCGCACGCTATTCGGCTGACGTCAGTGAATTTGATGCGGTGGGTTTGAAGCGGGAATTCCGGCCGGAATGGCCCCTGCCCTTTGTGCACGGTTGTCCGGTACAGTGGGCCGTCCGGCTGCAAACCTTGTTGCCCATTGCCGCCAACGGCACACAATTGGCCGTGTTGGAAGTGGTGCATTTGTTTGTTGCTAAAGGAGGAATTCAAGAGGATGGCTACGTGGATTTAGCTGCTTTGGACGTGGCCACCGTCAACGGATTGGATGCCTACCACCGCGCGGACTCCCTAGACCGATTGCCCTACGCAAAACCCTGAACTTCATGCGCGGCGTTTCCAAATTTAACCTTCCCACCAAGGTGTGCCTTGTTTGCAACAAATCCTTTGCGTGGCGCAAAAAATGGGAGCGCGATTGGGAGCAGGTTCGCTACTGTTCCGAGCGTTGCCGTCGGACCAAATCCACCGAATGAACCCAGCCACCTCCCGCATCCGATTGGTCTTGGCGGACCAATTAAACCCAAAACATCCTTGGTTTACGGGCACGCCCCAGCCGGATACCGTCTATTTCTTGGCCGAGATGCGCCAAGAAACGGATTACGTGCGGCACCACCTCCAAAAAGTGGTGGCCTTTTTTGCAGCTTTGGAGCACTTTGCGCACTGGCTGAGGAACAACGGCCACCGCGTGGAGTACAGAACGTTAGACCACCCAGAATCCGCTCTTTCGATTCCGGAAATACTTCGATCCGTAGCTCAAACCTACGGTGCGGAGCAGATTGAATATTTAGAGCCAGACGAATACCGGGTGGACCAACAACTCCGCAGCGCATTTGGTCCTCCGTCGGACACCACCCGTCATTTTTTCTACGATCGACGGGCCTTGGAACGTCATTTCGCCGGGAAGAAACAGTACCTGATGGAGTCCTTTTACCGGAAAGCCCGGGTAGACCACGGGGTACTGCTGGATCCCGCCGGCAAACCGTTGGGCGGAAAATGGAACTACGACGCGGACAACCGCAAAAGACTCCCCGCGGAACACCTGCCCCCTCCGCCCTGCTCCACGCTCACAGACGCTACGCCTTGGGTCGAGCGCATCCGTCGCCACGGCGTACCCACCGTGGGTGAAATTGACGCACAAAACTTTCCCTGGCCCACCACCCCAGAGGAGGCTCATGCCACCTTGGAGTATTTTGTGGAACACCTGCTGCCCCATTTTGGATCCTACCAAGATCACCTGGGCCCCCAGGATGCCTTCTACTACCACAGTCGGTTGAGCTTTTCCCTCAACTGCAAACACCTGAACCCGGCCGACGTGGTAAAGGCTGTGGAAGCTGCGCATCGGGCCCAACCGGAGCGGATTGGATTGGCCCAAGCAGAGGGATTCATCCGCCAAATCCTGGGTTGGCGCGAATACGTCCGCGGAATCTATTGGGCCCGCATGCCGGAGTACAAAACGCTCAACGCGCTCAACCACAACGCTCCCCTGCCCGCTTGGTTTTGGACCGGAGAAACCCGAATGGCCTGTGCCCGCCACGCCGTACAACAAACCCTGCAGCACGCCTACGCCCACCACATACAGCGCCTGATGGTGCTGGGTAATCTGGCTATTCTGCTGGGCACCCATCCGGACGAGGTGGACGCCTGGTACTTGGGTGTTTTTGTGGACGCGTTGGAATGGGTTGAATTGCCCAATGCCCGCGGCATGAGTCAGTTTGCCGACGGCGGAATCGTGGGGACCAAACCGTACGTTTCCACCGGTCAGTACCTCAAAAAACAAGGCCACTACTGCGGAACCTGTTGGTACTCCGTCGATCAAAAAACAGGCCCGAAGGCTTGCCCTTTAAACGCTTTGTACTGGGACTTTCACGCGAGGCATCGGACTCAACTGGAACCGTTGCCGCGAATTGGTTACGCGTACCCCACTTGGGACAAAATGGCCCCCAACCACCGCATTGCCCTGCTGGAACAAGCCGCCAATTGGCACGCACAAAGAGACACCCTCTAAACCATGCCCACTCCTCCCGCCTACTGCTACTGGATCCGAAACGACCTGCGCCTGCACGACAACCGCACGTGGGAAGCCCTTTGCGCGCACCGCGCGGCCCACGCTCCGGACGCTCCGGTATTCGCCGTTCTGTCCGGCCCAAGCGGCTGGGATGAGGCCTCGCCGTGGGGCTGGCCGCGCTTCTCTGAAGCGCGCAAGAACTTTTGGAAATCGTCGGCCGCGGGCTTTGCCCGCGCCTGGAACAACGCGCAGCTGGGCGAACTTGTGGAATGCTGGGGAAAGGCACCGTACGAATGGACTGAGGTGCCTGAGTTGCCCCAAGGCTCCTGCTTGTTTGCCTCCTGCGGCCACGGATTCAACGAGTCTGCCGCAGAGGCGCAAACCAAACAATGGGCCCAACAAAACGGCCTTAAGGTACACTGGGTGGAAAACCACGACGTTTGGGATCCGTCGGACTGGAATTTTAGGCTGCAAGACCTGCCCCCCACCTTCACCGGTTTTCGGAAAAAACTGGAAAAGGGCACGCCGCTGGTCTTGCCAGCCTTTGCACAACCCCTTGCGTACGCTGCAGCACCCGCATTGCTTCCGGAGCACCATCCCCACACCAGCTTTCCGTTTGCTGGAGACGAAGCCAGTGCCCTCGCGCACGTGCGTCAATTCATCTGGGAAACGGACGGCCTTGCGCGTTACAAGGAAACACGGAACGGCCTACTGGGTGTCCCGTATTCCGGGAAAATCAGTCCGTGGCTGGCCACCGGCGCCCTCTCCGTTCGCTGGGTTTGGGCAGAAGTCGTTCGGTTTGAACGCGAACGCGGCAGAACCGACGGCAGCGAATGGTTCCTGCTGGAATTGCTCTGGCGCTCCTACTTTCTCTGGGCCGCACGAGCCGACGGCCCCAAACTTTTTGGCCCACAACCCGCCCACTTCCAACCCGAGAAATCGTCCGCCTTCCTGAAGTGGTCCCGCGGTGAAACCCCAGACTCCTTCGTCAACGCCGGCATGCACGAACTGGTTGCCACGGGCTACCTGAGCAACCGACTGCGGCAGAACGTGGCTTCTTTTTTCATCCACAACCTAGGCCTCCCGTGGGCCGTCGGCGCATCCTTTATGGAACACCACCTCCTGGACTACGAAACGGCCTCCAACTGGGGCAACTGGGCCTACATCGCTGGAGTAGGTCGCAACCCGGGAAACAGACAACCGTTCAACACCGTGCGTCAAGCGGATTTTTACGATCCCGATGGAACCTACCGCCGCACGTGGAACTAAGGTTAATTAAAAAGTTTATTTAAAGCTTCGTAATCAGTTTTAATACAACTAATTACTTCGCCATTTAAAGTGTTTTTTATAAACACCTCATCGCCTTCCATTCGCTGAACCACCCAGGCGATCCCGCGCTGTTCTGCCCAGGCATACTGTTTCTTGGTGGCCGCCGCATCTGGATAGAATTCCGCCGAAATTCCAGACGCGCGCCACGTACGAACCGCCGCATACAAAGCGTCTGCGACCGCTGCGTTCTCCGGATGAAGCGCCAAGAGCTGAGGTGCACTTTGCAGGGTGGATGGAAAGGCATTCAACTCCTCCAAACAAAGAACGATTCGGTCCAAACCGAAGGAAATACCGATTCCGGAAACCCCTTTAACGCCAAAAATAGAAGTCAAATCGTCGTACCGACCGCCACCGCCCACGCTGCCCAATGCCACCCCCAAGGCGCGAACCTCAAAGATGGCGCCGGTGTAGTAGTTCAGTCCCCGGGCCAAGGTCAAATCCAGCACCACCTCATCCGGACGGGACACCCGGTCCAGCACAAAACGAATTTCGGTCAAACCTTGAAGACCTTCCGGATCATCGCCCACCAAACGCTCCAAATACTGAAGACTTTCTTGGGTGGAACGTTGCGCCGAAAGCCAATCCATCAAGGCACCCACGTGCGATTCGTCGGCACCTTTTTCGCGCAATTCGTTGAGTACGCCTTCCACCCCGATTTTGTCGAGTTTATCTACAGCCACCGTAAAATCCACCAACGCCGCACCAAAGCCAAAACGTCGGGCCAAAGCCGCCAAGAGCGCTCGGTGATTCAAGCGGATTTCCACCGGCAAATGCAAGCGGTCAAACGCATAGGAATACAAGTCCACGAGTTCAACTTCCTGATACAAACTTCGGGATCCCACAACGTCTGCATCACACTGGTAAAATTCGCGAAAACGTCCTTTTTGCGGACGATCTGCGCGCCAAACCGGTTGAATTTGGTACCGCTTGAACGGAAGTGCCAATTTTCCGTGGTTTTGCGCTACGTAACGAGCAAAGGGAACCGTCAAATCGTAACGAAGCGCTTTGTCCGCAATTTGCGAAGCTTTGGGCGCCGCGCCTTCCGCAACGGATTCCAGAAAATTACCGGACTTCAGGATTTTAAAAATCAATCGATCTCCTTCTTCCCCGTACTTGCCCATCAACGTGTCCAAATTCTCGAACGACGGGGTTTCCAACGGCCCAAAACCGTGCAGCTCAAACGCTTGGCGCAGAAGATCCACCACATACCGGCGCTTGGCCAAGTCTGCAGCGTTAAAATCTCGGGTGCCTTTGGGCGTTGACGGAGCGGATGCCATGTTTGTTGGGACGTTTGGGATTATTGATCTTTCGTCAACTTCTTGTACTTGAACTTCTTGGGCTCCACATTGCCCATGCGCTTCTTGCGGTTCTCTTCGTAGTCCGAGAAACCACCCTCAAAATAGTACACCTGTGAATCTCCTTCAAAGGCCAAAATGTGAGTACACACGCGGTCCAAGAACCAACGATCGTGCGAGATGATCACGCCGCAACCTGCGAAATTGTCTAGACCTTCCTCTAAAGCGCGCAACGTGTTGATGTCCAAGTCGTTGGTAGGCTCGTCCAGCAACAAGACGTATCCACCTTCCTTGAGGGCCATGGCCAAGTGCAGACGGTTGCGCTCTCCACCGGAAAGAATGCCCACTTTCTTGTTTTGATCCGCTCCTGCAAAGTTGAAACGGCTGAGGTAGGCCCGTGCGTTAACGATTTGACCGCCCATTTCAAACTGTTCCTGACCGTCCGCTACAATTTCAAAAATGGTCTTTTCCGGACTGATCTTTTCGTGCGTCTGGTCCACGTAACTGATTTTCACCGATTCACCCACCGTGAACGAGCCCGCATCCGGTGCGAACTGGTTCATGATCATCCGGAAAATGGTGGTCTTACCGGCACCATTGGGGCCAATGATTCCCACGATTCCCGCGGGCGGCAAGGTGAAATTCAAATCTTCGTAAAGTACTTTATCTCCAAAGGTTTTGGCCACGTGCTCCGCATTGATGACGTGACTGCCCAGGCGCGGACCGTTGGGGATGAAGATTTCCAAATTGGTTTCTTTATCCTTTTGCTCCGCGCTCATCAACTTGTCGTAGTTCGCCAAACGCGCCTTGGACTTGGCTTGACGCCCCTTGGGATTCATGCGCACCCATTCCAATTCGCGTTCCAAAGTCTTCCGACGCTTGCTCACTTGCTTTTCTTCTTGCTCCATGCGCTTGGTCTTTTGGTCCAACCAACTGGAGTAGTTCCCTTTCCACGGAATGCCTTCGCCCCGGTCCAATTCCAAAATCCAACCGGCCACGTTGTCCAAGAAGTAACGATCGTGGGTTACGGCGATGACCGTACCGCGGTACTGCTGCAAGTGGTGCTCCAACCACAGGATGGACTCAGCGTCCAAGTGGTTCGTGGGTTCGTCCAACAACAAGACGTCCGGATTGCGCAGCAACAAACGGCACAACGCCACCCGTCTGCGTTCACCACCAGACAGAACTGCAATGGAGGCATCGCGTTCCGGGCACTGCAAAGCGTCCATGGCACGGTCCAGTACCTGGTCGATTTCCCAAGCGTTGGAAGCATCGATTTTGTCCTGCAATTCGGCCTGACGGTTCATCAATTTTTCCATTTTCTCCGGATTCTCGTAGACTTCCGGCAGACCAAACTGATCGTTGATGCTGTTGTATTCGTTCAAGATGTCCATGACCTCTTGAACACCTTCTTGAATGATTTCAATGACGGTTTTGGACTCGTCGAGCTGCGGCTCCTGTTCCAAATAGCCCACGGAGTACCCGTGCGCCCAAACCACGTCGCCTTGGAAGCTCTTTTCAATCCCGCCAATGATTTTCAGCAAGGTGGATTTACCCGATCCGTTTAAACCAATGATGCCGATTTTGGCTCCATAGTAAAAACCCAGGTAGATGTCCTTGAGGATTGCTTTGTTGTTGTGTGGCAGGATTTTTGAAACCCCGCTCATGGAAAAAATCACTTTGTTTTCTTCGGCCATGGCTCTATATTCTTTCAGCTTGCAAATATCGCGTTTCTTTGCGGAAGCCATGGCACACCCCATCCGGAACTTTTCTTTTTGGGCCGTCTTTTTCCTGCTACTGGGCAGTTCGGATTTGGGGGCGCAAACCAACGTGGTGTACGGTGTAGTTCTTGAAGAAAAAACGAACATGCGCTTGCCCTCAGTGGCCGTGGTCAACGTTCGGAGCGAGCAAGGGGTTCGCACCAACAGATCCGGTCGAGTCTCTTTGGCAGCACAACCGGGAGATACCCTGGTGTTTTCCCAGCCCTTGTTTTCGTACCTGCGGTACGTAGTCCCACCGCGAGCACCGGACAGCATCGTGGTGGTGCTCAAACCGCAAAATTTGTTGTTGAACGAGGCACCGGTCAAAGGCTACCGAATCACCATGAACGAACCGGTACCCATGGACGTACAGCCGCCCGCGCGGCCCAGCGGCGAGCTCATCAGAACGCCACAGTCCGTTGCGCCTACCCTGGCCAACCCCGTGGACTTCTTCTACGAAATGTTTGGGAACCGACCGCGCCAGCTCCGCGAGTTGCGGACGCTTTTGGCTGCGGAATCCTACCGCGAGCGCTTGAACCAAAGCAGAAATCGGTCCGCTCTCTTTGAATTAACGGGACTGGAAGGCGAAAAAGTAGAGCAGTTCCTACTCTACTGCCGGCTCAACCGTTCGCAAATCGACGCCTCCACAGACTACCAGTTGCTGGAAAGCCTGTTGGCGTGCTATGCCGAATTTGACGCGGTTGAGGAACAACCGGCAGAATCGTTGGATTGATTACCGGCTGTAATTCGGTGCTTCGCGCGTGATGGTGACGTCGTGCGGATGACTTTCCGCCGCTCCCGACGTGGTGATGCGCACAAAACGACCGTTCTTCTGCAGGGTTTCAACGTCTTTTGCTCCACAGTACCCCATTCCGGCGCGCAAACCGCCAATGAACTGGTACATCACTTCGGCCACTTCGCCTTTGTAGGGAACGCGCCCCACAATTCCTTCCGGAACCAATTTCTTGATGTCGTCTTCCACGTCCTGGAAGTAGCGGTCTTTGGAGCCGGCCTGCATGGCTTCAATGGAGCCCATGCCGCGGTAAGACTTGAACCGACGACCGTCCAAAATGATGCTTTCCCCTGGCGCTTCCAAGGTACCAGCGAACAACGATCCCAACATGACGGAGTCCGCCCCAGCCGCAATGGCCTTGACTATATCGCCGGTGTAGCGAATTCCTCCGTCGGCAATGACGGGAACGCCGCTACCCGCAATCGCTGCAGCTACTTCCATCACGGCAGACAACTGCGGCACGCCCACCCCCGCAATGATTCGGGTGGTGCAGATGGAACCCGGGCCAATGCCCACTTTGACGGCGTCGGCTCCGGCCTCTACCAAGTAACGAGCTGCCTCCGCCGAGGCAATGTTGCCCACCACTACATCCAGTTTGGGAAACTTGGCTTTTACGGCCTTCAAGGCATCCACCACACCCTTGGTGTGGCCGTGCGCCGTATCAATAATGACCGCATCCACATTGGCTTCCACCAAGGCAGTAACCCGGTCCACAACGTCACCCGTTACCCCAACGGCTGCCGCCACGCGCAATCGACCGTAGGCGTCTTTGTTGGCGTTCGGTTTGTTCTTCTTCTTGGAAATGTCTCGGTAGGTAATCAGCCCCACCAGGGTACCGTCGGCCTTCACCACCGGCAACTTCTCTACCTTGTTGTTCTGCAGGATGATTTCCGCCTCCTCCAAGGTGGTATTCTCCTTGCCCGTAACCAAATTGGACTTGGTCATGATCTCGCCCACCAATTTATCGTCGTTGGTTTCAAAACGCAAATCGCGGTTGGTCACAATTCCTTCCAAAATGCCTTTCTCCGTAACCACTGGAATTCCGCCAATGCGGTACTCCGTCATCAATCGTTTGGCTTCGGCGATGGTGGCTCCTGCGCGCAACGTCACCGGATCCAAAATCATTCCGCTCTCCGCCCGCTTCACCTTGCGAACTTCCACCGCTTGCTGTTCGGCGGTCATGTTCTTGTGCAAGACGCCAATACCCCCTTCTTGCGCTATGGCAATGGCCATGGTAGACTCCGTCACGGTGTCCATGGCCGCACTAACGATGGGCGTATTGAGCATTATGTTGCGCGTAAAACGCGAACTGATCCGCACGTCGCGCGGCAAAATTTCGGAATACGCGGGGACCAACAGTACGTCGTCGTACGTCAGGTATTCGCCAATAACTTTTTCGGAGGAGAGGGGCATAGCAATTCTTTTGAATTGCATGCAAAGATAACATAAAAGGGCCGCCCTTTGGGGCGGCCCTTAATTTATTCCAGCAAGCTTTGGTTTAGCGCAACAAGGTCAAACTGCCCTGTACATCTTTCAACTCTTCCTGAACCGACCGGTACTTCAAACGGTACATATAAACACCCATGGGGGCATCTACACCGTCGATGGTACCGTCCCACCCTTGCTTTTCATCGCGGGAAGTAAATACTTTATTTCCCCAACGATCGAAGATTTCCAATGAGTACGATGTAGACTCAGCGTATACGTTCAACGGACGCCATACGCGGTTGGCCGGTTGGCTGGACGCGGGATTGAATGCATTGGGTACAAACATGCGCGGAAGGTGCTCCGCACACGCAACGTTGGAGATGCTGCGGAAAGGAAGTCCGTCAAAGTCCAGGAATCCGAGCGGGTTGTTTTGTTCCACAGCCACAATGCGGTAGCAGAAAATGCCCGTTACGTCCGGCCCCAAACTGCGGATGTTGTCGTTGTAAACCGTGTCCTTTCCGGCCACTGTTCCTATCAAATTGAACGGACCGGTCTCCGTTTGTGCACGGTACACTTGGTATTCCTTCACCACCCCTCCAAAATCACGGTAGCGGTTCCACACCACGCGGTTGACCAAGTTGTCTTGAGCGGTGGCCTTAACCATAATGTTCGTGCCAATGTTGGAGGCCGTGTCGATATTCCCACAGGAGTCGGTAGCTACAAAGCGGTACTCGTAGTGGTGATTATCTGGATCCGCCGTAAAGTCTGTAAAGCGAATCTCCCAAGGACCTACGGAAGGTTTTGGCAACCTGCCCAATGAGATAAACGGCATGCCCGGCTCGTCGGCGCGTTGCACGTCAAAGTTGATCACGTCGGCGTCTTTGTCAATAAACACCACCATGTCAATGGCTTTGTCGGCACGAACTGCCGTGCGCGCCAAATACAACAAACGCGAACGTTGAACCACCAATCCGTTGATGCACTTCTGGTTGGACGTGGAACGAAGCGTTCCTGAAGTATCTACCGCCCGAACGTAGTAGCAGTAGCTGTACCCCGAAATAACGTCGCGCGAGGAGTACGTTACAAACTGTCCCGGTTGTGGGTTGGAATTACCGGGTAAGGTTGCCAAAAGCACTCCCGTCTGCGTCGGTGCTCCTGGAGGGGTGACGTCGGCCAGCACCAAGTACTTGTCTACGCCACCGGGCCAGCCCAAGTAGGCATTCCAAGACAAACGAAGTATCCCTTCACACGGGTCAATGTTTTCGTTCAACAGCATGTTGTTGTGGTGCGGAACCAGTAAATCACTGCTTTGGTTGCCGCAACTGTCAACTGAAATCACCTTGTACGTGCCAATTTGCGTGTTGGGATCCAAACCGGGAATTACGTACGGCATAGGCTGCCCTGCAGGTACTGTGGCCAATGGGGTCCAAGTGGCACCATTTCCTTGAAGAACAATGTAATCTACTACATCGCCCGACTTGCTCGGAGTCCAAGACAGGACTGCATTCGTTCCTTGAACGCTTACCGAATCCAAAGCCATGGCGTCCGTATTCACTTGGTCCGAAAACTGACCGCTGTCCCGAGTGGAATTGCAGCTGCCCCCTACCCGAATTTCGTAACGCAGCAAATCACCGCACAGATTCACCGTGTCGTTATAATTCAACGCCGTGGTTGTACCGATTTGTGCCCACGGTGTTGACGTGCCTCGACGCCAAACTTCGTAGGTGGGTGAAGACCCCGAATGTCCAGAATTCCAAGCCAACTGCGCAACATAGGAATTGGTAGGCGGGAAAGGAGTAACGTCCAATTCTACGAGGGAAATGGTATCCGAAGGAGCTGAGCTCAATCCACAACCACCCAACGTACGCATGAAGTAGTAAGCCGGTTGACCCGCAACGGGGTTGTTGTGGGTAAATAGTGCAGTGTTGTACCCCAGAACGGTATCCACGGCAACGAAGGGAATTGCAGGGTTGGTGCCGTAGAAAACAACATACGCATCAAAATTTTGACCCGTATCCACAGGAGTGGACCAATCGATTTGGTTTTTACCGTTGGGCAAACGCGTAACGCAGGAATTGGTCAAATCAGGCGCGTCCGGCATGGAGTTGATGACCTCCACAATAACGTTTACCGTTTGCGATGCGGGAACGGGACAATAGTTGTCCGCCATACGCAACAGGAAGGGATATACGTTAGACAATTGGCCGCAGGAATTCGCCGTGGTTGCCAAATGGCCACAATCCGTTTGCCATTCAAAAATAACGTTATTAACGGTTGGGATTCCAGTGATTTGAGTCTGTCCTGGACCACCTTGGCCCAAAGCACCAACAATGGTTGCACACGGGGGATTCAAACATCCGGTGGTTGTGCTGTTCAAGGGTGATCCCAATTGTTGTCCCAGCGGCTTGCAATCAATCAATTGCGGCGCAAAGGTGGGGAGTAACTGTGTTTCGGTAGCGACCAGGCCAAACTTCACTTTCTCGCCGGCAAATACGCTTACTTTCCAAAAGGCCACTGAACCGTTGGCCGCGTACACCGGCTTGACGGAGTCAAATCCAGGATAATTCTGTACAACAACCGAGGGAGGTAAATTAATAGTCCCTGATCCTGTTTGCGGAATGGGCAAACAGCCCGTGCGGATAACAATAGGAATGTCACGATAAACCTCCGCAATCACTTGACCGCAGCGACGTGTTTCGATTTTTACCGAGGATGCATATCCACCACCGATTTGTGGGGAAATGGTGATGTTGCCAGTAGCCGTATTGAACTGCATCGCAGGGCTGGATGGAAACGGGCCCGGACCCGGAGTCAACGTCCACGTGTATCCTCCAGTCGAGGCAATCGGATTACCACTTGAACCCAAAGGAGCTGTTAATGAATACTCCATTTCGTCTAGATCTGCATCGGCCGCGTTGTGGGAGTAGGTGTAGGTGTATCCGGAACAGATAACTGAAATTGGTGCCTCGGCAAAACTTGGTGATGAATCGTAGCAGGGATTCATGTTCAAAGCAGGTGTGCCTGCACCGCCGGGAGAAAAAGGTTTCATAACAGCGCGCAGGCGAAAGGATTGGCTGGATGAATTCGGCATGTTCAGCAAACCGTCCGGGCGGCAGCAATCTTCGTAATAAAAAGTCCAACCTGTGGCAGGCGGTGTACCGTTCAAGGTAATCGGGGCTGATTGAAAAATGTGCTGTTCAATGGATCCATTCGCCGAAGGCCCTGCACACGGTTGCTGCCCAGAGTAGCACGAGGGCGAAACATTCAAACCAGGCGCCACACGGGAACACACAATGTTACCCGCCGGACTGTTGGAGGTTAATGAAAGTGTTGAAACGTTGAAGGGAATTCCACCGCACTCTCGGTAAACAGCCAGACGAAAAACAACTTTACCAGCATTGGGCCCTGTGGTCAAACAACTCCAAGTAACTTCCCCACCAATCAGGTGGGAAGCCTTGGTAGGAAGTGCCGTGAGCAACAGCAACGCCAGAACTAAAAGAACAGACTTTCTCATGGACACAAATGTAACACAGGAGATCAGGCTGTTCAAGCCTTTTTTGTGCGTTCGGTCTGCGGTTGCGTCAAGGGGGCAACTGGACGCGTAAACGGATTTAACCCTTCAATAAAGTGCGCGAAATCACCAATCGTTGAATCTCCGAGGTACCTTCCCCGATGGTACACAATTTAGCGTCGCGGTAGAATTTCTCTGCCGGAAAGTCCTTGGTGTATCCGTATCCACCGTGCACCTGAATGCCTTCGTTGGCCACCCGAACACATACCTCGGATGCCATCAGTTTGGCCATGGCGGATTCTTTGCTCATTTTGTGGCCCGCATCCTTCAAAGCGCCTGCGTGGCGGGTCAATAATTCCGACGCCTCAATTTCAGTGGCCATGTCGGCCAACTTGAAGGCTATGGCCTGAAATTCTGAAATCTTCTTGCCAAATTGCTCGCGTTCTTTGCTGTAGTGAAGCGCTGCATTCATCGCCCCTTTGGCAATTCCTATGGACAAAGCGGCAATTGAAATTCGGCCGCCGTCCAGTATTTTCATGGACTGAATGAATCCATCCCCTACTTCGCCCAAGCGATTGGCATCCGGGATGCGGCACTCGTCAAAAAAGAGGCCACCGGTTTCGGAGGCACGCATGCCCAACTTGTTCTCTTTCTTACCCGAACTGAAGCCGGGCGTGCCTTTCTCCACCACAAATGCGGTCATCCCGTGGGAATCACCTTTTTCGCCGGTGCGGACGATGACTACGGCAACATCCCCGGAAATGGCGTGCGTGATGAAGTTTTTGGAGCCGTTGAGAACCCAATGATCGCCGTCCCGAACCGCTGTAGTGTGCATGCCGCCTGCGTCGGAACCGGTCCCCGTTTCCGTTAAACCCCAAGCG
>JAXITR010000027.1:0-27974 GCA_034679985.1 Cryomorphaceae bacterium
AATTGGGCACACTGGGGACCCCGCGGGCGCGGCCCGCCCGCGGGATCCCCCCCTTACGGCTGCACCGAAGAAGTGTCCGCAGAACTTGCCTCCGCAGAAGCGGCCGCGTCGTACAACGTGCCTTGCGGCGCCTTGGGATTGGCGGGTTTGGTGCTCTGGAAGGTCAGGAGGTAGCTGGCCACGTTCTGCATTTGCACCGGGCTCAAGGTTTCCTGCCACGAAATCATGCCTTTGTCCAAGACACCGTATTTGATGGTGGTGAAGACGTCCTTAATGCTGCCGCCGTGGATCCAATACGCGTCCGTCAAATTGGGTCCTACAGATCCTCCACCGTCGGCCAAATGGCAAGACGCGCAGTTGGCTTCAAAGGTTTTTTTGCCGTCGGCCAGCGCGCTGGCATCGACCAAGGCCACTACCGTGTTCTCGTCCACCTTGTTGGCTTCACCGGCCAAGTAGTCTTGTTTGATTTGCTCCACAACCGCCATTTCCGCGGTGAATTCGTCGGCCTGCAAAGGCGTGTCCGGCATCACGTGGTAGTACCACAGGTAGATGACTCCACTCAAAATGGAGAGGTAAAAACCGTACAACCACCAGGGGGGAAGGTTGTTGTCCAACTCGCGAATGCCGTCGTAGTTGTGGTTCAGCATCACGTCCCCCTCCCGCTCAAGAGGCACGGAGTCCGTTAGGCTTTCCAACACTTTTTTGCGCGAGTACCAAAGGGCTTTTTTGGGTTCTGGCGCGATGCCCAGCTTGAGTTTCAAGGTTTCCAACGTCCGCAGGACGGCCAGTGCCGTGAACAGGCCCACAAAAAAGGTTAGGATGGCTAAGACGTTGGTGGGTTTTCCCAGGGAAATAAAGAGATCTACCCATTCTTGGGAGATGCTCAACAAGGCATATGTGTTCATGCTTGTTCGTGTTTATCGTTGGACTCTAAAGGCAGTCGGGACCAGCGGTCCATGCGTTCTCCTTTGCTCTTAAAAACGTAGTATCCGACGGCGGCAAAAAACGCCAAGTAGATCACCATCGTCGCAATGGGAAACCACTCAATTCCCTCCACTTGGGCCAGAAAAGTCAGGTTCTTGCTCATTTCATTCCTTTTTTAACGTCCGTTCCCATGCGCTGCAAGTAGGCAATCAACGCGATGATTTCCTCGTTGGGTTCCACTTGGATGGTGGGGTCTTCGTTCAAGCGCTGGGCAATTTCCGCCGCTTGACGGTTCAGGTTGTCCAGGGCTCCAGCAACTTCAGCATCCGTATAGGGTACGCCCAAGGCAACCATGGCTTTCATTTTCTTAACCGTCAAAGACGTGTTGAGGGTGGCGTCGTGTCCGTCTCCAGAGAACAACCACGGGTAGCGGGGCATGATGGATCCAGGAGACATGCTGGTGGGGTCCAGCATGTGGTTGTAGTGCCAGCTGTCTGGGTATTTGCCGCCCACGCGCATCAGGTCCGGGCCGGTTCGCTTGGAGCCCCACAGGTGCGGATGGTCGTAGACGTATTCGCCGGGCAGCGAATACTGCTTGCCTGCGGGGTCGTAGCGCAAAACCTCGGTAGGGAAGGGGCGAATCATTTGCGAGTGGCAGGCGTTGCAACCTTCGCGGATGTAAATATCCCGTCCTTCCAACTCCAAGGGCGTGTAGGGCTTGACGCTGGCGATGGTGGGGGTGTTGCTTTTCACCATCATTGTAGGCACGATTTCGATGATTCCGCCGATCAATACCACAACGGTACTCCAAATCAGCAGTTGAACGGGACGTCGCTCAATCCACCGGTGCCAGTGTTCGCCTTGGTGGGCGCCGTGGCGCGCCAAGGCCGGGGCCTCAGCGGCTTCGTTGGCAATCAGTTTACCGCGGGTAACGGTTTTCCATACATTGACGAACATCACCACCATCCCGGAGATGTACAGCGTGCCGCCCAGGGCGCGAAGGGCGTACATGGGGATGATCTGACGGGTGGTTTCCAGGAAGTTTCCGTACACCAAGGTGCCGTCTACCGCCAATTCCTTCCACATCAAGCTTTGGGTAAATCCGGCAACGTACATGGGGAGCGCCCAAAACAACAAACCGGTGGTGCCCAACCAAAAGTGCCAGTTTGCCAGTTTCTCGGAATAAGCACCGCCCGTAAACAAACGGGGAACCAACCAATAAATCATGCCAAAGGTCATGAAGCCGTTCCATCCCAAGGTACCCACGTGTACGTGTGCGGGAATCCAATCCGTGAAGTGGGCGATGGCGTTGATGCTTTTGATGGAAAGCAACGGCCCTTCAAAGGTGGCCATGCCGTAGGCGGAGACCGCCACCACGAAGAACTTGAGGACGGCGGAATCGCGCACGCGGTCCCAGGCTCCGCGCAGCGTAAGGAGACCGTTGATCATGCCGCCCCAAGAAGGTGCGATCAACATGATGGAGAAGACGGTGCCCAAGCTTTGGGCCCAGTCGGGCAGTGCGGAGTACAGCAGGTGGTGCGGGCCGGCCCAGATGTAGATGAAAATCAACGCCCAAAAGTGAACAATGGACAGTCGGTACGAATAAACGGGACGGTCCACGGCCTTGGGAAGGAAGTAGTACATCATGCCCAAAAAGGGAGTGGTCAGAAAGAAGGCTACGGCGTTGTGTCCGTACCACCACTGCACCAAGGCGTCTTGTACGCCGGCGTAGACCGAATAGCTCTTCAGGGCGCTTACCGGCAATTCCAAGCTGTTGAAGATGTGCAGCACCGCAACCGTCACGAAGGTGGCCAGGTAAAACCAAATGGCCACGTACAGGTGTTCCTCGCGGCGCTTGAGAATGGTCCAAATCATGTTGACCCCAAACACCACCCATACCAAGGCGATGGCGATGTCAATGGGCCATTCCAATTCGGCGTATTCCTTGGAAGTGGTGAAACCCAACGGCAGGGTGACCACGGCAGACAGGATGATCAACTGCCAACCCCAAAAGTGGATTTTACTCAACACATCGCTGGCCATGCGCGCCTTCAACAAGCGCTGCAGCGAATAATACACTCCGGTGAAGATGGCGTTGCCCGCAAAGGCAAAAATGGCCCCGTTCGTGTGGAGCGCCCGCAATCGGCCGAAGGTCAACCAGGGGAGATCGGCGTTCAAATCCGGGAAGACCAGCTGCAAGGCAATGGTCAGTCCCACCAAAAATCCAATGAGTCCCCACACAAGCGTGGCGACCAAGAAGTTGCGAACAATCTTGTTGTCGTACGCAAACCGTTCCAAGGGTGTTTCCATAGGGTGATTGAGTTGAGTAAAGGGAATTATTCGTTTTCTTTTTTCGGGGCCTCCGGAGCGTCAACCGTTTTGTCGTCCAGCATGCGCACCGACGGCGAGGTGGTGTCGTCAAACTGACCGTTGTCGTTGAGTTTTAAGAACACGTAGAGAAATGCCGTAGCCAGGGCAATGCTCACCGGCACCATCAGATAAAAAGCACTCATGAGGCAAATATTTTTTGGGCTTGACGCCGGGTGTACAGGGTGGTGAAGGCCACCACACTCAGGGAGCTGAGGGGCATGAGGATGGCGCTGACCTCCGGAGTAAGCGCCCCCCGAACGGCGAAACTCAACCCCACAACGTTGTAGGCCAAACTCATGAAAATGCTCAACCGTACCGCACGCACACCCGCTTGTGCAAACCGCTGCATGCGGTCCAATTGCGGCAGAGCATCACCGCGCAAAAGCACGTCGCACGCGGGGGCAAAGTGCAGGGCATCTTCGGCCACCGTGATGCCCACGTCGCTCTGGGCCAAGGCACCGGCATCGTTCAAACCGTCGCCCACCATGGCCACGGAAAAGCCGTGCTCTTGAAGCGCTTGAACATACGCCTTCTTATCCTCCGGTTTTTGGCGGAAGCGCAGTTCCGTTTGGGACGGTACCGCAGCCAACAGTGCCTGGCGTTCCCCGTCGGTATCTCCAGTAAGAACGGAAATGGGTACGCTTCCCAAGCCGCTCAGCGCTTGGTTGAGTCCCGGGCGGAAGGAGCTTAACGGCAGGAACCACCCCAGAAATACGCCGTCCTCAACAGCACCCACTGCATGATCCGGTGCCGCAGCGGGATCTTGGTTGCAAAACACGGGGCTGCCCAGCCGGTACTTCTTGGACCCCACAACACCGGAAATACCGCGTCCCAAGGCCTCTTCAAATTGAGCAACAACCCCCTCGTCCACCGTTCCTTGGGTCGTAAAATGCTGCACCAGAGAGCGGCTGAGCGGATGCGCACTTTGGTTCGCAAGCGCCCGCAGGGCAATCCGTTGCAGGGGGGTTATGCCCGACGGTTCACTCCACTGGACAGATCCTGCAACCGTCAAGGTTCCGGTTTTGTCAAAAACCCATGCCCCAACTGCCGCCAACCGCTCCACCGTCGCGGTGGACTTAACAAAGGCTCCTTGCCGTCCCAACAACCGCACTGAATTGCCCAAGGCAAAAGGTACCGCCAGCGCCAGCGCACACGGACACGCCACAATTAAAACGGACGTCACCACCGGCACCATCAACGACGGGTCCAAAAACGCCCAAACGAGGGCAGCGGCGGCCGATATGCCCAAGACTACCCCTGTAAAGGCTCTGCCCAGCCTGTCCGTTAGGGCGGTCCATTGCGGGCGTCGGCCGCCGGTGTCCTCGCTCCAAAGCGATGTTAAATACTTTTGATCCAATGCCTTCTCCGCGCGCAGCAGCACGGACCCGCCCACCAATTGAGCACCTGCAGGAACACGGGACCCCGGAGCTACATCCTGCGGCTGCGCTTCACCAGTAAGAAAAGAGACGTCCACAGCGCTAACACCCTCCAATACGGTGCTTTCCACCGGAACCATTTCTCCGTGCCGAACCCGCACCAAATCCCCTGTTTTGAGCGATTCTAAGGGTTTCGCCACTTCTTTGCCGTTCTGCACCACCCAAACAGAAAATGGAAAGAACGAACGATAATCGCGTTCAAAGTGCAGTGCCGAATAGGTTTGCGACTGAAACCACCGCCCCACCAGCAGAAAGAACAACAATCCGGCCAAACTGTCAAAATACCCCGGCCCACTTCCGGTCCAAACATCCCAATGGCTTTGGAGAAACAGCGCGGCAATTCCCAAAGAAATGGGCACGTCCATGTTCGTTGTACGCTGGCGCAGGGCCGCCCACCCGCTGATTAAAAAAGGAGCTCCGGAGATCCAAACCAAGGGAATACTCAAGAAAGCAGTGATCCACCGGATGAACAAAGACAAATCGGATCCAGCTTCCATGCCAAAATACTCCGGCAAGGCAAACAACATGGTATTGCCAAAAACAAATCCGGCAACCGCCATTTGCTTAAACTGAAGGCGTGCTAATGCAGATTTTTTGGGGTGAACGGAACTGCCATTGCTTTGCGCCAAACTAATGTCCGGCGGAAAGCTCATGCCCTGAAGTTCCAACGCCAAATCAGACAAGGACACCAAAGTGGGATTGAATCGAATGACCGCCGTTTGTTGGCTGAAATCCACCACCACCGAGTCCAAACCCTCGCGCCACTTGGGCCAAGTTTCCAGTGTGCGCACGCACGACGCACAGTGAATGGTGGGCAAGTGCAGCTCAGCAACGGCATTGTTTTCGGACCAATGCTTGTACACGTGCGGGTACAAATCCACTTGATCCAGAGCAGTGTAGGGGTTTGAATGGGGTGCAGCCATCGTGGGAACAAAGAGAAAACAGCACCCATCGATAAAAAATGACATTTATCACGTACCTTTCCTAGAGCCTAAAAAATCTTCCATGGAACCGTTTACGTGCGCCACCTGCGCAACACGCTCGTTATCGCCTTTCCAGCATTTACAAGGAGATGAGGTAGATGAATTATGCGCCCACAAGCGTTTTGGCCAATTCCAAAAAGGCGAATTTCTCTTGGAAGAGGGGAGAACCCCACGCGGCGTGTACTGCATCCAATCCGGTCGCGTCAAAATGGTGCACGCCGGAGCCAGCGGACGCGAACACATCGTTCGTTTTTTAACCGACGGCGACCTCCTAGGCTACCGAGCGCTGTTGGCCGGAGAACCCCTCTCGGTTTCTGCCGTGGCCATGGACAAGACCTCTGCTTGTTTTGTGCCGGCCGAGGTTTTGTTGGGCTTTTTCAAGTCCAACGGTCCGTTTTCCCTGGAAATGCTCAAGTTAACCTGCCACGAATTGGCAGAAGCGAGCCGCATCATGAGCAGCTTGGCGCAAAAGTCCGTTCGGGAACGAACCGCAGAATTCTTTCTGATGCTGCAAGCTCGGTTTGGCACGGACGATCAAGGCTGCTTGGCCCTGGATTTAAAGCGCAGTGAATGGGCGGAATTGGTGGGGACCGCAACGGAATCCCTCATTCGCTTACTGGCGGAATTGGAAGACGACGGATACATCGCCCGGGTGGGCAAGCGCTTTCAAATCAAAGACCCGCACGGATTAGCGGAAATGGCCCGTTTGGAAGACTGACTTTCGTCGCCGGCAACGGACGCTACCAATTGCTACGAACGTCGGGACTTGAATGCCTCAAATTGGTACTGCACCTTGGCAAAAACAGACCGATCCCAAGGCGTTAAAGACGCGCCCGTATAGATCAACGTAAACGGCGAGGGTTGGTACTGAACCAACGGCTGAACCGTCCAACCTTTTCCAAAATCATCGTACTGCAGCACCACGCGGGAGGACCACGCCTTGGTGATTCCCCAATGAACCACCGACCGCGCCACATAACCCCGGTAGATCAACGAACCGGAACCGTCCCGCTCGCGCATTTGGGCGTGGTTGATGCCCAGCGTCCAGCGAATTTTTCCGGCCAACTGAAACTGAGCGGAAAATCCACCGTTTCGTTCGTCTCCCGCGCGTACAAAATCCGCGTTGCGCGTCAGGCCTTGGCCAAAATCCGTGCGGTAGCTCAGCATCAGCCACTGCCGCGGGTTGTAGGATACCGATCCCCACGTGTAGGGCATCCAACGAAAAGTGGACCCCTTGAATTCCTCCATAAAGCGGTAGTAATGTCCCAAAGACAAATTGATGGATCCTGCTAATTGCATCCAACTGTCTGCCATCCAGCCGGTTTGCTTGGTTTTTCCGCCCACCGTTTGTTCGCCAAAGACCTCGTAGTAAACTCCGTAGTTTTTGATCCACTTCCCGTTGGGAAATGCGCGAATGTTGCCCCCCACTTCGGCCCGACGTCGGTCTACACTGGGGCGGAAGCCCATCTCCGCGCGAAAATCACGCCCCACGTGCGACGTCATGGCGCGCAGCATCCAGCGCTCGGTCACTTTTTGCACCTCCAAAGTGCCGAAGTAGCCCATAAATTGTTCCCCGTCCAGTGCCTTGGTGCGGTTGCCAAACATCCCGGCTTGGTCGCTGATCCACGGGGTATTGGGCTCCTGCGTTAGGGACAACGCCCCTTCGCCAAAGAGTCGCACCGTGGGACTCAATCGGGCGTTGAAATCGGTGCCCAAAAGAGATCCGGAACCGCCGGCGTCGTACCGACGGTGGGTGCCCATCAACCCCACGAACTGGGCCTTTTCAAACGGTTTTGTGGTGCGGAAGATGCCAAACGTGTTGCCGGTGGCACGTCCCAAATAGCTGTTGTCCTCGCCCGGCACCAAATACGGCGACGAACGGTCGTATCCCGTCAGGGCGTAGGCACGGATGTCCCGTCCCTGGTGCACGGCCTTGGTGACCAAAAGGGGGTCCGCCACCGTCCGGGAATAAACCAGGTTTCCCCGGGTTGCGAGCAAATCTGCCCCTTCGTTGAAAAACGGACGTCTTTCTGGGTAAAACAAGGCGTACGAACTGTTGACGCCAATTTGGAGGGCGTCGGACTCCACCTGAGAAAAATCCGGGTTGTACACCCCTTCAACCACCGTTTCCGAGCCAAATCCCGCCAAAAAGCTACCGCCCACCTTGCCCAACGCTGCACCCGTGGCCAGGGGAGGGTCCACCAAACCGCCCAGGGCATAGGGCAGTACCTGAAATTTGCGCGGTTGCTTCAAACCGTCCATCAACAGGGCGTCGTCGTACTGGCAATCGCTGCACACGTTGTTGCGGTCAATGGGGTAGCTGTTGACCGTGTGGTTCTGCGCGCCTACCCATAAATTTCGGAACAGAGCAAATTTCCAAACCTGTGTTTTGCCCGACGGAAACGGCAAAGAAGAGTAGGGGATGCGCAACTCCACCGAATACGCGGTATCCGTCCGCAGGGCGGCCGCATCGTACAGCATGTCGTAGCTGACGTCGAAGTTGTTGTTCAGGTCTGCTGGATTGTTTTTGCGCAAATCCAGCTGAATCCCGTAAGCATTCGCGCCCAAAAAGAGCATGTTCCGCGTGTCCGCATACGGATCCAACGCAATGCCCACAAAGTCGTCCTCAAACGCTTCGTCGCGCCGGGTGGTGTTGGCCCTAAGCCCTTCCGCGGGGATTTGGCAACGAATGAAAACGTACAGGGCATCTGCGTCCCGGGCAATCCAGCCCACCGTGTGCACGGGCGCCATAACGTTGGTTCCCGGTTGGTGTTCCGTGTTGATGTCCACGCGTATTCCGCTTTCGTAGACCCCTGCATCCCGCAGTCCGTCCACCACCGGCCGTGCTCCCACCGCAAGCTCATGAACAGCCACACCGGAGGCAGACAACTTTTGAACCAACGGGCTTGCGGCGATGTTTTGCGCCCAAGCCGGAACGGCAATCAACGTCAGCCCCAAAAAGCTCAACAGTTGGAGCTTAACGGCATTAAAGAAACGGTTCAACAAGCAATTGAGGTTCACGCGCGTGAAGTTTGAGCGTGCAAAGATGCACCATCGGATCCGTACCTTCGTCATCATGGGATATACGCTGATTACGGGTGCGTCCAGAGGCATTGGTGCCGATTGGGCGGTTGAGGCGGCGAAAGCCGGACAGGAGTTGGTTTTGGTGGTTCGGCGCGCAGAGGATGCAGCCGCCACGTTGGAGCGCCTTCAACCCTGGGCGTCCGGCGCTCAGCCCGTGGTGCTCACCGCAGATCTGGGCCAGCCGGAGTCCCTCGCAACACTGATCCACCAACTGGACGCCTTGCACAGCGCGGGCAAAAGCCCCAATCGCGTGGTGAACAACGCCGGTTTTGGCGACTACGCCGCACTGCACCAAGCAGACCCCGCCGTCCTTCGGAATATGGTAGAAGTCAACGTTCAAGCCCTCATGCACCTGTCCCACTGGGCCGTAAATCGCTTGGAAGCCGGCGGGCGTTTGATCAACGTTGCCTCCACGGCTGCCTTCCAGGCTGGCCCGGGCATGGCGGCCTACTACGCTTCTAAGGCCTTTGTTTTGTCCTTTTCCGAGGCCTTGGCCACGGAGCTCAAACCGCGCAACATCTCCGTCACGGCGGTGTGTCCCGGCCCCACGCGCACGGCGTTCTTTGACCGAGCGGGATTGGAAAAGTCCCACCTCGTGTCCCAAGGCCTGATGCCCCTGATGGATGCGCCCACGGCCGTTCGTTACGCCTTCCAACGAGCAGAGAAACGCAAGTTTTACGCCATTCCGGGGTTCATGAATCGCTTGGGCACGGTATTGCCCCGTTTGACCGGCCGACGGTTCGCTGCTGCCACCGTGGGTTGGTTGCAACGTCCCCACTAAAAGAAACGCCCCGCTGGGGTCCAAAAAACAAAGGGCTGCCTCGGAACGAGGCAGCCCTTTGTGCGTTGGGGGCCGGCCGCCCACAAAAATCAAAAGTCGATTCGGTAGAAGAAAATCGGCAACAAGCCCAACTGGTACTCCTCCTGAACCGGGTTGCCGGACGGATGATCCGGTACAAAAGTCAGGGTAAGGATGTTTCTGTTGTTCAACACATTGGCCATGTCAATGCCCAACTCGTGGCTGGTGTTGGCAAAATTCCACTTGTACAAGAACTTGACGTCCGTGCGGTAGTACGCCCGGTTCTTTTCCGTGTTGAAGGTCTCCGAAACAAAGTTGATTTCCAGGTTTTCCAACGATCGATCAAAGTCTACCGGTCCAAACCAGCGTCCTCCCACGGTGGTGAACTTTCCGCTCAATTGCAGGGCGCGTTTTCCGGCCAAACGCCATTCTTTCGCCAGGATGAAGTTCAACGCGTACTGGCCGTTGAAGGTGGTGTTGCGCTCCACGTTGTCCGAACCGCGGTACTTGGCGTCGAACAAACTCGCCGTCACCAAGCCGTAGAAGCCCTTGGTGAAGAAGTGCTCCGCGGTCAATTCCAAGCCGTAGTTGCGTCCCGTTCCTGCATTCTCCAGGGTGTCGGGCCACAAACGTCCAAAACCGGAACCCGCATTGACCATGGAGAAGCTGGAGCCCACCACGCGCTGCCCGAAGGTGGCGCTCAACGGATTGGCGTCCATTTTCAGGCGTTCCACAGGAATGTTCCACAGGTACTGGTAGTACACTTCAGCCTTGAGGCGCATGGGCAACGAAGAAAGCCGATGCTCCACGCCCGCCACGGAATGGTAGCTCTTGGTCAAGCCCATGTCCGTGTTGTGTTCCCCCGGATCGCCGTTGGCGTTGTTGCCGATGGCGTAGTAGTACAGGTAGGCGCTCTGCATTTGGCTGTGGATGCCCGTTCCGGCGAAGAAATTCGTATTCCGGGACTGCTTGTAGTTCAACCCCAAACGCGGTTCCACCAAGCTGATGGACTTGGCATTGATGTTGGAATAGGTGGCCGTCCAACCGGCGGTTAGGGACAGGCGAGGAGTCAAGTTGCTCCGCATGCTGGCGTACGGCTGCACCACAGCCCACTGCGCACGGGTGTCCCATTGAACGCGCCACGGGTAAACGGTACCGTCCCGACCGTCCACTTTCCGCACGGAATCTTGGTAGATCAGGTCGTAGAGGTCCGCGTTCAGGCCCACCTTGAGCGTGGTTCGGTTGCTGAGTTTTTGGGTGTAGTGTACAAAGCCGTGGAGCTTGTTTTCGGTAAACTTGTAGCCCAGAATGTTGACAATGTCGTCCACCTTCCAAAGCGAATCCGGCGTGATGCTGCGGAAAACTTTGTCGTTCCGCGTGTCGATGTAGGACTGGCTTGCGGCCACTCCGGCGTTCACAAAGCTGGTTCGGGAAAGGGGCTTGGTGTAGTTCAAACCGCCCACGTACATATCGGTTTTGAAGTACTGGTCCCGGTCGGTGGTGCCGTAGCTTTCAAAGTCCGAACTGACCTTGTCTCCGTCGGAGTCGGAAACCATGATTTCGATGTTGGAACGTCCAAACATGCCCCATGCGGCCAATTTTCCACCGTTTTTCTGGGGGAACGTGAAGCGAAACGCTCCGTCCTGGTAGCCCGGAACCGCAGAGGTTCCCAACGGAATGCCTAATTTTTGGAACATGAACAGGGTGCTGTAGCGGTATACGCCCAAGAAAGAAGGAGCCGGACGACCCTCGCGGCCGCGGCCCAACGGTCCTTCTACCATCAATTCCGTTCCCAAGAATCCCAGCTGACCGGAAAACTCCAGCTTTTCGTTGTTTCCGTCCCGCATCTTCAGGTCAAATACACCCGCAATGGCGTTGCCGTATTCGGCCGGCCAGGCGCCCGTGAAGAAGTCGGAGTTGTCCAGAAACTTGTTGTTCAAAATGGTCGGGGCCGCCACCGGTTCCGGGAATGGAGAAGTGGTTGGGGTTGGGGATGTTGACTCCTTCCATGCGGTACAAAACGCCCGAAGGCGTGTTTCCGCGCACCACCAAATCGTTGCGTTGGTCGTCGGAACCTTGAACCCCGGCGAAGTTGGTGGCCATTCGCGCCGGTTCGCCGCGGCTGCCCGCGTACAAGTTGGTCTCTTCTACGGAAAACTGACGCGCGCTGACCACGGCCATTTCGTTTTTGGCCTGTCCTTCTTGGGTGGCCCGAACGGACACTTCTTGAAGTTGCGTGCTGGATTCCGCCATGGGGATGGTCAGAACCGCTTCCTTGGCAGAGGCCAATTCCACGGCACGTGCCATTTTGTCGTATCCAATCAACGAAACCATAACCGTTTGGCGCCCAATGGGTACCGCGGGAAAGCGGAACAAACCGTCGTTGTTCGTGACGGTTTTGAGGGTTCCAATTTGAACCTGCGCACCGGGCAACGGGAATTTAGTGTCCGCGTCCACCACGGTGCCGCGCACTACGGTGGTAAAGTTTTGCGCTCCAACGGGAGTCAACAAACTGAAAACAAGGGCGAAAGCCCCAAGGAATAGTTTTTTTTGCATAGAAGCAACTTTTTCGCAAACAACGGCATCTTATTTGCGGAGGGTTGGATTTTTTGTGTTCGGCGTCTAATTTACACTTATTGATGAACGTACGCGTTGCGATTTTTGCGGTTGCCGCATTTTTGTTTGGAACGAGCTCAGCATGGGCTCAGCGCTCCACCACCCTTTTTGGGTACGTAGAAGACCAGAAAACGGGAGAACGATTGATCGGCGCCTACGTGCACGACAAGGTTTCCAAAACCAGTACGGTCACCAATGCCTACGGTTTTTATTCCTTGACCGTCCGCCAGGATTCTGCCCGTCTGCAAGCCGGAACGGTGGGGTTTAGGGCAGAACAAGTCAAGTTTGGGGCGTCCAGCAGCCCGCGTTCGCACACCTTCGCCTTAGCGCCCGTGCAGCAAGTGCTGCGCGAAGCCACGGTGGTGGGCACCCGGGAGGCGCCGCTCCAACGCAGCACCCAGATGAGCTCCATCAACCTCAACATGCGCACCCTCAAGAACCTACCGGTGTTGTTTGGGGAGCCCGACGTCTTGAAAATGGTGCAATTGCTTCCCGGCGTGAAAGGAGGTACCGAAGGCACGTCCGGTTTTTATGTGCGCGGCGGCGGTCCGGATCAGAATTTAATCCTGATCGACGGCGTTCCGGTCTACAACGTGAACCACTTGTTTGGTTTCTTCAGCATTTTCAACGGAGACGCCATCCAAAGCGTGCAGTTGATCAAAGGCGGTTTTCCGGCGGAGTACGGCGGACGGCTGTCGTCGGTCTTGGACATCCGCATGAAGGAGGGCAACCGGAAGGAATTCCACGGCGAAGGGGCAGTGGGGGTCATCGCCTCCCGGCTCACCCTGGAAGGTCCCCTCAACAAAAAAACCAGCTACCTCATCAGCGGCCGACGCACCTACTTGGATGCATTGGCTGCCCCTTTTGTAGCGGCCACCAACGGCGGCAATGCCGGCGGTTACTACTTCTACGACCTCAACGGCAAGATCAACCACCGGTTTAACGACGCGCACCAGCTGTACCTCAGTTACTACCAAGGCGCGGACGTGGTGTATTTAAAGGGCAGCAACACGGGAACCGACGAAGACGGTACCCGCTACTCGGAAAAAACCAATTTCGGCCTGGATTGGGGCAACCGCATTGGCACGGCCCGCTGGAACTACCGCATCAATCCGCGTTTATTTACCAACACCACCGCCACCTACAGCCGCTACCGGTTCAATACCGACGTCAGCCAAGAAAACGAATACATCGATTCAGACGGCAACCGGGACTACCAAAAGTTGCGCTTGGGATTGACTAGCTTTATTGAAGACTACGGCGCCAAATGGGACGCGGATTGGCTGCCCAACAGCCGCCACACGGTCAAGGTGGGGGCGGGGATCACCCACCACACGTTTGAACCGGGCATTCAAACGTTCGAATTTGACTTTGGCAATGGGGGGGCATTGGACACCAATTCCGGCAGCAAAAGGCACTATGCGTGGGAGAGTTCGGTGTACGTACAAGATGATTTCTCGTTGTCCAAACGCTTGAAAATGAACGCGGGTCTGCATTGGGCTACCTTTCAAGTGGGTTCCTCCACCTATTCTTCCTTGCAGCCGCGGTGGTCTGCGCGTTACTTGATCAACGCCAACGCCTCGTTCAAGGCTTCGGCCGTGCGCATGACGCAGTTTTTGCACCTTTTGACCAACCAGACCATTGGATTGCCCACGGATTTGTGGGTGCCCGTCACGGACCGCATTGCCCCGCAGCAGGCCTGGCAAGTGGCCGCCGGATATGCGCACGTACTCCGAAATGGATTAAATTTAAGCGTAGAAGGTTACTACAAAGACCTTCAGAACCTGATCGAATACAAAGAGGGAGCCACCTTCTTTTCGGCCAACGTGGATTGGCAGGACAAAGTGACCACGGGGCGCGGATGGGCCTACGGAACCGAACTTTTGCTGGAGAAAAAGGAGGGGAACACCACCGGCTGGTTGGGCTACACGCTGGCGTGGGCCAATCGCCAATTTGACGCCGTCAACAGCGGGAACCCCTATCCGTTCACGTACGATCGTCGGCACGACGTCAGTTTGGTGGTCAACCACCGCATCAACGACAAATGGTCTGCCGGTATGGTTTGGGTGTACGGCACCGGGCGCGCCACCACACTTCCCACCACGCGCTACGCCGGTTCGCCTTTTGAGCAGTTTTTTGGTACGGCGGAGTACGTTTCCAGCCGAAACAATTTCCGGGAGCCCGCCTACCACCGCATGGACTTGTCTTTTACCCGAACCAAGGTCACCGATTGGGGCAAATCCCAGTGGGTGTTTTCCGTGTACAACGCGTACAACCGCATCAATCCGTTCCTGCTGCAGTTTGAGACCACCACTGCCGGTCGCAAGTTGTTTGCCTACAGTCTGTTTCCCATTATTCCTTCCGTGTCCTATGGCTTCTCCTTTTAAGTTCGACGTTCTTCGCGGGCCTCGCCTGCTGCGGTTGCTGACCTTGGGAGCGGCCGGAACCCTGTCGTTGGCAGCTTGCAAGCGCGAAATCCCGTTCGACGATCCGTCGAGCCGCATGCTCACGGTGTACAGCGAGCTCAACCCGGGAAAGGCGGCGTGGGTGCACGTGACGCGTTCCACTGCCTTGATGGGGGAGGGGGATCCCACCCCCGTGGCAGATGCTTCGGTGCGCTGGACGGACGAGGACGGTATGTTGTTGGCTACGGGAACCTACGTACCGGATTCCCTACAAGGCGCGTGGTACTTCACGCCTTGGATGCCCCAAGAAGGTACCCAATACACCTTGGAGGTTGAAGTTCCAGCGAACGATGAGCTGGCCACAGCGCGGGTTTCGGTTCCCACTTCCGCAGCTAATGTCCGTGTGGATTCATTATTCACGGTGGAGCCGGATCCCAACGATTGGTTTCCGGTGCGTCGATCCACCTACGAGCTCGCATTTGACGACGACGGTACTCCGGGCGTTTTTGTGGTGCGGGCCTTTCTGCACAACCGGAACGCCACCGTTTGGCCGCCCTTGGATTCCAATATTCGGGTGGTAATTTCCCTGGAATCCCAAGATCCTTTGTGGGAGACGAACGGCGCGATTTTTTCGCGCCTGGGCACGGCCCGGCTCGCCTTGAACGCAGACGAAATACCGGACGGTGAACGCAAGGTGCGCGTAGAGGTGGGGCACGGCGATTTTTTTGACTTGCCCAACTACGAAATCATTTTTGCCGTGGAGAAATGGGACGCCGACCTGTACCGCGCGGTGGTCTCCCAAGAGCGGGTGAGCGGTGCAGGCTCCTTCAACCCGTTTGTGCAACCCATAACGTCGTTTTCCAACGTGGAAGGGGGCATCGGCTTCGCCGGTGGCAAGTCCCGCGTTTGGGTTCGGAAATAGGAGGCTTTTTTTGTGGGGCGCAGGCCCAAAACGCACCGAGCCGGCTCCAACGGAGCCGGCTCGGTCTTTTGTAGGCACCGCCGCGAAGCGCTGCACAACTGTGTTTACAGCATGGTGCTGGGACAAACGTAGGCCGTTACCTCTTGCAATCCCGCTTTCTTAATGGCGCCAAAGCCGCCGCGCACGTCCACGATGTTGTGTACCCCACGGCTCTTTAGTATGGAGGCAAAAATCATGGACCGGTATCCGCCGGCGCAGTGGATGTACAGGGTATCCGCTTCCGGCAACTCGTTGAAACGCACGTTGAGGTCGTCGAGCGGCAAGTTGATGGACGACGGCAGTCGCTCGGAGTAATTTTCGGACTTTTTGCGGACGTCCAACACCGTTGCGGTTGGGTTGGAGGAACATACTGCAGCCAATTCGTCTGCGTTGATGCGCTTGACGGTGTCAAAATCGCGTTTTTCGGTCTGCCAAGCTGCAAAACCGCCTTCCAAGAAGCCCAAAACGCGGTCGTACCCTACGCGCGCCAAACGCTTGATGCTCTCTTCTTCGCGGCCTTCGGCAGACACCACCAAGATGTTTTGCTGGATGTCTGGGATCAAGGCGCCCACCCACGGAGCAAATTGTCCGTCCAATCCAATGTTGATGGAACCGGGAATGTGTCCGTTGGCGTAGGATTCTGCGTCGCGTGTGTCCAAAACAAGGGCTTCCATTTGATCTGCCATGGCCACGAATGCTGTGGGGTCGAAGGCTTTGCCGTGCTCGGCCATCAATTCCTCAAAACCCGGAATGGATTTTTTGTTCAAGGCCACGTTCAGTGGGAAGTAGGCGGGAGGAGGCATCAAACCGTCCGTTACCTCGCGAACAAATTCCGCTTCCGTCATGTCCGCGCGCAAGGCGTAGTTGGTGGCTTTCTGCTCGCCCAGGGTACCAACGGTCTCCTTGCTCATGTTTTTACCGCACGCACTGCCGGCACCGTGGCCCGGGTAAACGGTCACGTCGTCTGCCAGCGGCATCAAAACCTCCCGCAGGGAACGGTACAAGGTGGCAGCGAGCTGCTCTTGGGTCATGTCCGCTGCCTTCTGGGCCAAATCCGGACGTCCGACGTCGCCCAAAAACAAAGTATCACCAGAGAACAAGGCGGTGTCTTTTCCGTTTTCGTCGCGGAGTAAGTAGCACGTGGATTCCATGGTGTGGCCAGGGGTGTGCAGAACCACAATGGAGACCTTTCCTACCTTCAAAACTTCGCCGTGGTGGGCGCTGTGAAACGAAAAGTCAGGCTGGGCATTGGGACCGTACACAATGGTGGCGCCGCTTTTTTCTGCCAAGGCAACGTGGCCGGAAACGAAATCCGCGTGAAAATGCGTTTCCAAAACGTACTTGATGCGCACACCGTCGCGCTCCGCACGCTCCAAATAGGGTGCAGATTCGCGAAGGGGATCGATGACAACGGCTTCGCCCTCAGAGGCAATGTAGTAAGCACCTTGGGCCAAACAGCCCGTGTAAATTTGTTCAACAGTCATAGCAACCAGTTATTTCGGAATAAATCAATTAAAGAACAACTCCTTGGTCAGAACAAAGATCCCCATGATAAGTACAAAGTAGCCAAAGCCCTTTTGAAGCTTTTGCGATGGGATCTTTTGCGCAGCAAAGGTACCCACCGCTAATCCAATCAATGAAACTAATGCCACACGTCCCAAAAAGGACCAGTCCGGATTCAAGTGATCCAAATCGCCGGTAAATCCAATCAATGATTTTGCGGCTATAATGAGCAAGGACGTGCCTACAGCGCGCTTCATTTCCAAACCGGTAACCAAAACCAAGACCGGGATGATCAAGAATCCGCCGCCGGCACCCACCAAACCGGTGAGGACACCAACTCCAGCACCTTCCCCCAAGACTACGGCGGCCTTGGCCGCAGGGCTGAGCTCTTTTTTTACGGTTTGTACCTTTTTGCCTTTGAGCATGCCGCGTGCCGCGAGTACCATCAACACCGCAAACAGCAGCATCAATCCTTGACTTTTGGTAACGGGGCCCCACTGATCCGGCAGTGCCGGCATCAACCAGGCGCGGGTGGCATAAACGGCAGCAATCGAAGGCAAGCCAAACAGCAAAGCGGTTCTAAAATCGACTTCGCCTTTCAAAGCTCTGGGCAATACCCCCACCAACGCAGTTGTACCCACAATCACTAGGGAATAGGCCGTGCCGGCTTCGGGGTCTACCTGAAACAAATAGACCAATACCGGTAAAGTTAGAATGGAGCCCCCGCTGCCCAATAGGCCCAAGGAAAGTCCAATCAGCAACGAGGCCAAGTATCCCAGTATAATCATCTTCCGTCAGTTCAACTTTTGGCCGGTCACCGGATCACCTGTGGATTGATTCACGCAGGTGGTGCAAAAGTCATTAAAATCCACGTGATTACCCGTGACCTGAGTCACACGTTCCGAAGAATCTTGATCACCAAAATTTGGGCAAAAACTTCCCGGTTTTCTCGCGGTACGCCGCGAATTTTGGGTATTTCTCCGCGGTGACGCCTTCGCTAAAATTCGCGCTGCCGTTGAACAAGACTACCAAGAGAGCCGCACCCAGCCAAGCTGGACTCAACCACAGACCGGTGGCCGTAGCCGCAAATGCCGCAAACACAATCCATATGGCTTGTTCGCAGGCGTAGTTGGGGTGGCGCATCCAACGCCACAAACCGGTGTGGGTAAAACCAACGCCGTAGAAATCGCCCAGTTCCTCACCGGCCTTTCGGCGTCGGTGCTTTTCTTCTTGGTAGTTCCATTGTTGTTGGTCCGCCGTAAATTCAAGAACCACCAAGACCACCACCACAAGGGCCAGGAGCCAATCGGTTCCGGAAAGTGCAGAACCGTCGGCCGTCCATCCGTACACAATGGGCAAGGTAAAGAGGAGGATGAGGCCCTGCTGGTAAAGGGAAATGAAAAAGAAGTTGAATAAAGACCACTTCCAAGGGCGGTTGAAAGCAGGATTTGCGCGCAAAAGCGACCAACGGTAGTCTTCGTCGCCTTTCCAAGGAATCCAGGAATACCCACCCCGTCGGGCAAAATTGAAGGTTAGGCGCGCTCCCCAAAGGGTAACCAGTCCGGCCATCAGCGTGGGACGCGGGGCAAAATCACTGGCAGACGCGGCCATCCAGGCATAAACCAACGGAATAATGCTCCACAATTTATCTACTTGGCTGTAGTTGCCCGTTGCCTCGCCCAGGAGAAAGCACAAGGCGGCAACCGCCAAGTACACCCCCGTCAACCGATAGAGTAAATCCACTTGTTCCGCCCGAAAATCAGGCATTTGAACCCCATAAACCAGTGCAGTGAAGGCCACCAACCCCACCACCAAACCAACAATTGTTTTGACCATAGTCGCCAAAAGTACTATTTATCCGACATTTGTTGCCATGAAACGGGAATCGGATTATCGAAGCGTTGTATTGGTTCTGGCGTGGCCAGAAACCACTGCCCGCGGCGAGGAAAAGATTATTCGCTTCTTGAAGCGCCTGGGCTTGGTGCGCAACACCAACCTTCGCGTGGGTCATGCTGCCATGGCGGTGGTGCAAATTGGCCAGCCAGAGGTGGAATACTACGATTTTGGCCGGTACATTACCCCGCGGCCGTTTGGGCGTGTGCGCAGTGCAGAGACGGATCCCAAGGTTACCTTTCCTGCATTGGCCCGTTGGTCCGACGACGGTATCCTATTGAATCCCGACGAACTGGGCGTTGCGCTGGAAGCCCGTGGAGCAGATACCCACGGCGATGGCCCCCTTTTGCTTTCCGTCTGCCGCGGCGTGGATTATGCCCAAATCAAAGATTTTTGCAAAGGATTGCAAGAAGAAGGGTACCAGCGCTACGGGGGCTTGAGCCGCAACCACACCAATTGTTCCCGCTTCGTCTCGGATGCTATTCGTGCCTCCTTGCCCTTAAACCACCCCGTTCGCCGCAAACTGCGTTGGCCCATCAGCTACAAGCCGGCACCCGCCCACAATGTGTCTGCGGCCGCCACTGAAGGCGTGTGTTTTCAAATCTTCGAAGGAGTTGTTCAAACGTACGAACCCAATCGATGGAAGGCCATGATCAGTTTGGGGAGTGGGCTCCTGAAGGCCATGTCCAAAAAACATGCGGGCGCTTTGCGCAACGATTCCATTTTGGGGCAGGTGCAAGAGCCGCCGCGCCCCGCATCCGTACCTTCTGATGCGCAGTGGTTGGGTGGATTGGGAGAAGGTGCGTGGCACGCGCTGGAGCCGGAGCCCCAAGGATTGCGCATGCAACGCATAGATTCCACAGGTGCAAACGAGTTCGAAGGACTTTATGCGTACCCTAAGGGAGTGCGTCCGTTTGAACACCCCATTCGCTTGGTTCACGATTCCCACCACGGCTGGATTACGGTATTTCACGCCGGAAAAGTGCATCGATTGCGGCGCATTCCGTCGTAATTTTATCCCCTAATACACGTCCATGAACCAGTATCCCAGACCCGCACGTTCCCTTCAAGAGGTGCTGGTGTCCGGGTGCGATGAACGAATTTTCACGCATCCGCAGACAGGTAGAAACAAGTATTTCCTCAATCCCTCGCAAAGCGAAGGTTTGTTTCAACGCGGAAGTTGCACCTGCGGTACGCTTACGGCCAGCGGTCTGAATTCTGCAAACGCCTTTCTTTCCTCGTATCCGCGCCGTTTGTACGAATCCTTGTTGGCGGAGCAAGCTGGCCGGATTCGTTCCCTTTTTTCGCCGGAAGACGAATTTGATGTGTTTTTTGGACCCAGCGGCAGCGACATGATGTACTTGCCGTTGCTGTTTCAGGCTTTGCTTCAGCCCAATAAGCCCATCGTAAACATTGTTTCGTGCCCGGAAGAATTGGGCTCCGGATCTAAATTGGCGGCGGAAGCCAAGTACTACGCGGAATTTAACCAATTTGGCGAACGCGTTCCCAAAGACGAACTCCTGCACCACAACCTCACGGCGCGGGTAGACTACTTGGCGGCTCGGGGGGACGACGGCCGGATCGTAAACCGAAAAGAGGTCATCAAAGGCATTGTTGCGGAAAATCCGAATGCGGCCCTCATCGGAAACCTTGTTTTTGGCTCCAAATCCGGCATTGTAGATGATTTGAACATCGTGGACGAGGTGGATGCAGACGTCATGTGGGTGGTGGATATGTGCCAATTCCGTACCGATAACGCACTGGTTCACAGCTTGTTGAAAAAAGGAGTTATGGTCATGATCACCGGCTCCAAGTTTTTCCAAGCACCGCCGTTTTGCGGTGCGTTGCTGGTTCCGCGTTCGTGGACGGAAAAATTGCGTCAAGTAACTGATTTTACGCCTGTTTCTTATTTCCACAGACTGTTTTCGTCCTACGATTTCCCCGCAAACCTACCGGCCATGCGCGCCCAATTGGCCCCGCGCGAGAACGACGGCCTGCGCTTGCGCTGGCACGTTGCCTTGGACGAAATGGAGGCGTACGCCCAGTGGCCTGCGGAAGAATCCAACGCCCTCATTCGGGCCTGGAACTTGGCCATCAGCGAAAGGCTCCAATCTTCCCCGTATTTTGAATTGATGCCGGATCAGTCCCTCACCAACGACAGCATCTTGTCCTTTCGGGTCAAAGTGTCGGGGAATTACTTGGATAACGCGCAATTGAAAACCCTGTTCTCCGATCTGGTCAATGCGCAAGTGACCGGGTTGGAAGGCTATACCAACGTTTTCATTGGCCAGCCCGTCCAATACGGCGAGCGCTCGTTCATCCGATTGGCCATCGGTTCCTACAACGTGCGGAAACAACTGGAAAAAGAAAAGCTCGATTTGACCAACGATTACCGTTTGGTCGAACTATTGGAGGAATTCACCCAAAAGCTGTTTGGCGCATGAAAACCGAGGGGCAAAGCACAGCTCAAGCCCTGCAACTCGCCTGGCACAAAGGATTGTTGGACCGCACAAACGACCCCGCCGCACTTTTTGTGGATTGGGACGTACTGGACCACCGGTTGCATTGTTTGCGCCATGAATGGCAAAATTTTGAGCATGCGGTGGCCATTAAGTCCCAACCGCATCCGGGCGTTTTGCGCTATTTGGTTCAACAGGGCTTTGGCCTGGAAGCTGCTTCGTTGGAAGAAGTAAAGCGGGGTCTGGAGGCCGGATGTGCGCCCCACAAAATCGTTTTTGATTCTCCCGTGAAAACGCGGGAAGAGTTGAACTGGTTGCAGCAGAACACCCCCGGTTTGTTGGTGAACGCCAATGCCCTGGAAGAATTGCCGCGGCACCCCCAAAAGCCCAACTACCGTTTGGGATTGCGCATCAATCCAGAAGTGCACACCGGGTCTCCTGCGATGTTTCACGTCAGTTCCAACGCCTCCAAATTTGGCGTTTCCATAACGCAACGTGCACAAATTTTAGACGCCTTGCGTACGTATCCGATTTCCGGGCTGCACCTCCACAGCGGTTCCCAAATTACCGATTTACCCGCACAAATAAAGGCCATCCGCTTGGTTTTGGAATTGGGACAAGAAGCCAACGCAGAGCGCCAGAAATTGGGATTGGGGCTTTTGGACTGGATTGATATTGGCGGTGGTTTGCCGGCGTCGCCCTGGGACGGCATGCGCCGCTACGCCCACGAATTTTTTCAAAACACCACCCCGGAGGAACGGGCTCCGTTTGCATGGCATACAGAATTTGGCCAGTGGGTCCATGCCCACGCCGGCTGGACGGTCAGTCGGTTGGAATACGTATTGCCCCGCACGGAGGCTGCTTCTGTGGCCTACCTGCACGTGGGGGCGGACTTGTTCCTCCGCGACGCGTATACCGTTCCGCGTCCGTTCCCTTTGTTGGCCTTAAATGCCGACGGCACCCCCAATACCAATACCCATTTGCAGCCCTACGACGTGGCCGGCCCCCTTTGCTTTGCAGGAGACTATCTAGCGCACAACGCCCCATTACCGGAACTCCACGAAGGCGATTGGTTGGTGGTTCAAGAAACCGGTGCCAACGCCTACGGTTTGTGGTCTCGCCACTGCAGCAGAACCGTTCCCGCCGTGTTGGGGCATCGGCCTTCCACCGGCGAGGTTCAAAAACTGAGCGACCGGACGGAGATCAATTTCTAAGCAAGTGCGCTCCAGCGCAACCGAGTTAACGAAGAATTTCGACGCGTTTTTGGTCCGGGGATGCTGCGCGCACGGTCCCAATTTTCACCCAAAGTTGGTTCGCATCCCGGGCGGCCTGCGCCACGGCGTCCTCTGCTTCCGGAGCAACGGCAGCCAGTAAACCGCCGCTGGTTTGCGGATCAAAGAGGAGCATCAACTCCGGCCCGGACAGGGTGGGGAAGTCGGCAGCGTTTGCGGTGAAATTGCGCGTGGTGTTCTGCGGCATGCAAAAAGCAGCAGCCAAGGCCGTCAATCGCTCCGCCGGCAAGGTGGGCAGGGAAGACCAGTCCAGTTCAGCACGGGTACCCTCGCTGGCGTTCAGCATTTCCAGCAAATGACCGCCCAAACCAAATCCGGTGACGTCCGTGAGGGCATGCACCCCGGGAAAGGTGCCCAAGACAGTCCCAAATCGATTGGAGGTCTGTGCGGTGTGCAGCAACCACTCAAGGTCTTCCGGCGTTGCCAGCTCTTTTTTGATGGCGGAGGCCACCATGCCCGTTCCCAACGGCTTGGTGAGGTACAGGGAATCGCCCGGCAAGGCGCCGCCGTTTCTTTTTAGGTTTTTTAAATCCACCAAACCGGTAACGGCCAAACCAAATAGGGGCTCTGGATTGTCCACGCTGTGTCCGCCCCCCAAAGCAATTCCCGCCTCCGTACACACGTCTCGGCCACCGCGCAGCACCTCTGCCGCAAGAGCCGTGGGAAGAGCGTCCACCGGCCAGCCCAAAACGGCCAAGGCCACGAGCGGTTTTCCGCCCATGGCGTACACGTCGGAAAGGGCGTTGGTTGCGGCGATTCGGCCAAATTGATAGGCGTCGTCCACCAGCGGGCCAAAGAAATCCGTGGTACACACCAGGCCGGTGCCGTTGCCCAAGTCCACTACTGCAGCGTCGTCCGCCTCACCGTGCCCCACCAGGAGGGATTGGGAGGCGCGCTTCAGGTCTTCGGTGTTGTTGGAAAACGACGCACCCAACACACTTTTTAGGGCGGAGGGAGCCATTTTGCACCCGCACCCAGAGCCCTTGCTGTACTGGGTCAGTCGGATGGATTCGGGCTCTTGGGACTGTATGGGATTCACGGTGGAAGGTTGAGAGGGGGTGGAGTTAAAATGCGGTCACGGCCTCCAATAGGGCCGATTGAGCTTGATCCGGCGTAAGACCGGTCAAATCCAATCGTTGCTGCACGGTGGTTTCCGTGCGTGCCATGCTGTGGGCATAGGTTTTGTCGTAGTAGCGCAGTGCCAACGCAGCGGCCTCAGCCAGTTGACCTTCGTCAATTTTTTGGTGGGCAACCGGTACCCATTGGCCGCCAATTTTGCGCGCCAGTCGGGTAAAAGAGTTTTTCAATTGATCTGCGGGCGCTTCTCCGTAAATGCGGGCCAACAACTGTGCCCGTTCGTCGGCAGACCGAACCAATTCCAAACGAGGTGCATGTTGAAGCTGCTTGAAAAAATGGGGCTGCAGCCAAACGCGCCCAATGGACTGGGATTCGTCCTCTACCCAAATGGGGCGGTTGGAGTCCAGGGTTGCCAATTCAGCAACCAGGGAATTTTCAAACTGTTCGCTCGTGGGTTGAGCCCCCAAACCAACGTGCCCAAAGGCGGAGCCGCGGTGGTTCGCCAATTGTTCCAAATCCAGTACCTGCAGTCCAGCGCCGGCAATCGTTGCCAAAGCCTCTGTTTTCCCAACGCCCGTGTGGCCCGTCAAAACGCGGTAGGGGCGGGGTCGTTCCAATTCTGCCAACACCCTGTTGCGGTAGGCTTTGTATCCACCCTCCCAACGGTTTACCCGATACCCGGCGGTCCCCAGCAGCCAAGCCACGGAGCCGCTGCGCATACCGCCGCGCCAGCAGTAAACACTTACTTCGCGCGCTGCGCCGCAATGCTCATCCACAAACGCCACCAGCGAATGCATTTTGGGCCCCACAAAGGACAACCCCAACCGCACGGCAGCATCTTGGCCTTGTTCGGCATAGCACAACCCCACCGCGTGGCGTTCGGCATCGTCGAACAAAGGAAGCGAAACCGCCTCCGGGGCGTGGCCCTGTTGGAATTCCGACGGAGAACGGACGTCGATCAAAAGCATGCCCGAAGGTAGTGCCTATATTTGCCTTATGGAAATGCACTTGGGCACCCTCAGGAATGGGGTTCGTTGGGCCGGCCTCTGCTCGCTGGCCTTCGTTTTGCTGGTGGGCTGCATTCCGCAGCAGCATCGTTTGGAAGATCAGACGCGGGCCCTTCGTTGGGAGCAAGATAGCCTTAACCTGGTTTCCCGCATTGGGGCCGTGTCCATTGAAGAAGGGCTGTTGAAAAATGCTTTGGTTCGATTGGATTCGACGGTTGGCACCTTGTCTAAAGAGCGAGATTCATTAGTTATTGCGGTACAGGATCAGTCTCGCAGGGCGGATACTTTGGCGGGCGTGGTGCAGCGTGAATCCGTTTTGCGGGATTTGCTCCGCATGGATTTGGCTGCCGCCCAGCAAGCCGAGCAACTGCAAAAGAAGCGTGCCGATTCCTTGGCAATTGAGGTTCAGTTTTTAACGGAAAAATTGAATGCCCGCCCAGTGCGCCCAGCACAACCGCGCCCTGCGGGAAGTGTTCGTCCTCCTCGGTAGCACTTCATCCGCCGCGGTAGAGCATAGGTCTGCCGAGAGCGGGTTCACTTATGGTTTGGCACGAAACAATCAGATCAACCCAATCGATGCCCGCGTCAAATGGGTAAGGATACTACGGACTTGATGAGTCGGAGCCGATGGGTGTGTTTCCGGAGTTCAAAATTGTAAATTCCGTGCTGGTCAATGCCGTCCAGTCGAACCTGGCCCGAACAATGAATGATTTGATCCGGACGAACCAAAATGCCCACATGGGTAATGCGCCCCTCTTCGTTGTCAAAAAAGGCCAAGTCGCCCGGCAGTGACTCCTCCAAAAAGCTAAGTGTTTCTCCTTGAGTTGCTTGTTGAGACGCATCCCGCAACAAGGAAAAGCCAGACAATCGGTACACCATCTGGGTAAAACCGCTGCAGTCCAAACCAAAAAGTGAACGGCCGCCCCATTGGTAGGGTGCGTTCAAGAACATATAGGCTTGCAGCAACAATTCCTCACGGGACCGCGCAGGTTCCGCCAACCGGCCGTTGAAAAAATACGTTTGCGTTCCCAAGGTGACCCGTCCGCTGGCTGCATCGTACCCCGGCAAATAGCTACCTGCCAACAAAACGCGTGCTTTAGTGGCGCGCGATTCATGTTCCAACAGCTCAACGGTATCGCCAACCATAACGGGCTGAACGCTGCAGTATGCTTGGTACGCATCCTCTTCAAATGGAAGCAATTGCACGCGCAACAACCAACCTTCGTAGCCGTCGTGCGCCAACCGAATCCGTATCCATTCGTCGTGCTGGTCCAACACCAAACAAGCCTCTCCAAAGAGCATTTGGTTCACCATTTCGGAACGGTGACTCGGTTCGCTCCGCATGGGAACGGCGCTCAAAGGACACAAGCCAAACTTCATGCAGTGGATTGGGTTAGTAGACGTTAGGCTAAATTACGCCATCCGCTCCAACACGAGAGCGGAAGCACCACCACCGCCGTTGCAAATACCGGCGGCACCATAACGCGCTCCTTTTTGCTCCAAAACATTGATCAACGTTACCAAAATTCGTGCACCACTCGCACCCAGGGGATGACCCAAAGAAACCGCGCCGCCGTTGACGTTGCACCGGTCTGCAGCAATGCCCATGAGGTCCCGGTTGACCAAACCCACTACGGAAAAGGCCTCGTTGAGTTCGTAGTATTCAATATCTGCCATGCTCAATCCAGCCTTTGCTACGGCCTTGGGCACCGCCAAAGCTGGTGCCGTGGTAAACCATTCCGGCTCGTGTGCGGCATCTGCATAGCCGCGAATTACGGCCAATGGTTTAATGCCCAATTCATTGGCCTTTTCACGGCTCATCAACACCAGAGCTGCCGCCCCGTCGTTGAGGGTGGAAGCATTCGCGGCCGTTACGGTTCCGTCCTTCTGAAACACTGGGCGCAGACTTGGGATTTTTGAAAAGTCCACCTGCGTGTATTCCTCATCGCGGTCCACCACCACTTCGTTTCCTTTGCGGTCTTTTACCACCACCGGAACCACTTCCGCGGCAAATCGACCACCGTTCCAAGCCGCTGCGCTGCGTTCGTAGCTCTCAATGGCAAAGGCATCCTGCTGTTCGCGGGTATACTTTTTTTCCGACGCGCACAGATCGGCGCAAACGCCCATGTGGTTTTGGTCGTACACGTTGGTTAAGCCGTCTTTGACCAAACCGTCGATTAAGGTCAAGTTGCCCAATTTCACTCCGGTCCGACCGGTCCCCAAATAATGCGGTACTTGGGACATGTTTTCCATGCCGCCAGCTACCACAATTTCAGCGTTGCCGGACGCAATTGCCTGCGCTCCAAGCATAACCGCTTTCATGCCTGAGGCGCAAACCTTGTTGACGGTAGTGCTGGGGGTGTTGTTGCCCAAGCCTGCGCCCAACGCCGCCTGCCGTGCCGGTGCCTGGCCCAAATTGGCCTGCAGCACACAGCCCATCAACACTTCGTCAATGGATTGGGGGTCTACTCCAGCGCGCTCCACCGCAGCGCGAATGGCCACAGCGCCCAATTGGGTTGCAGAAACGGTGGACAAGGAGCCTCCAAAACTTCCCATGGGGGTGCGGACGGCAGAAACGACAACAACTTCTTTCATGATAGTAAGCGCTTTATGATTTCGATAAGGGTTGGTGCGAAGGTACGACGCGTGTGGAATTTCTTAATTGCCGAAATCGGTGTATATTTGCACTCCCGTAAGGATTTTCGTGATTT
This sequence comes from Cryomorphaceae bacterium, assembly GCA_034679985.1. Taxonomy (GTDB): domain Bacteria; phylum Bacteroidota; class Bacteroidia; order Flavobacteriales; family Schleiferiaceae; genus CAMDTE01. The sequence continues at coordinate 27,521 of JAXITR010000027.1, forward strand.
TTACAGGGCTCCGAATCAAGCCGTTCGGTAGTATAAGGTGAGGTGGGTGAGAGGCTGAAACCACCAGTTTGCTAAACTGACGTACGCGCAAGTGTACCGCGGGTTCGAATCCCGCCCTCACCGCCAACGCGGATAATGCGCACTAAAACCAGCCCTCGGGCTGGTTTTTTTTTGGCGCATGTCCGCCGAGTCAAACCTTTGGTTTAGCGAGGTTGGGCATGCACCAAAATCCCCGACGTGGAACACGGCGGGGAAGTGCGCAGGATCCGCGCTGAAGCTCCCCTTCCACGGGATCAGCGAAGCTAATCCCGCCCTCACTCCCAGTACCAAAGAAAAAACCCGGTCGTGTCCGACCGGGGTACGAGATCCCAGTGCTAAGTGCGCCCCCGTACACAAGGGCCGCAACCCACCAAACCCAATTAGAGGACGCACTTTATTAAACAGCTTTTAACAA
>JAXITR010000028.1:0-26776 GCA_034679985.1 Cryomorphaceae bacterium
CCAACTTATTTCTGGAAGCAGTTTGTGGCCGGGATTTTCATCACCATTGCCATGACCGGTTTGGATCAAGACATGATGCAAAAGAACTTGACTTGTCGTTCATTGCCGGAAGCACAAAAAAACATGCTTTGGTTCAGCGTGGTGCTCATTGGCGTCAATGTGCTCTTTTTATTTTTGGGCATTTTATTGAACGATTACGCCGTGGCGGAGGGCATTGCAGCGCGTGGTGATTCGCTTTATCCAACGGTGGCGTTGGCCGGTTATTTACCCCCCTTAGCTGCTGGAATCTTTGTCATCGGACTGATTGCTGCGGCCTATTCCAGTGCAGATTCTGCCTTGGCGGCACTCACAACCTCTTTTAGCGTCGATATTCTGGAAGTGGATCGAATGCCGGAGGAGCAAGCGGTTAGAACCCGACGCTGGGTCCACGTGGGCACAACGGTTGCCATGGCCGTGGTGATTGTGTTGTTCCAATCCCTTTCCAACGACAGCGTGGTCAACGGGGTGTTCAAGGCCGCCGGCTATACCTACGGTCCGCTTTTGGGCTTGTTTGCCTTTGCCCTGTTTACGCGCCGCGCGATTCGGAATTGGGCGCCTCCGGTTGCGGCATTGGCTTCGCCGATCCTCACGTATTGGATTCAATCCCAAGCCCCGTTGTGGTGGGGATACACCTTTGGTTTTGAGTTGATTTTACTGAACGGCGGTTTGGCGTTCCTGCTGTTGGCGTTGTTTTCGCGTCGGGCGGCTTAAGGGCGGGATTTTGGACAAAATGAAAAAGGCCCGCGGCGCTCTGCGCCGCGGGCCTTTTTTTGTCCGCGCGAAACGCGGATTGGACTAATCTGCACTCTACTGCGGCATCACCTGAACCCGAACAGTCACCGCTCCTCGGTCCGTGATCGCCTCCAACGTGTACAGGCCGGCAGGAACTTGCGAGAGGTCCACCCGCGTCAGCTCGTCGGAGCCAGACACGCGCACCACACGTCCGAGTTGGTCTACCGCTTTCCAGGAAAGGACAGACAACCCGTTGCTCTCCCAACGCACCCAACCGGTCGTAGGGTTGGGTACCGCCCAAAGAGCCAAACCGTCTTCGCCCAATCCAACACCGCTCACGTACACCGTGAAACTGGTGTCCACGGGACCGCACGCATCCGTTACGCGCAGTTGGACCGTGAAGGTTCCTCCGGTGCTGGGGAAAGGTTTAGTGAGTGAGGCCAAAGAGCTGGTGGTGCCGTCGGAAAAAGTCCACAACCGCGAGGTGGTGGGCTGCGCAGTAAGGTCGGTGAAATCAACCGTTTGCTGCCCAAAGTTCGACGTGTAGCTGTACTGCGGCACAAGCGGGGCGGGAACATTGAGGGCCAAAGTGTCCACGGCGGTACCCACGCTGTTGGTGACCGTAAGCACTACATTCTGTGCACCGGGCATGACGTACATAACGGAATGGGGGCCAGGGCCGGTGGCCACCGACGGGGCGGCGTTGGGTCCAAAATTCCACGAATACGTGCTGCTGGAAACCACGTTCTGTGCCGAATAACTCTTGTTCACCGCCAAACAGACCGTACCGGTTACGGGTGCGATGTTCGCCACGGGCGCCACGGCCGTATTCAAAACGATGTTGACGTTGTCCACGTACAGGTTGTTTCCGTAGCCGTTGATGCTGGCAAATCGGAACGCAACCGAGGTCAAATTGGCCGGGAAATAAACGGTGTCTACCCGCCATTGGGCGGCGTTGTTCGGGGTGAATGCAGACGTCGTTGCGGTCGTGGTGGCCAATATATTCCAAGGTTTGGCATAGCCGGAAGGGGTCCACGTTTGACCGCAGTCCGTGGAGATGTCCACGCGAAGACCGTCGGGGTAGCTGGCACTGTACGGGGCGTAGGCAACGTCAAAGGTCATTCTACCGGCAGCTCCTTGAACGTTGAGGGTGGGCGTGACGAGGTAGTCCTCCGCTAGGGGGGAGTTGTAGTTAAAGTTTTCCAAACGAGCGGCTTGGCTGGAAGTGCCGTCGCGGTTCACCACATTTACGCGGTCCCACGTGGTGCCGTTGTCCGGATTGCCCAAGGACCAACCCGACGGTACCCAAACGCTGTTGAAGTTTTGCGCCAGTGGCAACAGGCCGCCGTTGCTGATGGTCAGCGCATTGGATAGGGTGGTAGTGTCCGATCCAAAGGGGTTGGTCACGCGCAGGGTTACGGCATAAACGCCTACTGCGTTCAATTGAATTTTTGCTACAGCCGAAGTGGAATCCGTTCCATTTACGAATACAGCACCGCCGGGCTGTATGCGCCAAACACGCGAAAGCGAACCGTTGGTACTCGCGTCGGTCAAGGTGATCGTTTGTCCGGGGCACGAATTTGACGGGGCAGCGCTGAAGGATGCCACAGGAGCGGCGGTTATCTCCTGAATGGAGATGTCGTCCACCGCAAGGTCCGACGAACCCGTTGCTCCCGTGGTTCCGCGCAGTCGAATTTGAACCACCTTGCCCACGTAGTTGGCCAAAGAAGCTTTCACTTGAAACCAGTTGGCTCCTTGGGGGCCTGACTTGGGCGGTACCGCATTCAAATTCCAAACGTTATCCACCAAAACATCGATGGCAAAGGTTCCAATACTCGCGCCGTTCATGTTCACCCAAACGCTTAATTCGGGCAACGTAGTGTTTGCCAAATTCACGCAGGGAAGCAGCAAATGGGCTACTTGGTTGAAGCAATTGGTGGATTCCAAATACAGGTACTTGCCGTTGCCGGTGGTGTGGTCACCGTTGGGACCCGTATTGGCTGTGGGCGTAGTGCCGTTGTGAACCCGCCAATCGATTCCGTCCACCGCACCGTTGGGGGCGTTGGTCAGACCTCCACCTAAGGCGCACACGGTGCTGGCGCAGTTGGTGGTGGTGGCACAATTGGTGAAGGCGTCAAAATTCTGCACGTAGGGCAAAGTTGCCAGGGCACCGGAAGCCACTACACTGAACACCACCTTGACGGTGTCGTTGTAGCGGTTTTGGTCTCCTGCTAGGGCGCTGTAGACTGCCAGGGTATACGTGCCAACGGCGCCGGCATTGGCCGGAACGCTAAAGGAAATGGGCCCTTGGTAGCCCGGAAGAAACGTTCCGGAAACCGTTTGGGCAACAGGCGTTCCGTTGTTCAATCGGTAGGCAAAAGGCACCGTGGTCAGGGTGTCTGTGCCGGCGTTTTTCCATACAAATTGCACGTTGATGCTGCCCGTAGGTTGGCACGATGGAATTTGCCCGGAAACGGGCGACGTAATGGATTGTACCGAAGCGTCCTTCTCAACGATGCAACCGCTTAAGGTGGTTCCTTTTTCAATGGCGATGCAACGACCCCCGGTACGGCCGTTGTTGGTCACCGCGGCCACGGCAAACCAGGTGTTTTGGACGGCGGGCATAACCACGGTTAGGGTAGGAGCCACCACGGTGGTCAAGGAGTCCATGTCCCGCGCACCCAAACGATAAACGGTGTAGGCCGACGCTCCCGGAACCGTATTCCAGGTCAGTTTGGTGGAGTCCGGGCACATCCAAGCCACCGTCAACGCGGCGGGTACCCCAATGTTTTTGAGCGGGGCATTCGTTTCGTCCGATTGCGTTCCGCGAACAATGCGCAAACGCAAATCCCCCGTAGGGGTGGTGGGTACGCTCCAGTTGGCGGACCGGGCAGCAGCCGGTGCCGTGCCTGCGAACGACCAAGATGCACCCCCATTGGCGCTCCACTCCAGGGTGAACGGAGTCGTTCCAGACGACGCATCCCACCGAATGGACTCGTTGGATCCGGGCACCACGGCCTCGCCGCCCATGGGGTAGGTCAATTCCACGTAATCCGGAACAAATTCGTAGACCACGTAGTACTTCTGCGGTCCTTGAGGAACGTTGAAACCGTTGACTAAAATTTTGTACGGTCCGGCCAGTGGGTCTGTCAAAGTCACCTGCTCTACGTTGTTCAGGGAGTCTAAGGCACGAACCGCAGGGGCGTTCAAGCTGGCCACATTTTTGTTGGGATTGAGAACCCAAGGCAGCCAGAATTGACCGTCGCGAACCAAGCGAAAGTTCAAATTGTTGACCAATGCGCGCCCGGCGTTGGCCAAGGCTTCGGGATCCGTCCAGTAAACCATCACGCGAAGCTCCTTCGTGTTGGCCGGTACGGTGAGGTTCAGGGTATCGGTTTGCCCAGCGCCCAGTGAGTCGATTACGAACCGGTTCTGTTCGATGGCCCGTGCCGCGCGCAACGCGTTGACCCGTCCGTACCCGTACAAAAAGTCTGGTCCGGCATTGCCCAAATCATCTGCAGTGTTCATCACGATGGCTTTAACCAATCCACCGTCGGGATCTTGGCCGGCGTGTGTGGAACGAAAAGCTTGGTAGAGTGTGGCCAACGTGCCTGCCGTGCCCGGGCACGCCATGGACGTGCCGGTGTAGGAAGCGTAGCTGTGGTTCTCAATGGTGGAGAAAACATCCGTTCCCAGGGCGGCAACCTCCGGTTTGATGCGGCCGTCGTGGGCCGGACCACGGCTGCTGCTGGCTGCAATGGCGTCGTTACCGTCCAAATTAGCTACGGCAATAATGTTTTTACCCTGTTTGTGTCCGCCCGTAATGTTTCCCCAACCCGCTCCGGCTCCGTAGTTGCAGTTGGCGGTACCGTTGTTGCCGGCGGAGAAGACGTGCATCAATTTTTTGTTTTGACGAATATCTTGGTCCATGGTTCGGGTGTTCAACGTGTATCCCGCATTGCAACCGTCTGAATACGACGAATTGGTGACGCGAACGGCGTGAAGTCCGTAGTGGTTGTCTACCTGGGTAAGGTTGCCCGGATACGAATAATACACCAAATCAGCGCCCGGTGCATTTCCCCGTCCGCGGGGATCTTTGTTACCTCCCCCAAGGATGGTACCGGCAACGTGATCTCCGTGGTTGCCCTGCGATGCATTGGAGTAATTGGCCAAAATGCGGCCGGTGTAATCCACGTGCGGTCCAACATCCCCGTCGTCGCCGTGTCCCACAACCACACCGGTACCGTCGTAGTTACGGCCGCCGGTGTACTCGTTTTGGATGGCGTTGGTGCGGTGGTTTTTGCGTCCAACATTGTTCTCCGGCTCCGCTGGGGCTTCCTTTTGCTGCACAAACTGAACTGCAGGATGGGCCGCTAAAGCACGCAATGCTTGGGGGAGCAACCGTACGCGAACTACTTGGGGCTCATCGGTTTCAATCCGTGCAACTTGGGCAACGGAAGAACCCGAAAGTTGCTGTTCAAAACGCAAGGCAGAACGAGTGTCTGGCAGCAAAAACAGAACCTCCCATCGGTCCCGAACCTCCACATAGTCGGGGACGTTTCCGTTGGAAAGCAACTGCGTCAACTTCATTTCTGCCGACAGACGTGACCAGGCCACCGCTTGGGGTTCTGCCGCTGCTCTCACGCGTCCGGGAATTCCGCGCAGTAAATAGGCGCGATCCGGAAGGTAACCAACCAGTTCCCATCCGGCTTTTTGCCACGATTGTTTTTCGACGTCGGTCAAAACACGATCAAACGCCACCACACGGTACATGTTTTGCGCCTCTTTTTCGTCCGCATCCGCCGTTGCGACGGACGCTTTTTGAGGCGTTAGCAGGTAAGTACCTGATTGAAAATGAACTCGTTGACCAATTGAAGCAAACGAGCAAAGGACCAAAAGACCCGCAAATAGCTTTTTCATAGGTCCAATATCGGGAAGAAACCGGCGCATTGGGACCCAGTTGTCATCGATTTTACCCATCGCGGGTAAGGAATTATCTATCGAGCGGGTGGATCCAAACGACGGTAAACCGTCTCCAACTTTTCCGCAATGTGCACCACGGCAGGACACACCTCCGCATTTCGTTCCGTCAGCTCCAAAATTTGGGCTTGTTTGGGGCGGTCTGTGTGCGGAAACTCCCGGCAGGCCTTGGGTCGGTCGTCGTAAATGGTGCACTCGTTGTCCGCAGCCAAAAAGGCACACGGAACTTGCTGCAACACGGTGTCGCCGTCGTCGTCTACCCGCAAGTAGGTTTTGAAAAAATCGACCGCCTTCATCCGCAATCGCTTGGCTACACGCTCGACGTCTTTATCGATCCACAGCGGTCCTGTGGTTTTGCAGCATTGCGCACAATCCAGGCAATTGATTTTGGCAAACGCTTGCCGATGCGCGGTGTGCACCACGGTGTCTAAATCCCGGGGCGGACGCTGCTTCAACTGCCGAAAGAGGGGCGCGAAAACAGAGGTTGGGTTGTTCTTTTTGCGCTTGCTCACTCGCTCACCAATTTAGCCATAAGGGCCCATTGCCGATCCCGGTGTTCCATATACTTTCGCGTTCCCGGCCCGTAAAATCCCGTGGAGACCACCCGAACCGTGCCTTTTTTGTCCACAAACAAGGTAGTGGGGTAACCGCCAAATTGCTCTAGGTCTGGGAATACCGTGCCCACGGCGCCAATTTTGCCGCCAAACAAAACGGGGTAGGGGATTTGCAAGTCCCGTACGCATTTTCCGAGGGGTACTTTAGCTTCGCTTAAGTTGGCGGAACGTTCAAAAGCCACGGCCACAAATTCCACCCCCTTGGGCGCCCAGTTGCGGTGAAAATCCACCATCATACGGGTTTCGTCCATGCAATTGGGGCACCACGAGCCCATGAGTTGAATAACTGCTACTTTTCCCTGAATGAGGCCGCCCAGGTCCATCGATTTACCGGTGTTCCATTCCGGCAGCACTGCGTTGATACGCGCACCCGGTTTCATCCGCGCGATGGACTCCGGGTCCCGCAACGCAAACGTTTCGCTGGGCTGTGCGGTAAATGGTGCGGCGTATTTTTTACCGCTAAAATGATGCCCGCTCAGGGAACCGTCGCGCGCAATTTGTGCTTTGAAAACGTAGGCATGAATACCGTCAAAGGTGCTCATCCACAGGGTTTTATTCACAACATTTCCCTGCAAAAAGCGGTAGTCGCCCGATTCCGTCAATATACTGCCGTAAAATCCGTTGATGCTGACGCGGTCCAATTCCCAAACCGCTGGGGTTGGAGTTGTCGCGTCGGATTCTAGGGTCATTTGGTAGCGGGGGCGTACCACCGCCGGGAAGCCTTCGGCGTGTTCGCCGGGAAAACGCTCACCGTCGTCCTGGCGGAGTTCCAAAGGATAGCGCTGATTTCCGGCATCGTACCGAACCCAGTAGCCGCGCAAAACTTGACCGTTTTCCGCAACGGCCAAGTGAAATGCGTTGTTAAAAACCGGGAAAGAAAAGACCATGGAATCGCCAATAGGCTCTTCCGGGTGCATGGAAATGCGCTCGTCCGCGTTGAACAAAACGGCTGGGGCTCCTTCGGCCTGGCTCCACGTCCAATGAAACGGTAAAGAAATGCTGTCGTTCAGCTGCAGCACTCCTCGGTACCGTAGCGCGTCTTGAGCCAGCGCTGAGCTGGAAAAAGCCACAACCACTGCACAGAGTAAGGCCGCGGTTCTCCAGCGAAGGATGGGGTTCATCGGGTAGTTCATGCGTGTGAAAATTCGTTGGCGTAAGCGGTAAGTCGGTCTTCACCGCCGTTGCCTACCGCACAAAAGTAAAATTTGATTTTGGGTTCCGTACCCGACGGCCTTGCCGTCAGGACGTCCCCGTTGCTCATGTGCCATTGGAGCACATCGGAAGAGGGGAGGTCCAAGGGTTCGACCAACCCCGTGGCGTAGTTGGTGCGTGTTCGCGCACTGTAGTCGGACAATGCAGCGACCGCAACGCCTGCGATTTGGCGCATGGGAGCTTCCCGGAACCGAAGCATGCTCGCCGCAATGGCCTCCGCTCCAGCGCGACCTTGCCGCGTGATGGAAACCAGTTTTTCCCGATACATTCCGTGTTCCGCATACAGCAGTTGTAGTTGTTCGTAAAAACTTCTGCCCTGCGCTTTGTGCCACGCGGCGGCTTCCGCCAAAACAACCGCCGCGGAAACGGCATCCTTGTCCCGTACGAAATCGCCGATTAAATATCCGTAGCTCTCTTCGCCGCCCACCAAAAATTGCTTTTGGCCTTGGTAGCGTTCAATCAAATCTGCGATCCATTTGAAGCCCGTCAGGCAAACTTCTACAGCAACCCCGTACCGCGCCGCAATGGCGTCCAGCAAAGGGGTGGTGACGATGGTTCGCGCCACAAAAGCATGGTTCGGGAGGGTTCCCGCCGCACGGTGCTGCGCCAGGACGTAATCCACCAAAACCGCGGCCGTTTCGTTGCCGTTCAGCAGTACCCACGAACCGTCCGGTTTGGGGACCGCCAAACCCACGCGGTCCGTGTCTGGGTCGCAGCCCACCACCAAATCCGCCTGCGAATTTTGCGCTTGTTCTACGGCCAAAGCCAGTGCGGCCGGTTCTTCCGGGTTGGGGGAGTGGACGGTGGGGAAATTTCCGTCCGGCTGGGCCTGCGCTTCCACCAAATCCACTTGGGTAAATCCGCTGCGCTCCAAGGCTTGCGGCAACAACGTGATGGAGGTTCCGTGGAGCGGTGTAAACACGATGCGCAAATCGCGTTTGCCCGCGTCCGACCACCGAACGGTCTGCAATGCCTGAAGGTAGGCCTCGTCCAGTTCAGCGCCTAAAGGCAAAACAGAACCCGTTCCCCCGCTCCAGCGGACGTCTTCCAATCGCGTGGAACGAACTTGTTCCAACAAGGCCTGGTCGTGGGGAGGGATCAATTGGCCGCCGTCGGACCAGTAAACTTTGTATCCGTTGTATTCTTTGGGGTTGTGCGATGCCGTGAGCACAATTCCCGCATGTGCGTTCATGCGACGCACGGCAAAACTCAGCCAGGGAGTAGGGCGGAGTTCTTCCGCCAAGTGAACCTCTATTCCGTTGGCCGCCAAGACTTCCGCAACCGATTTCGCGAGCGATGCGCTGTTGTTTCTGGAATCGTAGGCAATGGCCACGCGCAGTTCCTGCCCGGAAAAAACCGAGGCTAAATACGTGGCCAACCCTTGCGTGGCCAACCCCAGCGTGTAGCGGTTGATTCCGTTGGAGCCCAAGCGCATGATGCCGCGCAAGCCGCCGGTGCCAAATTCCAGTTCGCGGTAGAAGGCTTCTTCCAAGGCCTCCGGATCCTTCGCCATCAAGCGTTCGATTTCCTGCCGATCGGTCGGGTCCAGTTCACTGTTCAGCCATTCTTGGGCACGTGCTAAAGCTTGGGGATCCATAAAAAAAGGTTTGGTACCCAAAGATAGGGAGGGGCCGTCAGACCGGCATGGGCCGGATTCGGAAAAGCGTGCGACTTTTCTAAAAATGAGCCATTTTCACGGCGGCTACCGCAGCTTCAACGCCCTTGTTTCCGTACTTACCGCCCGCACGGTCCAAGCTTTGCTGCTTGTTGCGGTCCGTAAGCACACAAAATACAACCGGAGCCTTGCCCAAAGTATTCAACTGCGCAATGCCCTGGGTAACCCCTTGGCATACGTAATCAAAGTGGGCGGTTTCGCCTTCAATGATGCTGCCAATAACCACAATGGCATCAAAGAAATCAGCTTGTTGCAGTAAGGTTCGGCCTGCGTAGATCAATTCAAAAGCACCGGGTACGTTGTACCGGATGACGTCTCCTTGATTCGCGCCCAAGGCCAACAACGTACTTTGAGCTCCGTCGTAGAGGGCATTGGTGATGTCCGCGTTCCACTCGCTCACGACCAGCGCAAAGCGCATGCCCTGGGCGGAGGGTACGCCGCTGAGGTCCAATGCAGCGTACGGCTGTTCGGCCGTCGCCATCTTACTCTTGACCCAGTTTTGCCTTGCAGTACGCAATGTCGCGAGCGGCCTCGTAGCCTTCGGCAGACTGGCTGTAGTCCTTTTTGATTTGCTCAAAAAGATCCAACGCCTGTTCAAAATCCTCTTGCATTTCGGCCGTAAGGGCAGCCTTTTTCAAAAAGAAAGGCGTTTGCAAATCGTTGTCCGCAATTTTAGCGGCTTTCAAGTAGTAGCTCAGGGCTTCCTCGGGTTGTTTCAACTCGATGAAGGCGTCGGCAATGCTGCCCCATTTGTTGGCTTCCAACAAACCGTCGCTGCTGGAAAAAGATTCCATGGATTCAATGGCCTCTTGCGGTTGGCCCAGATCCAAGTAACAAATTCCAGCGTAGTAGTGCGCCAGATTTCCTGCTTTCGTCCAGCCGTACTCGTCGGCAATGTCCAAGAAGCCCAAGACCTCCGCATTTCCGTTGAGCGCAGACTTTACCGAATCCGCTGCAAATAAATTTTGTGCCTTGTACAGCGCTTCTTGCGCCTCAACTTCCATGGGCTTTTGGATGAATTCCTTGTAGCCCAACGTCAGGAGAACCACGCCCACAACGGCTCCGCCGCCAATGAGTAAGTTCCGCTTGTTCTTTTCTACAAAAGATTCGATGCGGTTGTATCCAACTTCTACAGCCTTTACGGGCTCGTTTAGGAGATCAAATTCGTTGTTTGCCATGGGGGCTATTTCTTCAATGGGCGCAAAGTTACGACTTTTGCACCATGCGCGACACAGTTTTGGATCACCTTCATCTGCTGAATTTCAAAAATCATGCAGAGTTGGAGGTGGATTTTTCACCCGGACTCAATGCTTTTGTGGGCAAAAACGGTGCGGGAAAGACCAACGTGTTGGACGCGATCTACTACCTCTGCACCACGAAAAGCTATTTCCACACCACCGACGCAGACCACGTTCGCCACGGCGAGTCCTTTTTTGCCATCCGCGGCATGTTTCGATCCGACGACGGCCCGGTCAAGGTGCATTGTGCCGTTCAGCCCGGCCAAAAGAAGTCCTTCCGAGTGGACGATTCCGAGTACGCTCGGTTGTCGGACCACATCGGCCGGTTCCCCGTGGTGGTCATATCGCCCTCCGATCGCGATTTGCTGTCCGAAGGAAGTGCGTTGCGCCGGAAGTTTTTGGACGGCATGGTGGCCCAAGGCGACCGCGTGTATTTGGATCGACTGCTCCAGTACCAGCGAGTGGTGCAGCAGCGCAATGCCTTACTCAAGTATTTTGCAGCCAATCGGGTTTTTTCCGCGGAGCAATTGGCACTCTACGACGACCAACTCTGTGCGCTTGCTCCGGAACTGTACGCGGCGCGATTGGCCTTCACCTCAGCGTTTGCTCCGGAACTCCAACGTTTTTACTCCCTTTTGTCCGGGGGACAAGAGGCCGTAGACTGGACCTACGAGTCGGACCTCAACAACGCACCCTTGGATCAATTGCTGCGGGATTCTTTGGCCCGGGATCGCGTGGTGCAGTACACCACCACCGGATTGCACAAAGACGATTTGGTTTTTACGCTCAACGGACATCCGCTCAAAAAGGTGGGGTCCCAAGGGCAGCAAAAAAGCTATTTGGTCAGTGTAAAATTGGCACAGTTTGCCCAATTGACGCGCACCCTGGGGCGCAAACCGCTGCTTTTGTTGGACGACGTTTTTGACAAATTGGACGCCGAGCGCGTGGAGGCGTTGGTGTCTTTGGTCAAAGCGCAAGAATTCGGGCAAATCTTTTTGTCCGACACCCATGCGGACCGCACGGAAGCTTTGGTGAAACGAATGGACCCGGACGGCCGGGTGGTGGTTTTGGAACTGTGAGCGTCCTCCATACCCCATTCCCTAAACAGCCAGCTTACCCTCCACCGCACCTGAGGAAAGGTCCCCACCCGGGTTAAACGTTTGTCTATCTTTGTTGCTGTGGGAAGACGCGACAACACCGAACAATTGGGAACCCTGATCCAGCGGTGGATGGCTCCCCTGCACCGTGATCCTACCTTTCGTCGTGCGGTGGTTCGCGCAGCGTGGGATGACTTGTTGGGGCCTGCAGTGGCCGCCAGAACCCAGCGGATGGAGTGGAACGGAACGGAGTTGTTGGTGGTATTGGATTCTTCGGCCATGCGCCACGAATTGGACCTCCAAAAAACGAAAATCGCCGAGGCCCTGCGAGAGGTACTCGGCGATGCTTATCCGTTGGAGGGCATTCGGTTCGCTTAAGAAACGAATCTTTTTCAAGGAGTTGCGGTCCGCAACCCTTTCCTCAAAAACTTAAAATTGCTCCTTAGCGCCAAAGAAAAACGCGCCTTCGATGGCTGCATTCTCGTCGGAGTCGGAACCGTGGACGGCATTGGCAGCAATGCTCTCCGCGTACATGCGGCGAATGGTTCCTTCGGCTGCTTTGGTGGGGTCGGTAGCGCCAATTAAGGTGCGGAAATCTTCAACTGCGTTGTCTTTTTCCAAAATGGCCGCAACAATGGGACCGGAGGTCATGTACTCCACCAATTCGCCAAAGAAGGAGCGCTCTTGGTGAACGGCGTAGAACAAACCGGCCTCGTGCAGGCTCAATTGCTGCATTTGCAGTGCTACGATGCGGAATCCCGCTTCGTTGATTTTGGCAAGAATAGCTCCGATGTGGCCGTTTGCGACGCCGTCGGGCTTGATCATGGTGAAAGTGCGATTTGTGGCCATTTAATGCATTTTTTTAGTGGGTGCAAAAGTACGAAATTGCAGCGATGTTTGAACTATGCCACTATTTGGACCTTGCCCCGCGTCGGGTGGTCTTGACGACCCACTGGAATCCGGACGGAGACGCCGTAGGCAGCCTGTTGGGCCTGCATGCGGTTTTGGAAGAGCGGGGTCACGAGGTGACGTCGGTTTTCCCCAACCACGCCGCGGAAAATTTGCGTTGGATGCCGGGGTACCCCAAAGCGTTGGTGCACGAGGGGGATCCTGAAGCAGTGGTTCAATCTCTGCAATCTGCGGACTTGGTGGTGGCCTTGGACTACAACACGTGGTCCAGAACGGGGGAGGCTTTGGCGGCTTTGCTGAGCGCGTTTTCCGGAACCACGGCCCTGGTGGATCACCACCTGCAGCCGGATCCGGCCTTTTCCCTGTCTTTGAGCGATACCTCTGCCAGCAGCACGTGCGAATTGGTGGTTCGGCTGGTGGGCCACATGAATAAAACCGACTTCACGGCCGATGCCGCTACGTGTTTATTCACCGGATTGTTGACGGACACCGGTAGTTTTCGCTACCCATCGACTTCGTCGGAAACCTTGCGCGCAGCTGCACTTTTGGTGGAAGCTGGAGCTGTTCCGGAGTTCATCCACAGCCACTTATTTGATGCTGCATCACCCCAACGAATGCATTTATGGGGCGAGGCCTTGCGCGGTATGTCCTTCTGGGAAGACGGCAAACTGGCCGTGATTTCCTTGGATCAAAACACCCTCCAACGCATTGGCTTTGCCAAAGGAGATACCGACGGCCTGGTGAATCAGGGTTTGGCCGTTTCCGGCGTTGAGGTCAGTGCCTTTTTCCGCGAAGAGGCGCATGGCGTCAAGATTTCCTTCCGCAGCAAAGGAGAGCGGGACGTCAACGCTTTTTCCCGCGAATATTTTGGCGGCGGGGGGCACCGCAACGCGGCCGGCGGTTACGTAGAGGGATCCCTTGCGGACGCTTTGGATCGTTTGCGTCGCACGTCCAAAGGATGGTTGACCGCACTGATGTTATTGGGGATGGTAGCCACCTCGGCGTGCCAGCGGCGCGAGCCCGATTCCGTTCCAGGTGGGACGGCTCAGCCCTTGAGTGGCGAGGAAGATTTGATTCAGCAGCATCGGGATCAGTTGACCTCCGAACGCAAGGCCATTGATGCTTTTGTGGCCGAACGCGGCTGGACGGTTCAAACGGGAGGCACCGGCTGGCGGATGTGGCGCGTGGAAGCCGGTACCGGAAGTCAACTCCAAACAGGGGACGGCGTGGAACTGACGGCCCAAGCAACGGACTTGCGCCGAAAAACGTTTTACACCTACCGCGCTGATGCACCGTTGGAGTTCCGGGTAGGCCGAGATAATGTTGGGGAAATTGGACTGCACGAAGTGTTGCTTCAGTCCCGCCGAGGCGACAGCTTGGTGGTCATCTTGCCGGCGCACTTGGCCCACGGAGTTGCAGGAGATTTAGGCAAAATTCCACCAATGAGTCCCGTCGTTTATTACCTTCGCGTTCGCTGATTGCGGTGCGGTCTGGTTTTTGTACCGACCCGCCTCAGTTTCTTGCTCTTTCTTTAATTTTTGATGTATGAAAAAACAGTTTTTTGCTTGGTTTTTAGCAGCCTCCACGGCGCTGGCCGGCACGGCTTGTCAGGCCAAAGGCACCGTTTCCGTGAACGGTGAAAAAGTCGAGTTGAACGACGGCATGTATGCTTTGTTCCAATCCAGTAAAGGAGATATCCTGGTGCGTTTGGAATACCAGAAGGTTCCCATGACCGTGGCCAACTTTGTTGCCTTGGCAGAAGGAAAACACCCGTTGGTGGCCGTTCGCAAAAACCAACCTTTTTACGACGGACTTATTTTCCACCGCTGCATTCAGAACTTCATGATTCAAGGCGGGGACCCCGACGGCACCGGAATGGGCGGTCCGGGCTACCAATTCCCAGACGAGTTTCATCCGTCGTTGAAGCACGACACCGTGGGCATTCTGTCCATGGCTAACGCGGGCCCAGGAACCAACGGTTCCCAGTTCTTCATCACGGAAGTACCCACTCCTTGGTTGGACAACCGCCACAGCATATTCGGTAAGGTAGTGGCCGGCCATGCTAAAATTCCCGCAATCACTTCGTTGCCCCAAAATGCGGCCAACAAGCCCAACGAAGATGTGGTGTTGAACAAGCTCCAAATCATTCGCATCGGCAAGGATGCGGAAGCGTTTGACGCACCAAAAGTATTTGCAGAGCGTCGTGCTTCCGTTGAGAAAGAAAAAGCAGAGCGCAGTGCGGCAGCCGCCAAAATCGGTGGCGAACGCTTGGCCCAGTTCCCCTTCTGGTCCGACGGCGGTACCATCGATGTACCCGCCTACGACAAGGCATACGCTCTTTGGACCGGTAAGGCAACGGTTAAGGCCGGTGGCTTGAAGGTGTTGATCGTTAAAGAGGGCAACGGTCCGGAAGTGAAAGCCGGAAGCAATGTGGCAGTGCACTACGTTGGTTATTTGGCGAACGGTAAGTACTTTGATTCCTCAGTGAAAACCGTAGCGGAATTGTGCGGTGGTTACGATCCCCGACGCGAGCCCTACGATCCCTTTACCGTGGTTGCTGGGCCGCAAGGTCAGGTGATCGAAGGGTGGAAGCAAGGTTTGCTGGGATTGAAAAAAGGTACGCACGCCAAGTTGATCATACCACCTGCATTGGGCTACGGTGACCGCGACATGGGCATCATTCCGCCCAATTCCACCTTGGTCTTTGACGTGTGGATTGAGGACGTTCAGTAAGACAATCGCTTAAAAACGCCATTCTGCGGGGGTACTTTTTCGGAAGTCCCCCGCATTTTTTTAAAAACCGAGAGAGAAACCGGCTGAAACCGGTTTTTTTCCCTTTGAAAACCCAACTTTATGCTTTTAGCACATTTTCACACCAACCGCGGTACCGTAACGGCCGAGCTTTTTTACCAACTGACGCCCATGACCGTGGGTAATTTTGTGGGCTTGGCCCAAGGTACCTTGACCAACCACGCGGCCAAAAAAGGCGTACCGTTCTACAACGGATTGAAGTTTCACCGCGTCATTGCGGACTTCATGGTGCAAGGAGGCGACCCCCAAGGAACCGGCTCCGGAGGCCCCGGATACCGTTTTCCGGACGAGTTTCACCCTGATTTGCGTCACGATGCACCCGGCATTCTTTCCATGGCGAATGCCGGACCCGGCACCAACGGTTCCCAGTTTTTCATAACCCACACGGAAACCTCTTGGTTGGACGGCAAGCACACGGTTTTTGGCAAGGTAACGGCCGGCATGGACGTGGTGAATGCCATTCGCCAGGGCGATGTCATTGAGCGTTTGGAAATTGAGGCCGTGGGAGCGGAGGCTGCCGCTTTTGATGCGGTGGCGGCGTTTGAGGCGGGGCAGGAAAAGTCCAAGGAGGCGGAGCGCGCTGCGGCGGCCGAAGCTGAGAAAGCAATGGCGGATTTGGTAGCGGGTTTTGAACGCACGGAATCAGGCCTCTACTTCAAGATTGAATCCGTGGGTTCAGGCCCAAAGCCCAGCAAAGGGCAGCAGGTTCAGGTGCATTATACCGGTATGCTTCCGGACGGTACGGTCTTCGACAGCAGCGTGCAGCGCGGAACCCCCATTGGTATTGCCATCGGTGTGGGGCAAGTCATTGAAGGATGGGACGAAGGCATCCAAATGCTGAACGAAGGTTCCAAGGCGCGCTTTGTGATTCCGGCTCATTTGGGCTACGGAGCACGCGGCGCGGGTGGTGTGATTCCGCCCAATGCAACACTGGTATTTGATGTAGAATTGGTGCGCGTCGGCTGACGCCGTCTGACCCTACTTAGGGTGCGGCCAACCGCACTTCTTTTAGTGTGTGGGCGATCTCTTTGGAGGTCGCCCATTTTTTTTATTTTGTGTGGGGAGTGGCCTCCAGGGGATCTTACTCCTTTTTGGCCTCGTTGCGCACCACCTCCAGGGCCTTGAGTTGGTCCCGGTAGCGAGCGGCCTCCAAGAAGTCCAAGTTCTTGGCCGCCGTTTCCATGGCCTTGCGCACAGAGGTGATTTTTTGGTCCAGCTCGCCCACGCTCTGGTACTTCAACTCCGGTTCCTGCGCTAACTTTTGGTTGGCGTCCCTCAGGGTTTCTGCTTCGCGTTTTTTGGCGAACAAACTTTCGGCTTTTTTGGCAATGGCGGTCGGTACCTGGTGGTGATCGGTGTTGTACTTTTCTTGAATGGAGCGGCGTCGGGCCGTTTCGTCCAAAGTGCGCTGCATGGAATTCGTGATGCGGTCCGCGTAGAAGATGGCCTTTCCGTTGACGTTCCGCGCGGCGCGGCCCACGGTTTGCACCAGGGCACGTTCGCTGCGGAGGAATCCTTCCTTGTCCGCGTCCAGAATGGCCACCAACGAAACTTGGGGAAAGTCCAAGCCCTCGCGCAACAGGTTGACCCCAATCAAAACGTCGAACAGACCCTCCCGTAGGTCGTCCATGATGGCGATGCGTTCCATGGTTTCCACGTCCGAGTGAATGTACCGGCAACGCACGCCGTAGCGCGTGAGGAATTTGGTGAGTTCCTCCGCCATGCGCTTGGTGAGGGTGGTGACGAGTACGCGTTCGTCCAACTCCACGCGCTTTTGAATTTCCTCCATGAGGTCGTCCACCTGATTTTTGGACGGTCGAACTTCAATGACGGGATCCAGCAAGCCGGTGGGGCGGATGATTTGTTCCACCACCACGCCGCCACTGCGCTCCAGTTCGTAGTCTGCCGGGGTGGCGCTCACGTAGAGCACCTGATTCTGAAGGGTTTCGAACTCGTCGAACCGCAAGGGGCGGTTGTCCATGGCCGCAGGCAAGCGGAAGCCATATTCCACCAAATTCACCTTTCGGGACCGATCGCCGCCGTACATGGCCCGCACTTGGGGCAAGGTCACGTGGCTTTCGTCCACCACCAGTAAAAAATCTTTTGGGAAGTAGTCCAGCAAGCAGAACGGTCGGGTGCCCGGTTCGCGACCGTCCAAATACCGGGAGTAGTTCTCAATTCCGGAGCAGTAGCCCAGCTCCCGGATCATTTCCAGATCAAAATTGGTACGTTCCTCCAAACGCTTGGCTTCCAGCGGTCGGCCGGTTTCCAAAAAGAAATCCACCTGCTTGACCAAGTCGTCTTGGATGGCGTGGATGGCCGCTTGAAGCTGCTGCGGGGTGGTCACGAACAAATTGGCAGGGTAGACCAGAATGGCGTCCATGGACTCCACTTTCTGGTGCGTCTCGCCGTCGATGGCGTCGATTTTGTCGATTTCATCGTCCCACAATTCAATGCGGTAGTAGGTGTCTCCATAGGCCGGAAACAGGTCGACGGTGTCACCCTTGACGCGAAAATTTCCCCGTTTGAAGTCCGCCGTGGTGCGGCTGTACAAGGCCCCCACAAACTGATGCAGCAACTTTTGCCGTCCAATTTTTTGACCCTTTTGAACGCTGATGACCTGTTGCCCAAAGGCTTCTGGATTTCCCGCACCGTACAAACAACTGACCGACGCCACCACCAGAACATCCCGGCGTCCACTCAACAAGGACGAAGTGGTGCTCAGGCGCAACTTCTCGATCTCGTCGTTGATCGCCAGATCCTTCTCTATGTAGGTGCCCGTGGTGGGAATGTAGGCTTCCGGCTGGTAGTAGTCGTAGTACGAGACAAAGTACTCCACCGCGTTGTTGGGGAAGAACTGCTTGAACTCCTGGTACAGCTGAGCCGCAAGCGTTTTGTTGTGGCTCAGCACCAGCGTGGGCCGCTGGATGGACTTCACCACATTGGCTACGGTAAAGGTTTTGCCCGATCCCGTCACCCCCAGCAAGGTTTGCTGCGGTTCGCCCGCCCGAATGCCTTCCACCAAGGCGGCTATTGCCGCCGGCTGATCGCCCGTGGGGCGGTACGGACTCTCCAGTTTAAATTCCACGCACGCGGCTTATTCTTGGGCCTGCAAGGCCGTGCGCGCCGATTTTAACTTCTGTTCCCACTGCACAACCTCTTCCTTGGCGGCATCCAAACGTTTTTGAGCCTCCACCAAGAACGGATTGGGTTTGGACGATTTCCCGGTGGAAAACATCGCAAAATTGGCCTCCATTTGGCCGGCAGCGCGGCGCGCTTCGTCCAAACGAGTGCGTAGGAACTGAACCTCGCGTTCCAATCCGGCTTTCCCGTCGCCCCCGATGGCTTCCAATTTCTGCTGGTAGCGAATCTTTTGCGACTCCGCTTTGTTCATGTCCAACGCATTGAAATGCTTGTCCATTAATTCGTGAAAGGACGCATCCAGCTTGCGGTCCTTCGCGGGTAGGGAACCGGCTGCTTTCCAGCGCTTAGAGAGGTCCAAAAGCACGGGAAGGTGTTCTCGTCCAGAAACCGTCAGCCCCTGCGCTTCGTCCAACAACGCACGTTTTAAAACTGCGTTTTCTTCCAATGAAGCATCTTGCTCGTGTTGAACGGATTTGGCCCGGTCAAAAAACGCGTTGCAGGCCGCTCGAAAGCGTTCCCAAAGTTTGTCGCCTTCGCCCTTGGGCACAAAAGGTGTTTTTTTCCAATCCGCTTGCAAACGCTTTAAGGTGTTGGCCGTGCCTTTAAGATCCGCACTGTCCCGCAAAGCCTCTGCTTGTTCAATCAACACCATTTTGGCTGCAATGGCGCCGGCAAAGGCTGCTTTGCGCTCCTTGAAGAAGGAATTGCGCGCTCGGCTCAGGTTCTGCTCTACCGAACGAAAGCGCTTCCAAACCGCTTCGGATGCGTCGCCAAACGTGTGGCCCACAGCTTGCAGCACCAAACGGCGAGCAGACAATTCCTCAAATACCGTATTCCAACCGGAGGCATTCGCCGCAGCAAGGGACGCAGCCCACGCTTCCAATTCTTCCACAAGAGCGGTTTTTGCCGCAATTTTTTCGTCGTTGGCCTGGTGGATTTGCTCCGATGCGGCACGGCGCACGTCGTGGACGGCATCCGTAGCCTTTTTGAAACGCTCCCACAACGGCTCTTTTTGCTCGGGTTCCACCGGCCCGGTCTCCTTCCAGGCAGCGTGAAGGGCTTGCAAACGACGAACAGCGTCGTTTTTTAATGCATCCGCCAGCATGGCTTCAGCCTGCACAATCAGTGACTCTTTCGCTTCGCGGTTGTGCTTGTAATCCAACTCACGCAATTCATTGCTCAGGCGCAGTTGGTCGTAAAAACGATCCACGAAAAAGCGGTAGGTAGGGTAAAGGGTGTTGGCCTGCTCGGAAGGCACAGCACCCACTTGCTTCCAACGCTCTTGGATGGCGCGGAACTCGGTGTAGGTTTTCGCAGTTGGCAAATCAGGCTGTTCCGCAAGGTGTTTGATTTGCAACAACAATTCCTCTTTCGTCTTCAAGTTGACGTTCAGCCGTTGATCTTCCTCTTGCTTCCAAGCAGCGCGTTTACTCCGGTACTGCTGGGACAAATCCTTCCAACGCAAAAAATCGGCTGATTCGTACCGGAAATCCATGGCCACTCCGCCTTCCGCAGTAAATGCTTCCAAGGCATGTTGGCGTGCTTCGCTAAATCGAAGGTCCAGGACGCTGCGTAGGGCGGGCCACAAAACCCGCAATTCCTCCAACGAGCGAGTACTTAAAACCGATTTGGTCTCCACCAAAAGTGCTTCGGTTTCCCAATCTGCGTACGCGGGAAGTTGCAAAGCATCCAATAGATCTGCGGATTCGGATTCGGTTTCAACCATCGGGTCCGTCGGGGACGTTTCGGCTGCAACCGATGAGTCTGCAGTTACCTCCTGCTCGGCTGGTACAGCAGATTCGGTTGCGGTAGCATCATAATCCGAAGCGGTGTCAACCGTCAATTCGGATTCGTTTCCAACATTAGCGGCCTCTAAAGCCTCGGTGGGTAGCACTTCCCCTTCTTGGGGGCGGTTAAGATCGTCCATGGTCTATGAAATAGGGCCTAAATTTCGGGAATAACCCCGGAAGATTTCCAAAAATTCCAGGCTTTTTTCGCTTGTTGCCGCAACATGCCGCTTCCGTCTTGAACGGTCCAGCCCTGTTGAGCGGCCAAATGCATCAGGCGGGTAGGCGATGGGGTGTATACCAAATCCATTAAATGAATACGGCAATTGCCAGATTCCCAATTGATTATAGGTGATTCATTGGGTGCTGATTGACTCCCCAACGGAGTGGCATTCACCACCAATTGAAAGCGACTGAGGTCTACCTCAAGCAGGCTTTCCCAAGCGACGGTTTGTTCCATCCAGGGTTCTTGCGCGCGACGAATGGCGGTTTCAACGGTCCAACCGCGGGACGTCAAGGCGAAATGAACGGCGCGCGCCGCACCTCCTCCGCCCAACAAAAGTGCTCGTCCGGCGGCCGGTAGGTTGGGAAATTCGTGCAATGCTTCCCAAAAACCGTCGGCATCGGTGTTGTGCCCCAGCCAAGAACCGTCGGGCATGACGGCTACCGTGTTGACGGCGCCAACCGCTTGCGCACTGTCCGTTTGTGCATCCAACCAAGGGAGAATGTTCTGTTTGAACGGAATGGTGACGTTCCAGCCACGGGGTTTGCCCGAAGATTCCCACCATTCCAGGCGTGACGCGGGCCACGCGGGCAGATCCCAAAGCGCATACCTTAGGTTGGACCGTTGTTCCGCTCGCGCAAATCCCTCCATCAAACGAGGCGATTGCGAATGCCCAATGGGGTGCCCCATTAGGCCCAACAGCACCTCTGAATCAGGATTGGGCACGACGACTGCCCCAGTATTCCAAACCGAGCACGAGCAACGCACCCAGAGCAGCCAGGCCGAAGGCCGTGAGCCACAGAGGATCCTTGTCCACCCAGTTCCACGGGGCGTCCGGTCCGTCAACGGCACCTCCGGTGCGCCACGGCCACACCTTGGCCAAGGAACCGAGCATAAAGCCGGCCAAGCAAGCCACCGTGGCGTCGTGAAAGCGCGCAAAAAGCCACTTCAGCACGTGGGAAAAGCTCGTAATTCCAATCAAAGCGCCGGCGGCAAAAACACCAATAACGGCCAAGTTGCGCTCGTGCAAACTGTCCAGAACAAAACGGTACGCGCCCAGTAGCACCAAAATGAAACTTCCGCTGATTCCGGGAAGAATCATGGCGCAAATCGCGATAAACCCGCAAAAGAACAAGTATCCATAGGACAGTTCTGCCGCGTTTCCGGGAGTCAATGTGGTGATCCAGTAGGCGAGAACCGCACCTGCTGCGCCGGCAACCCAGACCGTGCCGTTGGGAACTCGGATCATGCGAACCACCAGCACAATACTGGCCAATACCAATCCAAAAAAGAAGGACCAAATACCGATGGGGTGGTGGTCCATCAAGTAGGTGACCACCTTGGCCAAACTCAAGATACTGATGGCAATACCGCTGAGTAAGGGAAGCAAAAAGTTGCCGTTCACTGCGCGCCAAACCCCAGGAATGCCCTCCTTTCTGAAGGTTGCGAGCAGCGAAAAATTAACCGCAGAGATGGAGGCCAACAAAGTCTCGTAAATGCCGGAAATAAACGCGATGGTACCGCCGGAAACACCGGGTACCACGTCGGCAGCGCCCATGGCCAAGCCTTTGGCCACCAAGATTAAGGATTTTTTCATGAGTCTGGGTTTAAGCAAGGGGAGGAGCATAAGGCCCCAGTTTTTCCATCAAGCGGGCATCGTCGCGCAGGTGGGGGAAGTACTCCAGCAACAAAGCGCCCATTTCGGCAGGGTTCAAGAGCAAGCCGCGTTCCAGCCAAGCAAGCGCTTCGTCCCAATCGTTGGACGAGAGGAGGTAGCCTGCATACACCGCGTGCAGCGCTTCGGAATCCGGAAAGGCCAAGAGTGCTTCCAAGAGGGTGTCGTACGCCAAGTCCACTTGCTCCATGTCTAAGAGCAACTCGGCATAGTCCATGTAGAGGTCCGGATCTGCCATTTGCAAGGTGTACAGCACCGTTCGGTACCGATTTTCGGCTTCTTGCAGCAACCCCATGCGTTTGTAAATGTCTGCAGCCACCAAGTGGTAGTCCGGATTCTCGGACTCTAAAGACAAGGCTTTTTTGATGTGGTGAAGCGACTCAAAGAAACGACCTTGGTCGCTGAGCATTAGGGCCAGTTCCAAATGGGCCTCGTCCAATTCCGGATCCAATTCAATGGCTTTGCGAAAATGCTCGTTGGCTCCTTCTAATTGCTCCATCATGCGGAGGCAATTGCCCAACCGAAAATGGGCATAACCGCTTTCCTCGTCTCCCTCTAAGGATTGTTTGTACACAGCCGCGGCTTCCGCAAAACGCTCGGAACGTTCCAAGAGCCGGGCCTTTTCGTAGTATGCTGCCGTGAACTGATCGTCAATAAGCAGGGCGTAGTCCAAGGATTTCAAGGCCTCTTCCGGATTGCGCAGGCGAGAATAGGTGATGCCCAAATGGTACCAAGCGGTCTCGCTGTACGGATGCTTTTGAATGAAGGCGTGAAACCACTCCACCGCCTTGTGCCCCTGATCCATGGAGTCGTAGCAGATGGCCAAGTTGTACAAGGTATTCTCGTCCGACGGTTCCTCGTCCAAGACTTGTTTGAAAAACTTGATCGCCTCCTCGTAACGTCCTAAACTCTGGTAAATGCCGCCCAGCTGAATCCAGATTCCTACGGGGTCTTCCGCGGTTCGAATGGCTTTTTTCAGGCACCGAATGGCCTCCTCAGGGCGTCCTTGCTTGGCAAAGAGCAGGCCCCGTGTGGCGTGGACGTCGGCGTTGGTGGGGTCCAGGGATTCCGCGTGGTTCAAGAACTGTTCGGCCTCGTCCAGACGGTCCGTAGCGACTGCGTATTGCGCACGTTTCACCACAAAGGAAGGCGCGTAGGGGTGTTGGTGGGAGCCAAAATCAATGGCCTTTAGGGCCTTGGTGAAATCTCCCGTTTCCAAATAATACGTAGCAATGTGCTCGAATTCTTCCACGTCAAAAAAGCCCACCACATCTTCTTGCAGCATGTGCTCAAAACGTCGAATAAGGGCCTGTTCTTCGGCTTCGTGCATGGTACTAAACTACGCGATATTTAGTGCAAAGGTCGGCCATTTCAGCAAAACGTTTTCCACAACCTTGTCAACATCCGGTCCCTGTCCCGTAATTTTGCGGGAAACACCCCAAATGCCCATCCACCATGGCCCTCATTAAATCCATTTCCGGCATTCGCGGTACCATCGGCGGACAGCCAGACCACGCGTTGACTCCTGTGGATGCTGTAGCTTTTGCGGCCGCCTACGGTAGCTGGTTGAAAGAAACGTATGCGTCTACCGGCAGAATTAAAGTGGTTATCGGGCGGGACGCACGTCCGTCGGGCCCCTTTGTTCAAGGTTTGGTGGAGAATACTTTGCTGGCGTTGGGCATTGATGTCATTGATTTGGACTTGTCCACCACCCCCACGGTGGAAGTGGAGGTAGTGGCGCAAGGCGCTCAAGGCGGAATTATCTTGACGGCCAGCCACAACCCCGTCAATTGGAACGCGCTGAAACTGCTCAACCACCGCGGTGAGTTTATTTCTGCAGCGGACGGTCAGGAACTACTGGATCGCGTAGCCTCCCAAGAGTACTCGTTTGTGGAAGTGTACGAATTGGGCACCAAAACGTTCGTTCACGACGCCCTAGAACGCCACGTTGAGGCGGTTCTTCAGTTGCCGTTGGTGGACGTTCCGGCCATTCGTGCCTGCAAATTCAAAATTGTTGTGGATGCCGTAAACTCCACCGGAGGCATCGCGGTTCCGTTGCTCCTGGACGCCCTCGGTTGCGAGGTGGAGGAGCTTTACTGTGCTCCCAATGGGCAATTTCCGCACAATCCGGAGCCCCTGAAGGAACACCTGGGCGAGATTTGCCGGTTGGTGCCCGCGGTGGGTGCGCATTTGGGCATCGTGGTGGATCCGGACGTGGACCGATTGGCTTTGATCGACGAAACGGGCGAGATGTTTGGCGAGGAATACACCTTGGTGGCCGTGGCCGATTACGTCTTGGACCGAACCCCCGGCCCGGCCGTGAGCAACCTCAGTTCTTCGCGTGCACTAAGGGATGTTGCCCTGGGGCACCAATGCCTGTACCGCGCCTCCGCCGTTGGCGAAGTCAATGTGGTGGAAACCATGAAGGAGCTGGGCGCCGTTATTGGCGGCGAAGGAAACGGAGGAATCATTTACCCGGAATTGCACTACGGGCGCGACTCGCTGGTGGGCATTGCCTTGTTCTTGACGCATTTGGCCTACCAAGGCGGCACGGTGAGCGCGATGAGGCGTCGCTATCCGGCGTATTTTATGTCCAAAAAGAAAGCCGAATTGGACCCCAAAGCAGATGTTGACGCTGCTCTAGCGCGCATTGCAGACCGATACAAAGAAGAGCGAATTACCACCGTGGACGGGGTGAAAATTGACTTTCAAGAATCTTGGGTCCACCTGCGCAAGTCCAATACGGAACCCATTGTACGCATTTATACCGAGGCTCCTTCCCAAGCCGAAGCCGACGCCCTTGCGGATCGGTTTATTGCCGCATTTGCTGAATAGATAAGGACCACCCCGAGCATTAATTATTGACTAAGATTTTTCGCATGGTTTATTTTGACAACGCCGCCACAACATCCTTGGATCCTGAGGTAAAGTCCGTCTTGATCGACGTCTTGGACACCTTTGGCAATCCCAGTTCCACCCATGCGGAAGGGCGTAAGGCACGAGCTTTGGTAGAGTCTGCGCGCAAAGAAATTGCTTCCTTGGTGGGCTGTACCCCGGGCGAAATCATCTTTACTTCCGGAGGCACGGAAGCCGACAACTGGGCCCTCAAAGGCGCTGTTCGCGATCTGGGCGTTCGCCGCATCCTCACCAGCCCCGTAGAACACCATGCCGTTCTCCATGTTGCGGAAGAATTGGCGGCGCAAGGCTTGTGCGATACCCGCTTGGCTCCTGTTGACTCGCGCGGAGACGTGAACCTCAGCTGGTTGGAGCAGGAGCTTAAAGCAGCACAAGAAGAAGGAGTGTCCGTTTTGGTCAGCCTGATGCACGGCAACAACGAAATTGGCAACCTGCTGCCCATTGAAGAAGCAGGATCGCTGTGCAAGAAGTACGGAGCCTGGTTTCATTCGGACATGGTGCAAACCTTGGCCCATTTTCCGGTAGACTTCAGTCAACTTCCCGTGGATTTTTCCGCGTGCAGTGCGCACAAGTTTCACGGCCCCAAGGGCATTGGGTTCGCCTACGTCAAGGCCAACTCAGGTCTTCACCCGTTCATCCACGGCGGTTCCCAAGAGCGCGGGCACCGCAGCGGCACGGAGAATGTCTTGGGCATTGTGGGCATGGCCAAGGCCTTTAAGCTGGCCCACGAGCGCATGGAGGCAGATCACCAGCACATGCGCGCCCTGAAAGCCCATGCCATTGAGCGGTTGACCACTGCGTTGCCCGGCGTTGCCTTCAACGGAGCTTCCGGCGATTTGGACAACAGTTTGTACACGGTGGTGAACATCAGCTTGCCGGAAGGGGATCCCAACCGCGGCATGCTCACCTTTGCCTTGGACATCAAGGGATTCTGCGTTTCCGGCGGCAGCGCCTGCTCTTCCGGATCCAGCAAAGGCAGCCACGTGTTGGAAGCCATCGGTTCTGGCGACGGTCTGCGCTTGTCCTTCAGCCGCTACAACACCACTGATGAAGTGGACGCCTTGGTGGACGCCCTAAAAACGGTTTAATAGACCCTTACTGGCCCTCGGGGACTGGTAACGTTCATCGAGATCCAAAAGGGTCTGCTGGCGCGCTAGCGAATCAAGGTTACGTATCCCGTAAAGACCCCTTCTTCGTGCACCAGACGGTAGGTGTACGTGTCCGATTGCGCCGGCTTGCCCGCAATCGTTCCATCCCAATAGTCACCAAAGGGCTTGTCGGTCTCAAATACCACGTTGCCAAACGAATTGAGCACCACCAACGTTGATTTCAGGCCGCAGTTGTTTCCCTTAATCTCAAAAAACTCGTTGACGTTGTCCCCGTTTGGCGTGAAGGCGTTGGGAATAAAAACCCGTTGATTGATGCGCAGCAGTGCGGTGGTGAACTCGTACGTAAAGACCGCGTTGCAAATCAAATCTACCGCTTCCAATTGAATGGTGTAAGTGCCCGACGCCGGTAATTGATAGACGGTGACGCGCCCCGTATCCACAATTCCGTTGGGGAAGGTCCATCGGTACAAATACTTGGTGGCGGTGTCGCCGCCGTAGTCGATGTTCAGTCGGATGCGCCCGTCAAAACAGGTGTCGGGAGCCAAGGTGATGTTGGGCCCCGGTTTGTCGTTGCCAAACTTGACGGCTACGGAAGAGGTGTCCCACTTGCCGCAG
>JAXITR010000029.1:0-26638 GCA_034679985.1 Cryomorphaceae bacterium
CCACCAATAGCTGCTGCAATGGCCACCAAAGAGATGATGTACGTCAAGTACAAACCGTACTCAACGGTTTTATCCAGTTGTTCCCCTTCAACGAAGTAAACAACAAGCGAAGGAATCAAACCAATCACCCCCAGGGCGATGGCGATCCACTTGCCGTATTTGGCCAATAACCCTTCCATGATTCCTTATTTACCGTTCTTTTTGTCGAACGAAATCATCATGTCCAAGAAGGAGATGGATGCGTCTTCCATTTTGTTGACGATACCGTCTACCATGGAGAGGATCAAGTTGTAGAATACCTGCAAGATCATGGCGGCAATCAGACCGAATACGGTGGTCAACAAGGCCACTTTAATACCACCAGCAACCAAGGTCGGAGAAATGTCACCAGCAGCTTCGATGGCATCGAACGCCTGAATCATACCTACAACCGTTCCCAAGAAACCCAACATCGGGGCCAAGGCAATAAACAAGGCAATCCAAGTGATGTTGCGCTCCAGTTTTCCGTTTTCAACGGAACCAACCGCAACGATGGACTTGTCTACCATGTCCATTCCTTCACCGTAGTGGGCCAAACCTTGGTACACCAAAGTAGCCACGGGGCCGCGGTGCTCGTACGCCACTTTCATTGCGGCATCAACACCACCTTTGTTCAAGGCAGCTTCAACTTCACTCAAGAACTTGGCGTTGTTGGAAGAAGCGAAGGTCAAGTACAACAAACGCTCAATAACTACGGCCAAACCAATGATCAATACCAACAAAACCGGCGCCATCCAGATGGGGTCGCCTTCGATGAACTTCTTTTTAAATACTTGAGTGTAGCTGGACTCCTCTGCAGGAGCGGCAGCAGCCTCAGTTGTTTCCTCAGCAGCGGCGGCGGCGGTGTCCGTCGCTTCAGCCGGTGCAGCTGTTTCTGTTGCAGCAGGTGCAGCTGCATCTTGGGCAAAAACGGGCGCTTGGAATGCCATGGCGACCAAAAGCGCGGAAGCAAAAACCTTTTTCATGGGGGTTTTCTGTTGAATTACTTTTTTGAGATTGAGGGCAAAAGTAAGCGAATCGCACCGAATCGCAATGATTTCGGCAGGTAGTTTACAATTATTTTACATGGAACGTTGCCAATGAATCATTGAACGACCGATGTCGGGCCAAAAGACCTACTTCACCGCCGCTCGCAGTACGGCTTGTGAATCCCACAACGGTGTGGTTTTCAGGGCAGAAACCACCTCGTTGGGGTGCGCCACCACCGTCCACAAGTTGCGGTGTTCGGGATTCATGAATTCTTCGTCCACCATGCGGTCGATGAGGGCAATGAGGGAATCGTAAAAGCCGTCCTGATTCAGCAATACAATGGGTTGAAGGTACTGGCCCAAGCGCTTCAAGGTAACGGCTTCAATGAGCTCGTCCAACGTGCCGGTACCGCCGGGCATCGCCACCAAACCGGCCGTGTCTTGCAGCAAGAGGGCTTTGCGCTCCGCCATGGTGTGCACATAGGTAAAATCCTCCACGCCGGGGTGGTTCATTTCAATCTCCTTTAAAAGGTAGGGCATCACGCCTTGCACTTTACCGCCCCGATCCAGCACGCAGGTGGCCAAATGGCCCATCAGACCGGTTTTCCCGCCGCCAAAAAGCAAGGAGGCGCCGGCGTCCACCAGGTCCGAAGCAATAACCTCCGCAGCGCGCAAATACTTGGGATGAACTTTTGCGCTTCCCGCGCAGTAAACGGTAACCCGACGACCTTCCAAATTGTGCATGGTGCAAAAATAGGTCCGTATCTTGGACGCATGGCACATCGATTCACCTCTTCGCAAATTGTTGGGCACGCTTTGCTGATTTTGGCCTTCTTGAGCGGGCCGTCGGCGCTTAGGGGCCAAAACCATTCGGAAACACCCGGGCTAAACGTGGTTCCTGCTCCTGCCTCCTGGAACGTGGGGAATGGAAGCGCTGCGCTCCGGGGAACGTTGAATCTCAAAGCGCCCGCTTCCCTGGAACGTGAGGCGGAGGTGCTCCGCTTGTGGTGGAACCGATGCAGCCTGCCAGCACCGCGCACTGCAGCGCAACAGCCCAAGGAATGGAGTGCCCAACTGAGCGTGAACACCTCGCTGCCCGCGGAGGGGTACAAACTGCGGGTTCGGCCCGGCAAAATATCGCTGGAAGGAGGAAGTGAAGCAGGGGTATTTTACGGGCTGCAAACTCTATTTCAGTGCGCTGGAGAAGACACCGCTGCGGCAATTCACCGTCTGCCGGAATTGGAGGTAGAAGATCGTCCAGCCTTTGCCTACCGCGGCATGCACTTGGATGTTTCCCGCCATTTTTTCGGTGTGGAGTTCCTCAAAAAACACCTCGACGCCCTGGCGCGCGCCAAAATGAACACGTTTCACTGGCACCTGACAGACGATCAAGGCTGGCGCATCGAGATCAAGAAGTACCCACGGCTTACCCAAATTGGTGGCTGGCGCAGCGGATCCCAGCAGGGACCCTACTCCCTTCAGTCCTTCGATACCCTGCGGTACGGGGGTTTTTACACCCAAGAAGAGATTCGCGAGGTGGTGGCCTACGCGGCCGAACGGCACATCCGGGTGGTACCCGAAATTGAAATGCCCGGGCACGCGTTGGCGGCACTGGCCGCTTATCCGGAACTGAGCTGCCGCCAAAAACCTTTGGAAGTTGCGCGCGGCTGGGGGGTGTTTGACGACGTCTTCTGCGCTGGTAACGACTCCACCTTTGCCTTCCTGGAGGACGTACTCACGGAGGTTTTTGCCCTATTTCCGGGCGAATACGTCCACATCGGGGGCGACGAATGCCCCAAAAACCGGTGGAACGAGTGCGCCCGTTGCGGCGCCCGCATGCAGACAGAGGGCTTGAAGGACGCCCACGAACTGCAGTCCTATTTCATCCAACGCATGGAGCGCTTTGCCAACGCCCGCGGCAAGAAAATCATTGGTTGGGACGAGATTTTGGAAGGCGGACTGGCCCCCAACGCCACCGTCATGAGTTGGCGTGGGGAAGAAGGCGGCAAAGCGGCGGCGAAGAGCGGCCACAACGCCATCATGACCCCCGGTAAACCCTGTTATTTTGACCACTACCAAGCGAAGGTAGACAGCGAGCCGCACGCCATCGGCGGATACAATCCGGTGGAAGCGGTGTACCTCTATTCGGTGGTGCCCGACGGCCTCACCCCCGAGGAGCAAAAGCGCATTTTGGGCAGCCAAGGAAACGTTTGGACCGAGTACATGCTCACCCCGGACCACGTGGAATACATGATGCACCCGCGGATGGAGGCCTTGGCGG
Source organism: Cryomorphaceae bacterium (assembly GCA_034679985.1). GTDB lineage: Bacteria > Bacteroidota > Bacteroidia > Flavobacteriales > Schleiferiaceae > CAMDTE01. The sequence goes on from JAXITR010000029.1 coordinate 3,289, forward strand.
AAGTCCTGTGGACCGGACCGCGCAAACCGGAACACCTTCCGGATTTTCAACGTCGGATGCGCCTGTATGCCCGCCACTTGGAGCGCAGCGGCTATCGGGTTGCTCCCCATTTTCTCAACTCCAAATAACCCACACGGCGTGAAACGCATTGATTTTTTGAAGTCGGCCGGACTGGCCTTGGCCGGCGGACTGACCGGATGGACGGGGCTGAAAGGCGCCAATTTTCTGAGAGATTCCAGCGAAACCGACGCCTCCCCTGCGGACGAACGTGACGGCAAAATAGCCCGCGGCCCCGTCATGCTGGGCACGTGGCCCTTTGCCCAAACCGCCATTGGCGCCGCTTGGGACGGGTTGATGCAACCCGACGGCACTGCGCTGGACGCGGTGGAGGCCGCTGCGCGGCGCACCGAGGCGGACCCCAACGAACGCTCCGTAGGCTTGGGCGGACGTCCGGACCGGGACGGAATTGTGACCTTGGACGCCTGCGTCATGGACCATTTGGGCAACATTGGGTCCGTGGCGGCCGTGGAGAACGTGGTGCACGTCAGCAGCTTGGCCCGCGCCGTCATGGAGCACACGCCGCACGTGATGCTGGTGGGCGACGGCGCTCGCCAATTCGCCCGGGAGATGGGGTTTCCCTTAGAAGACCTGATGGTTCCGGACTCCAAAAAAGAATGGGAGCAGTGGAAAATCAAGTCCGAATACAAGCCCATCCCCAACATCGAAAACCACGACACCATTGGTTTGCTGGCGCTGGACGGAGCGGGCCGACTGGCCGGCCTGTGCACCACCAGCGGCATGGCCTTTAAAATGCACGGACGCGTGGGCGACTCCCCCCTCATTGGGGCCGGCCTGTACGTGGACGGCAGCGTGGGCGGAGCCACGGCCACCGGCCACGGCGAAGAGGTCATCCGCACGGTGGGTTCCTTCCGGGTGGTGGCCGCCATGACCGCGGGCAAATCCCCGCAAGCGGCGTGCAAACAGGCGGTTGAGGAAATCCACCGATTTTTTGTCCGACGGGGCGTCAACTGGGGCGATACTCAAATCGGGTTCATTGCCGTCAATCGGCGCGGCGAGACCGGTGCCTACGCTCTGCGCCCGGGATTCAGCTACGCCGTGCGCACCCCGGAACAGGACGAACTGATCCGCGTGCCTTCGTTGTTGGAGGCCTAGCGACGGATGCGGCGCCAGGCGCGCTTGGCCGCGCGCCACGCCGGTTTGGGCCGGTTGTCAACGTCCAATAAACTCCAGGAAATGGCGTCGTCCACGTCGTTTAATTGCCAAACCAAGGATCCGCCGCATCGCGGGTCGGCTGCTTGAGCGGCGATGGTGCGCGAAATCACCCGGGCCTGCCAGCGTCGGCTCCACCGGGCCCGACCGCGCTCCGTGGCCAAGGAGTGTTGGGAAGCATTTGTTTCGTTTTCCAAGTAGCGATTCAACAGGCGCATGCCCTTGTAGCTGAACAGGTAGTGGTCGTTGGACCCCACCCAGCGCTGGCGCACCGAGGGGCCCGGATAGGAAGGAACGCCCCATTCCGTCACAAAAGGCGCAATGCGTTCGGCCAAAACTGCGGTGGGCTGTTCGCCGTGCCAAACGCGCCAATCGTGGTTGTTCCCGGTTTGGAAATCCGACGGCTTGCCCCAGTTGCTCAAAGGAGACGTGGGCAGGTAGAGGGTTCCCGGTGCTTGGCGGGCGAGGACCGTCGGCACGAATTCGCGGAAAAATAACTGCATCCCCTGCGCCATTTGAAGGGAGTCTTGGCCGTGTATGCCGTACTTTTTTTGCCAACCCCAGTTGTTCCAGGCCACTTCCAGTTCGTTGTTGCCGCACAGAAGCACCACGGAGGGATGCGCGGAAAGCCGCGCGGTTTGGCGCTCCACTTCTTGCTTCATCTCCTCAAAAACGGGACCGGACGTTGGGTATGCCGTCCCAGCAAAGGAAAAATCCACCCACAGCATCAGGCCCAACGAGTCTGCGCACCGCAGCAACCGCTCCGACGGATAGCGCCCTCCGCCCCAAAAACGCACGGTGTTGGCGCCGGACCGCGCCAGTTCTTCCATGCGCTGCTGCAAAACGACATCTTCCTCGCGCAGGGTGGGGCTCTCCGCCGGGTAGGCCGTCCGGTTCTGAGCGCGGACGGCATTGACGCCCGCACAAAACCGACGCTCGCCGTTGACCACCAACGCAAACGGATGTTCCGGTGTTTGCTCCAGAGCCACCGTGCGTTTTCCGGTCCAAATAGAAGCAGAATCCACCAAATGCTCAGCACCCGCGGGCCCATCCACGGCCCAGAGCTGCCACTTCAGGTGAACCCGCTGCGGCACCGTTCGCAACCGGCCGCCCGCCTGCCGGGGTTGCCACAGGGGCCAATCGTGGAGCGCAACGGAGCCGGAAAGTTCCCGTTCGTCCGCAATTTGGTGCACTTGATTCGATACCGTTTGCACCACCCGCTTCCCGGCAGCATCCGTCCATTCCGCGGTTACCGCGGCGCGGTAGTTCCCCGGGGCAGCCACCGCCGCACGTACGGTCCACGTCCCCTCTTGGGCAAGGGCGTCTTGGTGAAAAACGGGCTCTACCAGTGCCGCCTCACTCCGCACCCGAATGCGGTGCGTACCCGGCCCGGTTTGCGGTTGCGGCCGGGAAAAATCCCAACCGTATTCCACGCCCGGACGCCGCAGGTGGGGCGTTCTGCCGGCGGGATCGTTGTCCGTGGGGTAGGGTTTGCCGTCCGCCGCGCGCCGAACACGGGCCAATTCGTCGGCATCCGGAAAAGCCATGCCCACCCGATCGGTGGAACGGGTGCCGCGCGGCAACACCCACGACGACGGCTCCAGCGGACCGGGAATCCATCGGCTGGAAGTTCCGAGCGAGGACGGTGTACCGGGCTCGTAAAAGGCCAACGCCGGGCCGTCCACCTCTTCCAACTCCCAAACCACTACGGTAGCCTGCGGTTCCGGCCACACGGGCGGAGACCCAGGTAGGGACGCCAAGGCCCAGACCACCAAAGCGGTGTCCAGCATCACACCATTAAGGCTTTAACCTCGGCCTCGTCCGGCAAAGGCACCGCCGCACGGTAGGCCTCCGGGGACAATGCCGCGGAGTGAATCCAATCAAAACCCGCGGCGCGGTAATGCTGTGCGTTGGCGGAACGAATGCCTCCGCCCGGCAAGAGTTCAATGCGTCCGTTCGCCCGTTCGCGCAAAGACTTCAGCACTTCCAGATCGCGTGCCCCCCAACCGGTGAGGATGCGCTGAAAACCCGCGTCGATGGCGTCTTCCAACGCCGCCAACGGATCGGAAAGGTCGTCGAACATCCGGTGCAAAACACAAGGGACCGGTAGCGCCTGCACCACTTGGCGCAAACGCTCAGCGTCCCAGTTTCCGTGCTCGTTGAACGCGCCAAAAACCACAAAATCAGCCCCGGCTTCCACCACAGCCACCGCGTCTCGCTGCAGTTGCAGCCAAGCGGCCCGATCGTACGCAAACGACCCCGCCACCGGCCGGGCCATGGCCCCTAAAATTCCGTCGTATCCCGCCCGAACCGCGCGCACATCCGCAGGATCCGGCGTGGTGCCACCGGCTAACGCATCCGCGCAAAACTCCACCCGGGGCACGCCCCACTCCGCCGCCCGTTCCACGGCGCGGGGATGAAAACACGCCAACTCAAGCACGCTTCCCGGATTTTGGTCCGCCCTTGGCGGGCGTAGAACCCGCTTTGCCGGAGCCGTTCATCATCCCGCGAACGGCCTCCTTGGTTTTCCGATGCGCCTCCGCCCGACGACTTCCAAAATAGGCAAATCCAGCGGCCAAAACCACGCCTTGGGACAAGGTGCTCGCCACGTTTTGAAGCACATAAGACCCCAAGCTGTAGGTGGAGGCCGCCGTCGACGCGTCCAATCCGGCGCTTACCGCCCGTGCTGCGGCCTCCTCCAAAAAACGAGGGCTCACCGCCGTGTGGAACAACCACTGGCCCAACGCTGTGGCCAAGGCCCAAACGCCAACCGACACCAGGCCGGATTGAAAAAGTCGAACAAAAGTGGGCGCCTCCGTCCGACTCAATCGAATGCGGCGCATCCCCCACTGCCAAATCAAGAGCGTGGGAACCACCGAGATCAAAACAAAATAAACGTACAGCGGCAACCGCGGGCCGTGCAACCCAAATGCTTTTTCCAACAAGAGCCAGCCGTAGCTGAAGGCCCCCAGGGCCAAACCCAAAACAACCGATTGCTTCATGGTGCGAAGTACGGCAAAAAATAAAGCGAAACCCGCGCAAGAACGAAGCTTGGAGCGGAAAATTTACCCACCTTTGACTCATGAAAACGGTTAAAAAATGGGTCGTCGGCGTTGCGGTTGTGGCCAGTGTTGTGACGGCTTTGGTGTTGGGCGCGTACGCCTACGGTGGCGGGTTTCAAACCCTGCGCGTGGACACCGTTGAAGTTTTGCCGCAAACCGTGGCCGGATTGGACTACACCGGACCCTACGAAACCGTTTTTACAACCCTTGAAAAAGCAAACGCGCTGCTGGACTCGCTGAACAACCCCAGCGGTGCCGGATTCAGTTGGTATTTTGACGACCCCAGCGCGGTGGCACCCGAACAATGCCGCGGACTCTACGGACGCATTCTGCAAGACTCCCCGGATTCCGAACGCACCGCCGCGCTGCGCGGGGCCGGACTGCGCACGGACACCCTCCCCGGCGGAACTGCCTTGGTGGTGGCCTACCAAGCCAAAAACAAGCTCGCCTTCGCCATTGGTGCGCTGCGGGCCTACCCGCTGCTGACGGAAGCCTACCAAACGAGTCGTCGGGCCGCCCCCATCGCCGTGTTTGAGAAATACGACGAGGGGACCACGTACTACACCTTTGTCTTCGCCAACGAATCCACCCAACCCTAAGCCATGAAAAAGTCCCTCCTCACCGCCGCGTGCCTTGCGGTACTGCAGGCAACCCCCGCCATCGCCCAAGTGGCCAACCCAGGATTTGCGGACACCACCAGCGGCGTCAAACTGGGCAAACTCACGGTAGGAGCGTACCTGGACGCTTATTCAGGTACCTCAAACCTCCTGGGAGGTGCGGCTTTCCCCTACTTCGTGTCGTCCAACCGGCTCAACCAGTTTGCGCTCAACGTAGCGGCCATTGACGTTCGGTACAACGACGGAACCGTGCGGGCCCGACTCATGCCTGCTTGGGGCACGTACGTACAATCCAACTACGCCCCCGGCGAGCTTCCCCTGCTGGAGGGCAATGCCGGCATCAAACTCCACCCCAAGGCCAACCTGTGGCTGGACGGCGGCGTCCTGGGATCCCCCTTTACCAACGAGAGTGCGCTGTCCAAAGACCACCTCATGTACCTGCGGTCCTTTTCCGCAGAATACGTTCCCTACTACCTGCAGGGCATGAAACTGACGGCCGGTTTGGGCGAGAAATCCACCGTCGCGGTTTATGCCGTGAACGGTTGGCAACAGATGCAGGACCAAACGCCCGGTATGGCCGGGGTGGTTCACTGGGAATACCGCCCCAACGCACGCTGGTTGTTGAACGCGGTGGCCTTTGCCGGAAAAGAACAGCAACGGTTGTTCCCCAGCAGCGCCACGCGTCGGTTGTTTGCGGATTTCTACGCCATTTACCAGGGCCCCAAAGGCTGGAAAGCCACGGCAGACGCCTACCTGGGCCACCAGGCGGGCCAAGGCTACTGGGGCCAGGCGAACGCCCAAGTTCAGGCCCCTTTGGCCAAAAACTGGAGCCTGTCCGGCCGGCTGGAGTACTTCCACGACCCCAACCAAGTGGTGACGCCGTACGTCCAAGGTTATCCGGGATTCCGCACCGCCTCCGGAGGCCTAACCCTCAACTACCAACCGCATGCCCGCGCCCTGCTGCGCTTGGAAACGCGTCAATTTTTGGCCTTCAACGACAGCTTCCCCGCTCCGGGCCTGGGCAAATACGCCCAATGGGCCGTGGCCGGTTGGACCGTTTGGTTGTAACGAGCAGCGGCTCCCCGGGGGAGCCGCTGCCGTCAACAAAGTACGAGACGAAAACGTCGTTAAAACTGCACGTGCAGCGCTACCACCACGTTTCTACCCGCACCGGAAACCCCGGAGCTGTAGGGACGGTACCGAACGTCGGTTAGGTTTTCCAGGCCCACCTGGGCCCGCAAACCAAATTTGGTGGTGTAGGTGGCGCGTACGTTCGCAGTATACCAGGCCGGGCAGTAGGTTTGCCCGTTGGCGTCCTTCGCGTAAATCTCCGTCTTGGCTTGCTCTTCTACCGCCAAGCGATCGTGCGCGCGAGCCCCTTGAAAGTTCACGTAGGCGTCCGCGCGCAGTCGGTTTTTGCGGAACGTCAACCGCGACGTTCCAAACACGGGGGCGGCGTGGCGCGCGGCAGAAACCGTCCCGTCGTCCATCACCTCCGTGCCGTTCTGCACGTTGACCGATGCGTAGGCCAACCACGCGGGAGCCAGCGGCACCTCGGCCGCCAAATGCACCCCCGCCACGCGAGCAACGGCGGCGTTTTGGATGGACTCCACCCGACTCAGCTCCCCGTCGTACAGAATGCTATCCTCCCCATTCAGGGTGGTGGGCCGACGAACCAAAGCACCCTCCAGCAGCGTGGCGTAGGCCGCAAAATCAACCTTTACACCGGCGGAAGACTTCCACGCGATGTCCACGTCTGTGTTGTAGGCGTACTCGGACTTCAGTTGATCGTTGGGAACCACCACCATCCCGGGGGAAGAGTCAAAAATCTTGCCCATGTCGTCCACGTTCGGCGCACGAAACGCCGTGCCGGCGTTGGCTTTAAACGTCCAACGCGCATTGGGGCGGTGGGCCACCCCAAAACTGCCCGTGAGGGCTTCGTCGCGAACCTGAGCCGACGCAAACGGCAGCGGGAAATAGGCCAATTGCGAGGTAAAGTCCGCGTCCAAGCCCACGGCGTTGAGGCGCAATCCGGAAGCGACCGTTGTTTTTGGGGATGCGTTCCACTCGTGGCTCGCGTAGGCACCCACGGAGTACCACGTGGCCTGCGGATACCGGGAATAATTAGGTTCGGTTGAGTCCGTGTCCAGGTGAACCACCTCGCCTGAAGAACGGACGTCGTCCAGGACGCCCTCCAATCCATAAAAGAGCCGATGCCGATGGCCCCAAGCCCGGGTATAATCCGCATTAAATGAATAAGCCGTAACGTATTCGGACTGCACGGTGCGGTCCGGTTTGTTCAGGCTGCGATCGATGCGCGACTCCGCAAACGTTTGAACGGCAGCACGGTACGAAGCTTGGTCGTACCAGCGCGTTTTTTTCAAATGCTGGGCGCTCAGCAGGTTCATGGTCCAAAGCTGCGGGCCGTAATCCCATTCCGCGTAGCGCGGCAACCCATTCCGCATCCGGTTGTGGCGGTCGTAACGTCCGTAGGCAGACGTTTGCGAATGGTGCAGGGCGTACTCAATTTTCCATTGGTCCGACGGCCGAAACGCCACCTTTTGCATGAAATTCCACTGCCGATAAGCCGTTGGAATTTGCAGGTTCGAATCGCTTTGCAGCACCACGGAATCCCCCGCCAAACCCGGCAACACGTAAAAGGGTTTCACGTAGTCCGACGGTCCCCTGGAACCCTGCCGAAGGTGATCAAAATCCCACCGACTCAAGCTGGTCACCGCCGCCCAGCGCTTGCCGCCGTAGGACACGTCTGCGTGGGCCGTCTGCTCTTTATTGGCGGACGAAAAGCGAAAATCTACGTTTCCACGAACGGCGCTGCCAAAATGCGGTTGCAACGTGCTGAACGCCATCACCCCGCCCACCGCGTCGCTGCCGTAAACCACACTGGCCGGGCCAAAAACCACCTCCGCACGCTCCGTGGCGAAGGGGTCCAAATTGATGACGTTCTGGATGTTTCCGCTGCGAAAGATGGCTGTGTTCATGCGAACCCCGTCCACCGTATAGATCAATCGATTGGTGGCAAAACCCCGAATCATGGGGCTGCCCCCGCCCTGCTGGCTTTTCTGAATGAACACTTTGCCGGACAAGCCCAGCAGATCCGCCGCCGTTTGCGGCTGAAACTGGGCAATGTTCTTTTTGCTGACCACGTCCACTTGCGACGGCAGGTGATTCATGGCCTGGCTCCAGCGCGAACCGGCCACCACCACCTCACTCAAGTCCTGCGACTGCGCCGTATCCAACTGAGTCGGCGCACTGCTCTTTTGTGCACGGATTGGCAGTACAGCTCCCAAGAGTAGAGCCCAAAAGGGCACGGCGCGGTGGTGGATAAATCTCATGGAGGGGCAAATCGGGTGGTGCCTAGCAGCAACAACCGTGCTAAAATAGAATCAAAAAGTTCATGTGGTGCAATTTTTGCAGGTGAAGCGTCGCAGGTGCTCGCCACGAAAGGCGACCTTTGCTGCATTATTCAAAAGCATGACAAATCTTGTTTCCACCGGCTTAGACGCTCTCCCCGGACCCACCGTGGTGGTATTGGGCGGCGGTTTCGCCGGCATTACCCTGATTCAAAAATTGGCTCAACAACCGGTCAAAGTTCTCTTGATCGACCAAAACAACTTCCACACGTTTCAACCGCTGCTCTACCAAGTAGCCACAGGATCCTTGGCGCCGGACAACATCGGATTCCCGTTCCGCCGCAAAATCGCAAAGATTCCCAATGTGGCCTTCCGGAAAGCGGTGGTGCAGTCCGTAGACACTCAAGAACAACACATCCACACGGATCAAGGCACTTTTGCCTACGACTACTTGGTGGTTGCCACCGGTTCCAAGACGAATTTCTTTGGAAACGAGGCCCTGGAGCGCAATTCGCTGCAGCTGAAATCCATCGCTCAAGCCTTGGACATCCGCTCGGACTTCCTGCAGGAATTTGAAGACGCCTTGTATTTGCAGGACGACGACCGTCGGTCTGCGCTGAATTTTGTGATCGTGGGCGGCGGGCCTACGGGAGTTGAAGTTGCAGGTGCCCTGGCGGAAATTCGTAAGAATATTTTGGCCGAAGAGTACAAAGAGGTGGACGCGGAAACCATGCAGATCACCTTGATTGAGGCGGGCCCTCGCGTGCTGGCCAGCTTTTCCGAAAAATCATCCCACGTGGCGCAAGACTACCTCCGCTCCATGGGGGTTCAATTGCGCTTGGGGCAACGCGTGCTGGACTACGACGGCGAAATGCTGACGCTGTCCACCGGCGAATCCTTGCGATCGCGCACCGTCATCTGGTCTGCCGGAGTCATGGGCGCCGCGGTCTCCGGACTGCCCGCAAACGTTTATACCCGCGCGAATCGCTTGTCTGTCAACGACTTCCTGCAGGTGGATGGCGTTTCCAACGTTTTTGCCGTGGGCGACGTTGCCTTTGTGGGGGCCAACGGCCACCCCATGGTGGCCCCGGTAGCCATTCAGCAAGCGGAGGTGTTGGCGAAGAATCTGCTGCTGTTGGCGTCCCACGCGGCGCCCGCGCATCCGTTCCGGTACCGGGATCAGGGCAACATGGCCACCATTGGCCGCAACAAGGCCGTGGTGGAAGTGGGCAAACTGCGCTTCCAGGGCTTGGTGGCCTGGTACCTCTGGATGGTGGTGCACCTGGTTTCCTTGATTGGGTTCAAAAACCGACTGGTGGTTTTGTTCAACTGGGCCATGAAGTACTTCTCACACAAAAACATCATCCGGCTGATTGTGAGACCGCCCAGTCAGAGCGCTGCACGCTCCGGAAAGGCATCAAAATAATTTGCTGTACCTTTGTACTTTCGATCCTGCTGGCGGTGTCAATACACCCGAAGGGCCGCGCAGCACCAAAAAGGAACTCAATAACCCCGATATTCCGCCGATTGACCGGCCTGTCTTCACCATCATCTTTTGAATTCATTTTCTGAACTCGGCCTGGCCGCTCCCCTGTTGGAGGCCCTGGCCCACGAAGGGTACACCACCCCCACTCCCATTCAAGCCCAAAGCATTCCCCCGGCCCTAGAAGGTCGCGACCTTTTGGGAACCGCCCAAACCGGAACCGGCAAAACGGCGGCCTTTACGCTGCCCATCTTGCAGCACCTGATGCACGTTCCGGAAGCACGCGGACCGCGGCCCATCCGGGTCTTGATCCTCACCCCCACACGGGAATTGGCCTTGCAAATTGACGAAAGCATTGCCTCGTACGGACGCAACCTCGCGCTGCGCCATTCGGTAATCTTTGGCGGCGTCGGCCAACAACCTCAAGTAGACGCGCTCCGCAGGGGTGCAGACCTGGTGACGGCCACCCCCGGCCGATTGCTGGACTTGATGAGCCAAGGGCACGTTGATTTGCGTCATTTGACCCATTTTGTCTTGGATGAGGCAGACCGCATGCTGGACATGGGCTTCATCCACGACGTGAAAAAAGTCATCGCCAAATTGCCCTCCAAGCGCCAAACCCTGTTCTTCTCGGCCACCATGCCGTCGGAAGTGGTGAAGTTGTCGGACACCCTGCTGCACCAGCCGGTGCGCGTTTCTGTGGCTCCCGTGTCGTCGACCGCCGAAAAAGTGAGCCAAACGGTTTACAAAGTGGACCAAAAAGGCAAGCGCTTCTTGCTGCGCCATTTGCTGAAAGAAGTGGCGCCCGAAGTGCCGTCCATCTTGGTATTTACCCGCACCAAGCACGGCGCGGACAAGGTGGTTAAGGACTTGGTGAACAACGGCATCACCGCCCAGGCCATTCACGGCAACAAGAGCCAGTCTGCCCGCCAAAATGCGTTGGGCAACTTCAAGAACCGCACCACGCGCGTTCTGGTGGCCACAGACATTGCGGCACGCGGCATTGACATTGACGAGCTGACGCACGTGATCAATTTTGAGATTCCGAACATTCCGGAAACGTACGTGCACCGCATTGGACGTACCGGTCGTGCGGGCAACAGCGGAATTGCTTGGTCTTTGGTGGACCGCGAGGAGCTTCCCTTCTTGAAGGACATCCAAAAGTTGATCCGCCAAGACATCCCGGTGGACGCTACGCATCCGTACCAGCCGGGTGCGGCACTGCCCCAGGAGGCTCCTGAGCCCCCACGTCCGCCGCGCGAACCGCGCGGCCCCGGAAAGGGCAAGGGCGGCAACGGCGGTGGCAACAACGGCGGCAACCGCTCCAAATCTGCGTCGGGCGGATCGTCCAACCGAGGCGGTAGCGCGGCCGGCAACGGCGGCGGCGGATACCGCGGAGGCGAAGCGCGCGGAGGTGAATCGCGCGGAGGAGGCCGGCCCGTAGGGCGGGCCGACGGCCGCACGGGGGGATCTTCCGAGCGCCCCAACCGGGCCGACGGCGGCAGCAATGCTGCGGGCGCAGACGCGAACAAGAGTTCCGCCCCTTGGTGGAAGCGAAATCGCTGAGGCCAACTACCTTTGCTGCATGGCGGAATTGGCAACCTCACCCCTTTTTCAAGCCCGACCGGTGGAACACCCGGCGGAAGTTCCGTTCATGCTCTTTGCGGATGCGGAAGGTGAAATTGTAGAACACGAAACCTGGCGATGCGTGGGCCGATCGGGCAAAACCCCTGTGGTTTTGCAACCGGAAGACTTCATCCCGCTGCCGGAAGGAAGTGAATTCTTCTTTTTGCCCGGACGCGTACCCCTGGGCTGGAATCCCAAGTCCGGCAAAATTGAGCCCTACGAAGGAACGGAGGCCGTGGCGGCATTCATCAGCCCGGCGCACAGCCAAACGTATTTGGCCGCCTACGAAAAGCGCGGAACGGCGCCCATCTTGCCGCTCTACGCCTACACTGCCGTGGGTTGGTTCAACGACCGCTTTTGGACCACCGCCGTGCGCGTGGATCCGGACCTGCGCCAAGACGTCAGCCAGTTTCACCAGCCCCTGGTGGATCGGTCCATAGACCAAATGCGGAAGCGCTTCCCCGCCAACCGCGTGGTGGAGCACCTGGCGGAAAATTGCGCCAGCGATTACAGCTGCCGTGCCGCCCAAAATTTCTTTTTGAACCGCTGGGAATGCCCCGTGCCGGCGTCGCCCGCGTGCAACGCCACCTGCCTGGGGTGCATCTCCCTGCAGGAAGACGAGGACGTCCACAGCGCCCACTTTCGCTTGAAGTTCATTCCGGACCCCAACGAAATTGCAGAGATGGCGTTGTACCACCTGGAGTCCGCCCCCTACCCCATCGTTTCTTTTGGTCAGGGCTGCGAAGGCGAACCCCTGCTCGTTTGGGAAACCTTGGTGCAGGCCATCCAAAAAATTCGCGCCCAAACCTCCAAGGGTATCATCAACATGAACACCAACGGGTCCAAGCCCGACGCCGTGGAAGCCTTGTGCCAAGCGGGGTTGCAGAGCATCCGCGTGAGCATGAACTCAGCCCGAAAGGACTGGTACACCAACTACTACCTTCCGCGCAACTACGCGTTTGAAGACCTAGTGGAAAGCCTGAAGGTGGTGCGCAAGCACGGCGGTTGGGCCAGCATCAACTACTTTGTGTTCCCGGGGGTGACGGACGCCCGCGCGGAATGGGAGGCCCTGCAGCGGTTGATTGAATCGACGGACCTGAACATGATTCAGTGGCGGAACTTCACCATCGACCCGGACTGGTACTTCAAAAAAGTTCGACTGGAACCGGACCCCGAACCGTTGGGAGTTTTGAAGTTGCAGGAATTGGTGCGGAAACACTACCCGCAAGTGGCCTTTGGGTACTTCAATCCGTCGGAAGAAACGCAGGCGTACTACAACGAACGCCGTACCCGCTGAGCGGCATGAAGCACGCATCGGCTGCCCCCGTAAACATTGGCCTGGCAACGGCCGATCGCTGGAAAGACTACGCCCTGTTGGACTGCGGAAACGAGTACAAACTGGAGCGCTTTGGGCCGTTGGTCTTGGCGCGGCCGGAGCCGCAAGCCGTTTGGGCGCCCTCCTTGGAGGCGTCGGAATGGAAAAAACGCGCTCAAGCCACGTTTTCCCGATCCAAAGACAGCCCGGACAAGGGTTTGTGGACGGTGGCGCCCGGAACTCCGGAGCGGTGGGAAGTGAACTACGCCTTGCAGGACCACAAACTGCGGTTTTCCCTGCAGCGAACCGGCTTCAAGCACATTGGGCTCTTTCCGGAACAAGCCGAGAATTGGGAATGGATTTACGGCGCGGTGCGCAGCCTGGGCGGGGCCGCAAGCGCTCCCAAGGTGCTGAATTTATTTGCCTACACCGGCGGCGCTTCCTTGGCGGCGCGCGCGGCCGGCGCAGAAGTTACCCACGTGGACTCCGTGCGCAAGGTGGTGGACTGGGGACGTCAAAACCAAGACGCTTCCGGATTGAGCGCCATTCGCTGGGTGGTGGAAGACGCCGCGGCCTTTGTGCGGCGCGAAGCCAAACGCGGCAACCGCTACGCCGGCATTGTGCTGGACCCTCCGGCCTACGGCCGCGGCCCAGACGGCGAAAAGTGGATTTTGGAAGACCACCTGGACGGGTTGCTGCGGGACTGCGCCCAGCTGCTGGAACCCAACGGTTTTGTGGTTTTGAACCTGTATTCCATGGGGTTGAGCGCCGTGGTGGCGCACACCTTGCTGAACTTGCATTTTGGACGCAGCGCCGCCCTGGTGGAACACTACGCAGAAGACCCCCACGGAAAAAGACTTCCCTTCGGTACGGTGGCGCGCATCGCACCTTTGCCGTAACTTCATCCCGTCAAACCCAAGCCGAAAGGCTGTAACGTTTTTGCCTCATGTACACCGGATTGCTGCACACCCACCGCCTTTTTGCGTACCTCTTTTTGGCAGCTGCCGTTGCCGCAGTGGCCATGGCCAAACACGGCTGGCTGCTCAAGCGCACCCAACAAAATGCGTGGGACCGTCGGACCGCACTTTTTGCGTTGATCTTTGGCCACCTGCAACTCCTTTTTGGCTTGGCGCTGTACTTTCTGGGCCCCTGGTTTGAGCAATTGACCACCAACACTGCGGAGGTCATGAAGAATACGGATTTGCGCTGGTTCGCCGTAGAACACATCACCGTGAACCTCATTGGAATTGCCTTGATCACCGTGGGTTACTCCAAATCCAAAAAACAGCCCGACGCCGCTGCGTTTTTCACGCGCACGTGGTGGATGGGCATTGGCTTGTTGCTCATCCTTTCCCGTATTCCGTGGGAACGCCTCTTTTGATACCCGCCGCCCTGCATGATTGAACGCCAAACCCGGGAAGACCGCGAAGAGCGGTGCATCCTGATCGGAGCCATTACCCGCCTGCAACCGGAAGAAAAGGTTGAGGAGTACTTGGACGAAATGGACTTTTTGGCGCGAACGGCCGGTGCCACCACCGTGGCCCGGTTCACCCAAAAAATGGACAAGCCGGACTCCTACACCTTCCTGGGGTCCGGTAAAATGGAGGAAATCCACGCCTACATCCAAGAACACAACATTGATTTGGCGCTGTTTGACGACGAATTGACGCCGTCGCAGCTGAAGAATATTGAACGCCTGTTTGAAATCAAGGTGATGGACCGCACCAACTTGATTTTGGACATTTTTGCGGCCCGCGCCCAAACCTCCTACGCCCGGACGCAGGTGGAGTTGGCTCAGTACCAATACCTGCTGCCGCGTTTGAGCCGCATGTGGACGCACCTGGAACGCCAAAAAGGCGGTATTGGGATGCGCGGACCGGGAGAAACCCAAATCGAAACGGACCGTCGGATCATCCAACAGCGGATTGCGTGGCTGAAGGAAAAATTGGAGAAGATTGACCGCCAGATGGCCACCCAACGCGGCAACCGCGGCGCCTTGATCCGCGTGGCTTTGGTGGGCTACACCAACGTGGGGAAGTCCACCTTAATGAACGCGCTCAGCAAGAGCGAGGTGCTGGCGGAAAACAAGCTGTTTGCCACCTTGGACACCACCGTGCGCAAAGTGGTCATTGGCAACCTGCCCTTTTTGCTGTCAGACACCGTCGGTTTCATCCGCAAGCTCCCCACCCAGCTGGTGGAATCCTTCAAGTCCACGTTGGACGAAGTGCGCGAGGCCGACGTATTGGTGCACGTGGTGGATTTGGCGCACCCTACCTACGAGGACCAAATCGCTTCCGTAAACTTGATTTTGGCCGAACTGGACACCCGGGACAAGCCCATCTTGATGGTATTCAACAAGGTGGACGCCTTCCAGGAGGCAGCCGAGCCCGGCGCCTTGGACGCGGTGAAACGCGCCTGGGAAGACCGGGCCCAGGGCCAAGCCGTCTTCATTTCCGCCACCCAGAAAGACAACTTCGACGGCCTCAAAGACGCCCTTTACGGCTTGGTCAGCACCCTGCACGCCGTTCGCTTTCCGTACGACACCTTTCTTTACTGACCCCCGGGGTTGTTTTAGGCCCTTTTCAGGCCCCCTCCCGCATGGGGAAGGTGGGTTTCTATCGCTGACTGCAAGCACGCTCGTTCGAGGAGAGCCGCTGACTCGGTTCTCCTCGAACGAGCTTACCGCTAACGAACCAGGACCACGCGTTGCACGTGTTCGTGGCCGCCTTCCTCGCGCACGCCAACCCAGTACGATCCGGGTTCCAAATGGGACCAATCCACCTCCAGCGCGGTGCCGTTGGGCTGCACGGTTTCGCTCCAAATCGGCCTGCCTACCAGGTCGTGAACCCGGAAGGTAACGTCGGCCCGGGGAGCATTGCTCCAAGTCCAGGTAACGCGGCCGGACGACGGATTGGGGTGCACTTTTGGCGCTAAGAGTCCCGCCCACTCGTCGGTGGAAAGAAGGGTTTCCAGCGCACACGTTGCAGCACCGGTCTGGTATTCGTTGCTGATCTCACCGCAGTACTCGCGGAGCACCTCCAAACTGTTGAAGCGGTTGGTTCCCACGCCCACCACGTAGGCAAAATCAAAGCACGCCGTGGCCCCTGCCGCCAAGTTCTGAACGGGTAGTGTGAGCACGAGGGCGCGGTCCAAGCGGTTGATCATCAGGGTATCATCGAGTGAACCGGTCTTGGACAGCGGATCCCCGGGCGCGTAGTATTGGGGGACCGTCAGGTTGTTGGGACGTCCCTGCATCATCCACACGCGTTGCTGAAAATCCACCGGCATCGCCAAGGAACTGAACGAGGTCATGCCCGGATTGTAGCGCAGGCTGCGGTTCAAGGGATGGCTCAATGCGAGCACGCCCATGGCCGGCACCGCCGTTCCGTACCCGTTGGCGGGTTCGTTCTCAAAATAATTCATGCCGTACACAAAATTCCCGGCCGTGTCCGTGCCCAAGTAGTCGTTGTCTGCCTGCCCAATGTCAAAATCCGCTACCAACCCCACGTGCAACGAATCTATGGGCGTTGTGCCGGTGTTGGTCACTGTAAATGAAACAAATACCGTTTGGCCGAAAGCGGGACGCACGGAAGCCAAAGGGTGTTCAAACATTTCTACCCCTATGTTCAAAGCAGTGGGCGCGTTGTTGTCTGGCTTCGCCACTCCCCGGTCTGAGTAAAGTGCAAAAACGGAGCGCTTGCCGCGCAATACGGGGTAGTCTCCTTGTGCCCAATTGTAGGTGTTGTCTGCGGCCCGGTTGGCATAGGGCTGCAGTTGGGGGAATTCGCCCAAGGAAGGATTGCCGGACCCTACAAACTGTGCCACCTCCGGCGCAGGCGTGTAGCCCGGGGTATTCCACAACGCGCGGTGCTTGTCTACGCTGTCCTGGGAAACGCGCCAGGTGCGGTTGTACTTCTGCATGGCAGCAGGCGTTGTGTAGGCCCCCGGTGCAAATTGCGGACCGAAGGTTTTCTGCGGCCCCCCCAGCGTGGACGTGAGCAGTGGCATGATTCCGTGACCGGCACCTCCTTGCGGGTAGTACACCCACAGATGAGATTCAAACAAGGTGCTCCACCCAAATCCATAAGGCACTTGGAGGAGGGATTGCCCGGCCGACGTCCGAAACAACGTTCCGTCTGGGGTCATGGATGCACCCAAATTGCCGACCTGTACTACTTGCGCCCGCAGGGCACTTGCCGACGTCAGGGCCAACAGTGCGGCCAGGAGTGTTCTTTTCGCTTTCATTGCATAAAATTTAACAGTGGAGCTGACGCTAGAATTGTGGGTTTGCCATTTGAATAATTGATTTTAATTCACCGTAAACCTATTGCGTCTGAAAATAAAAAACATGATAGAAAAATATCATCTCAGTGGAAAAGTTTCAACGGGTTTCCTGGGATCACGACCTTATTGTGGGGATTTGGACACCAAGAATCAAGTTCATAAGCGTACACATAATTGGGAAGAGGTCAATTGTGGGGGTATACATTTGAACCAGCCGGTCAAGTTCAAACGAACTTTTTTCATCTACGTGATAGATTTCTATCATCTCCGCTAAATAGATTTGAACGTAATTCGCTGTTGAAACCAAAAAAAACTACAAGCATGTCAACCAACAGTCACGTAATTACCTTAGATCAAGCGCAAACCATGACCCATGCGTTCCAGAATGCAACACAATTCCAAGGGTTAACGGTTGCCAGTATGATTGATAAAGAAGCGTACCAACTGATCATGGATCAATCCGACTGTGTGAACATTCGCACGTATTTCGCCCTGAACGATGACGACAAACTGACCATTGTTGTGGTGGGTGTTGACGCCAATGGCGCGGACATGACGGATGGAGTGCTCCTCAATCGTGCACTGGATTGCCCCACTACCTGTTTTACAAATTCGGAATTGATGATTTGATGATTCAAAAATGGTATCCAATCCTGGAATTCATTGCAATAACCTTACTTTTTTGTAGAGTATTATTCAATCTCTTTATAAGGCGTAAATCAATCGAAAAT
Organism: Cryomorphaceae bacterium; assembly: GCA_034679985.1. Taxonomy (GTDB): domain Bacteria; phylum Bacteroidota; class Bacteroidia; order Flavobacteriales; family Schleiferiaceae; genus CAMDTE01. The sequence goes on from JAXITR010000029.1 coordinate 21,008, forward strand.
CACGTCGAAGTAATTTATTACATTTTTATATTATTACTGAACAACTGGGGGCACATTTTTTTAAATCAAAGTGATCCCCTTTTTCGATTTTACCATGCTTTCGCTCCTCTCGGAATAGTTTTATCCGTAAGTTTTTTCAAGAAGCTGAAATTAATCTATTTGGCGCCTTTGGCACTATTGCTGTCTTTGATTAATTTGATTTTATATCATTATTCAATCTACTTGATTTTATATATTACAGCGATTTATCTACTTATTTTTAAAGCGAATAAATTGGCTAAATTGAGCAGTCATAATATTCAAAAATCCGTGATCTATATTATTTTAGCCATAGACTTGATGTTCTCCATGTCCATCTTAATTCTACGGAAATTTAACTTTGATTGGCAAGCAGCTCAACTCATTGTTTACATGGGTGCCGGGAATTTAATTGTATTCACCACAACTATTGTTGCACTACATGTCCAACTCAGGAGATTCTTTAATCATTAGTTTATTCGCAATTACCTCAACGGCGGCGATTATACTGATAGGCACCTTCACCTTCAGTAGAATAGTACTGCGTAGGTATTCCGCGGTGGTGCACCGGCTTTATAACCTAAGCTTTAAAGGCGTTGACACGGAACGGAAACGAATCGCCAGTGAACTTCACGATCAATTGGGCGCACACTGGGTGAGGATGTCCCACAATTTCGAGCGGCTCAAGACTGAATTGAACGCCGAACAACTCATTGCATTGAACCAATTGGAGGTAGACTATCAGTTGTTCAAAGACAAAACACATCAAATCGTAGAATTCATGTACCCCAAGGGTCTTGCGACACCGAATTGGAAAACGAGCTTTAAGTCCATGGCACTCCAAATGTCCATGGGCAACGTACGGGTTTTTTTTGAGTCCCATGCCGTACGGTATCCTTCAGAAAAATTTCTCCACCACGCCTATTGGGCTGTTCAAGAAATACTCACCAACGCCATTAAGCACGCTCACGTATCGCGGATTCAAATATCAACCGTCGACGAAGAGGATGTATTGAATATTATGGTGGTTTACCGGGCCACTCCCGAAGCTGTGAAATGGATCACGGGGAAAAGGAATACAAAAGGTGGTTTTGGCACGTTGATCATTGGAGACCGTTTGCGCATCATCGGTGCAAAACAAAAGATCACCGTTCAAGATCAAGTTGTAACGCATACGATTAGTGTACCCTATGAAAATTCTGATTCTTGACGACCACGAAGCCATTCGGTTTGTTGTCAAGCAGTACGTGTTGGACGTGCTGCCCAATGCCGAAATCTTTGAGTATGCCACAATTCCAGAAGCCCTGGAACATTTTTCACAACGTCTTCCCGTGGATTGTGTGATAAGCGACCTGGAATTGACGGAGGGTTGCAACCCGAGCCTTATGGAAACGGCGCGCACAAACGCCAAGCCGGTGCTCATTTTCAGTTCACACGTCAATAAAATGCTCATCGAACTTTTAGAGCGCTACGAAGTGCCGTGCTACGTTTCAAAGACCTCTGGAATTGAGGCCTTGAAACGGGGCATTCAAGCACTACTGCACGGAGAATCCTACTTCTGCCCCTTGGTCATTCAAACCAAGCTATCCACAAGTACGTACAAAGAAACGGCCCCTTTGAAGTTGACCAAAGGCCAAATCAAGGTATTGAACGTCATCAAGCAAGGACACAACCGAAAGTCAGCCGCTGAAATCTTAAAAATATCCGCCACCACGGTTGACAACCACATCGCAAAAGCCCGCGACATTAACGAATGCGATAGCCAAGAGGAATTAATGAGGCGGTTTCGTTTTTGGGAAAACTAAAATCGCTCATAAACGATAGATTTCTATCACGTATTTCTCCATAATACTTGATAAAATTGCAGGGCATTCTTAGAAATTCCCATGCAATTTAAAAACACTCCGAATACAACAGGATTGACCTGCAACTGCACCAGCTGGTTGGACCACTGGATGAATAACAACGGCAGCCACAGCACGCCCCAATGTTCCGTCATTCAATGCACCACCAAGGCGGTTGTGGGTGGCCGCGTTAAAGCCTGCGACGACGAACACAGCCCTTGGCTCATTGTGCCGCTCTGCAGCGCGCACAACGCGTCCCATTTTACGGATTGCTTTGATGTGAAAGCATCGGTTCGTCGGAACCCGGTCTCGCCCAACGCGGAGAAGTTGTGCCGGAAAAAATGAACCAGCAAATACAATTTGATGGACTCCCCTTTTTTCAACCCAAACCTTCCTTCAAAGACCAAATTCCCGATTTATTGACTTAAATCGCTCCGGCATGATATTTTTCTATCACGTTTATTTTCGGAAGAGTCGATAAACTTGCTTCATCAAATAGGGTGAATTTTTGGACCGCATTCACTCCTGTTTTGGTACACTCGTTCCAATAAAAAATCAATTGTGAATCAGAAACAAATGAAAAAAAATACGGATTTCCTAAAAAAGCTGACGGTACTTATTGTCCTGTTTGGGGCCGTTCTACCCGTATCAGGACAAATTTATCCCGCTAAAACAATCGATTTAATTATTCCAGGAGGCCCGTATTCAGATGTGCAAAATACAGGCGCGGCAATCAGTGAATGCAGCGGTTGTGCGCAAGGTGTTGCCCATGCTTATACTTGGGATGGCAATAATCCTGGAATTGCGGTATATGAACCTGGCGCAGGTGTTTATGTACAGACCTTACCCTCTGGGGCATGGGATCCGGACATTGTCATTGGCCTGGACGGAACTTCGGGGGTTGTGGTCTACGAACTCTTTGGTGGAGTAGAATACAAAACTTTCACATACACACCTGGAATAGTAACCTTGGGAAGTTCTAAAGTGCTTCAGACCAACGCCCACCATCCAAATATAGATAACCCAACCGACTGCGACAGCAGAGACCCGGCGGTCATTGTGTTTGAATCATTTGGAGGTGGAGCCGATTTAAAATATTCTGTAGGAACCCTAACGGGAGGGTTTGGGACGTCTTTTGGGGTCCCAAAAACGGGACTAACTCAAAGCGGGGCAATCCTTGATCGTTTCCGGCCAGATGTCCAAGTTTATGACTTTAAAAAGTACGTATTCGTGGCGCAAGGAATTGATTCTCTTACGGGCAACGACTGCATAGATTTATTTGACGAAGGAACTAGTTTACAGGGATTCCAATCAGGTAACATTTTACTTTCCGGCGTTGTCGCGCATCCCCGCATCGACGGCGTAGTAGATCAGGTAGGGCTCACCTATGCGTATTCTGTTACGTACAAAGATCACAACAGCATTCGGCATGGAATGCAAGATACCATTGTCACTGCATTACAACCTATAGGTACTTTATCTGATAAACCTGCGATTGCCTACAATGGAGATTATCACGATGTAGTTTGGCCATCCGACGCTGTAGCATCCCCAAATATGGATTTGATTGGTAAAGGATTTTTTGCAGACTTGCCCGACATATTTTACAAGGAATTAAATGATGTTACCACTTCAGGAAATGTCAATAAACGTGCCGTTTCCTTGGCGGGAAGATGCGAATACAATTATGCCTCCTGTTGGGCTACTGATGAGAATATCTACTATAAAGAGGCAATAGCAATCGATTCAAACTACAAAAAAGGTCCGGAGACCGATGATGAATATCAGATGTTCGTGTATAACCTTACCGGACAATTGATCAATCAAGGGCGAGGAGCAGATAAAGATGATGTTTTCAATGATTTACCAAAAGGGATTTATATTGTTGTGAAAATTAATAGATTTAACAAAATAATCGAAGTCCAAAAGCTGCTAAAATAATGTCCCGCCCATTTATCACCCTTTGCTTGATTCTTCTGAGCAGCCTTGTGCTGGCTCAGAACCGGAGCAATGTGTGGGTTTTTGGCCGAGGGAATGTGATGGATTTCAACACCAATCCCGTAAGTTTTTCCACCACCACGTGGGCACCTACCCCGAACCAATACAAAGACCTGAACAACGCCTCCACTTGGTGCGATCGCAACGGGAATTTACAAGTCTACTTTTTAAACGGGAAGTACTACGATGCCAACGGAACCTTGATTCCGGGTGGAGAGGTATCCGCGTACTACAATTATTTCAGCAGCCTTGTGACCTACAAAGGCGCAAGTTTTGTCCCCTCCTACCAAAGCGACACCCTTTTTCATTATTACGTTTACCAACAATCGGCAAATACCTGGGTTCGTCGCATCAAGCTCAACGCACTTTATTGGAACGGTAGCACCTGGACCATTACGCCGGTTCAGGATTACAACGGTGCAATGAATCTGGGAACCTACGATGAGCATCCCTCAATCATTAATGACGACATCGGTCAAATGAACCTAATAATCGTCCATGAAGTTTCATCGTCAGGAATGAATAATCGACCCCTTCGCGTTACCGCTACGGGCTTTAAACCCTTGACTTCCTCCATCCTTAGCAACCAATTTGATGCCGATTTGGATCGAGTACACGTGAGTGTTGGCGCTTACTATAATCCGTTGATAAATCGATTTTTCAGTTACGAATCCAGTGTGGGTTTTGGAAAGAATAAATATTTTAAATCATGGACCAATTTGGGGTATGGCTTTTTCACCAAGGATAATTTGAAACTTCCGCTTATTATACCCGGACGTACAGACAGCACCGCAAACAACGGGTTTCAAATCTTTGCTTCAACCAGTTCATTAGACGGAAAGTACTTGTTTTATTTGGCACGTATTATGGGAAGAAAAATGACGGTTTTTCGTTACGACTTGATGTGCCCCGACAGTGCCTCCTTCGTGCAGAACGCTGTTGAGCTCTCACTAGGATTAAGTCTGTATCCACACCAAATTTCAGACTTCCAAATGGCGCCCGACGGAAATATTTATTTTCAGTTAATCGAAGATCGATGGACCAACCATTACAATAGCCGCAAAATAGGCCGCATCGTCAACGCCGGAGATCCGGACACCGCCAACATCACCGCAGAACCCAACTTCGCCACGCTGGCACCGTACTCCGTTTACTACTCCTTCCCCTATTTCTCTGCCAACCAAGCGCTTCCCCGGCCCTTTACCCTCACGGCCGATTGTTCCGACTCCGTCCAATTCAAGTTGGCCTACAAAAACGTACCCGACAGCGTGTGGTGGAATTTTGGCGACACTGCCCTCGGCCCCTTGAACCACTCCACCGCCTTAGAACCCTCCGTGCGCTACTCCACCTTCGGCCCGATTTACGTCACCGTGGAACTTTGGCTACGCGGGGTGCTCCTCAAAACACTGGGCGACACGGTAAACGTAAAACCCTCCCCCCGCGTCCAACTGCCCAACGACACCCTGCTGTGCCGCGGCGAATCCCGCATCCTAAACGCTTACCCAGGATTTAACGCCGATTACCTCTGGAGTACCGGCAGCACCGACTCCCTAATATCTGTCAACGAAACAGGTACCTACTGGGTCCAAGTGAGCAACACCTGCGGCACCGCCCAAGACACCTTCCGCCTCGCGGTACTAGACCCTCCTTCCGCCACGCTGCGGGACACCCTCCTGTGCGACGAGTGGACCTACGTGCTGCGCGTTCAAGCAGACTCCGCTTCCTACCTGTGGAATACCGGAGACACCGTGCCCTACTTCACTCCAAAACA
>JAXITR010000030.1:0-26062 GCA_034679985.1 Cryomorphaceae bacterium
ACGCTTGAAGTATTCACTACTAAGGACCGGGCGCATTCCAATATCTTGGTGCACAACCAGTTTGCATTGCGCGATTTGTGGGAACAGTCGGAACCGTTGGGGGCTTTTGTGGAGCCCAAATGGCTGAACGCTTTAAAGCGCAACTATTGGCTTCCTTTGTTGACGCTGCTCATCAGCATGGGTGCCTGGTTGTTGGGGCGGTTTCGGCCCGTTCGTCCGATGGGGCCTACAGCCTTCGCCCGAGAACTGGATTTGTACGAGCGCAAATTGTTGTTGCCCTTGCTGCTGGAGGGTCCGGGCCGAAAATGGACCTCGCACGAGCTGGATGAGCTGTTGGAAACGTCGGACAAGTCTTGGGACAACCAGCGCAAGATTCGAAAAACAACCATCAACGATCTGAACCGCAAAGCATTGCTTCATTTGGAGCTTTCCTTGCTCATTTCCGACGAACGCGATGCGGAAGACCGTCGGGAAAAGCGGTACTTTGTGGTGCCGGAGGTGCTGCCGTTTCGACGCGATCTGGTAGACCTGCTCCAACAAGCGGCAAATTTTTGACGAAAACGCAACGATCCATGAACCAACCCATTGACATCCAGCACCTCGACGGTGTTTGCCTCATCACGCTCAACCGTCCGGACAAGTTCAACAGCTTCAACCGGGAGCAAGCCCTGGCGCTGCAAGAGGCCCTGCGCGCAGCCAACGAGGACCCCGCCGTGCGCTGCGTCTCGTTGACGGGAGGTGGCAAGGCCTTTTGCGCCGGACAGGATTTGGGGGAAGCCATTGACCCCAACGGCCCCGGAATGCGCACCATTCTGACCGAGCACTACAACCCCTTGGTGCTGCAAATTCGCGCTTTGAGCAAGCCCGTGGTGGCCGCCGTCAACGGCGTTGCTGCTGGAGCAGGTGCCAGTTTGGCTTTGGTGTGCGATGTGGTGGTGGCGTCGGAGAAAGCATCGTTTGTGCAGGCGTTTACCAGCATCGGCTTGATTCCGGATTCGGGAGGCACGCTGACGTTGCCGCGGTTGATCGGTTTTGGTCGGGCCAGTGCCACCATGCTTCTGGGGGACCGGATGACGGCGCAAGACGCCCTCGCTGCGGGAATGATCTATCGGGTATTTCCGGCCGACTCCTTCGCGGAAGATGCGTTGAACGTAGCGCGCGAGTTGGCCCAGCGGCCCACGCGGGCGTTGGCGTTGGTTAAGGAAGCCCTGAATGCGTCCATTTTTGCGGACCTGGAGGCCCAACTGCACACGGAGCTGCATTTGCAATTGGCCGCTGCGGAAACCGACGACTTCAAGGAAGGCGTTGCGGCCTTTTTGGAAAAACGAACCCCCAATTTTCGCGGACACTAACCGTTCCCCTGCTCATGAAAGTAATTGTTATTGGAGCCGGCGCCATGGGCTCCGGAATCGCTCAAGTTTTGGCCCAAGCGGGCGAGTCTGTGGTGGTGTACGACACGAAGCCGGAAATGCTGACGAAGTCGGCCCAACGACTGGCCCAGACCCTGGAAACCCTGGTTGCCAAGGGGAAATTCACCCAAATTCAGGCCGACGCCCTCCACGAACGCATTGCCTACAGCGACAACCTGCGGGACGGAGAAGGTTCCGAATTGGCGATTGAGGCCATTTACGAAAACCTGGAGGCCAAGCGTTCGGTGTTCCGAATTCTGGACGATTTATTGCCAGAAACCGCTGTTTTGGCCTCCAACACCAGCTCGTTGAGCATCGCCTCGTTGGCTTCTGGCATTCATCGGCCCGAACGCGTGGTGGGCTTGCACTTTTTCAATCCCGCACCGCTGATGCCCTTGGTGGAGGTGGTGCCCTGCCTGACTACCGCGCCCGAAACGGTGGAACGCTGCTTGGCTTGGGTTGCTGGATGGAAGAAAACGGGGGTTGTGGCGCAAGACACGCCCGGGTTCATCGTCAACCGGGTGGCGCGTCCGTACTACGGCGAAGCCCTACACATGGAGGAAACCCAGGTGGCCGATCGCGCTACCATTGATTGGGCCCTAACCACCCACGGCGGCTTTAGAATGGGCCCGTTTGCCCTCATGGACCTCATTGGGCACGACATCAACTACACGGTGACCGAAACCGTTTGGAAACAGTTCTACTACGATCCGCGGTTCCGTCCGTCCCTGGCGCAGAAGCGCTTGGTGGAGGCGGGAATGCTGGGGCGCAAGACTGGCCGTGGGTTTTACGATTACCGCGAAGGGGCCATTCCTCCGACGCCGCACGAAGATGCTGCCTTGGCGCGTACCGTAGTCAACCGCACGTGGGCGATGATCATCAACGAAGCCTACGATGCTTTGTACCGGGGTGTTGCCCATGCGGAAGCGATTGACACGGCGATGAAATTGGGCGTGAACTACCCGATGGGGCCCTTCGAAAAGGCCGAACAGTGGGGGTTGCACGAGGTTGTTGGCGTATTGGATGGCCTGATGGCCGAGACCGGCGATCCGCGGTACCGCGTTTGCCCCTTGCTCCGCAAGGAAGCGGGCAGCAACTGAACCGTGGAGTGATCCAGCGGCGCGGTTCCCGCGCCGCTGGATCAATACGCCAGCAACTCCTCCAACGCCTGAGCCACCTTGCTCGCATTGGGCAAAAGGGTGGCTTCCAGTGTTTTGTTCAATGGTATAGCAGGCACGCGAACGCTGCCCACCAACCGTACGGGGGCGTCCAAGTGCGCAAAGCAGCGGTCTGAAACACGGCCGGCGACTGCTTGAGCAAACGTTTGCCCCACCATCTCTTCGGTCACTACCAAGCAGCGGTTGTGGGCTTGAACGCGTTCTACCACCAACTCCTCGTCCCAGGGGGCCAGGGTGCGGAGGTCAATCACCTCCACGCGGCCGGGCCATTGTTGTGCGGCTTCCAAGCTCCAATAAACCCCCATGCCGTAGGTCACTACAACCGCCGTCGCTACCGCCGGTTGGGGTTCTGCTTCCAAAACGCGTCTGCCCACACCAAACGGCAAAACATAATCCACCGACGGTTCCACGGTCTTGGCCCCTTCGGTGCCTTTTATTTTGCTCCAATACAGGCCTTTGTGCTCCAGCAACAGAACCGGGTTGGGGTCCAAAAACGCCGCCTTCATCAATCCTTTGAGGTCCGCACCGGTGGAGGGGTACGCCACTTTAATGCCCGCAATATTGGTTACAATACTTTCCACGCTGGAACTGTGGTACGGGCCTCCGCTGCCGTAGGCACCAATGGGCACACGCACCACCGCGCTGGCGGGCCACTTACCGTTAGACAGGTAGTAGCTGCGGGAAAGCTCCGTGAACAACTGGTTCAATCCGGGCCAGATGTAGTCTGCAAACTGAACTTCCACAATGGGTTTCAAGCCCACCGCGGACATCCCAACGGTGCTGCCGATGATGAAGGCTTCTTGGATGGGGGTGTTGAAAACGCGGTGGCTGCCAAACTGTTGGGCCAACGTGGCCGCCTCGCGGAACACCCCCGCCCAAGCGATGACCGACGTCTTGGCCGTACAACAGGGCTTCCGGATGTTGCTCCAAAACCTCGCGCAAGGCAAACAGCGCGCAGTCCACCATGACGGTTCGTTCTTTGCCCGCGGGAGCGCGCTCGCCGCGCTCGGCAACCGCCGGGGTTGGTGCCATTGCATGCACCAATAAGTCCTCTGGGCGCGGGTCTTCCGCCGCCAAGGCGCGCTGGTAGTCCGCCGCCACCAAGGATTCCGCATCGGCCAAAACGGCATCGAGCTCCGCTTGGGTGAAGCCGTTGTCCAGCAAAAAGGTTTGCAATTTGGGCAGCGGATCACGAAGCGCGTGCTCTTCCAAATCGTCGCGGTACCACTCTTTGCGCACTCCGGACGTATGGTGGTTGAGCAGCGGCACCCGTGCGTGCACCAGATGGGGTTGACGAGTCTCGCGCATGGCCCGCAGGGCGTCTTGCAGTGCGTGGCGGCAGGCCGAATAATCGGATCCGTCCACGCTCAACACGCGAATTCCCTTGAAGCCTGCGGCGTACTCCGCTGCGTTCTGGGCGCGCGTTTCTGCAGCGTTGGCGGAAATGTCCCAGCCGTTGTCTTGCACCACAAACAAGAGCGGAAACTGCTTGAGGGCGGCCATCTGCAAGGCTTCCGCCACCTCGCCCTCGGTCATGGCCGCGTCGCCAATGGAACAAACCGAAATGGGCTTGGCTGCTGCTTCTTCCGGCGAAAAGAGTCCCATTAACTCCTTGTATTGGAGGCCCATGGCCGCGCCTGCGGCGGGAATGGCTTGCATTCCGGTGGCGCTGGACTGGTGGGGGATCTTGGGCTTGTCTGGATCGTTCAGCGACGGGTGGCTGTAGTAGGTGCGCCCGCCGGAGAAAGGGTCGTCTCGCTTGGCCAGCAGCTGAAGCATGAGGTCGTAGGGCGTCGTACCAATGGAGAGCAGCAAGGCGTCGTCCCGGTAGTACGGGTACACAAAATCATGGGGCGTGAGCAATTGGCCCAACGCTATTTGAATGGCTTCGTGGCCTCGGGCTGTGGCGTGCACATAGGTGGACGTAACCTCGCGGTTGGCCTCGTACAATTCCGTCATGGCCTTGGCCGTGACCATGTGGCGATACGCCTGCAGCAGCGGGTTTTCGGCTTTTTTCTTCATAATTTCTGTGCTCCCAGGGTGTACGACAGGCCTACGCCCAATAATTGTTTCCATTGAATGCCGGAGGCATCCAGCTTGCCGTCTGCGTTGCTGTCTCGAACCAAAACATCGCGATCGTAAATGCTCTGCACCCGGGCCGTCACGGACAAAAATGACGTGGCTCTGATCAACAACAAAACGTCGGCGTTAACGTCCACCCACTGCGGGTTCTGGATGTAATTTGAATACAGATCCAAGCGAGCGTCTACCTTGAGTGCCGGAATAAAATCGCGTTTGTAGCGCAGATTGAAATAGGCCCCCACTTCGTTTCGAAACTGTTCTCCCACAACAACGCCAAAGGCCCCTTCAGCGCTCAGTCGCGGATCGCGAACCACGGTCAACTTACTCGTAACGGGCGAAAGGTACATTTCCAAACCGTTGCGTTTGTACGTGGCTCCTGCCCCCGCCAATCCGTATCCCGGGGCCAAAAAGCGGGAAATATAAGCGGAATCCGGGTCCGTAGGCTTGCTGTAACCGTTGAACGACTGGGATTTCAAGCTGGCAAATCCAGAAACTTTGAACTCTCCCGCTTTCTTGGTTTCGTGGTCCACGCGGAGGTTGTACTCCAGCTTGTCGTCCGTCTTAATAAACAAGTCCCCTTGGTAGTTCCCCGCGTAGTTGATGTCCAACATTTGGTGCGCAGACAACCGATTGTGGGTGTATTTCAGTTGTTGGCGCACCACCACCCCCAGGTTCAAACTGCTTTGACCCCCCGCATTCCAGTTTTTCAGTGCGGTTTGGTTGCCGGAAACGCTGTACAATCCCGAGTACTTCCAGACATCGGGTCGGGCAGGCAACACAGAAACGGACGGTTCGGCCGTTTGCGCGCGCAATCCAGCAACCAGCGCTCCCAGTGCAACGGACGTGGCCCAATACCGCATTTAACCCTTGCTTTTGAACGCCGCAATGGCGTTTTTCGTGAAATCACTCAATACCAGACGGCCGCTGATGGCTGCGCGCTCGGGAAGAAGTTCGTCCCAGTGTTCGGTTCCCTGCCACAGGACGCGTTTCAGGTCCGCCATGGCCTCCGGGCTGGACGCAGCCAATCGCTGCGCCAACTCGGCCACCGCTGCGTCCAATTCCGTGTGGGTGTCGAACACCTCCGCATACAGTCCGTGCTTCTCCGCCCATTCCGCGCTGCGGAAACGGGTGGCGTCAATGGCCAACTGGCTCATGCCGCTCAAGCCTACCTTCCGTTCGACCGCCGGACCCACTACAAACGGGCCAATGCCCACCGCCAATTCGCTCAACTTAACGGCAGCTGAGCTGTGCGCCAAGCAATAGTCCACAGAGGAAGCCAATCCCACGCCTCCGCCCACGGCCTTGCCCTGAATGCGGCCTACCACCAGCTTGGGACAAGTTCTGAGGGCGTTGATGACGTTGGCAAACCCCATGAAGAACCGATCGCCCGTTGCTGCGTCCGCAATCGTGCTCAATTCATCAAAACTGGCGCCGCCGCAAAAAACCTTTTCCCCGGCACTTTGGAGCACCACCACCCGGACCTCCGGATTGGAACCTGCGGCGCGAACGGCGTCCGCCAACGCGGCCAAAACCAGGCCGGGCAAGGAGTTGCTCAACGGGTGAAAAAAGGTAATGGTGCCAATTCCGTGGGCCACCTCCGTGGTGACCCCGCCTGCGAGGACTGCGTCATTCATGACGCAAAGGTAACTCAGGGCCGGGGAAGCGAGGCGTCTCTGCGGAACACAGAAGACTCCTCCACGCGGCAAACCACGGACCGGTACGCGTCGTACCAAACCGCGCGGCCGTTCGCTTTGGCCTCCCGGTGCAACGCGTGGTGCTTCCACGCATCTACCGCCGCCCGGTCTTGCCAATAACTGATGAAAATGGCCGACTCCCCTTGGCGTACCGTTTCGTACCCCAGGTAACCCGGAAGTCCTTCCACCGTGCGCAGGGTGGCGTCGTCCATGCGATCGTAGTCCGGTTGGTCCAACGACCGCTCGCTCAAAAACAACACCGCGTAGGCGCCTTCCAACAGCGAAAATTCCTCACGAATGAACGGATTAGGCATCGGTGTGCTTCTTGACCATGGTCAAAATAACCGCCACCGCCACCACGTCGTCCTGATCGTCGTACACCTCCACATAGAACTTCACAATGCCCTTGGCCACGTCTTCGGGCGATCGTTTTTCTTGGTCGATTTTCTCCTGAACCGTAAAGCGAACGCCAATGGTGGTTCCCGGATAAACCGGTTTCGTGAAGCGACAGTATTCAATGCCGTAGTTGAGCAAAACCGGCCCTTTGGGGGGGTCTACGAAGAGCCCCGCAGCCCGACTCAGGATGAAGTACCCATGCGCCACGCGGCCCGTGAAAATGGTGCCCTCCAACGACGACGCGTCCATGTGGGCGTAAAATTTGTCGCCGCTCAACTCCGCAAAGTCCTCGATGTCCTGCAAGGTAACCAAGTGCTTTTCCGTGGTCACGGTATCCCCAATGCGCAAATCCTCAAAGTACTGCCGGAACAAGTGCGGATGTGCTTCCGGGCGCGCTGCGCCGGGAATGTACCGACCCGTCAGCGCCTGCACCGCATCCGGATGGCCTTGGATTGCCACGCGGTGGAGGTAGTGCAACACGCCGCGCTTGCCGCCCATTTCCTCTCCGTTTCCAGCTCGGCCGGGACCGCCGTGCGTCAGCAACGGCATGGGCGACCCGTGGCCCGTACTCTCTTTGGCCGACGACGCGTCCAGGACCAGAATGCGTCCGTTGCTGGTGGCCGCCTCCAAGGTAAAATCGCGGGCATTTTCCCGATTGGCACCCACATAAGACGTAACCAGCGAGCCCTTGCCCAGCGCTACCAACGCCGCGGCCTCGTCCAACGAACGGTACGGCATCAGGGTGCTGATGGGGCCAAAGGCCTCAATTTCGTGCGCGCGCAACGCGGCAAACGGTCGGTCGTTTCGGAACAAAACCGGCGCAAAATAAGCTCCGGCTTCGGGGCGATCCGCCACCGGCGTGCCAACTCCCGCTGGATTGCCAAAAACGGCGGGCATCTCTTCCGCCAAAGCCTCCGCCGCCGACCGCACGCGCTCCACCTGGAGCGCCGTGGCCAACGGCCCCATCCGCACGCCTTCCTTGGACGGGTCTCCGTACGACGTGGTGGACAACCGCTGCACCAAGGCCGCTTGAACCGCATCCAAATGCTCTTCCGGAACCACTACGCGGCGCACCGCCGTACACTTTTGACCGGCTTTGACGGTCATTTCCTTGACCACTTCCTTCACAAACAAATCAAACTCCGGCGTTTGGGGCGTCGCTTCTGGCCCCAATACCATGGCGTTCAAGGAGTCTGCTTCCAAGTTGAACGGAACGCCGCGCTCCACAAAATGCGGCTGCAGCTTCAGGCGCAAACCGGTTGCGTTGGAACCCGTAAACGTCACCACGTCGCCCTCGGCAACGGCGTCCAAAACGCCCACGCCCTTGCCCACCAACAACTGCAGGGCGCCGTCGGGCAGAATGCCACTGGCTGCGATATCCCGCACCACGGCCTCGGTCAGGAAACTGGTGTATTCAGACGGTTTCACCACGGCCGGAACGCCAGCCAAGAGGTTGACCGCAATCTTTTCCAGCATGCCCCAAACGGGGAAGTTGAAGGCATTCACGTGCACGGCCACCCCCCGGCGCGGAACCATCAAATGATGGCCCACGAAGGTGCCGTTTTTACTCAGTCGAACGGGATCTCCGTCCACGAAATAAGGCAAATCCGGAAACTCCTTGCGCAACGACGCATTCGCGAACAAATTGCCAATGCCGCCCTCGATGTCGATCCAGCTGTCCACGCGGGTGGCTCCTGTGGCGGCAGACACCGCGTAGTAGGACTCCTTGCGCTCGTTCAAAAACAACGCCAACGCTTTCAGCATCCGACCGCGTTCGGGAAACGTCATCTTCCGCAACGCGGCACCGCCTTTCTCCCGGCCGTAGGCCAGCACCGCAGCGTAGTCCAGCCCGGCGCTGGAAACCGTGCCCAACGCCGCGCCCGTGCGCGCATCCGCGGCCGTCCACTCCACTCCGTCTCCGGCCACCCACTGGCCCATCACGTAATTCTCAAAGGCTTTCATCTGCTTGCTGTTTGGAAGGAATAACGGTAGCGTACCGCGTTCGAGGTCTTTATTTTTTCTTCGGCAAAGACTTCACACCCATGTGCCAGAACGCAAAGGCAAACTTGTCGATGGCCTCCTCAATCACCATGGCGGTGGGCTTGCCAGCGCCGTGGCCTGCGTTCGTCTCAATGCGGATGACCACCGGATTGGCACAAGACTGCTTGTCCTGCAGTTCGGCCGCAAACTTGAACGAATGCGCCGGAACTACCCGGTCGTCGTGGTCCGCCGTGGTCACCAATGTAGCCGGATAACAGGTTCCCTTTTTTACGTTGTGCACCGGACTGTATCCCAGCAAGTACCGGAACATCTCCGCGCTTTGTTCGGACGTGCCGTAGTCGTACGCCCAACCGGCACCCGCCGTAAACGTATGGTAGCGCAACATGTCCAAAACCCCTACTGCGGGGAAGGCCACGCGGGCCAATTCCGGACGTTGCGTCATCACGGCGCCCACCAGCAATCCGCCGTTGGAACCGCCAGACAATGCCAAATACTTGGACGACGTGATCTTCTGCGCAAACAAGTATTCCGCCGCCGCTACAAAATCGTCGAACACGTTCTGCTTCTGCAACTGCGTGCCGGCCTTGTGCCAAGCCTCGCCGTACTCGCCTCCGCCGCGCAAATTGGGAATGGCCAACACGCCTCCGTTCTCCAACCACACCACGTACGAAGTGCTGAACGACGGCGTCAAATTCACGCCAAAACCGCCGTATCCGTACAAAATCGTGGGGTTCTTCTTGGTGTACTTCAATCCCTTCTTGTGCGTGATCATCATGGGGACTTTGGTGCCGTCCTTGCTGGTGTAAAACACTTGGTAGGAAACGTAGTCCGCCGAATTAAAATCGATGGAACTCGCCCGGTACAGCTCGACGGCATTCGCGCGCGGTGCATACCGGTACTGCGTTCCCGGAGTCACGGCATTGGTGAACGAGAAGAACAGCTCACGAGCGTTCCACTTGCCGCCCACTCCGCTGACGGTTCCCTGCCCGGGCAGCGGCACAGAAACCACCTCTTTGCCGTCCACAGAAACGCGGTCCACCACACTTAGGGCATCTTTCAATCCGTTCACAAAAAAGAAACCGCCCCCGGTGCCCACCGTAATGGGGTATGGGCGTTCCGCAATAATTTCTTCCCACTGACTGGGGTCCGGACGGTCCAAAAAGCAGCGCATCAGGCGGCCGTTGGGAGCGCCCCACGTCGTTTGGAGGTACAGGCTCTGCCCGTCTGCGTGCACCGGGTTGTTCTCAAACTCAAACCCTTCAAACAACCGCACAATGGGCGCGTTGGGCGTGCGCAAATCCTGAACGTACAATTCATTTCCCGTGGTGCTCACGGCTGCCGTGATGACCAAAAAAGCGCCGTTTTCCGTTACTCCCCCGCCGATGTACCGACGCGGTGTAGCACTCCCACCAAACACCAGCACGTCCTGAGATTGGGGGGTGCCCAGCTTGTGGAAATAAAGCTTGTGTTCGCTCGTCTTCCCGCTCAACGCAGAGCCGCTCTTGGGCTTGTCGTACGAGCTGTAGTAAAACCCTTCGTTGCCGCGCCAAGACAGGCCGCTGAACTTCACGTCGCGCAGGGTGTCCTCCAGCGGGCGTTCGGGATTGTCCGTGTGGACAATGACCACCTTGCGCCAGTCGGATCCACCCTCGCTCAATTGGTAGGCCGCGTACGTGCCGTCGGGGCTGAATTCAATTCCGGCCAACGACGTTGTTCCGTCCTTGGAAAACGCGTTTGGATCCAAAAATACATTGCCGTCCGCGGTCATTTTGCCGGTAGACTTGGCCTTGATCCGCGCCAAAACCGACTGACTTTGCAACCCAGAATTGTAGTAAAAATAGGTGTAATCGCCCTCCGTAAACGGCGTGGAAACCTTTTCGTAGTTCCAAACGGTAGTCAAACGATCGCGCAGTTCCTTGCGGTAGGAAATCGGCTCCAGCACACTTTGCGTGGCGCGGTTTTGCGCGGCCACCCACTCCGCCGTTTGGGCGCTTCGGTCGTCCTCCAACCAGCGGTACGGATCCGCAACCGTTTGTCCAAAATACGTGTCGACGGTGTTCCCCTTGGTGGTCACCGGGTACTGGGGTGCTTGGGCGCTTGCAGCCATGCTCAAAACCATAGCCATTCCCGCTAAATGTGTTTTCATAAGCCGAAGGTAGCGCCAAACGGCCACAAAAAGAAAGAGGGGCGGTCGCTGCGCGACCGCCCTCTTAAACATTCGCGTTGCGAACCCTTAGTGCTGCACCGCAATGCGGATGGCCGACGAACCTTGGTCCGTGGTCAAGCGCACGAAGTAAACACCCTCGGGCAAATCACTGCCGTCCAGACGCAAAGTGTTCAAACCGTCGTTCCAAACCGTGCTGATGACGACCTGACCCTGAAGATTTACTACTTGTACGTCTACGTCGCCGTAAACAACACCGCGCTCAACCGTGAAGACACCGGCTGTTGGGTTCGGGTAAACATTTACCGATCCCATGGCCTCGTCCAGGCTCAAACCGCAAACCACGCAACGGCTGAAGCAGATAACCGGAACAACGGTGTCGTTGTTGGTCAACACCAACTCGCGGTTGTAGTTGCCGCTGCCGTCGTTCACGGCGCAAGCGCCCGTACCAGCGTTCAAGCTCTCAGCACCACCCCAGGTGTTGCCGTTGATGTACTTGAAGTTCATGGTGCTGTTCAACGGAGCTTCAACGGTTACGGTGTATACCAAACCGGTGTCCAACGTCATGGCCGTAGCCGACGGGTTCCACCCTTGGAAGTTGCCCGCAACGTGTACGCCGTCTGCGCTAACACCGCCTGCACGGCTCATGTCCACCTTCAACGTGATGCTGTTGGTGCAATTCTCGCACTTGGCGTAGCAAACTACGTCCAAGGTGTCGTACGCATAGGTTACCGTGTACTTGCGGTTGGTGAAACCGCCGGTGGTCATGGTGCAGACCGTTCCGGCAACCAACTGCTCGCTCGTAGCCCAGTTGTCCAAAGAGAACTTGTACTCAATCAAACCGGGGTTCAGCGGGAAGGAAGCCGTCCAAATGCCGTCGCCGTCTGCGTCGCTCATGGGGTTGCTGTTGCCGGACCAGTTGTTGAAGGTTCCGCTCACGTACGCCGTAGTGAAGCTGCCGGCGTACTTGTTCATGTTGACGTTGAACGTCACCCAAGCTTGGCAGTCGGAGCACGACGCAAAGCACACCAAAGGAGCTGTCGCCGACGGAGCCGCTACCGTGAATGCGCGGTTGTAGTTGCCGCTGCCGTCGTTGGCTACGCAAGAACCTGTGGTGGCTCCCAAACCTTCGGCATTCGCCCAGGTATTGCCGTTGATGAACTTGTAGGACAAAGCCGTACCCACCGTGGTATTGATGGTGTATTCGTAGATGCCGTCTCCATCAGGATCCAACATGGGCGTAGAACCGGGGTTCCAGCCTTGGAAGTTGCCCGCAATGTGCACACCGTTGGTGCTCACCGTCTGCTGGTTCATGTTCACACGTACTACGTAGGTAGCCGGTTGCGAGCAGTTCATCGTGAAGATGGTGGAGTCGTAGCTCGGGATATTGGCTGTTGCCGCACCTGGATCGTACGGGAAGTTGCCCGTGTCTTGCAGGATGAGCTTGTTGCCCCAAGAGCACAAGTTGTCCAAACGGTACCAGCCGGTGTTGGTTCCGTCCACCAAACCATCACCGTAGGAGTCGGTGATTTTGAACTTGTACGTTCCGCTCAAAGGCAAAGCAATGGTGTCGATTTTCGTTGCTGCGGCTACGCTGTAGGTAGACAAATCCGTGTACGGACCGCCCACTTTGTACACAACCCCTGTAGTAGCGTTGGTGATCTTGTAGGAAACTTCCGAACCGTACAAGTCCGTCACCAATTGCATGCGCACATTGCCCGTGGGGGCAACTGTTCCGTAGACTTTGAAGTCGTCTACGGCCCAGTACCAACCGTACTGACCGCCGTCTTCAAAACGCAAACGGGTCTTGAACGCTGCACCTTGGTAGGCCGTAACGTTGTACTTCTTGGTCACTGGAGCCGTCCAAGAGCCGCTGGTTGCGACCATGGAGTCGATTTTCACCCAGCTTCCGGCAGCATTCAATACTTCTACATATCCTTTTTGACCGGTCAAGCTGCGGTAGTACTGCTTGAACTCCACGTACAAAGTGTCGTAGCCCGCTGCGTTGATGGATGGCGATTGGAGTACGGAGTTGGACGTAATGGTTGTAGCTCCAGCTGCGTCGTCGTCCACCATCACAAACGGAGTTCCGTTGATGGAAGAAGCGGTTCCGTAAACGGTCTTAGGAGCCCACAAAGCACCAGAGGTTGCGGCTGTGGTCCAGGTGCACGGTACGCCAGCGTTAAAGTCCACCGTGTACGGCATGGCCGTAGAAGGAAGCGGCGCAAACGTTGCGTTGGCCGTCACGATGGGGCCCATGCACGCTTCGCTAATCTTCCAGTCGAAAAAGTAGTAAGCACGCGTTTGGGTGGTAAAGTTAACGGAGTCCACTTGGCCCAGTCCGGCCAAGTTGTAGGGGTAGGTGTGGCCTGTAGGAAGTGCCGTAGAACGGTACATAACACCGGTGGTGCCGGCCAACTGCTCAATGTTGATCAAGTAACGACCGGGGGCAAAAGCCAAACCAACCGGTACTTTGATGTTTGCCGGCGTGGTGCCAGTATTCACCGCGCTGATGGGTGCTGACGAGTACAAAAGTGCGCCGCCGTTCAAGCCGGTGGTGATTTTTCCTTTGCGCTCGTAAACACGAATGCGGAAGTTAACCGTACCTCCGTTGGCCGTTGGGAATACCCGAACGGTAGTGGAGTCCCACGTCATGGGGGTAGTAACCGCCAAGCCGGTGTAGTTGGTAAAGTTGCCGGTTGGAGCCGTGGTGTAACCCACCGTAGTGGAGGCTGCAAACAAAGCAGTGGAAGGCCCGCCGGAAACACGTCCTTTGGTGTTGTCGTCCGTCATCAAACGTCCGGATACCGTGGTATTGGCCGTGATGGCTGGAGTGGTGTATGAAGCACCTGTTCCAATGGTGGAGCCGTTAGCGGCTACCCACATCATTTGGTAGTTGGGGTTGCTCCAAGTTGCGGTAAAGGTTACCGGAGCTGGTCCGCAAGAGGTTTGGTTGCCAATGGTTGGCGAAGCCGTCAACGGGCAGCTGGAAATAAAGCAGGCCGTAGTGACGAATTTGCCGTAGACGTAGTTTGCCGCCGTAGTGGGCGTCAGGGTAGTCACCGGCGCTTGGGTAAAGATGGTATTGCCCGCAACGTTCTTGACAATCAAGCCCATTTCGTCGGGGTACGAGCCGGCCGCCAAAATTTGCACACGAACGGAGTCGTTCTGGCAAAGCATAACTACCGCGGTGGAGTTGGAGTTGGGTACCAATCCGTTTTGACCCGTGCAGCTGGTCGCGCCACCGGGACAGGTGTACGCAATGGTGTCCATGCTGGTCCAGGTGCCTGCAACTTTTTGTTGCAACACCACGGATCCTCCGTTCCACGCGTCGCCGTACGAATCCGTCATGTTAACGGTAAACGCACACTTGTTGGCCGGAGGACACTGCGCAAAGGCTGCCGTTGCCGACAATACCAATAGCGCCACTAAGGTGTAAAGTTTCCTCATTTGGTTGTTGTTTTTGTGTTAATTAACAGCGTGAAAGGTAATGTATTTAACGTTTCCTAGGTTGATACGTTGTGGAAAACTTTAATTTTTCGCGATTTTCTTCCGGTTCTTGCAGCGGGTCGCACGGTGCTAAATCATCCTTAGCTTCGCCCGGGAGGCGTTGGTACCAGCCTGTTCCTTCCGTTTTCCAGGCCAGTTGTTCGTCGGACACTTGCTTGACAATTTTGGCCGGATTACCCACCACCACACTGCGGGGGGGGATGTCCATTCCTTGGGGAACAAAACACAGCGCGCCCACAATGCTTTCGTCGCCCACGACGGCTTGATCCATGAGCACGGCGTGCATGCCCACCAAGCAGTTGCGGCCCACGGTGGCGCCGTGCACAATGGCGCCGTGCCCAATGTGGGCCATTTCGTGCAACACCACGTCCTCGCCCGGAAACACGTGGACCACGCAGTTTTCCTGGATGTTGGCTCCGGCGTGAACAGTGATCCGACCCCAGTCGCCGCGCAACACCGCGCCCGGGCCGATGTAGACGTCGGGCCCAATCCAAACGTCCCCGGTGACGTTGGCTTCCGGATGCACAAAGGCCGACGGGTGTACGATGGGGCGCAATCCTTTAAAGGAGTAGAACATGCGGTTGCTTTTTAGACGTTGACGGAACAGTCGATGGCGGGCGATGGTGGGTTTAAACGCGCTCCAGAACAACGGCGTAGCCCTGGCCCACGCCAATGCACATCGTGACCAAAGCGTATTTTTTGCCGGACTGAGCTAGGTTTCGGGCGGCGGTTAAGGCCAGACGCGCGCCAGACATGCCCAGCGGGTGGCCCAAAGCCAGCGCACCCCCGCTTGGATTGATGCGGGGGTCCAAATCGTCCAAGCCGAGCGCGCGGGTGCAGGCCAAAACTTGGGCAGCAAAGGCTTCGTTGAGTTCGATGAGGTCCATTTGGTCCAAGGTGAGGCCCGCGCGTTGGAGCGCCAATTGCGAGGCGGGCACCGGGCCAATGCCCATGGTGCGGGGCTCCACACCGGCGGCAGCGCCGGAGGCAATGCGGACCAAGGGCTGGAGGTTGTGGTCCTTCAGGCCTTGTTCTGAGGCCAGGAGCAGGGCGGCCGCGCCGTCGTTGAGGCCGCTGGCGTTGCCGGCGGTTACGGTGCCGTTTTGCAGGCGGAAGGCAGGGCGCAAGGCGGCCAGGCCTTCCACGGTGGTAGCCGGTTTGGCAAATTCGTCCGTGTTGAACAAGATGGGGTCTCCTTTGCGCTGGGGGAGAGGAACGGCGACGCGTTCGCCGGCCAAGAATTCAGCGGCCGCCGCAGCGCGTTGTTGGCTCCGAACGGCGTAAGCGTCTTGGTCTTCGCGGGAAATGCCGTACTGGTCCACCAGGTTCTCGGCCGTTTCGCCCATGGCGTCTGTGCCGTACTTGGCTTTCATGGCGGGGTTGACAAAGCGCCAGCCAAAGCTGGAGTCGTAGAGTTGGGCGTCCGTGCCGAAGGCTTTGGAGGCTTTGCTCATGACGTAGGGGGCGCGGGTCATGTGTTCCACGCCTCCGGCTACGGCGAGGGCGCCGTCGCCGACGGCGAGGGCGCGCGCGCTTTGGTAAACGGCGCTCAATCCGCTGGCGCACAGGCGGTTGGTGGTTTCAGCGGGAACGTTGAGGGGGTAGTCCGCGAGCAAGGTGGCCATGCGGGCCACGTTGCGGTTGTCTTCACCAGCCTGGTTGGCGCAGCCTAGGACCACGTCGGCAATCTGCGAAAAATCTACGTTTGCGTTTCGGTGGCGCAATTCGCGCAAAACCAAAGCGGCCAAGTCGTCGGCACGAACCGGCGACAAACTTCCTCCAAAGGACCCGATGGGGGTCCGTATTCCGTCAACAATGAATGCGTCCATGTCTGTTTTGAAATCTAGGGGTGAGTGATGAGTTACCACGCCGGGCCTTCCCAGAGCGTTTCTTTGCGGTACACGGTTCCGTGGAAGAGGGCTACCAGGCGTTCGCCGTTGGCGGTGACGCGCACGGTGTAGCGGGCAAATTGCTTGCTGCGCTGATCCTCTGTGGCTATTGCTTCCAAGCGGTCTCCCGCACGAACCGGAGCTGTGTGGGCAATGGAGGTTTCCACCGAAACGGCATGCTGGCCGTGGGCGTTGGAGGCAAAGGCCAGGGCAGAATCTGCCAGGCTGTACGTGATTCCGCCGTGGGCCACGCCAAAACCGTTGGTCATCTCGGAGCGAACGGTCGCTTCCAGGGTACAGGTACCCGGAACTAGGTGCGTGCACACAACGCCCAGCCATTGGCTGAACGGGTCGTTGTCCAGCATCGCGCTCAAAATGGCGTCCGGGGTCATTCGTTCTCCTTTTTGGGTTCCAGTTGAACGGCTTCTTCAAAAGCGCCAATCAGTACGTCGATTAAAACCAACAGGTTGTGGCGCTGAACCTGATCCTCTGGGAGTCCGTTTTGCAGTTCCGTGTGCAAAAAGGTGCGCATTTCCTCAAATACAAAGGGGGAGCGCGCCACCCGAACCATTCGGTCCAAATCCAATTCTGCATCTTCCTCCAACAATTCGGTAAGGTCGTCCAGCTGGGCCGTGACGTCGTCGATGGCAATTTGGAGGTGGTGTTCCGTGATCAGCCCGACGTTGAGTTGGGCATGGGCAAAACCTTCGTTGAGCAACAACGCGGTGCGCAACAGGGCCTCGTGTTCTTCCTCCTCAAAATCTTCGGATAAGTTGAATAAAAAACCCAGCAAGTGGGGTTGCTCGTCCAGAAACACACTCAATCGATCGGTGTAGGTTTCGTGGGGCCACTGGCGAACGGCGGCGGCAGCAAGGGAAAAAAGAGGGGTTTCCATGGGATTGCGTTACGGATGGGTATCGAATAAATAGAGCAAGGAGGCCATGGCGGCTGCGCCCAGCTCCAATTCGCGCGGATGAATGCTCTCGATGCGGTCTTGTGCGGAGTGGTGGTAATCAAAGTAGCGCTGCGAATCTGCAGAAAGCCCCACCAAAACAACATCGCCTTGGCCGCGGAGGGCACTGATGTCTGCCCCGGAGCCGCCCACCGAATAGGCCAACAAACCGTACGGAGCCAGAAAGGGCTTGAACTGCTCCAGGCGATCCCGGGCCGCAGCGTTTTCTGTGGAAAAACCGCGGGGCGTGCCGGATCCGCCGTCGGACTCGATGGCCAAAACGTGCACTTCGCTCCGATTCACCGCGTTCACCGCGTAGGCACGGCCGCCGTTCAATCCAAATTCTTCGTTGGCGTACAGCACCACCCGATGCGTTCGGTTGGGACGGTAGCCGGAACGCATGAGGAGTCCCAGGGCTTGGATGCTCTGCACGCAACCGGCCCCGTCGTCCTGAGCACCCGTGCCCAAATCCCAGCTGTCCAGGTGGCCGCCCACCAGCGCAATTTGTTCCGGGTGAGCCGTGCCGCGCCAC
The DNA here is from genome assembly GCA_034679985.1 of Cryomorphaceae bacterium. GTDB lineage: Bacteria > Bacteroidota > Bacteroidia > Flavobacteriales > Schleiferiaceae > CAMDTE01. The sequence continues at coordinate 17,808 of JAXITR010000030.1, forward strand.
TCGCCCACCACATTGTACGAAGTACAGGTGCCGCGCATTTCGCTTCCCAGGGTGAGCTGAACGCGCAAGCCGGGGTTCTTTTTCAATTCCGACGACAGCCAATTGGCGTCTTGGGTACTGATGCCCGCGGCGGGGATTTTAACCGAGGCATCACCGTAGCTCATGGCTCCCGTGTGCGGGAAATCGTCGGTGCGGAGGGTCAAAGACCGCACCAAAACCGCAACAGCGCCGTGCTTACCGGCCTCTTGAGCGCCGGCCCAGCGTTGGTCTCCCGCATTGCCGTAAGCGGAGCCGGTGTTGATGTACGAGGGGTCCAAGGGACGGTTGAAAAAAACGATTCTCCCGACAATTTTTCCGGCGGCGGCCAGGGCGTCCAGTTCTTGGAAATTCTGAACTTCCACCACCTCGGCCCGAATTCCCGATCCTTTATTTCCTCCGGGTGTTCCCACACTGCCGCCCAAAGCCGTCACGCTGAGTTCCCCTTTCTTGCCGTACCCCACCACCGACGCCGTCTCCACACCGCGTACCCAGTGGGGATTGCCGGGAACCTCTTGCAGGTAGACGGAGTCGAACGGAAGCTCTTCCAATTTGCGCACCGCCCAGGCAATGGCGCGCGCGTCGCCGGAGCTGCAGACGGGGCGCGGTCCCACTTCCGAACACAAGGATTCCAGCAAACGGTAGCCTTGCTGATGGGTCAGCGCGTCGGTGTACAGGCCGCGAACAAGCTTCGCCTTTTGCTGCTGCTGGGCAGAATCCGACGGCAGTGAGCTTTGTGCCCATCCGGTAGCGGCTACGGCCCACACCAGGGCGGCTGTCGGAATTAAATTTTTTCGTTCCACGGTATGAATTGTTGGCGGTCCATCCAGGAGGATAAATTTCCCAGACGCACAAGGTACTTGTCTTTCTTTACTTCCAAAAGTTCGCCCGGGGTTCGGCCGCCGGAGAGCACGCGCACTTTGTCCCCCTTAGTGACCGGCATCGCCCACAACTGTTCCAAACGGATTCGCTGGGCTTGTTGGGCTTTGGTTTCCGCTTTTTTCTCGGCTTTCTTGGCCCTTCCCGCCCGCTCGGCAAACAGTTTGACCACTTCGTTCATCGCCTCCTGACGCGCCTTGGGTCCTTTGGCCGCGGCGTATTGCTTGGCCACAGACTCAAAGCGTTTGCCCCACGCCAGGCGGTCCGCCACCTCGGCATTGGCACTACCGACGCGTTCCAATTTATCTTCCAGCTTGGCAATGCGGCCTTCCTGGTCGGCTTTGAGTTGCTCCAATTCCCGCAATCGCTTCCCGCTCTCGTTTTGCGTGCGGTCCAGGGCGCTTCGCTGGCGCTGAAGGGTCACCAACAACTGGTCCACGGAGCGGGTTTGTCCGTCCAGTGCTTCCCGGGCCTCCGCCAACAACGCTTTGGGCAGGCCCACGCGTTGCGCCACTTCAAAGGTGTAGCTGCTTCCGGGCGACCCCACGTGCAAACGGTACTCGGGTTCAAACGTCTTGACGTCGAACGCCATGTTGGCGTTGGTGGCGTGCGGTAAACTTCCCGCCAAGGCTTTGATGGCGTTGTAGTGGGTGGTGAACACGCCCAAGGTGCCGCTTTCGTGCAAGTTCTTCAAAAAAACTTGCGCCAAGGCGCTGCCCAAGTCGGGGTCTGATCCGCTGCCAAATTCATCCACCAAACACAGCGTTCCGGGGCCGGCATGCACCAGCAACTGCTTCATTTTGGACAACTTGGCGGAGTACGTAGACAGCTCGTTTTCCACACTTTGGGCGTCTCCAATGTCTACCAAGATCTTTTCCACCCAACGAAAAGCGCTGGACGGATGAACCGGCACCAACAATCCGCTTTGGAGCATCAATTGAAGAAGTCCCAAGGTCTTGAGGGCTAGGGATTTTCCACCCGCATTGGGGCCGGAAATAACCACCAGCCGGTGCGGGTCGCCCAGGGTCAATTGCAGCGGGACCACGGGCTTGCCGCGGCCGGCCTGCACCCGACGCAGAACGGGGTTGATTCCTTGTACAATGCGTACTGGGGGCAGCGGTATGCGTCGGTCCTGGCCTTTTCCGTACCGGTGAACGGTGGGCAAACAAGCCCCCTCGTCGAAGGCAAAGCGCGCTTTCGCGTTGAGAAAATCCAAATCAATGAGGCGCTCTGCGCTGGCCATCAACGGCTCCCATAGGGGTGCCAATTGGGCCGTCAGCGCTTTCAAAATTCGCCGAATCTCCTTGGTTTCTTCTTCGCGCAGCAAGGCTACCTCGGCGTTGATTTCCAGGCATTCGCCCGGCTCCAAAAAGACCAAAGATTGCTTGGACGAACTGCCGTGGAAGGCGCCTTGGGCGCGGTTCTTGTACGACGCCGTTACGGCCAACACGCGTCGGTCGTCGGCCACGCTCTCGCGAATGTCCCCCAACCATCCTTCGGATTCGTACCGACGGAGCACTTTATAAAAGACCCGGTCTGCCGCGGCGCGTTTTCGGGACAACACCTGCCTTATTTCGGCCAATTCCTTGCTGGCAGATGTTTTCACTTCGCCGTTTCGTTCCAAGATTTTGTCGATCCACAGCGGAACTTCGTCCACCGGGGGGGTGCGCTCCAGTAAGCGAACCACAGCGGGCATGGACAAGCGTTGGAGTCCGCAAAATCGGTACAGGTTCTGGTAGCTTTCGGTTTGTGCTTTGAGGGCCAGAAACTGCTCGGAACTCAAGACGGCCTCACGCACCCGCAGCATCGTCAATGCCGAAGCGGTGTCGGCCGTGGCCACGGCCGGTAAAAAATGCCCCTGTTGGTACAGGGTCAGCATTTGGTCCGTGCGCTCCAGTTCCTCCGCTTGCGCTTCCCAGCTAAATTCCGGCTGCAGCTCCTCAATGCGGCGGCGGGCCTGCGGCGTCGCCGCCCGCTCCCCCCCACCATCGCCTTCAACGCCGTAAAGTCAAGGCTGTCCGCTGCGTCCGCCGGATACAGCATCTACTAATCGACCTTTTCGGGACGCATTTGCGGGAAAAACAAAACCTCCTGAATGCTGCTCTGGTTCGTCAACAACATCGTCAAACGGTCCATTCCAATGCCCATGCCCGCGGTGGGCGGCATGCCGTACTCCAAGGCGCGCAAAAAGTCCTGATCAATGAACATCGCCTCGTCGTCGCCCTTTTCGGACAACTTCAACTGCTCCTCAAATCGCTCGCGTTGGTCGATGGGATCGTTCAACTCGCTGTACGCGTTGGCCAACTCCTTCCCGTTTACAAACAACTCAAAACGCTCCGTCAACGCTGGATTGTCTCGGTGGCGCTTGCACAGCGGAGACATCTCAATGGGGTAATCCGTAATGAACGTGGGCTGCACGTAGTGGTGCTCGCACTTTTCGCCAAAGATTTCGTCGATCAACTTGCCCAAGCCCATTTCCGGCTTCACCTCCACGCCCAAAGAGCGCGCAATGGTTCGAACCTCGTCTTCGGACTTGCCGTTTAAGTCGTGGCCGGTGTGCACGCGAATGGCTTCCAAAATGGGCACCCGCGGGAACGGTGCCTGAAATGAAATGGTGCGTTGCCCCACCTGTACTTCCACGGAGCCGCCCGTCACTTCGCGAACCACTTCTTCCAACAAAGACTCCGTGAACTGCATCATCCACCGGTAATCTTTGTAGGCCACGTAAATTTCCATCACGGTGAACTCCGGATTGTGCGTCCGGTCCATTCCTTCGTTCCGGAAATCCTTGGCAAACTCGTAGACGCCGTCGAACCCACCCACAATCAAGCGCTTCAAGTACAGTTCGTTGGCAATGCGCAAATACAGCGGCATGTCCAAGGCGTTGTGGTGCGTTACGAAGGGGCGCGCGGCGGCACCGCCGGGAATGGGCTGCAAAACGGGCGTTTCCACCTCCAAATAACCCGCGCGATCAAACACCTTGCGCATGGTGTTGAAGATTTTGGTGCGCTTCACAAAAACGTCTTTCACGCCTTCGTTCACCACCAAATCCACGTACCGTTGGCGGTAGCGCAGCTCCGGATCGGAAAAGGCGTCGTACACCGTGCCGTCTGCATCCGTTTTCACCACGGGCAGCGGGCGCAACGATTTGCTCAACACCGTCAGCGACGTTGCGTGAACGGAAATCTCGCCGGTTTGGGTTTTGAACACGTGTCCTTCCACACCCACAAAGTCGCCCATGTCCAAGAGCTTCTTGAACACCTCGTTGTAGAGGTCTTTGTTTTCGTCCGGGCACAACTCGTCCCGATTGAGGTACACCTGAATGCGGGCGGAACTGTCTTTGAGTACGGCAAAAGATGCCTTGCCCATGATCCGTCGGGCCATCAACCGACCCGCCACGCACACCTTGGAAAAGGCGTCCGGATTGGCCTCGTAGCCGTTCAATAGTTCTTCGGCCGTGTGCGTAATGGGGTACGACGCGGCCGGGTAGGGTTCAATGCCCAAAGCCCGCAGTTGGGCCAAGGACTCGCGGCGAAACTGTTCTTGTTCGTTGAGGGTGCGCTCCATAGGCGGCAAAGATAGCGATTGTACGCGGTGGGCTATCTTTGTGCCCCTCAAGGAAAACCTTATGTCTTCACGTCCCGTTCGCGTTCGATTCGCCCCCAGCCCTACCGGCCCACTCCACATGGGTGGCGTTCGCACGGCCCTGTACAACTACCTGTTTGCCAAGCAACACGGCGGCAAATTCCTGCTGCGCATTGAAGACACGGACCAAAATCGCTTTGTCCCGGGTGCGGAAGAGTACATTTTGGAGGCGCTGGCTTGGTGCGGCATTTCGCCCGACGAGGGCCAAGGCGTGGGCGGACCCCATGCACCGTACCGCCAATCCGAGCGCAAACCCATGTACCGCCAATACGCCGATCAACTGATCGCCGACGGCAACGCGTACTACGCGTTTGACACCCCGGAAGACCTGGAGTTGGTTCGCGAACGCGCCAAGGCCGCGGGCAATCCCAACTGGCAGTACAACAGCATCACGCGGACGGCCATGAAAAACAGCCTGACCCTTCCGGCAGAAGACGTGGAGCGTCGGCTGGCTGCGGGTGAACCGTACGTGATCCGCGTCAAATTGCCGCGCAACGAAGAAGTTAAATTTCAAGACCGCATTCGGGGTTGGGTTAGTGTGAACACCTTGAATTTGGACGACAAAGTCTTGCTCAAGGGCGACGGCATGCCCACCTACCACTTGGCCAACGTGGTGGACGACCGGCTCATGGACATTTCCCACGTCATTCGCGGCGAAGAGTGGCTTCCTTCCGCACCGCTGCACATTCTGTTGTACCGATTCTTTGACTGGGAAGCTCCTGAGTTTGCCCACTTGCCCCTGCTCCTCCGCCCGGACGGAAACGGAAAACTTTCCAAGCGCGACGGCGATCGACTGGGCTTCCCCGTATTTCCCCTGCATTGGGTCAGCCCGGAAACCGGCGAGGTTTCCAGCGGCTACCGCGAGCGCGGCTTTTTGCCGGAAGCCTTCACCAACATGCTGGCCTTTTTGGGTTGGAACCCCGGCGACAACCGCGAATTGTTCACGCTGGCGGAACTCGTAGAGGCCTTCAACTTGGACAAGGTGCACAAAGCCGGTGCGCGCTTTGATTTTGAAAAAGCCAAGTGGTTCAACCAGCAATTTTTGCGCGCCCTTCCCGCGGCGGAACTCGCGCAAAAAGTGGCTGCAGATTTGACCCGTCGGGGCGTTGCGGTTCCCGCTCCCCAGGTGCTGGAAGGCGCCTGTTCTTTGCTGTTGGACCGCGCCGTATTCCCGCAAGACGTCTACGAAAATGGGCCCTATCTGTTCCACGCTCCCCACGGGTACGACCCCGAAATGATGGGCAAGAAATGGACGGACACCTCCGCCGAGCACCTGCGCGCCTTGGCGCAACGCTTCGCCACGGTGGAGCCCTTTGCCGCCGAGGCCCTGGAATCCAACTTTAAATCCTACTTGGCAGAATCCGGCCAAGGTTTTGGTCAGCTGGGTCCTGTTTTGCGTTTGGCCATCACGGGCGTTACGGTAGGACCGTCGGTCTTTGAAACCATGGGTCTGCTGGGCAAAACCGAATCTCTGGAACGCATCGAAAGCATTTGCCGTGCGCATTGAGGTAACCCAACAAAGGCTGTATGCCTACCACGGGTGCTTGACGGAAGAAGCACAAATAGGGTCCCACTACCACGTGGATTTGGCGGTAGAAGTGTCCGACGAACGCAGCGCACAAACGGATCGGTTAAACGACACCGTTGATTACGTCCTCCTCGCCCGCATTGCGCGCGAAGAAATGGCCGTGCGGGCGAAATTGCTGGAAACCGTGGTCTTGCGCATTGGCGAGCGCATCCTCCGCGAAGCACCCTCCGTGGATTGGGCACAAGTTCGGGTGGCCAAACTCAGCCCGCCCATAGATGCGGATGTGGAACGCGTGACGGTTCAAATGGAGTTTCGTCCCGACGGATCTCCGCTACGCTGACGAACGAAACCTTGGAATAAAGCGCAATTCGCAACAATTGCGTATCTTTGCAGTCCGCTCAAAATTGGTCTCGTGGCCGAGTGGCTAGGCTCAGCTCTGCAAAAGCTGCTACAGCGGTTCGAATCCGCTCGAGACCTCTCTTTTTTCCCCGCCTCTGGCGGGTTTTTTTTTTGCCGCGCCCGCCGCTGCCTGGGTTCCAACGGCACACGTTGCCCGTTGCGTACCTTTGCCCCATGGCAACATACTCTATTACCGACTTTTCCGCGCTGGGTTTGAAACCCACCAACGCGGGCACCTGGACCGGTCGTCAATCTTCCAGCGCAGGATCTTCTCTAACCAGTTATTCCCCCGTGGACGGCAAAGCCATCGGTGAAGTAAGCACCACCACGCGGGCGGAATACGACGCGGCATTGGAAAAAGCGCACGCCGCTTTTATTCACTGGCGCACCATTCCGGCACCCAAACGCGGCGAATACGTGCGTCAATTTGGCGATGTCTTGCGCGCCAACAAAGATCTTTTGGGCAAATTGGTGAGCTACGAAATGGGTAAATCCCTCCAAGAAGGTTGGGGTGAAGTCCAGGAAATGATCGACATCTGCGATTACGCAGTTGGCTTGTCGCGCCAACTTACCGGCTTGACCATTCAAAGCGAGCGTCCCAACCACCACATGATGGAACAATGGCACCCCTTGGGTATTGTGGGCGTCATCAGTGCCTTCAATTTCCCCGTAGCGGTGTGGAGTTGGAACGCAGCTCTGGCTTGGGTTTGTGGCGACGTCGTGGTATGGAAAGCTTCTGAAAAAGCACCTTTGTGCGCCGTTGCGTGCCAACACCTTTGGAATCAAGTGGCAGAAGCCAACAACCTTCCTGAAGGGATCAGCACCATCGTAACCGGTGCCGTTGAAGTGGGCCAGTGGATTACCGCAGATGCACGCGTTCCCTTGGTTTCCGCAACGGGTTCCACGGCTATGGGACGTAAAGTTGGCGCGGTGGTTGCGGAGCGTTTTGGACGCACCATTTTGGAATTGGGCGGCAACAACGCCATCATTGTTACCCCGGAGGCAGACCTCAAAATGACCGTCATTGGTACCGTATTTGGCGCCGTAGGTACCGCCGGTCAGCGCTGCACCAGTACCCGAAGATTGATTGTTCACGAATCCATTGTTGACAAGTTGGTGGACGTATTGAAAAAAGCCTACAGCCAATTGACTATTGGCAATCCCTTGGATCCTACCGTACACGTAGGTCCTTTGATTGATTCGGCTGCAGTAGCTCAATACCAACGTGCATTAACGGAAGTAGTGCGCGAAGGCGGCACCATGCTCGTAGAAGGCGGTGTGCTTAGCGGTCCCGGATACGAAAGCGGATGCTACGTGAAGCCGGCCATTGCGCGCGTGGAAAATCACTACGCCATCGTGCAACACGAGACGTTTGCGCCCATTTTGTACGTCATGACCTACTCCACCCTGGAAGAAGCCATTGCGTTGCAAAACGGGGTACCGCAAGGCCTGTCGTCGGCCATCATGACCCTTAATATGCGCGAGGCGCACACCTTCTTGTCTGCGGCCGGCTCCGACTGCGGCATCGCCAACGTAAACATTGGCACCAGCGGTGCTGAAATTGGCGGCGCTTTTGGCGGTGAAAAGGAAACGGGTGGCGGACGCGAATCCGGATCGGACAGCTGGAAGGCATACATGCGTCGCCAAACCAACACGCTCAACTACGGAAACAACCTTCCGTTGGCGCAAGGCATCGTTTTCAACATTGAATAAACACTAAAAACTTTTTTTAAATAGAATCTTCTTGTTTTTAATGGTGAGTTCACAA
>JAXITR010000031.1:0-25993 GCA_034679985.1 Cryomorphaceae bacterium
CTCTTTGGTATTCATCTTGGAGACGGTTTGGGTTTCTCCCGCTTCGATTTTGTTGTCTTTGTTCATTTCGTCTCTTGAATTGTTGGTTGCTGCCTTGCAGGCCTTTGTATTTACCACGCTGTCTGCGTTGTACATCGGAACGGCATTGGAAGACCACAGCCACGACCACGGACACGAAGCTGCGCATTAACTTTTTATTTCACTTGTTTCACTTTAAAAATCACAAACATGACTGGTAGTATCGCTGCAATTGGAGCTGGACTCGCTGTATTGGGTGTAGGACTCGGCATCGGCCGTATCGGTGGCTCCGCAATGGAGGGCATCGCTCGCCAACCGGAAGCTTCGGGCAAGATTCAAACCGCCATGCTGATTTCCGCCGCCTTTATCGAAGGTGCTGGTTTGTTCGGCATCGTCGTTTCGTTCTTGAAGTAATTCGACGTCTCGTATAGCACATCCTGCGGCCCTTCGGGGTCGCAGGCTTGTCGCTATGGAATCATTTCCAATCGTTCAAATTTCCGAGCATGGATTTAGTAACCCCGGGCTTAGGTCTCATTTTTTGGACCACGCTCACTTTTCTCATCCTGGTGGTCTTGCTGCGCAGCTTGGCGTGGAAGCCCATTTTGGCCGCGGTAAAAGACCGTGAGGCCTCCATTGACAATGCGTTGAAAGCGGCACATGCTGCCCGCGCAGAGATGGCAGCTTTGCAGTCCGGCAACGAGCAGCTTTTGAAAGAGGCCCGCGAAGAGCGGGAGCGTATTTTGAAAGAAGCCCGTGAGATTCGCGACAAAACGGTAGCAGACGCCAAGGCTACGGCCTCAGCGGAAGCGTCCAAGGTTTTGGAAATCGCTCGCGTGCAGATCCACATGGAAAAGATGGCCGCCATGACCGAGGTGAAGAACCAGGTAGCGCAACTGGCTGTAGAAATGTCCGAGCGCATTTTGCGCGCTGAGTTGAGTGATGCCAAAGCCCAAGCGGCTATGGTGGATCGCGCTTTGGAAGACGTAAAATTGAATTGATCTCATGAGCACGTTGCGCGCCGCGAGTCGTTACGCCAAGGCTCTTTTGGACTTAGCCCGAGAGCAAGGAGTTTTGGATTCGGTGAAAACCGATGCCGATTTCTTGTTGGCCGTGGAGAAGGACAGTCGCGAGTTTCGCTCGCTTTTGAAGAGTCCGGTCATCAAGCCTTCGCAGAAAGTGGAGACGTTCAAATCAGCGTTTTCCAATCAACTCAGTCCTTTGATGGTGCTGTTTGTGAACTTGGTGATCAATCACGGCCGCGAGGCGCACTTAGTGGGCATATTAGAAAACTACACGGACCTGTATTTGTCCGAGAAGAATATAGTGCGCGCGTTCGTCACGAGCGCCGCTCCTTTGACCGATTCACAGCGCACTGCTCTTTTGGCCAAATTGGCCGCGGGGGGTGCAGCAAATGTTGAATTGCACGAAAAAGTTCAGCCGGAATTAATCGGCGGCGTAGTAGTTCGGGTGGGCGACCGCCAGGTGGACGCTACGGTGGCGCGCTCCTTGCGCGGATTGAAGCGCCAGTTTGAGAACAACTTGTACATCGCAGACCTCTAAATCGAACCCCATGGCAGACGTAAAACCTGCAGAGATTTCGGCGATTCTTCGCCAACAATTGTCCGGATTTGCCTCCGAGTCCCAGCTGGAAGAAGTTGGAACGGTCCTGCAAGTAGGTGACGGTATCGCCCGCGCTTACGGCATGCAGAATGCTCAGTCCGGAGAATTGGTTGAATTCGAAACTGGCCTTCGCGGCATCGTGTTGAACTTGGAAGAGGACAACGTCGGTATCGTATTGTTGGGCGCAGCCGAAGGCATTAAAGAAGGCTCTACGGTGAAGCGCACCGGCGTCATTGCCTCCATCGAAGTGGGCGAAGGCATGCTGGGCCGCGTGGTAGACACGTTGGGCAACCCCATCGACGGAAAAGGTCCCATTGAAGGGGAGCGTTTCAACATGCCTTTGGAGCGCAAGGCTCCGGGGGTAATTTACCGCCAGCCGGTTAACGAGCCTTTGCAAACAGGCATCAAGGCCATCGACGCTATGATTCCCGTAGGCCGCGGCCAGCGCGAATTGATCATTGGTGACCGCCAAACCGGTAAAACCACCGTGGCGATTGACACCATCTTGAATCAGAAGGAGTTTTACGACAAAGGAGAGCCTGTATTCTGTATTTACGTTGCCGTAGGTCAGAAGGGTTCTACCGTTGCCGCATTGGCCAAGAATTTGGAAGAAAAAGGCGCTATGCCTTACACCGTAATTGTTGCGGCAAACGCTTCCGACCCTGCTCCCATGCAGTTTTACGCTCCGTTTGCGGGCGCGGCCATTGGAGAGTACTTCCGCGACACCGGTCGTCCTGCATTGATCATTTACGACGACTTGTCCAAGCAAGCGGTTGCTTACCGCGAGGTTTCCTTGCTGTTGCGCCGTCCTCCAGGACGTGAGGCTTACCCAGGAGACGTTTTCTACTTGCACAGCCGTTTGCTGGAGCGCGCCGCTAAGGTGATCAAGGACGATACGATTGCGTCCCAAATGAACGACTTGCCGCCTTCCTTGCAAGGCAAGGTTAAGGGTGGAGGTTCACTGACGGCATTGCCAATCATCGAAACCCAAGCGGGCGACGTATCGGCCTACATCCCAACCAACGTAATTTCCATTACCGACGGTCAGATCTTTTTGGAGGCCGACTTGTTCAACTCCGGCGTTCGTCCGGCCATCAACGTGGGTATTTCGGTATCTCGTGTAGGCGGTTCGGCGCAAATTAAGCCCATGAAAAAGGTTGCCGGCACGTTGAAATTGGACCAAGCCCAGTACCGTGAATTGGAAGCATTTGCCAAGTTCGGATCGGATTTGGACGCCGCTACCATGAACGTAATCAACAAGGGTCGTCGCAACGTAGAAATCCTCAAGCAAACGGTTAACGACCCCATGAGTGTGGAGAAGCAAGTGGCGATCATTTATTTGGGCACCAAGGGCATGCTGAATGCTGTACCGGTGGAGAAAGTAAAGGCGTTTGAACAAGCATTTTTGGCCGTGATGGAGAACAAGCACGCCGGTGTTTTGGAAGCCATCCGCAAAGGGGCTTGGGGAGACGGCGAGATTGCCACCATCGAGGCTGCTGCCAAAGACGTTTTACCCGGTTACACCGCCTAATTAAGATTCCGCATGGCCAACCTGAAAGAGCTCCGCAATCGGATTGCATCGGTTTCCAGCACCATGCAGATTACGTCGGCCATGAAAATGGTGTCGGCGGCCAAGTTGAAGAAGGCGCAGGACGCGGTAACGCAAATGCGTCCCTATGCGGTGAAATTGAATGGAGTGTTGTCCAACGTGAGTGCTACGTTGGATGCCGCTGAAAACCCCTTCGCCGTGGAGCGCACGGTTCGCCGTGTTTTGGTACTTCCAGTAAGCTCCAACCGTGGATTGTGCGGCGCGTTCAACACCAACGTTTTCAAGGCAACCCGCGCGTTACTGGCTTCGTACGAAGCCCAAGGTGCCCAGGCCGAGGTTTGGGGCATAGGAAAGAAAGCGAGCGAACCCTTCCGCAAGTTGGATTTGGTGACGTGCGATTTCAACGCCACCATGGGCGCTGTTTCCTTTGCTGGTGCGCAGGAAATCGCGCAAAAGGCGATGGAAGCATTTACCAGCGGTCAAGTAGATGCAGTTTACGTGGTCTACAATCGGTTTAAGAACGCGGCCGTTCAGGAAGTAATGACGGAGCAAGTATTGCCCATCGCTGCGCCTGCAGCAGAAGGACAACCGACGCAGAGTGACTATCTGTATGCGCCAAGTAAGGAGGAAATCTTGATGGATCTCATTCCTACCACCATTAAAATTCAAGTTTTCAAAGCGTTGTTGGATTCTGTTGCTTCCGAGCACGGCGCCCGAATGACGGCCATGCACAAGGCAACGGACAACGCCAACAGCATGCGTTCGGAGTTGCGTTTGCAGTACAACAAGGCTCGCCAGGCTGCCATCACCAACGAAATCTTGGAAATTGTTGCAGGTGCTGAGGCCTTGAACGGCTAATGGCGCAGTTGTTGCATCTTTGTGGGGCATGAAAGGCCCTCGTTTAACACTTCGTGGCCAGGTAACCCTGGCCATGTTTGTTTTGGTATTGATCAGTTTTGCCGCCACGGGCCTGGTCAGCTTTTGGCATTTTAGCGAGGAGCGGAAAGAGTACCACGAAGATCGTTTGGCGCGAAAAGAAGGAGCTATTGAGGCCCACATTGCCCACGAGCTGGAGCGGAAAATTCCGCAGGGGCTTCAAGCGGATTCGTTGCCGGCTATTTTGAGCGATGAATTGTGCCACATTGCCTCCATCCACCGAATGGATCTGGGTTTGTATGCGTTGGATGGAGAAATGGTCATGTCTTCCAACCCGGCAATGGTGGACGACAGCATTTTGCCTTTGAAGTTGACCCCCGAATTATTGGCCACCCGAACCAGTAATGAATGGGTATCCTGGCCTGTGGACAGCGGCGAGGTAATGGCCCAGGTTACCGAGATCACCAATTCCGTTGGAGAACCCTTGGCCATTATGGTTTTGCCCTATGTGAATTTTGAGCAAATCCCCAGTCAAGACCGAAAATTCTACGCTGCTTTGGCGGTTTTGCATTTGTTGCTGTTTTTGGGCGCAGCGTACCTATCCGTTTGGCTGTCCCGGAGCATCACGCGTGGGTTTGACGCCATTTCCGACGCCTTGCGCGTGCCCATGAAGGACGGAACACACGCGCGTATTGTGTGGGACCGCAACGACGAAATGGGAGCGCTTATAGCGGAATACAACCGCATGGTGGACCAGTTGGCGGATCAAAACAAGCGTCAAGCGCAAACGGAACGCGAGCACGCCTGGAAGGAGATGGCCCGACAGGTGGCGCACGAGGTCAAGAACCCATTGACGCCCATGCGTTTGATGGTGCAGATGCACGCGTCGCAAGCCGCGCAGCAAACGCCGGAATCCATCAAAGATTTTGCGGACGGCATGCTCACGCAAATCGATGCCATGGCCCAAGTGGCCAGCGACTTTGGACAATTTGCGGCTTTTGCAGAACGCCGAAAGTCCGAACTTCCGGTGGTGGACTTTTTGAATCAAATCCGATTGTCGTTTCCCACCGTGGAACGCGTTTACCCGCTTCAAGCGGACTGGGTGGTTAAGGCGGACAAAGCCCAACTGGTGCGCATTTTGAACAACCTGCTCAACAACGCCCTGGAGTCCATTCCGGAGGGCAAGAAGGGACAGGTGGCCTTGGGCGCACGGGAGTCGGAGGGCGCCATTGAACTGTGGGTACAAGACAACGGCGTAGGGATAGACCCCAAGCGTTTGGAGGAAGTCTTTGAGCCTCAATTTACCACCAAATCCAGCGGCACGGGCCTGGGCTTGGCCATCACTAAGGGGTTGGTGGAGTCCATGGGCGGGCGCATTTGGATGCAATCCCAAGAGGGTCAGGGAACCACGGCCACCGTTTGGCTGCCGATGGCGCATTAATCCGGCATTTTAGCGGTATTTTTGAGGCATGTCGTACCTCATCACTGAAATCCAAGACCGCGTTGCTGTGGTCACCATCAACCGCCCCGCTCAATTGAATGCGCTCAATGCGGCGGTTCTTCAGGAATTGCACGAAGAAGTCGTTCGTTTGGACGCGCATTCAGGGGTTCGGGCCGTGGTGCTTACCGGCTCCGGCGAAAAGTCTTTTGTTGCCGGCGCGGACATCGCGGAGTTTGCCTCGTTTTCGCCCGAAGAAGGCGAGGCGTTGGCCACCCGCGGACAAGCCCTGGTGTTTGACCGCATTGAGCAGTCCAGCAAGCCGTTCATCGCTGCCATCAATGGATTTGCGCTGGGTGGAGGTTTAGAATTGGCCATGGCCTGCCACATTCGCTTGGCCTCCAGTACCGCAAAAATGGGCCTTCCGGAAGTTGGATTGGGAGTCATTCCCGGCTACGGAGGTACGCAGCGCTTGCCCCGACTGGTGGGCAACGGCCGTGCTTTGCAAATGATTGCAACGGCCAAAATGATCGACGCCCTGACCGCTGAGCGCTGGGGGTTGGTCAACTCCGTTCACGAGGGTTCAGATCTCTTGCCGCAAGCCATTGCCTTGGCCCAACAGATTGCTGTGCAGTCCGGCAACGCCATTACTGAAGCATTGGCAGCCGTTCGCGCTGGCTGGGACAACCCAGCAGCTGGCTTTGCGGAAGAGAAAAAGCGTTTTGGCGCCTGCTTCCAAACGCCCGAGTTCATGGAAGGCACCACGGCATTCTTGGAGAAGCGGAAGCCCCAGTATTCCTAAGCACCCACACCCAACCAGAACCACTATGAACATCATCATACCCATGGCCGGACGCGGTTCTCGCCTGCGCCCCCACACCCTAACCACCCCAAAACCCTTGATTCCCCTGGCCGGGAAGCCCATCGTCCAGCGTTTGGTGGAGGACATTGCGGCCATCGTGGGCGATCAGCTGAACCGAGTAGCCTACGTGGTGGGTGATTTTGGCGCGGAGGTAGAACGGGACCTGTTGGACGTAGCAACGCGTTTAGGCGGCCGTGGAAGCATCCACTACCAAGAGAAGCCGCTCGGTACCGCGCACGCAGTTTTGTGCGCTGCAGAGGCCCTGGAAGGGCCTGTGGTGGTTGCGTTTGCGGACACCCTGTTTCGGGCGGATTTTCGTTTGGACGAAAAAGCCGACGGCGTCATTTGGGTTAAAAGCGTTGAAGACCCCCGTGCTTTTGGGGTCATCAAAATGAACGACGCCGGCCACATCACGGATTTCGTGGAGAAGCCGCAGGAGTTTGTGAGTGATTTGGCCATCATCGGCATCTACTACTTCAAGGACGGCGCCCGCTTGCGCAAGGAACTCCAGTATTTGATTGACAACAACGTCCAGGAAAAAGGGGAGTACCAACTCACCAACGCCTTGGAAAACATGAAGCGCGACGGCTTGGTCTTCGTACCGGGCGAGGTAAACGACTGGATGGACTGCGGCAACAAAGACAACACCGTGGATACCGCAGTGCGCATCCTGGAGTACGTGCAGCATACGGAGACCCTGCAAGATCCTACCGCAGTGGTGGAGAACAGCACCATTATTCCGCCCGTTTATTTGGGACCGGGAGCGGTGGTGCGCAACAGTACCCTGGGCCCCGGCGTCAGCATTGGAACCGGTACAACGGTAGAAGGAACAACCCTGGTTCGGACCGTGGTGCAGAACCACAGCACCGTTCGCGGCATGAACCTCAAGAACTCCATGATCGGCAGCCACGCACAACTCAACGGCGGTTTTACAAGCGTTAGTTTGGGCGACTATTCCCAATTGGAAGCCTAATTGATCCCGGTGTTTGCATTCCAATTGCATGCTTGGACGGCCTCGTTCCGCAGTCGGGTCTTATGGGCCGTACTGGGGTTGTTCGCGTCCCTTCCGGCCAACGCCCAAAGCGAAACAACGGTTGGAAACTGGTATTTTGAGGCCATTCGCCGCAAGGAATCTGGGGATTTAGCGGGCGCTATCAAAGTATACGGCAAGATTTTGGCCAAGGAGCCGACGGCCTTTGCCGCGGCCTATTCGCTGGCTGAACTCCACGCGCTCCAAAAAGAATATTCCCAAGCTTTAACGTATTCGGTACGGTCCAACCAATTGGATCGCAGCAATTTATGGGCTTGGCGCCTGACGCGTTCCTTGTACGAAGAGTCCGGCCAAATGCAGCGTTCATTGGATTGTGTGGACTCGCTCCGGGTGCACGGCGAGCAAGACGCGGACGTTTACCACGAGGCAGCACTCCAAGCGGCTCGATTGGGTCGGGTGGACCGGGCAGAACGGTTTGCCCAAGAGGCCATCCGCTGGGGCGGCAAAACGCCAGAGATGGAGGCCTTTCGCGCGCAGTTGTATTTGCCCCAACAGCCGGAAAACGCTTTGGAGGTGCTCCGGTTGGCTCTGGTGGATTTTCCGAACCATCCGGAACTGGAGGGCCAATACGGCTCCCTGCTGATGCAGCAAAAGCGCTGGGCAGAGGCAGAGCGCATCTTTTTGGGCGCTTTGAACCGAGATCCGGCAGACGGTCGGGCGTCGTGGATGTTGTTTGATCTGTACCAACAGACGGGACGCTCCGCGGAAGCAGCGGAAAGCGCAAAGCGGGTTTTGTCGGCCCTCAACTTGGCCTTGGACCGGAAAGTTCAATTGGTAGCTGGGTTGCTGGTGCGCGAGAATGCCACTCCCGCTGTGGACGATTCTTGGTCGCAATTGGTGCTGAAAGCACATCCGGACGACGCCAAGGCTTGGACCGTCGCGGCAGACATTGCGCAACACCTGGGTCAAACCGGCCTGGCCGCTGAGCGCTGGCGTAGGGCGCTGGCTTTGCCCGGCGGTGATTTGTGGCCCTTGCACCTGGGGTTGTTGCAAGCAGATGCGCAGCTCAACGACGCGGAGGCCTTAATTCAAGATGCGCGCAAGGCACAATTGTCCTACCCCCTGCAGGCACTTTCCTACTATTTTGAAGGGCTGGGGTTGCAAAAAAAGAAAGACTATCCAGCGGCCGAACGTGTTTACCGATCCGCACTTCGCTACACCGGCAATGCACCGGAACTGAAGTCTGAAGTGCAACTTCAGCTGGGGGAAGTTCTGCACCGGGCCGGTAAATCTGCGGAATCCGATGCGGTGTTTGAGGAGTTGTTGGCGCGGGATACGGCCAATGCCGTGGTGTGCAACAACTACGCATATTTTTTATCTGTGCGCGGGGAGAAATTGGCTCAGGCCGAATCCTTAGCGCTCAAAGCCATTCGGTTGTCCGGCAAGAACGGCGGAAAGGTGCCCTATACATTTTGGGACACCTTGGCCTGGGTTTTGCATAAATCCGGAAAACATGAGGCGGCCTGGGCCGCCCTCGAATTGTGTTGGACCCTTGGCGGAAGTGAAGACCCCGCCGTACAAAAGCATCGGGAAGCCCTACGTCCCAAACAACCATGAAGCATTGGCTCTTCCTTACGGTGATCGCGTTGGCACTGGCCTCGTGCGGTGCGCGCCCGGTGGCTGCTCCTGCAGAGGCGGGAGGCGAGCCCGTTGTACGCGCAAGACTCTCCGGAGCGGAGCGGTTGGCGCAATTGGAAGCGCAGCTTTTGGCCGCAGACACCACGGCTGTGCGCACCGTTGCCAAGGTGCAGTACCTTCCCAAAAACGGAAAGCCGCTGTCTTTGCGGGCAGACATTCGTACGTACGCGGATTCGCTTTTTTGGGTGGATTTGTCCGACCCCGTTTTGGGCATCAAGGTGGCCAGAGCGCTGATCACCAAAGACACGGCCTTAGCGTACAGCCGTTTGCAGAACATTTGGTTGGGCGAATCCCCGGATCGGCTCATTGAGTACGCGGGCCTGCCCATCACCTTTGAGTTGCTTTTGGACCTTTGGTCTGGACGGCCGGCGCTGAACGGCTACACGTGCGCCTGTGCGCTGGGGCCGGTTTACTTCGACGATACTGGGTTGGGGCCCGTTTGGAAATTTGATTGGACGGGCGGACGTGTTGAAGTGGCCGGATTGCCCAACGACCAATGGGGCCTGAACTACCAGAGTATTGAAACGACTTCGGACACCTACAAGGCAACCTATCGGCCCGGACAATCGCTCCAATTGGAGTGGAGCGGGGGGCAAGTGAACTTTGACTACTTGGAACAGTACCGAACGGGCGTAACTTTCCCGTTCCAAATACCGGAAGGACTTGAACGCTACCGTTTGTAAGTTTTGCTGGGGCGCTGTGCGCTCCCTGATGTTGGTGCTGCTGCTGGCAGCACCTGCGCCCGTTTTGGCCCAGTCTACTCCCAACAAAAAGGAGGCCCTTCAGCAGCGCAAGGCGCAGTTGCAGGACGAGATTGATTTGGCCAATTCCATCCTCAAAAAGACGCGGTCGGACAAGCAATTGACCTTGACCCAAGTGCGTGCTTTGGAGCAAAAAGTGCGCGCTCGCGAATCCCTCATCCGCACCATCGACAGCGAAGTTCGGTCTCTAGACGGTGCCATTGGGCAGCAAAAAATGGCCATCTCGCAGATGGACCAAGACATTCAAGTGCTCAAGGACAAGTACGCGGGCATGCTTCGGGCGGCGCAGAAGCGACGCACCTACAAGCAGCAGTGGGCCTTTGTTTTTTCCGCGGAAAGCGTGAGCCAGGCACTCAAGCGCCTGTACTTTCTTCGCCAATACGCACGGTTTCGTTCCAACCAAGTAGCAGCCATCAAAAACCTCCAGCTGAAGAAATCGGAGCAAATTGGGGTGTTGGCGGCGCAAAAAGACCAGAAGAAAGTCCTTCTGGGCCAGGAGGTGCAGCAAAAGCAAGTGTTGGTTCAGGAAAAGTCGGTCCGGGAAAAGGCCGTGGCGCAGTTGTCCAAGCAGGAGAGCAAAATTTCGGGTGACATCAAGAAGAAGCGTGGTGAGCTGCAGAAGCTGGAGCGGCAAATTCAAGGATTGATTGCGGACGAAATGCGCAAATCCCGCGAGAAGGCCGAGCGTGAGGCGTTGCTGAAGGAAGCGACCCAAGTGGGTTTGGTGGCCGGTACGGATTTCAACGACCGTACGCCCATTGTGCAGCTGCGCAAATTGATTGCGGAACGCCGCAAAACCACCAACAACCCGGCGCCTGCCGGCGCCGCATCGCTGGCTTCCACGTCGTCGGCCTCGTTTTCATTGACGCCGGAGGCGCAATTGGTTTCGAAGAATTTTGAGGCCAACCGCGGTCGTTTGCCGTGGCCGGTGGAGCGCGGCATTGTGCTGCAGGGATTTGGAGAGAATCCGGTAGCGGGAACCACCGGCGTGACCATTAAGAATCCGGGCATCGACATCGCCACGGGCAGCGGTTCCGAGGCACGTGCGGTTTTTGAAGGAGAGGTAAGCACCATCCTGCCCATTCCCGGGGCCAATCGGGCCGTATTGGTCAAACACGGCCAATACTTCACGGTTTACTCCAACTTGGCGGCGGTTTACGTGAAAGCCGGACAAAAGGTGACCACGAAACAAGCCCTGGGCAAGGTAGCGGACGACCCGGATTCCGGCGAGGCGGTGCTGCACTTTGAGTTGTGGAAAGACACCTACAACCAGGATCCTTCGTACTGGATTTTGCGCAAGTAGGATGGTCCGACGACACCGACGAATAGCACCAAATGAAAAGGGCGGCCCGCATTGCGGGCCGCCCTTTTTCGTTGGGAAGCACTTACCTCAAATGGCAATCTTCAAACCCAATGAAGCAGACTGCACGTCCGGTACCGAGCCCGCAGGACCGGTGAACACCGGATTCAAGTGGTAGCGACCGGACACAAACCAACCGCGGTAACCCACCTCGGCGGTAAGACCGTAGTTGAAGCGGTTCAAGGCGAAGGGGCCGTAGGTTTGTTCCACGTGCAGGTCCCGGTTTCCGTCGCGGTACCGGAGGTAGTGGTTGGCCCGGCCAATCCGAACGCCACCAAAAGCGCCCGCGGCAACGGTCAAACCTTTGGTGCCCTTGCGGCTGCCGTTGAACACCAAGCTCACGGGAAGTTCCAAAGCACCGTAGGACAGGTAGTTTTGGCGAATGTTTTCCACGTCCACATTGGGGATGGTGGGAAAGGTAATGCCGCCTTCGAGTCGGTCCCGAAAAGGAGCTACGGCATCGCGGAAGTAAAAGGACTCCGCGTTGACGGCCAAGCCCGTGCGCACCCACAGGGGGGATTTTTTGAAGAACAAGCGGTTGGCGTGCTGAACGGAGTAATTGAACACAAACGATTGATCCAAGGCGCCCGAACCGGAGTAAGGGGTTGCGCCTGCGGAAGAACCGGTGGGAAACCAATTCCCGTATCCAAAGTACATGCTGGATTGGTTGAAATCGCGCTTCCACTTTTTGCGCTTGAGGTTCAACTCCAACTTGCCGTCTTTCAGGTCCAGGCTAACGCCGTCTTCGTCGTCTTCACCGCCTGAGGAAGCGGAGGATTGTTCCTCAACAGCCGCCTCTACGCGTTTAGCGGTTCGCTCCGCCCACGCACTGGCAACCGACTCAACCGTTTCCAAGCGCATGGACAGGTAACCGTCCAGCGAATCGCGCTTTTCTTTAGCCGCTTCTGCCGTTAAAGCTCCTTCGCGAACACGGTCTTGAATGTTTGCAACTTCTTCCGTGTACTCCGCAATAACGCGGGTAAAGTCAGCCGCCAGGCGGGCCGTGATGCGGTTGGACGTGTCCGCACTCGGAGGAATCAGTTCCTTTTTAGGCTCTGCAACAGCGCTTGGGGTGCTGGACGTACCCGGCAGCTCCGATTGAGCGAATGCGCCTGCGGCGGTCAGGACGAGTCCCAGGGTCAGTAGTTTTTTCATAATAATAAGGGAATTAAGGTTCATTGGGATGGGGTTCGCTGCGGTTCAGCGGCGGGAGTGCCAGTCTTTGGCTCACTTTCTTTAAATCCAGGGTAACGGTAAGTTCTTCGGGTACGGGAAGTCGGCCGGACAACTTTTCTCCGCTGCGAATGCGTTCCCACTGTTTTTGGGCAAAGGCCAGGGCCGTGCGTCCCCAGCGATCCAAGTCTGCGGGTTCGTTCTTGTGGAGCACGGGCCAATGGTATGGATTTCCGCTTTCCCAAGCAACGTCCAGCCGAATCCAACTCGTCCCCGAGGAGGCCGGTTCCGACCCATGGGGCTCATCCTTGCGTTGCGATGGGCCGGAAGGGCCAATAGAGCCCGTTTTTGGGCCCCTGGAGGCGTTTTCTGCCAAAGCAAGCTCACCGACAGCCGTGTTGTGTAAAAGTTCCGCAACGGGGCTAGAAATGCTTAAATCAGGGCGCTCGGTTGCCGCGCCGGAGCCTGGAGCGGGGTCATCAGTGTCCGTACGAGCGGCAAGCGTTGTTGTTTGTTCGCGGAAAAGGGGCGCAGAGTTGGACACCAATTCAGCGGTCTCTGCGGGTTTTGGTGCGGCGTTTTGCGGAACCGACGGTCCGTCCGTGGTAGCCCGCGGCACCGCCAACGGTGCGGATCCTGGGTCCGGCGCTGTTTGCGGCGTTCCTTGGGGCTGCAGCCACAGCGCACCCACCAAAACGGCAGCGCCGGCGGCAGCGCTCCACCACAGGGGCGAAAGGCGTCGTTCGCGCGGCCGCCGCTCCGCGGCCGCCGCTCCGCGGGACTCGTCAGCGCCGCCTGCGGCCGCGCGGCCCGCCCGAAATCGCTCCCACGACGCCTCGCTGGGCTGCGCAGTATACTCCCGGAGTTCGTCCTCAATCCGCACGGTTCAGACCTTTAGCAGTTACCAAAACTTGCAGCCGCGCCCGCGCTCGGGAAAACTGAGACTTGCTGGTGGCCTCTGAAATGCCCAGTTCTTGAGCGATTTCCGCATGCGAATAGCCTTCTACAGCGTACAGGTTGAACACCGTGCGGTACCCGTGGGGTAGCGCTTGCACGCAAGCCACCAAAGCGTCCAAACGGTGCGCCCGATCCAACGAATCGTCGGCCGGCAGGGCCGAAGATGCCACATCCGCTGCGCTGGAAAAGTCCACCTTTTTCTGACGCAGGGCCATGAGGCTCGTGTGCACCGCAATGCGCTTGGCCCAGCCCTCAAAGGAGCCTTCGTAGCGGAATTGTGGTAGTTTTTCGAACACGGTCAACAGGGATTGGATCATGGCATCTTCGGCGTCCTCCGGTCGGTCAAAATACCGACGGCACAGGCCCAGCAAAACCGGAGCCAGCCGGTTGTACAGGCGCTTCTCTGCCGCAGGTTCGCGACGGAGACATCGGGCGATGAGTTCGTCAAATGGCTCCATCGGAGGAAGCGTTTGTTCTCAAGATGCACATTCCGGCACAAAGGTTGCACTTGTCCCCCTAAATTTTACCGACCTTTACTCCATCGCCTACAAAAGGCGCTTTACTTATGCCTAAAAAAGGCCCCAAAAAAAACAAGGCCCACCGCTCCTTAGACGCAGCGGCCATTGCCAGCAAGTTGCTCAAACGATTGTCCAAAAGCCCCGGCCGGCGTTTTGCGCTGGACGATTTGGCCGTGGACGTGGGCTTGCCGCACGCACAAGGCAGACCCCTGGTGCGCAGCGCTCTGGAACTGCTGGTGCGCACCCAGCAAGCGGTGGAAGGCCCCCCCAATGTGTTTCGTCTCTTTTTTGAAGAGCGCTTTGTGGAAGGCAAACTGGACCTGACGCAGTCCGGCACCGGGTTCATCACCGGCACGGAACTGGAACAGGACGTCTACATTCGGGACACCCACACCGGCATCGCTTTCAACGGAGACCGCGTCAAAGTGCTGCTTTTTGCCGCTCCCCGCGCGGGCTTTCGCCAAGAAGGCCAGGTGGTGGAAGTGGTTCAGCGGTCCAAACAGACCTACGTGGGCACCCTGGACATTACCCCGCAACACGCCTTCCTTATTACCGACAACCGTCGGGTAGGAAAAGATTTTTACGTGCCCAAAGACGCTTTGAACGGCGCCCAAAACGGGGACGTGGCGGTGGTGGAACTCGTGGAGTGGACCAACCCCAAGTTCAACCCGATTGGACGGGTAATCAAGGTGTTGGGACGTCCGGGCGAGCACAATACGGAGATCCACGCCATTTTGGAGGAATACGGATTGCCGTACGCGTTTCCGCCGGAAGTAGAGGCCGATGCCGCGTCGTTGAACACGGAATTGGACGCCTCGGAAATCGCTCGACGTCGGGATTTTCGGGATGTTTTGACGTTCACCATTGACCCCGCCGACGCCAAGGATTTTGACGACGCGCTGTCCTACAAGTCCCTGCCCAACGGCAATGTGGAAATAGGCGTGCACATTGCGGACGTGACGCACTACGTTCGGCCCGGCTCGGCGCTGGAGCGCGAGGCCTACGAGCGCGCAACCTCTGTTTACCTAGTAGACCGCGTGGTTCCCATGCTGCCGGAAGTGCTCAGCAACCACGTGTGTTCGCTGCGCCCCAACGAGGATAAATTCACGTTTTCGGCCGTTTTTGAAATGACCCCAGAAGCCGAGGTGGTGGATCGCTGGTTTGGCCGCACGGTCATTCATTCGCAGCGACGCCTGGCCTACGAAGAGGCCCAAGTGGTTTTGGACGGAGCGGACGACCCCCTCGCGGCTCCTTTGCGTGCGATGAACAAGATGGCGCAAACCCTTCGTGCCAAGCGCATGAAGAACGGAGCCATCGCCTTCGATCGCGCGGAGATCAAGTTCAAGCTGGACGAGCACAACAAACCCCTAGGAGCCTTTCTCAAGGTGGCGCAAGACGCTCACAAACTGATTGAGGAATTCATGCTGTTGGCCAACGTCAGCGTGGCCCAAGCGGTAGGAAGAGGCACCAATGGAAAACCCACGGGCCGCGCCATGGTGTACCGCATCCACGACGACCCAGACCCGTCCAAACTGACGGACCTCAGCCTCTTTGTACGCCCGTTTGGGTACGCCCTTGCGGTGGACGGTCGCCACGCCATTCGGCGCAGTTTGAATACGTTGCTGGCGCAGGTCAAAGGAACCCCGGAGGCCAATTTGATTGAGACGTTGGCCGTGCGCACCATGGCCAAGGCCGTCTACAGCACCCAAAACGTGGGCCACTACGGTTTGGCTTTTGACGACTACACCCACTTTACGTCCCCCATCCGACGCTATCCGGACATGATGGTGCACCGCCTGCTTCAGGATTTCCTGGACGGCAAGTCCGGTCCTCTGGCCACGGAATTGGACGCCGCCTGCGTGCATTCCTCCGAGCGCGAGAAGACCGCCTCAGAAGCCGAGCGCGCATCCATCAAGTTCATGCAGGCCGTGTACATGGAGCAGTTCTTGGGCCAAGAGTTGGACGGCGTCATTTCCGGCGTTTCCGAGTGGGGCGTTTTTGTGGAGGTCCCGTCCACCGGTTGCGAAGGCCTGGTTCGACTCCGCGAATTTTCCGACGATTTTTACACCTTGGACACCGCCAACTACCGCTTGGTAGGCGAGCGTTCCGGCACGGTACACCAACTCGGCGACCCACTCCGCATCGTGGTCAAAGAAGTGGACATTCAGCGCAAGCAGATTGACTTTGGCTTGCCGCGCGCCGAAGGCGCGGCGGCACCGTCCCCGCGCGGAGCAAATTCCCGCGGCCGGTGGTCCGACACCTCGCCCCATGCGGCCGGCGCTTCGCGCGGCCGCTCCGCTTCCGGGGGAAGAAATGCCGGCGGAAGATCGTCCGCAGGCGGCCGCGGGCCCAGCAAATCCGGCGGCGGCAACAGCGGCGGCAGCAGCAAGCGCCGCTAACCGCCGGACCTAAGCCCCCGCTTTATTTGGGCGCCACCTCCACCGCCGGTGCGGTTTCGTCCGGCGCGTGGGTGACCGGTGGGGTCCACGTGTTGTTTTTGCGCTCCACATCCGCCATCCACTGGTGCGGATCCACCACCACTTGGGTGATTTCCTCAGACGAAATGCCCACCTGCAGCACGTAGGTGGGGTGCGTCCAGTCCCAAGCGCGCACCACCGTCGGGACGGCTCTTCCGCCTGCTGATTTGCGGTTTTCGGGCTGTTTTTGGCTCAAAGAGAGCGGCACGTGGTACACATAGGTAGCTCCCGAACGCGTGCGCACTTCCACGTCAAACGGCATGGGAAAATTGCCCACCCGACGCAGCTGGATTCCGGTGGAACCCGCACCGAAGCGCTGCACCCCTTCTGCGGCGTAGTCAATGCCTTTGGTGGTCCCGGCCCAGAGTGCCAAGTACCAATCCAGCTCCATGCCGGATTTGCGCTCCGCCAATCGGATCAGGTCCGACGGTTCCGGGTGCTTGAATTTCCAGTTTTTGCAGTAGGCCCGCATCGTGGCCCAAAAGGCATCTTCCCCCACAATGTTGCGCAGTTGCACCAAAAAGAGGCTGCCCATGGAGTAAGACGCAATGGAATACGCAAAATTGACGTCGTAGAGGTCTGCCGGGGTGGTGAGGGGCTCTTGGGCACCGCGTTTGCGCAGCGCCAAGTACCCGCGCAGGGAGCCGAGGTGCGGATTCAATTCGTTTTTGCGCGTCAGCACGTTCATGACTTCGTCCTCCGCGAAGGTGGCAAAGCCCTCGTCCATCCAGGAGTAGGCCTGTTCGTTGGTGCCCAGCATTCCGTGGAACCAGGCGTGGCAGGTTTCGTGCGCAAAGAGTCCCAAAAAGCCTTCGTAGTCGTCGCCCTGGGCCAACATGAGGGTGGCCATGGGGTACTCCATGCCGCCGTCACCGCCTTGAATGACGCTGAACTGCGGGTAGGCGTAGGGGCCAAATTTTTCGGCCATAAAGGCAAAGAACAGCGGCGCGTCCTGGGCCAGTCGGTCCCAATGGCGGCTGCTTTTGGCGTCTGGCAGGTGGTAGAATTGGAGGAGGGGGCCGTTGGGAATTTGGATTTTTTTGTGGACAAACTCCGGATCAGCGGCCCAAACAAAGTCGTGGACGTTTTCTGCTTCAAAGCGCCACCAGCGAACCTCTTTTTTGGCTTTGCGGCTTTTGGACGGAATGGGCTCGTTCACGATTGCAGGAACCTCCACGCCCGTAGCGCCCACTACGTAGGTTGCGGGCAGTCCAATGTTCACGTCAAATTTTCCGAAATCCCCATAAAACTCGCGTCCCACGTAGGGATCCGGATGCCATCCGTGCCGGTCGTAGGCGGCCAATTTGGGGTACCATTGCGCCATGGAGTAGTCCACGCCCTCCTTGTTGTTGCGTCCGGAGCGTCGGATTTGAACCGGAACTTGGCCGTCGAAATCCAGGGTTAATTCGGTAGTCTGTCCGGGCAGCAGCGGTTGAGCCAACACGGCGCGCAAGACGGTATTTTGGGTTTCAAAGTACAGATCGACGCCGTTTTGCTTGAGGTTGCTGACTGTTTGACGGCCCACTTCTTCCGGGCGAAGCTTAGAAATCCGATCCGTAACGCGCTTGTCCGGGTCCGCAATGCTCCGGGACCGAACGTCCATCATGGATTCCGGCTGGAAGGCATTGAAGTACAGGTGGTAGTACACCTCCCGGAGGGTGTCGGGGCTGTTGTTGGTGTACTTCAACCGTTCCCAGCCTGAAAAGGTGTGGTTTTCCGGGTTCAACTCCACGGAAAGGGTGTAGTCCACGTGGTTCTGCCAGTACCCGTTTTGGGACTGTGCGGCGACGGGAAAAAGGGCGCATACGGCAACCCAAAAGACCGATTTTTGCATGCCCCGAAGATAAGCGGTTCTGAGCAAAGGCAGGGTTCGTGCAAATGCGCCGGGCGTGCCTAAAAAAGCTAGAGCGCGTCTCCGGCCTCCAGGAGGCGAGGGCCTTTTTCGGTCTGGGTGAGTCGGCACCAAGTATTGACGCTGTCGTGCTCCAAGAAAAGGGTCCAATTTTCGTCCGCGGCGCGGTGCAGGATTTCCGATTTCTCTTCCAAAGTGATCAGCGGACGGGTGTCGTAGCCCATGACGTAGGGGAGGGGGATGTGCCCCACGGAAGGCAGCAAATCTCCCAGGTACAGCAGCTTGCCTCCTTGGTGCGGCAGCAGGGGAAGCATTTGGGCTTCGGTGTGGCCGTTGACCACCACCGCTTGGAAACCCAGGGGGGTGTCTACGGTGCGTGCGCCGTCCGGGGTGTCGATGAATTTCAGTTGGCCGGATTCGTGCAAGGGGGCAATGTTCTCGTGCAGAAAGCTCGCCTTTTCGCGCGCATTGGGCTTTGTGGCCCATTCCCAGTGGCGCGCATTGGACCAAAAAGTAGCGTTTTGGAAGGCCGGAACCAGCAGTCCGTCCGCACGGCGTTCTACGGCACCGCCCACGTGGTCAAAGTGCAGGTGGGTCAAGAAGACGTCGGTGATGTCCGAGCGGTGGTAACCGGCGGCAGCCAGGCTGCGGTCCAAGGTGTCGTCCCCGTGCAGGTGGTAGTGGGAAAAGAATTTTTCGTCTTGTTTTTGGCCGATTCCGGTGTCCACCAGGGTGAGTCGGTCTCCGTCCTCCACCAGCAACAGGCGCATGGACCACGTGCACAGGTTGTTTTCGTCCGCGGGGTTGGTGCGCTGCCACAGGGATTTGGGGACCACGCCAAACATGGCGCCGCCGTCCAATTTGAAAAAGCCGGTGGGAATGGAGGTAATTTTCATCGTTTGGCTCGGAAAAACTCAGTCAGTAGATCGCCGCAGAGCTCGGCTTCTACGCCGCTGCGAACCTCGGTTTTGGGGTGAAATTTACCGCCTTGGGTTTGGAAGCCCCGCTTGGCGTCTGAGGCCCCGTAAACCACCCGGCCAATTTGGGACCAAAATAAGGCGCCGCAGCACATGGTGCACGGTTCCAAGGTGACGTACAGGGTGCAGTCTATTAAGTATTTGGCGCCGAGGTAGTTGGCGGCGGCGGTGAGGGCTTGCATCTCTGCGTGCGCCGTCACGTCAATCAGGCGCTCGGTCAGGTTGTGTGCCCGGGCAATGATTCGGCCGTTGGCCACCACCACGGCGCCCACGGGAACTTCGTCTTGCTCGTAGGCTTTTAGGGCCTCTTTCAAGGCCTCGCGCATGAACAGCACATCGGGGTCAATAGGCGTCTCCACCCGCCAAAGGTAATCCGTACTTTTGTGCCCATGTACAGAACGCACACTTGCGGAGAACTTCGCGCGGCCCACATCGGGCAAACGGTTACCCTGTCGGGTTGGGTGCAACGCCGTCGGGATTTTGGCGGCATGACCTTTGTGGACCTTCGGGACCGCTACGGCATCACCCAGCTTTCCTTCAACGATTTAATCGACGCTTCGCTGGTGGAGCAGGCGCGCGGACTGGGCCGGGAGTTTGTGGTTCAAGCCGTGGGCACGGTTCTGGAGCGCGAGAACAAAAACCCCAATTTGGCCACCGGCGACGTGGAAATTCGGGTGACGGAATTGCGCATTTTGAACGGCTCCAAAACGCCGCCGTTTACCATTGAAGACGCCACAGACGGGGGCGAGGAGCTGCGCATGCAGTACCGCTATTTGGACCTTCGCCGCGCGCCCATTCGCAACAATTTATTGCTCCGAAACCGAGTTAACTTATTGGTTCGCAATTACTTGGCGGAACACGGTTTTGCGGACATCGAAACGCCCTTTTTGATCAAATCCACGCCGGAAGGCGCTCGGGACTTTGTGGTTCCCAGCCGCTTGCATGCCGGAGAATTCTATGCCTTGCCGCAGTCGCCCCAAACGTTTAAGCAGTTGCTGATGGTGGGCGGAATGGACCGCTACTACCAAATTGTGCGCTGCTTCCGGGACGAAGATTTGCGCGCAGACCGCCAGCCGGAATTCACCCAGATCGACTGCGAAATGGCGTTCGTGGAGCAGGAAGACATTCTGAACATGTTCGAGGGCATGGTTCGTTCGGTGGTTAAAGACGTACACGGACTGGAGCTGGGCGCGTTTCCCCGCATGACCTACGCAGACGCCATGCGCCTCTACGGAAACGACAAGCCAGACATTCGTTTTGGCATGACCTTCGTGGAACTTACGGACCGCGTGCAGGGCGCTGGATTTCCGGTGTTTGACGCTGCCGAATTGGTCGTGGGCATCAAAGTAGACGGCGCAGGAGCCTACACGCGCAAGCAGTTGGACGCCCTCACGGATTACGTGAAGCGCCCACAGCTGGGTATGTCCGGCATGATTTGGATGAAGGTGGACGAGAACGGTGTTCCCTCCTCTTCCGTCAACAAGTTTTTTGAAGAAGCCGCTTTGCGCGGATGGGCGGAGGCATTTGGCGCCGCACCGGGCGATTTGGTGTTGGTGCTGGCCGGTGCCGAAGCAAAAACCCGCAAAGCCTTGAGTGAGTTGCGTTTGCACGTGGCGGAAAACGAGGGCTTGCGCAAGCCCAACGAGTTTGCTCCTCTGTGGGTGTTGGACTTCCCGCTCTTGGAGTACAACGAAGAGGCGGAGCGTTGGTTTGCCATGCACCATCCGTTCACCAGCCCCAAGCCGGAGGACATTCCATTGTTGGACACGAACCCCGGCGCCGTGCGCGCCAACGCTTACGATATCGTGTTGAACGGCAACGAGATAGGAGGCGGTTCCATCCGCATCCACGACCGCGCCGTCCAAGAACGGATGTTTGCACTTCTGGGCTTCACTCCGGAGGAAGCCCAAGAGCAGTTTGGCTTCCTGCTGAATGCATTTGAATACGGCGCACCTCCGCACGGCGGCATTGCCTTTGGCTTCGATCGTTTGGTAGCGCTTCTGGGCGGAGATGAGGTCATTCGTGACTATATTGCCTTCCCCAAAAACAACGCCGGACGGGATGTCATGATTGATGCGCCCAGCCCCATCGACGCCAAGCAATTGACGGAGTTGCATTTGGGGATAAAACCTCAGTAAACCTGTAGCACCATTTGCGTGTTGCAGTAGTTAAAGAATCTTCTGCCATGCACCGCAAATACCGCGTTTTCCTCTCGGCTGTAGCCGCCGTATTTTTCTCCGCAGCACTTTCTGCGCAATCCTCTGTTCCCGGGGTGGGTACCGCGCCGGACGAGCCGTCGGTTTGGGTGAACGCCATGGTGGATCCGTCGGTCAACGTGTACGACGCAGTAGCGCAATTTGAGGCGTATTGGAAGGACCGTCCGGTGGAAAAGGGACACGGTTGGAAGCAGTTTCGCCGTTGGCAAGCGTTTATGGAGCCGCGCGTTTACCCTACCGGTGAACGGCCCAACCCCACGGTACTGTACCAAGCACAGCAAGAGCTTCAGGCGCAATTGAATGCGCAAAAAGGCGGTGTTTCCGGTACGGAGTCAACCACCACCGGGATCGGTAACTGGACCCTGGTAGGCCCGGTGGACGGGAATGCCATTGCGGGCATTGGCCGCGTGAATGCCGTTGCTTTTCACCCCACCGTGCCGAATCGACTGTATGCGGGTGCGCCCGCGGGCGGCCTGTGGCGTTCGGATGACAACGGCGCCACCTGGTCCACCAACACGGATTTATTGCCCAACTTGGGCGTCAGCGCCATTGCCATCGACCCTCTGCATCCGGATACCATGTACATCGGTACTGGAGACCGGGACGCGGGAGACACCTATTCCATTGGCGTACTCAAAACAGTCGACGGCGGACAGACGTGGAGCACCACGGGCCTCACCATGACGGTGGATTTGAACCGTCGGGTCACCGGTTTGGCCATCCATCCCACACAAACCCAAACGGTGGTTGCGGCCACTCGAAACGGCATTTTCCGCACTACGGACGGCGGAACTACCTGGTCTCCGGTGCAAGGCGGAACCTTCCAGACCGTGCAAAGCGTGCCCGGCAACGGTCGTCTGCTTTACGCCAGCACCTACAACAACACGCGCATTTTCCGCTCCACGGACTTTGGCGCTACGTGGTCTATGGTGACTACTGGATTGCCCACCTCCAACTGCATTCGCTCCGAGATCGCCACCACTGCGGCAGATACCAATTACGTCTACGCAGTCTACAGTGCCAACAACTACGGCTTGCTGGGGGTTTACCGCTCCACAGACCGCGGGGTAAACTGGACGCAAGTAAAAGGACCCACCAACCCCAACTTATTGGACTGGGGCGTGAACGGAACGGGCACCGGCGGCCAGGGATGGTACGATTTGGCCATTGCTGCATCTCCGGTTGACAAGGAGGTGGTTTTGGTAGGAGGCGTCAACATTTGGCGCTCGTCCAACGGGGGCACCAACTGGACGTTGAGTGCCCACTGGACCGGCGGTGGAGGCAAGCCCTTTGTGCACGCGGACATCCACGTTCTGGCGTTCAAACCCAACACGGCGGAGGTTTGGGCCGGGTGCGACGGCGGCATGTACGTCTCTCCCAACAGCGGATCGCTTTCTTGGTCCTCCCAAAACATGGGCTTGTCCATCTCCCAGTACTATAAAATTGCGGTCACGGATGCTGTTCCGGCCATGACTCTGGCGGGGGCTCAGGACAACGGAACCCACTTGAACGACAACGGATTTGACCGCGTTCGCGGCGGCGACGGGATGGATTGTGGCATTGCCCACGACAACCCCAACATCATGTACGCGTCCATCTACTACGGTGATTTCCGGAAGAGTTCAAACCGTGGGCAGTCTTTTAATGCGCCCTTCAATTTGACGCCGTCGGGCAGCGGGAACTGGGTGACGCCGTTTTTGGTGAGCCAACACAATTCCAATGTGCTCTACGCGGGCTTCAGTCAGGTTTGGAAGTCTGCCAACGGGGGAGCAACGTTTACCGCAACATCTGCGGCATTGAACGGCACCAACAACATGGACGTGCTGGCGGAGTCCCCGTCGGACCAGAACGTGTTGGCCGCTGCCATTGACGATAAACTCTACCGTTCCGTGAACGGGGGCGCTTCGTGGACCCTGATTTCCGGATCCATGGGCAGCGCGCAAGCAATCACTGGGGTGACCTTTTCGCACAACGACCCCAACCGCATGTGGGTAACCCGTTCCGGCTATCAGTCCGGCCAAAAGGTTTACGAAACGGGCAACGGAGGCATTTCTTGGGCCAA
The DNA here is from genome assembly GCA_034679985.1 of Cryomorphaceae bacterium. Lineage (GTDB taxonomy): Bacteria > Bacteroidota > Bacteroidia > Flavobacteriales > Schleiferiaceae > CAMDTE01. The sequence goes on from JAXITR010000031.1 coordinate 23,406, forward strand.
TATTTCGGCCAATTTGCCCAACATTCCCGCCAACTGCGTGGTGGAGCAACCCGGATCAAACGGCCTGGTGTACGTGGGTACGGATTTGGGCGTGTACTACAAGGATGCTACCATGACGTCTTGGGTTCCCTTCATGCAAGGTCTGCCCAACACGGTGGTGAACGACTTGGAAATCCTGATGGGACCGGGCCTGTTGCGGGCCGGAACCTACGGGCGAGGCATTTGGCAGTCGCCGCTGGTGAACAGCTACTTGCGCAAGCCGCAAGCCGCCTTTGCGGCTCAGCCTTCCACGCCGTGCACGGTTGCAGACACCGTCAATTTGCGCGACGCTTCTGGGTTCGTTCCCACCGCATGGAGCTGGACCGTTCAACCCGCTACGCACGCCTTTGTGGGCGGCACGTCGGCAACGTCGCAGAACCCACGCCTGGTGTTCAGTACCCCCGGAACCTACCTGGTTCAGCTGATTGCGCAGAATGCCTACGGCGCAGACACCTTGGTGAATGTCCGTGCCGTTCAGGTGGGAGGCGCCTCGCTGCCTTTGGTAGACCCTATGGATTTGCCTTTGGCGGAGCGTTGGACGGTTGTGAATCCGGGCAACGACGCCACCTGGTCTTTGGCGAGCGTCTCCGGTAATGCGCCCGGAACCTCTGCGGCGGTTTTGGGATGGAACGCTGGCTCCACGCCAGGCTCCACGGATGCGCTGCAGTCCACACCGTTGAATTTAACGGGTGCCGCTCAGCCGCGCCTGGTGTTTGAGTACGCCTACCGCCAAAAGCTGAACACCAATACAGACTCCCTCTTTGTCCTCGTTTCTACAAATTGTGGAGCCACTTGGACCCGCCTGAAGTCCTACGGGGAGAACGGCATGGGATCGTTTGCAACGGGTGCGTCAACCACTACATCGTTTGTGCCCAATGCTACAAGCGACTGGAGACGCGATTCGGTTTCTTTGGCTGGACTGTCCGCATCCACGGGCATTCGCATCGCATTTGTGGGCAGATTTGGGGGAGGCAACAACCTCTACATCGACAACATCAACCTTAAATCCGCCCCGGCTTCCCCGGTAGCGGGCTTGTACGCTCATGGCACGTCCTGCGTGGGCCGGGCCGTAACGTTCTACAGCACGTCGTCCGGCCAGCCGACTTCCTACCTCTGGACCTTCCCCGGGGGCACACCATCTACGAGCACTGCGGCTCAGCCAACGGTGGTGTACACTTCACCCGGCTCGTATGCGGCCACACTGCAGGTAACTTCGGCGGGAGGCACGAATACGGTTTCCGTTCCTTCTGTTGTGGCGGTTTCGCCGGCGGTCAATCCGACGGTCTCTATGTCGGCGTCGAGCACAACCGTTTGCAAGAATGCACCGGTTACGTTTACGGCCAATACCACCGGCGCGGGGTCGGCCCCCTTGTTCTACTGGACGGTCAACGGACAGCCTCGCGGCAACGCAGGAAACACCTTCACCATCAATACCCTGAACACGGGGGACAGTGTGCGCGTAGCGCTGCGCTCGTCGGAGGCTTGCGCGCCTGCGGGTACCGTAAATTCCGCGAAGGTGGTGGTCAATGTTTTGGCCTTGCCAACCGTTGGATTTGGACCTTATCCGGCCGTTTGCCAAGGCGGTCAGCCGTTCCAATTGATGGGCAACCCAGCCGGCGGATCGTTCTCCGGATCTGGAGTTACCGGCAGCATGTTTTATCCAGCGAACGTGGGCCCGGGCAACTTTGTAGCAACCTACACCTACACCAACGCACAAGGTTGTACCAATACAGATACCGCCATCGTGCGGGTAGTATCGCGACCCACGGTGCTGTTCTCCCTAACGAACAAGGAGTACTGCATCTCCGACGCGGCAACGACTTTGAACATGGGTTACCCAACCGGTGGCACCTATAAAATTGGCGGCCAGACGGTTACCCAAGTCAATCCCGCCACCTTGGGATTGGGCACGCACGTGGTGACCTACCAGTATTCGAATTCCCTGTGCTCCGTTTCCAAGTCCGACACGGTGTTCGTGAAGTCGGCTCCCACCAAGCCTTGGGTATTCGACTACGGTGATTCGCTGTTTTGCACCGCAACCGGCGTGAAGTACCAGTGGCTGGACAGCGCCGGAGTAGCAATACCGGGCGCCAACTCCGCCATCTTTAAAGCTCAGGTTCCCGGCTACTACCGCGTACGAGTCTCCATTGGGGGTTGCTCCGCGGAGTCCAACACCTTCCAGGTGGTTTCCACTCCGGAGACTGAGTGGGCGTCGCGTCAACTGTGGGTTGTTCCAACGGTAACTACTGGCCCCGTAGCGGTGCAGTTTGCCACGCAAGCGTCTGCGGTTTATTCCTTGGAAGTGCTTTCGTCCGACGGCTCTCTATTGATGAAGCGTTCGGGAACCGGCACCGGAAGTGCTCAGAAAGAGTCCTTGGACTTGAGCGGTTGGGCACCCGGAATCTACTTCGTCCGCTGGACGGATGCCGGCACGGCGCAAACCCAGCGCGTGGTACTTCAGCGTCCTTAAGCGTTTGAATGGCGTCCCGGGACGCCCGAAAAAGAGTGAGGGGGCGCGGGCCCGCGGCGGGGGCCGCATTTTTGTTGTA
>JAXITR010000032.1:0-25611 GCA_034679985.1 Cryomorphaceae bacterium
GTGAGGATCATAAACATCAACATCTAGTCCAAATTGAATTAATTCATTGTAGATATCAACAACTTTAGAATTCCTAATATCTGGGCAATTTTCTTTAAAAGTTACTCCTAAGACTAAAGCTTTTGCACCTTTAATTGTTATCCCCTTTTGGATCATTAATTTCACAACTTTGTTAGCAACAAATAAGCCCATATTGTCATTAACACGTCTACCACTAAGAATAACTTGTGGATGATATCCAAGACTTTCTGCTTTGTGTGCTAAATAATAAGGATCAACACCTATACAATGACCCCCAACTAGGCCTGGTTTATATTTTAAAAAATTCCATTTGGTCCCCGCCGCATCCAAAACATCATTGGTATCAATACCCATGCGGTCAAAGATTAAAGCCAATTCATTAACAAATGAAATATTCACATCGCGTTGCGCATTTTCTATCGCTTTGGATGCCTCTGCAACTTTAAGACTAGGGGCTTTGTGTGTTCCTGCCGTTATAATGGATTTATATAATTGGTCAACTACCTCTGCAATTTCTGGAGTTGACCCTGATGTCACTTTCTTAATTTTAGTCAATGTGTTTACTTTATCACCGGGATTAATTCGTTCTGGAGAATAACCACAGTAAAAATCTTGATTAAACTTCAATCCAGAATGTTGTTCGAGTACTGGAACACAGTCTTCCTCAGTACAACCAGGATATACTGTAGACTCATAAATTACAATATCTCCTTTATTCAAAATCTTACCCAACATTTCCGATGCTTTAAGCAAAGGAGTTAAATCAGGTGCCTTAAACTGGTCAATTGGGGTTGGAACTGTTACAATAAAAACATTATATGACTTAAGTTCTTCAATATTTGAGGAGAAAGTCAAACCCACTTCATCTGCTTCAATGGCCAAATTCATTGCAAACTGAAGTCCCTCCAAATCAGCTTCATTGGTTCGATCTTTACCAGACTTTAGTTCTTCAATCCGAGCTTGATTTATATCAAAACCAAGGACTTTATATTTTTTTCCAAACTCAATTGCTAATGGAAGTCCAACATACCCCAAGCCAATAATGGCAATTTTAGAATTTTCTAATGTCATAATTTAAATATTTGCGCACCAAATTGCGCACCAACTACCTTTATTTTGATTGATTTTTGAAGATTTTGAGGAAACTCACAATTCAAATAAGTGCTCGTTATCAATACTTTAACGATTTACGAAGATTAGCAAATACCCCTCGACGGTCTGGACCACACTAATTAAAAGATCTTTAAATAAGAGCCCGAAAACTCCACCGATTCCGAAGTTTGCACCGTGTAGGTGATTTTTCGACCAATGCGTTGTTCCACCTTGGGCAGCAAGTCATCCACCACATCGGTGCGGGGTTGGCCCACCAACACCAATTCAATGGTGCCGGAGTCCACCCCTGCGGCGTAGTCGCCCACTACGTAGGCTTCTTGGAGGTCTCCAACGCGATCCAAGAGGTTTTCAATCAATTCGTCAAACCCCAAGTACTTGGAAACCAGGGCCACCAAGTCTGCGTAAAACGGATTGGTGCGGTTCACGCGGTACTGAACCTTCTGTCCGTTGGGTTCGCTGCACAGCAATCCAGCTTCTTCCAGTTTTTGCAATTCCACGCGCACGGAATTGGTGGAATCGCCAAATTCTTCGGCCAAGCCGCGCAAATGCCCTACGGCGTCCGGTCGGCTGAAAAACTTGAGCAAAAGCTTAAGGCGGGTCTTGCTGGTGATGAGGGAAGTAAGAATGGTACGGGGTATTTGAGGTTGCGGCGGCGCACGGCTTCGCTCGGTCACCCACAGGAAAGCACCGCTGGGTGCTTCAGTGAGTAACTTTTTAGCACAACGAAAATAGTATTGTTTTGTGGTTTGGAGGTTATCGGCAATGTCTCAGCAGATGCAATTTATCAACACGCAATTGTAAACGGCTTGATTTGCAGGATTGGAGCTACCGCAAAACCACCGCGAATGCGCGTAAATTTGACTTTGTGAATTCAATGCCTGTTCCCAAATTCAAGTACCGTCGGTTGCTGCGCCGCACCGGGGCGGTGTTGGGGCTTGCGTTGGCGGGCGTTGCCTTGGTGGTGGCGGTATTGTGGGGTTACCTGTGGTTCAATCGGGATCGCGTGCAGCAAGAAGCGCTGGCGTTGGTGAACGGCCAACTGGCCGCTCCGTTGGCGGTGCGCAGCGCAGAACTGGACGTGTGGAGCCGATTTCCGGACGTCTCCCTGCGCCTGAACGAGGTCTTCTGCAAGGACGTGCTCCCGGCGGGATCTGCGGACACCCTTTTCTACCTGCCCCAGGTGTACGTGCAATTTGCGGCTTGGGATCTGGTGCGCAGGCAAACCACCGTAAAACGCCTCACGCTGCGCGGCGGACGGGTGGAAATTCGGCAGTACGCCAACGGCACCGGCAACTACCAATTTTGGAAAGAGTCCGAAGGGCCCAATCCGCGGGTGGATTTGGCGGGCGTTCGCTTGGAAAATGTACGGTTGCGGGTGGAACACCCCGCCCACGCGCTGGAAAGCCGCGTGGAAACCCTCACCCTCAAGGGCAGCATTCGGGAAGATCGTTTGCGCGCCCAACTGGCTTGGAGACTGCGCCTGCCGCGCCCCAACCCCACCCCAAACCGTGCGGACTGGGCGGTGAGCGGTTCCGTTCGGCTGGTGCAGGAAGGGGAGCGCACGGAACTGCAGAACGGGGAAGTGCGCTGGGAAGCTTGGGTACTGCGCCTCACCGGGGCATTTGCGCCCAACGATTGGCGGTGGACGGCCGCAGCGGAGGACCTGGATTTGGCGGCGCTGGCCCAAAACCTGCCGTCGGCCTGGCTGCCGGATCCCAAAACCGTAAACGCCACCGGAACGGCCAACGTGCAAATCAAAGGAAGAACCGTGCCCGCCGGAACCCGGGTGCAAGCCGCCGTGCAACTGCGGGAGGCCAACGTGCGCCTGCCCAGCAACGGATGGGAAATCACCGGCGCACAAGGGCAACTCACGTGGGACAACGGTCCCCGCGGGCGGCTGGAAGACGCGGAACTCCGCGTGCGCTTCACCGCGGATCCCGCGGACGGCACGGTGGTGCTGCGGAATTTTACCGCCCCGGAACTGGAGGCCCAATTGAAGGTACACCTGCCGCTGGCCACGGCCTTGGCCTGGGGGGGCTTCCGCATTGTGGCATCCGCAGACGGACAAGTCACCGGAAACGTGCGGGTGGCCAAAAACTTCACCGGATGGCCCCAACTCTCCGCTACCGGCCTGGACGGCGCCAACGTTACCGGCACCTTGGCCCTGAGCCGCGGGAAAGCCCAACTGCACGGCACCGGAGCTGCTTTGGAAAACCTCACGGCGCACCTAACCCTCCGCAGCCCGGACGCACACCTGGACGAATGCCGGTTCCGCGTGGGCGGATCCGATTTTTCCCTCAGCGGCCCGGCTTACCGCACGGTGGATTGGGGCGGCACGGACCCCCTCTTTTTGGACCTGAACCTCAGCTCCCGCAACTTGCGGATGGAAGACGTGCTGGCGTGGAAGGTTTGGGAGGCGCAAGAGCCGGAAGGGGCGTCCACCGAACCCGCCACCCCGTGGGACTACCGCGTGCAACTGGGGGCCAACCAAATCACCTACCGGAACGTCAAGGCCCTCCGCGCCCGCGGCCGGGTTTGGTCCACCGGAGACCGCTTGGACGCCGACCAAATTTCATTTGCCACCGCAGAGGGTACCGTGTCTGGCGCCTTCTCTTGGGTGCCCCAAGGGGCCTTTACGGAACTGAACCTGGACGCCCAAGCCCAGCGCGTGCGGCTCAGCACCCTGTTGCGGGAATTTGAAAACTTTGGGCAGTCGGACCTCACGGCAGACCAACTGGACGGCAAGGCCAACCTGTCCGTGGTGTGCGCCGCCCGGTTCAACGAAGAAGGATCCCTGGACCCCGCTTCCCTGCAAGCCGTGGTGGACTTCACCCTCACCAACGGCCAACTCAAGGGCTACGCCCCGCTGCAGGCCCTGGCCCGCTACGCAGACGCCAAGGCCCTGGAAAATTTGCAATTCGGCACCCTGAGCAACACCCTCACCATTGCGAACCAAACGATTACCGTGCCGCCCATGGCCGTGGACAACAACGCGCTTTCTTTGCGGTTGAGCGGCACCCACGCTTTTTCCGGAGCCGTAGACTACACCGTGGAATTCCGCCTCAAAGAAGCGCTGTCGGCCCAAAAGAAAGGCACCAAACGACCGCGGGAACTGGACGCCTATTTGGCGGAAACGTCGGACCCCGGCAAAGTGTGGATTCCCGTGCGCATTACCGGAAGCACGGACGCGCCCAAAATCACCTTGAACACCCAAAAAGCAGCCCAAAGCAGCGCGCAAACGGTGCGGTCTGACTTCAAAAAACAAGGAGCAGAGCTGCGCCAATTGCTGAAACCGTCGGAACCCAAGCCCGTTCCCGCCCAAAAGTATATCTTTGAATGGGAGGAGGAATCCGGTGATTCAACCCGCATTCCGTAAACTCAACCCGCCACACCGCTGAAACGCCCAACCACACTTTTCCTAATTCCTTTGGTTCAATTCAAGGAAGCGCATTAAATTAGCACCATGCGAAAAGCCCTCTTCATCCTTTCTTTGGTACTGACCACCGCCGCGTGGGGACAGTCCAACCCGGGATTGAACGCACTCACGGATTGCGGGGTATTTGCGCCCACGGCCTTTACGCCCAACCGGGACCAAACCAACGACGTGTTCAAGGTGGTGATCTCCGAGTACTGTGCCGTTCAGGATTACCACCTGTACGTGTACGACCGCTACGGACGTTTGGTGTTTGAATCCATTGACGCCTCCAAGGGCTGGGACGGACGCTACAACGGCCGCGAGGTGCAGGACGGTTTGTACCTGTGGCACCTGTTGGGCAAGGTGGTCATCCCGTCTGGGGAGAAGACGCTGTCTTTGGACCGCACCGGTTCCGTGGTGCTGCTCCGCTGATTTTTCCGCTGTGTTTCTTTTGCTTTGGGTTCTGAACCTTTGGGGTGCAGTGCATGCTGCCCATCCCCCGTTGGTGCTGCGCGTGGCGGTTGAAGAGCCGGCCCGCGGCCAGTGGATGGTGTCTTTGCGGGATGCTCAAGGAAAACCCCTGCAAGAGCGCGTTTTTCCGGTTAAAGGAGCGGCAAAATCCGCAGAACTGAATTGGGGTGCGCTGGAACCCGGCACGTACACGCTGGCCGTGTACTTGGACCAAAACCGCAACAACAAGCTGGACAAAGGAATGGTGGGGCAACCGCTGGAACCCTACGCGTTCAGCAACAACGCCCGCGCGCCTTTTTCCTCCCCCAGTCTGGAGGAGCAGCGTTTTGCGCACCCCGGCAAGTTGCCGGTACTGCTCCTGCGTTAGGAGTTCCCGGGCTCCGTTGGGGCGGGTAGTGTGTACAAAAAATCCAGTACGGTACGGGAGAAGGCCTCCGGTTGTTCCGCGTGGACCCAATGGCCGGCTTGGGGAACGGTTTCCAGCTGTGCTTGGGGAAAATGGGCGCGCAGCAGCGGCAATTCATGCTCGTCCAAATAGCCGCTGAGCCCGCCGCGCACAAACAGCACGGGGCCGGCATAGGTGAATTCTAGGGGCAGGGCGCGGGTGATTTCCGCGTAGCTGCGGATCAATGCATCCAAGTTGAACTTCCAAGCCAGGGTTTCTGGGGTGGGGCGGCCTACGTTCTTGAGCAAAAACTGCCGCACACCGGGGTGTGCAATGCGGGCGGCCAGTACGGCGTCCACGTCGTTTCGGGAGCGGCACTGCGCAAAGTCCACCGCGCCCAAGGCGTCAAATAGTTCTTGGTGGTGCGGCGGGTAGGCCTTGGGGGCCATGTCCACAGACACCAACGCCCGGACGCGCTCCGGGTGGGAGCAAGCCCCCCACTGCGCTACTTTTCCGCCCATGGAGTGGCCCAACCAAACGGCCGTTTGAATGTTGGTGCGGTCTTGGTACGCCAATACGTCGGCGGCCAGCGCTGCGTAGGTGTGTTCCGCGTCCCACGGGCTTTGCCCGTGGTTTCGAAGGTCCAAGGTGTGGACCACCCAATCGTCGGACCACCGTCGGGCCAACGTGGCCCAATTATCGCCCATGCCAAAGAGCCCGTGGAGCACCAGGAGGTGGGGCTTGTGGGGGTGCAGGGGGTCTGCCCCGTACACGGCGGCGTGCAACTCAACCACGAAGGGCGCGTTTGTAGAGTTGTACGGTGTTTTCCAGGCCCCAGTAGAGGGCGTCCGCAATAAGGGCGTGGCCAATGCTGACTTCCGTGAGGTGGGGAACGTTTTGGGCAAAAAAGGCCAGGTTTTGGGCGTTGAGGTCGTGCCCGGCGTTGACGCCCAGGCCCAGGGAATGGGCCACCTCGGCGCAGTACGCGTAGGGCGCCACGGCGTTTTCTGGGTCTTTGGGGTACCCCACGGCGTATTCTTCCGTGTAGAGTTCAATACGATCCGCCCCTACGTGGGCCGCGCCGCGCAGGTGTTCTTCGTTGCACTCCACAAATAGGGAGGTGCGAATGCCGGCGTCTTTCAGCTGCTGCAGTACCCGGTGCAAGAGTTCTTCGTGGGCCCAGGGGTCCCAGCCGGCGTTGGAGGTGAGGACGTGGGGAGGGTCCGGCACCAGGGTCACTTGGTTGGGGCGCACGCGGAGCACCAGTTCCATAAAAGCGGGGTCTGGGTAGCCCTCCACGTTGAATTCCGTGGTGACCACCGGGCGCAGGTCCGCTACATCGGCGTAGCGAATGTGGCGTTCGTCCGGACGCGGGTGTACGGTGATGCCGTCGGCGCCAAACGCCTGAATGCGCTCTGCGGCCTCCAACACGTTGGGGACGTTGCCGCCGCGCGCGTTGCGCAGGGTGGCTATTTTGTTGATGTTCACGGAGAGTTTGGGGGCAGCAGCAGACATGGTGCAAAGGTAGGCACGGAAGCGATGGGCCGGAACTTTCCGTACCTTTGGAGGGTATGGATCACAACAATTCTTTTGACAATTTACCGTCTCAGCCCAAGGTGGCGGTGATCGGTTTGGGCTACGTGGGGCTGCCGTTGGCGGTGGCGTTCAGCCGGCACCTTCCGGTGCTGGGCTTTGACATCAACGCGGCGCGCGTGGCGGAACTCAACGGCGGGGAAGACCGCACGTTGGAGGTAACCCCGGCGGAGCTGCAGGAGGTACTGGCTAGCGGGGCGCGTTTCAGTGCCCACCAGGCAGACTTGGCGGACTGCAACACCTACATTGTAACGGTTCCTACGCCCATCGACGACTACAAAACACCGGACCTGGGGCCGCTTTTGGCCGCCAGCAAAACCATCGGTTCCGTGCTGAAGCCCGGCGACGTGGTGATCTACGAAAGCACCACGTACCCCGGTTGCACGGAAGAAGATTGCGTGCCGGTGCTGGAAAAAACCAGCGGTTTGGTGTTCAACCGCGATTTCTACTGCGGTTATTCCCCGGAGCGAATCAACCCCGGAGACAAGGTGAACACCTTGGCCACCATCCGCAAGGTTACCAGCGGTTCCACGCCGGAAGCCGCCGCCTGGGTAGACGCCCTCTACCAAAAAATCATCACCGCCGGAACGTTTTGCGCCAGCAGTATGCGGGTGGCAGAGGCCTCCAAGGCCATTGAAAACGCGCAGCGGGACGTGAACATTTCCTTCGTGAACGAGCTGGCGCTGATTTTTGACCGTCTGGGCATTGACACGCAAGAGGTTTTGCGCGCCGCCGGCACCAAGTGGAACTTTTTGCCGTTTCAACCGGGTTTGGTGGGCGGCCACTGCATTGGCGTAGATCCTTACTACTTGGCGCACAAGGCACAAGCGGTGGGGTACTACCCGCAGGTGATTTTGTCCGGCCGCCGGGTCAACGACTCCATGGGCATTTTTGTGGCCAGCAAGGTGGTGAAGCTGATGATCCAAAAAGGCATTGCCATCAAGGGCGCCCGCGTTTTGGTGTTGGGCTTAACGTTCAAGGAAAACTGCCCGGATTTGCGCAATACCCGCGTGGTAGACATTGTTCACGAATTGGAGCAGTTTGGTTTGCAGGTTGCGGTGCACGATCCCTGGGCCCAACCGGAGGAGGCCGCGCACGAATTGGGCATTTCTCTGGTGCCGGAGTTCCGTCTGGAGGACTACCAAGCGGTGGTTTTGGCCGTGGCGCACCGGGAGTTTAAGGATTTGCCGATGGAACCCAACACCCCCAACCGTCCCTACGTGGTGTACGACACCAAGGCGTTTTTGCCGGTAGCGCAGGTGGACGGCCGATTGTAAATCTGCTGAACGTGAACGCATCCGTGCCGGTGGCTGCCGCGCGTTGGCTGGTGGTGTACACCAAGCCGCGCCAAGAGAAAAAGGCCGCCGCCGAATTGGAAAAAAGAGGCATTGGCGTGTACTGCCCGCTCAAACGGGAGAAACGCAAGTGGTCCGACCGCTGGAAGTGGGTGGAAACCCCTTTATTCACCAGTTACGTTTTTGTGCGCACCACCGAAGCCGAACGCCAGGAGGTGCTGCGCGTTCCCGCCGTGGTGCGTTTTGTGTACTGGTTGAAGCAGCCGGCGGTGGTGCGGGATTCGGAAATGGAAACCCTGCAGCGGTGGCTGAACGACTACACCGGGGAGGCCTTGGAGGTGGTGGGGCTGGAACCCGGCGGGCGGGCCCGCATTGAGAGCGGAGCCCTCATGGGGCGCGACGGTGCCGTGGTGGAGCGTCGGGGCAACCGTTTGGTACTGTTTTTGGAGAGCTTGGACCTGGAAGTGCAGGTGGACCTCCGCCAAACGCAGATCACCGCCGCAGACGAGCCGGCTCCGGAGGACCTGTAGGGACCTGGTGTTGGATTAAACCTTATTTTCACAAATCATGAATCCGTACGAAGCCCTCAACCTGCCGTTCCGCACCCGCGAAGAGAATTTCTCCCGTCCGTGGGGCGGTTACGTGCGGATCGACGAATCCCAAACGGCGGAATTCATTGCTCGGTACTTCCCGGAAGAAGCCGCAGCGCTGTTGGAGGTTCAAAGCACCCTGAGCCCCAAACTCCTGTTTGTGGAGCCCGGCAAACGCCTTTCCTGGCAGTACCACCACCGTCGGGCAGAAATATGGACCGTAGTGGACGGGCCCGTGGGCATTGCACGCAGTTTAACGGACGCAGAAACTCCGGTGGAATCCTGCGCGGCAGGCGAACGCATTGTGTTTGCGGCCGGAGAACGCCACCGGTTGGTGGGCCTGAACAAACGCGGCGTGGTAGCGGAATTGTGGCGCCATTTGGACCCCCAACACCCCTCAGACGAAGAGGACATTGTTCGGCTTCAAGACGATTTTGGCCGCTAGGCCGCATTATTTGGCGTTGTTGAAGGACTCCAAATGCCCTTTGTGGATGGGGATGTTTGCTTTTCAACTTTACCCCATACATTTGGTATTCCATGAATCTACCCACCAACCCCAAAGACCTTTGGTGCCTGAACACGCCGGGAAGCTGGTTGGTATTGGAACCGGAGGCAAACCAACCCGCACCGGGTAGGGAGGCGTTCTCCGGCTTGTTGCAAAGTGCGCTGAAAGCCGTGGAATCCAGCGGTTGCCGCGCCTTGGCTGCCTACGCAGAACCCGGAGACCGCCCGCGTGCCGTCGTACGGATTGATGTGCCGGACCCCACCGACGCCGCAGAAGCAGCGCGTCGCTTCGGATGGACCGTAGTGCAAACGCTTCCGCCCACAGATTCAGACCGCGAGGCCCAAGACGCCTTGGACAACCTCCACCACTACCTCCACCTGTAGCCCGTTCCCCACCCGCGGGCCTTGGCCTGGAGTCCAATTAACCTCCGTACCTTCGCACCATGTTTGCCCTCTACGGTCGTCGACTCCCGGAAGAATCCCTTCCCTACGTAGCAGAAATGCTCGACGTCTTTGCGCGTGCAGGCGAGCCCGTGTACCTCTACCGCGGCCTGCAAGACCGGGCCAACACCCACTGGAACGCCGACTGGGATTACCCCACCTTCAAAACCCCCGAAGAACTCCAAGCCCTGCAACCCACCCTGGTCATTTGCTTGGGCGGCGACGGCACCATCCTGGACGCCAGCACCTTGGTAGCCCGCAGCGGCATCCCCCTTCTGGGCATCAACACCGGACGACTGGGCTTCCTGGCCTCCGTCCCCCGCACGGAAGCCGCAGCCACCGCCGAAGCCGTACTCCGCGGCGAATACACCGTGGAAGAACGCAACATGCTCCAAGCAGAAGCCCGCGGCGGCGGCGTCACCCTAGACCCCAACTTCGCCCTCAACGAAGTAGCCGTCTCCCGCAAGGGCACCACCAGCATGATCTCCGTCCACGTCCACCTCAACGACTCCTTCCTCAACACCTACTGGGCGGACGGCCTGGTCATCTCCACCCCCACCGGCTCCACGGGCTACAACCTCTCCTGCGGCGGCCCCATCCTCATCCCCGGGTCCGACAACTTCATCATCACGCCCATTGCGCCGCACAACCTCACCGTGCGTCCGCTCGTCATCCCCAACACAGACACCATTACCCTGCGCATTGAGTCCCGCGAAGACGCCTACCTGGCCTCCCTGGACTCCCGCGTCTACTCCCTAGACGGCAGCACCGAACTGGTGCTCCACAAAGCAGACTTCAAACTCCGCCTCGTCCGCATGCTCAACACTGACTTTGCCACCACCCTGCGCAACAAACTTTTGTGGGGTTTGGACCGGAGGAATTGAGCGCACAACCCAAAGTGCGGAACAGCGCTATCAAACGTTTAATGAGAAAGAGGGCGGGTTGAACTCGTCCCCAATGCAGAACTTCGCGTACGGCGGGTGGGGGTGGCAAGGGCTTCTTGCAACCCAAGTAGGGCCAAAAACCACAAATAGGGCAGCGAAAACGTATGTAAACGTATATTTTGATTCTAATTCCGTGATTTTATCACTAAATTTGATTCAAAATTAAAAGTATCGTGTTAATCCGGTTCACCGTCGAGAATTTTTTGTCGTTCCGAGACCGCCAAACCCTTTCCCTCCTGCCGGGAAAAGGCACGTTGAAGGCACACCACAAGTCCACACCCGTGAACGGTATTTCCGTGCTCAAAACCGCCTTGGTTTTCGGCGCCAACGCATCCGGAAAATCAAACCTCATCAAAGCAGCTGCTTTCGCGCGAAACCTTATCCTCAACGGCACCAAACCGGACCAACCCATCACCCAGAATTTCTTTAAACTGGATCCCGCACGCGAAAACCAACCCGCCTATTTTGATTTTGAAATCCAGCACCAGGGCAAAAACTTCGCCTACGGATTCCAATGCAACGAGCGCGAGATTCTGGAAGAATGGCTCTTTGAGCTCACCCGACGCGGAATGAAACGCATTTTTGAACGGACCAACACCACCCACTACGAGCTGGACTACCTCCTGAGGAAAAACCCCGCCAAAGTGGAGCAACAATTCCTGGAATTCACCGCGCGCAGCACGCCCCGCAACCAACTCCTGCTCACCCACGTGCGCAACACCAACGTCCCGGACAACACCACCAACATCGACCCCCTCTACTCCGTCTTGGACTGGTTCCAAAACACGCTGAACGTAGTGTATCCAAGCTCCAAAAACCTTGGAAAAACCTTTGAAATTTTTGCCAACCGCAACCTCAAATCCGTTTTCGACGACTTCTTAACCTACTGCGACACGGGCATCGACGGTGTTGAATTTGAGCAGATTGACCCCACAAAACTGGATGTAGACCATAACCTTTTGCTGGAAATCCAAGCGGAACTTCGCAACCAAAAAAGCGAAAAAACAACCGCTTTCGTAGCGAATCCGCAGCAAAACACCTACTACTTGGTGGAACGGGAGCCCTCCGGTAACCTCACGTACCGCGTTTTGCGCACCAAACACCGCCTGGCCGGCGGCGGGTACCGTCTTTTTGACCTCAAGGACGAATCGGACGGAACGCGTCGAATCCTGGACTTAATCCCGATGGTGGTAGACTTCCTCCAAGGCGGAAACGTTTACTTGGTCGATGAAATCGAACGCAGTCTCCATCCCAACTTGGTGTGCGAGGTACTCGACTTTCTCCTGGACCGGTGCGCCTCCGTCAACAGTCAATTGATCGCCACCAGCCACGAAGCCACCCTTCTGAATCAAGAAATCATCCGAAAAGACGAGGTGTGGTTCACCACAAAAAACCCGCTCGGTGGCACTGAATTGCACGCCCTGGACGAATACGCCGTGCGCTTCGACAAAGACATCCTCAAGGACTACCTCCTCGGGCGCTACCGCGGAACCCCAAAATTGGGAAATCGCTCCCTTCTAGAGCACCTTCATGCAGGTTGATTGTGCCGCGCATTTTCATCCCGCTGATTCGCAAAGAAGGATTCTTGCAGGCGGAAAAACTATTCATTCTAGCCTGCGAAGGCACCGTCACCGAACCCAAGTACTTTGAACGTCTCCGTCATTCGGAGTGGTTCAATCACTCAGGACTGGTTGAAACCATCGTCCTCAAGAAACCCAAGAACCACGGCAACGATCCTGTTGCATTGAAAAACCTGCTCAAAAAAGTAAAAAAGGACTACAGATTCAAGAAAACCGACGAGTTTTGGTTGGTGGTGGATCGGGATCACTGGGAAGAAATCCACAAAATCAGCTTTGACATTTTAGTGCGTGATTTTGAACGAGAAGGGAATTTTTTCCTAGCCCTGAGCAATCCCTGCTTTGAATTGTGGCTAATCCTGCATTACTTGGATATTTCCACCCTGCCCCAAAGCCAAATTAGGAAAATCGAATTGAATCAACGCATTGATTCGAAATCGTGCACCCAAAGCATCTTAGGAGAATTGATCGGTAGAGGCTACAACAAAATTCCACCTCGCGATGTACTCCAATACACCCGCCGAGCAATAGAAAGAGCCAAACGCTTGGAGGTATTGGGCGAAAAATACCCCACCGGCGTTGGCACACACGTTCATCAATTGGTACAAAAGCTGATCCAATAAGGCAGGTGCTACACACCAACAGGCTACCCCTTGCAGGCTCTATTCAGGTGGAACGAAAAACGAACAAACTCCTCTGGGGCCTGGGCCGACGGAATTAAAAAAGGGCGGGAAGTACGAGCTTAAAAAGAGGAATTCCCGTACGCGGGGTGGGGGCTGGTTCACGCTCCACGAGGATGCAGAAACACCCCAAAAGTTCACAAAGTGTAAATTGAAACCCGCACATTTTGTAAAGTGAAAATATAACAGCTTGTTTTTTAGTCATTTACAAATTCGCCGCACCACCACCCTAAGGGAGCCTTAAAAACAGTTCACCAACCAAGGTCGTCCCAATGAGTTAACCGCCCGAAGGACCCAAAACCTCATGCCGGTGCCGCCGAATGTGCCCACGCAAAATCCACCCCCTAAATCCCGGTCGTCCCATACAAAAATGCTACCTTTGCGCGTTATGTTCAGGATGAACGAAAAACCAACAAACCGCCTGTGGTTATGGGCCCTGGGCGTGCTGCTGAGCACGGCCCCCGCCTGGGCACAAGCCACCCACGAATTTGGGTTGAGTACCGCCGGAACCACCTTCACCGGTGATGTAGGTGCGTATGGGTTGACCGTGCCCCAGCGCGCTGCTTTTGGCGCCTACTACCGCATTCAAGGACATCGGCACTACGCCTTTCGCGCGGTGTACCAACAAGGCCAGTTGTTTGCAGACGACGCCCAAAGCGGTCTGAGCGAACGCATCAACCGAAACAGCCACTTCCGCAGCCCGTTCTGGGAGGCGTCGGCCCAAGTGGAAATTGACTACGTGCCCCAACGACTGCGCAGCAGCAAGGGCCAAACCACGCTGTACCTCTTTGGCGGTGCGGGCATCATGGGCTTCAACCCGCAAGCCCAGTACCACGGCGTTTGGACAGACCTTCAGCCCCTGGGCACAGAAGGCCAAGGCACACCCCTGTCCAATGCCGCCACGTACGCGCGAACAGCCGCCATTTTGCCCGTAGGCATGGGCGTTCGCTACCGCTTGGGTGATTTGCTTACCGTGGGCGCGGAAGCCGGATGGCGCATCACCTCCACGGACTATTTGGACGACGTCTCCGGCCTGTACGTGGATTCCAAGGCCTTGGCCACCTACAACGGTGCCGCCGCAGCGGCCCTCTCAGACCCCTCCCTGGTGGTGCAGAACCGCGCCGGTTTGCCCCGTGGAACCGCAGAAACCTTAGACACCTACGCCACGGCGGGAATCTTTGTGGGAATCCACTTGGAGACGTTTTTGGAACGGTGCGCGTCTTTCTTGTACCAATAATTTCGACGGCTTCTTTCCGGTGTCTACCCCCAACAACTCCCTACCCCAACACGTTGCCATCATCATGGACGGCAACGGCCGCTGGGCTAAAAAACAGGGGTTGCTCACGCGCGTACGCGGCCACGAATCCGGCGTAGAGGCCCTCCGACGCACCGCTACAGCAGCGGCAGAAATCGGAATCCGCTACCTGACGGTTTATGCGTTTTCGTCGGAAAATTGGGCCCGCCCCAAAATGGAAGTAGACGCCTTGATGAGCATTTTGGTGAATGCGCTGCACAAGGAGCTGCCCACCCTTCAAGAGAACCGCATCAAACTGCACGCCATTGGCCGCCTGCAGGACCTCCCCGCCGTGTGCCAACGCCAGCTGAACGAGGTCATCGAAGCCACCGCCACCAACAACCGCATGACCCTCACCTTGGCCTTGAGCTACGGCAGCCGCGAGGAACTGGTGGACGCCTTCCAGCACGTGGCGCGTGAAGCCGCCGCCGGCCGTTTGCGCCCGGAGGATTTGGACGCCAAAACCGTGGAACGCTTTTTGTATACCTCAGGAATGCCGGACCCGGACCTCGTGATTCGAACCTCCGGCGAACAACGCATTTCCAACTTTTTGCTTTGGCAAATTTCCTACGCCGAGCTCTTTTTCACCCCGGTCTTGTGGCCGGATTTTGACCGACTGCACCTGGAAGAGGCCCTGGCCGCATACGCCGGCCGCGAACGCCGCAAAGGCCTCACCAGCGAACAAGTAGCCCCAAACGTGGCCTAAATGACTTTCTCCGTGACCCTACCGTCCTCAAAAGCCGCCACCTCCCGTCGGTTCACTTGGTTTCCACTTGTAGGAGCCCTGCTCCTGGCCGTCTTCAACCCTTTTGGAACCCCTGCGGCCCGCGCCCAAGGCCTGGTAGGGCCCTCCACCGCGAACTACGTGCCCGGCATGGAGTACGAAATTGGCGGCATCCTCGTAACGGGCGCAGACCACCTGGACCCCAGCGTCATCCAGCTCCTGAGCGGCCTCACCGTGGGCGACCGCCTCACCCTCCCCGGCGAGAAAGTCACCAACGCCGTCAAGACGCTTTGGAACCAAAAACTGTTCGACAACGTCCAGATTTACGTGCACGAGCGCCAAGGAGACATCGTGTTCCTCACCATCGCCCTGCAACCCCTGCCCAAACTCTCCAAATTCTACTTCACCGGCCTCACCAAGGCCCAGCAGGACGCCGTTCGCGAGCTGATCCAAATGCAACGCGGCGCCGTGGTGTCCGAAAACCTCAAAGTGACGGCCGCCAACAAAATCACCAAGCGCTACGTGGAAAAGGGCTACCCAGACTGCCGCGTGAACGTGGTGCAAACGGTAGACTCCACCGCCACGGACCGCGTCATCTTGGGTTTTGACGTGAGCCTGGGCGTGCGCCTGCGCATCGCCAGCATTGATTTTGTGGGCAATCCCTCCTTTCCGGACGCCAAATTGCGCAGCAAATTCAAGGAAACACACCAGCACGCCGCCTGGAACATCTTCCAGTCTTCCAAGCTCTTGGCAGACAAATACGCCGACGACCAGCGCAAACTCATTGGCTTTTACAACACCAAAGGCTTCCGCGACGCCCGCGTGGTGCGCGACTCCTCCTACCGCACCGAGGATGGTCTGCACCTGAAAATCTTCCTCGAAGAAGGCAAGCCCTACTTCTTCCGCAACATCTCCTTTGTGGGCAACGCCGAATACCCCACGGACGTGCTGGAATCCATCCTCCGCATCCAAAAAGGCGAGCGCTACGACGCCAAACGCCTCTACGAACGCGTCAACGGCGACCCCAACTCCAACGACATCGCGTCCCTCTACCTGAACAACGGCTACCTCTTCTCCAGCGTCATGCCCGTGGAGACGCGCGTGCAAAACGACTCCATCGACCTGGAAATCCGCATCCGCGAAGGCCGCCCCGCCACCATCAACAAGGTCACCGTCACCGGCAACGACCGCACCAACGACCACGTCATTTACCGCGAGGTCCGCACCCGCCCGGGCGACCTCTTCAGCCGCGCGGACATCCAACGTACCATCCGCGAACTGGGCCAGCTGGGGTATTTCGACGCCCGCAACGTCAACGTCACCCCCAAACCGAACGCCGAAACCGGAACCGTCGATCTGGAATACACCGTGGTGGAGCAGTCCACCAGCCAACTGGAACTCCAAGGCGGTTGGGGCGCCAATACCGTGGTGGGCACCTTGGGCCTGAATTTCAACAACTTCTCCGCCCGCAACATCGGCAACAAAAAGGCGTGGAAGCCACTCCCCACCGGCGACGGCCAAACCATCAACCTGCGCGCGCAAACCAACGGCACCTTCTTCTCCTCCTATTCCTTCAGCTTCACGGAGCCGTGGCTGGGCGGCAAAAAGCCCAATGCCCTGAGTGTCAGCGCGTACCACAACATCATGAACTCCAACGGCCGCACGGACTCGTTGGCCCAAAAAATCTCCATCACCGGCGTCTCCGTGGGCTTGGGCCGACGCCTCAAATGGCCAGACGACTACTTCACCCTCTTCCAACAGATGGAATTCCGTCGGTTCGACGTCAACAACTACCCGTTCATTGGCGGCGACTTCAAGCAAGGCATCATGCACGCCCTGGCCTACTCCTTTGTGCTTCGTCGGGACAACCGGGACTACCCCATCTTCCCCACCCGCGGAACCTCCTTCAACTTCACCCTAGAAGCCACCCCGCCCCTCTCCCTGCTGGACGGCCGAGACTACTCCAAGCTCACCGCCACCGAAAAGTACCGTTGGGTGGAGTACCACAAGTGGAAGATGACCTTTGACTCCTACGCCCTCCTGGCCAAAAACACCGTCTTCCGCGGCTACATGGAATTCGGCATGCTGGGCATGTACAACGCCAACTACGGCTTGCCCCCCTTGGAACGCTACTACCTGGGCGGCGACGGTCTCCAAAACTTCGTGCTCGACGGCCGCGAAATCGTAGGCCTCCGCGGCTACCAAAACTACTCCCTCACGCCCAACGGCGGCGGCGCTCTCTACAACAAGCTGACCGCAGAACTGCGCTACCTCGTCACCCCCAACCCCAGCGCCCAAATCTTCGTCCTTGCGTTTGCCGAAGCCGGCAACAACGTGGACCGATTCCGGGACTACAACCCCTTCTACCTCAAGCGCTCCGCCGGCGTGGGCTTGCGCATCTTCATGCCCATGTTCGGCCTTCTGGGTGTGGACCTGGCCCACGGATTTGACCCCCAACCCGGCGCCCTCACCCCCAGCGGCTGGCGCACCCACTTCGTGATGGGGCAGCAGTTCTAAGCGGCACCAACGTTACCGAAGACCCTCCAAAAAAATATACTTTGCGCATGCCCGTCATCAGCACAGCCCCATCCCGCGGTCACAACCGCCTGTCGCCCCGCCCCGCATTTCCCACCAAACTCCTTGCGGCCGTCGTTCTCCTTTTGGCCCTGACCTACAGCGCCTCCGCGCAACGTTTGGCCTACTGCAACACCCAGTACGTGTTGAACAAAATGCCCGAATACGCCCAAGCCAAAAAGGAAATCGAACGCGTCACCAAAGAATGGGAAGGCGAAGTCTTGGCCGCCCTGGACGAAGCCCAAGCCCTGGAACAAGCCCTTGAGGCGGAAAAAGTGCTCCTCACCAACGCCCTCCTCGCTGAACGCAAGAAAGCCGTTGAAGACAAGCGCGCGCAAGCGCGCGCCCTCCAAATGAAGTACTTCGGCCCCGAAGGCGAGCTGTTCACCAAGCAAATGGAATTGGTACGGCCTTTGCAAGACCAAGTTTTCAATGCCGTTCGCGATGTGGCCAAACGCAAAAAACTCGACTTCGTCTTTGACCAAGGCTCCGCCGTGGGCGTGCTCTACGCCGCAGAAACCAACGACATCTCCGACGAAGTCCTGGACAAGCTGGGGCGCTAAAGCACCAACAACGCCAAAGCCCGTACCCACCTCCTAAATACCCGCACGCCCAATCGTTTAACGTTCCGATTAAAACCCAACTCCTATCTTTGCCCACTAACGAATACCAAAGAACCTCAAACAGATCAAACGACAGCCGCACCGAAGCGGTCTCAACCCCACAATCATGAAAAAAGTCCTCTTCGCCGCCGCTATCGCACTCTTCTCTGCTGCTCCCGCACTCGCCCAAAAAGTGGGTCACATCAACATCGACTCCTTGCTGGTATTGATGCCGGAATACAAAACCGCCATGGCCGACTTGGAAGCCGAGCAAGCCAAATTTGAGAACGAAGCCCGCGAAATGCAAGCCGAATTGGAAAAGAGCGCCGCTGCCATGCAAGCCGCATCGGTCAACTGGAGCGAATTGCGCAAGCAACAGGAAACCAAGAGCTTGCAAGACGCCTACGCCAACATCCAATCCTACATGCAGAACGCCCAAGAGACCCTGCAAACCAAGGAAGTGGAAATGTTGACCCCCGTCTTGGAAAAAATGCAAAAAGCCATCGACGACGTAGCCACCGCCCAAAAGCTCGCCTACGTCATTGACTCCTCCCGCTCCAAGGGCGTTCTCGTCTACCAAAAAGGCGGAGACAACCTCATGAAGGCCGTCAAAGCCAAGCTCGCCATTAAGTAAACCGCGGCAATAGTGCCGCGGGGATCCCCCAACGGCGCTGACGCGCCGTTGGGGGATACACCCCCACTCCCTCCGATCGCCTTTCCGATCGCCCCATCCCTCGCCGAATGCAAGCAACCCCCGACGGCCCCATTGGACTTTTCGACTCCGGCGTCGGCGGCCTCACCGTAGCCCGAGCGGTTGCTCAGCGCCTTCCGCACCGCCAACTCCTCTACTTTGGAGACACGGCACACCTTCCCTATGGCGACAAATCGCCCGAAGCCATACAATCCTACTCCATCGCCATTGCGGATTACCTCCTGGCCCGTGGCGCCGTAGCAATTGTTGTGGCCTGCAACACCGCATCCGCCGTAGCCTGGGACGCACTCCGCGCGCACGTACCCGCGCACATCCCCATCATCAACGTCATCGACCCCGTCGTTGCTGCCGTAGCCCAAACCTACCGCACCCAAACTACACCCCCCAACGTAGGCGTCATCGGTACCCGCGGGACCATTGGCAGCGGCATCTACCCCGCACGAATCAACGCCGCCGGCGTACCGGGAACCGTACACGCCCTGGCCACACCCCTCCTGGTGCCCATCATCGAAGAAGGCCTGGCGCACTCGGAAATCCTCCGTGCCACCCTCCACCACTACCTCGCGCAACCGGAACTCCAGGGCATCAACACCCTCATCCCCGGCTGCACCCACTACCCCCTACTCACCGACGAAATCCGCGCCTTTTTCGCCGCGCGCAACACCCCCATCACCCTGATCGACGCCCCCACCGTAGTAGCCGACGCGGTAGCCCGCGCCCTCGAACCCAACCGTCCAGCACCCACCGCCACCCCACACGCGCCGCACCGCTTTTTTGTCAGCGACTACACCCCCACCTTCGAGCGAATCGCCCAACAGTTCTTCGGCGACGTCGTCACCCTGGAATTAGCAAACTGATCATGGCCCTCGTACTTCCCGTCAACGGAATCGCCCCCACCATCCCCGCATCCTGCAAACTCCTCCCCACGGCCACCGTCGTGGGCGACGTCGTCTTTGGCGAAGAATGCTCCGTATGGTTCAACGCCGTCGTCCGAGGCGACGTCAACCAAATCCGCATCGGAAACCGCGTCAACATCCAAGACAACGCCGTCCTCCACTGCACCTACCAAAAATTCGCCACCACCCTCGGAAACAACGTCTCCGTAGGCCACAACGCCATCGTCCACGGCTGCACCCTCCACGACAACGTCCTCATCGGCATGGGCGCCATCGTGATGGACGGCTGCACCGTCGAGTCCAACTCCATCGTAGCGGCCGGCTCCGTCGTCACCCAGCACACCCACATCCCTGCGGGCGAAATCTGGGGCGGCATCCCCGCACGCAAAATCAAAGCCATCAGCCCAGAGCTTCAAAAAGGTGAAATTGAGCGCATTGCCCAAAACTACCTGATGTACAGTTCCTGGTTCGACGCCCCTACCCATCCCTAACGGGGTGCAAGTTGGCCCTTTTTTGGCCCGACAATCGGTTATAAACGGATAGAAGCGTATAAAAACGACTAGCCCTGTACTTTTCTGAATATCAGCTAACTGTGCTTTACTAAACGTTTGCACTAAAGCACCAAAAAAGACACGGTCGCCAATCCACCGAATACGCTAATTTTGGGGTATGGAAATCAAACGCGTCCCCGTCAGCATCTACGCCGAATCGACCCCCAATCCCTCGGTCATGAAATTCGTCGCCAACAAAATGCTCATCGACCAAGACCACGTCGAATTCCGCAACATCGAAGAAGCGCAACCCAGCCCCCTGGCCGTGAAGCTGTTTCACTTCCCCTTCGTCAAAGAAGTCTTCATTTCCAGCAACTTCGTCGCCCTCCACAAATTTAACGTCGTGGAATGGGACGACGTCGCCCAGGAAATCCGCCAATTCCTCACCGACTGGATCACCTCCGGCCAACCCATCCTCACCGGCCCCGTTGCGCCCCGCAAAGACGAAGAATCGGGAGTTCAGGCCATCACGATGGACTCCCTCCCCACCGACCTGGGCGAGATCGAGCAACGCATCGTAGAAGTCCTGGACGAATTCGTCCGACCCGCCGTGGCACAAGACGGCGGCAACATCGCCTTCGTTGGCTACGCCAACAAGATCGTCACCGTCCAGCTCCAAGGCGCCTGCTCCGGCTGCCCCTCCAGCACCCTCACGCTGCAGTCCGGCATCAAAAACATCCTCCAGCGCATGCTCCCCACCCTGATCGACGACGTTGTCGCGGCCTAACCTACGGTCCTACTTTTAAGAATACATGAATCCGACGAAAACCCGCGCCTGGCAGGCCCTTGAGGCCCATTCCTTCTCCTTCAACCTGCATTTGCGCGACCTCCTCACGGATCCTGCCCGCGTTTCGGCGCAAACCATACGCCTGGACGACCTCCTCCTCTTCGACTACTCCAAACACCGCGTCACGGAAGAAACCCTGGGCCTTCTGGAATCCCTCTTCGCAGAAACCGGCGCCGCCGAAGGGTTTCAGGCCATGCTTCGCGGCGACAAAATCAACGCTACCGAAGGTCGCGCCGTGTTGCACACGGCGCTCCGCGACCCCCGCACCGAACCCCTTCTGGTGGACGGCGTGGACGTTCGCGCGCTCGCCTCCGGCGAGCGCCACCGCATGTACGCCTTCGCCGACGCCGTCCGCGCCGGCCGCAAACGCGGCCACACCGGCCTGCGCTTCAACCACATCGTCAACATCGGCATTGGCGGATCCGACCTGGGCCCCCGCATGGCCTACGAAGCCCTCAAACCCTTCTCAGACCGCGACCTTCAACTCCACTTTGTCTCCAACGTAGACGGCGCTGACCTCCACGAATGCCTGCGGCAGCTGGACCCCGAACGCACCCTCTTCCTGGTGGCCTCCAAGACGTTCACCACCCAGGAGACCATGGCCAACGCGGAGGCCGCGCGCACCTGGCTCATCCAGCAACTGGGCGACCCGGCCTGCACCGAAAAACACTTTGTGGCCCTGAGCACCAACGCGGAAAAAGTTGCGGCCTTTGGAATCACCACGGAACACACCTTCGGTTTTTGGGACTGGGTGGGCGGACGCTACTCCGTATGGAGCGCCATCGGCATGCCCCTGTGCATTGCGATTGGATCGGAGCAATTCCAATC
Organism: Cryomorphaceae bacterium; assembly: GCA_034679985.1. Classification (GTDB taxonomy): domain Bacteria; phylum Bacteroidota; class Bacteroidia; order Flavobacteriales; family Schleiferiaceae; genus CAMDTE01. The sequence continues at coordinate 21,998 of JAXITR010000032.1, forward strand.
CTTCTTGGACGGTGCGCACCGCATCGACCGCCACGCCGCAGAGGCCCCTTTTCGCCAGAACATCCCGCAAATCATGGCGGCTCTGGGCATCTGGTACCGGAATTTTTTAGGCGCCAGCAGCCACGCCGTTTTGCCGTACGACCAGTACCTGCACCGCTTTGCGGCCTACTTGCAGCAGGCAGACATGGAGTCCAACGGCAAATCCGTGGACCGCGACGGGAACCGCGTTACCTACGCTACCGGACCCGTGGTTTGGGGCGAACCGGGCACCAACGGCCAACACGCTTTTTACCAATTGATCCACCAAGGCACGGAATTAATACCGTCGGATTTCATTGCCAGCGTGCATCCGCAGCACCCGCTGCACGCCCACCACGCCAAACTCTTGAGCAATTTCTTGGCACAAACCGAGGCCCTCGCATTGGGCCGGCCCACCGCCCCCACCCCCTACAAGGTATTCGAGGGCAACAAACCCACCTCCACCTTCCTCTTCGACGCCCTCACCCCCTATGCCCTGGGCGCGCTGATTGCCCTCTACGAGCACAAAATCTTCTTCCAGGGCCACGTGTGGAACATCTACCCCTACGACCAATGGGGCGTGGAATTGGGCAAGGAAATGGCCAACATCGTGCTTCCGGAACTGGAGGGCGACGGCCCCATCGGCGCTCACGACGCCTCCACTGCGGCCTTAATTGCGCACGTGCGGAGCTTGCAGCAGCAGTAAGGGGTAGGCGCCCCTAGCACTACTGTATTGAAAGGCTGGGTTGAACGGTTGGTTTTGCGGGCAAATCACCCTTGCCAAATCCCGCGTAACCTTCCACATCCCTACATAATGGGCTTTTTACCCATTTAACCCGATTTTTTCCGTGAATTTTGGAACTAAGCTCCCTTCAGGAGCTCTGGAAACCTATTCTATGGACCTCTCGGAACCCCCTCACGCACTTCAAACCGTGCTAAAAAATAAACGCCTCCCACAGGGGGAGGCGTCGGGCCTAGGGAGCTACCCTAGGGGAGGTGATGCAAAGATAAATAAAATTTCTACAATGCAAAATTCCTCCTCGCAAAATCGGGTAATTGCCTACATCGACGGTTTTAACTTGTTCTACGGGCTAAAATCATCGAACATGTCCCAGTGCAAATGGTTGGACCTGCGTAAACTCATTGCCGGTTTGCTCAAAGAGCACCAAGTCTTGGTGGCGGTGAAGTACTTCACCAGTCCATTAAAAAACAACCCAAGCAAGCACATTCGGCAAGCAACCTACCTATCTGCTTTAGAAAATTCCGGAGTAACGATTGTTTTCGGACATTTTAAAACCAACAGTGCCCAATGCTCAGCATGTTCGCACCGATGGAACGACACCAAAGAGAAAATGACAGACGTGAATATAGCAACCGAGATGATCACCGACGCCTTTCAAAATCAATTTGACGTTGCCGTCTTAATTTCCGGCGACAGCGACCTGGTTCCCCCGATAAGAGCGATTCGTCGCTTTTTCACCACCAAAAAAGTACTCGCGGTCTTCCCTCCTGAACGCCACAGTAATGAACTGAAAGAAACTGCTAATGCCTCGTTGAACTTACGCCGCAAAACGATTCAGAATGCACAGTTTCCGAGTCGCATCATTCTTGCCAACGGATACATACTTAAAGCTCCCGAGGGATGGACGTAAAAAACATATAAAATGCTCTTAATCAAGTACTTTATGAATAAATAATCGGGGTTTACTGCCTTTATATCTCGCCAAATCTCCCATTTTTTGCGCGATTTGGCGGATTATAACCATCTATATCTCGCCAAATCTACCTCTCCTCAACACGCCCGCAACTTGTCCAGCAAGCTGCTCAAGAGCTGCGCTTCTTCCGGCGTCAGAGCCTCCTTCATGCGTTCTTGGGGCGCGGTCGTGCGCACGTCGATCTGTTCCAACAGGGCCAGGCCGGCGGCACTGATGCGGACGTCCACCAGCCGACGATCCCCAGGGCTGACGCACTTTTCCACGTACTTCAACTTGGCCAAACGGTCTACCAAACGGGACGCGTCGCTCATTTTGTCCAGCATCCGGTCCCGAATTTCCCACGTGGTGACGGGCTGCGGGTGCTGACCGCGCAGGATGCGCAAAACGTTGAATTGCTGGGCCGTGAGGCCGAACGGTTTCAGCCACTGCGCCAGTTGCTCTTTGAGCCACCCGTTCGTAAACAGAATGTTGAGGACCACCCGCTGGTGATCGCTCTCAAAGCTGGATTGCTTGATTTCCTCTGCGAGGCTTTTGACGGGAACCGACGGTTTCACCGATTTAGACGGTCATGATTTCCGCTTCCTTCTCCGTAATGAGGTTCTCCACCTTGGCCACGTAGGCGTTGGTCAGGTCCTGAATCTGCTTTTCCAAGTCCTTGGCAGTGTCCTCCGGAAGTCCGTCCTTCTCCAAGCGCTTGGTCTCGTCCATACCGTCCTTGCGGCCAGACCGAATGCTCACCTTGGCCTCCTCGCCTTCCTCGCGCGCCATTTTCACCAGCGTCTTCCGACGCTCCTCCGTCAACGGCGGGATGTTGATGATGATGGCCTCCCCGTTGTTCATGGGGTTGAAGCCCAAGTTGCCGTTGATGATGGCGCGCTCAATGTCCGGAATCAATTTCTTCTCCCACGGCTGCACCAGCAGCGTACGCGCGTCCGGCGTATTGATGTTGGCCACCTGTGCCAAGGGCGTCATGGCTCCGTAGTAGTCCACCCGAACTCCTTCCAGCATGGCCGGATTGGCCCGACCCGCCCGAATCTTCAACAAGGCCTTCTCCAAGTGCGAAATCGCCTTGTTCATGTCCTCCTTAACCGAATCTTTGATGAGCTGAATGTCCTCTTCCATGGGGTATGACTTTAGTGCAAATTTACGGGATTTTCGCTGCCCTCGCTACGGTTCGACGACCCACTCCTCGCGCCGCTAATCCCCAATTATCCGGTTTTTTGGCGATTATAATCGCCAATTATCCAGGTTTTTGGCGCATTCGCGCCACCCCTTGCAGCCTCCAAACAACAAAAAAGCCGGAATTATTCATTCCAGCTTTATGTAAATCAATGAGTTAACCAAACCTCTACCCTCGGTTTGGGGCGAGGTGTGGCATCTATCCTCAACCGCGGGGATCCACCAGGGTGCCCACCACTTCGCCGCGCACTACGCGGGTCAGGTTTCCGGGAGCATTCATGTCAAACACCACAATGGGCAATTCATTTTCCTTGGACAACGTGAAGGCCGTTAAGTCCATCACGTTCAAGCCCTTCTCGTACACTTCGGAGAAGGTGAGGGTGTCGTACTTCGTGGCGGTCAGATCTTTTTCCGGATCCGCCGTGTAGATGCCGTCCACCCGGGTGCCTTTCAAAATGACGTCGGCTTCGATCTCTATGGCGCGCAAGGTGGCTGCCGTGTCCGTGGTGAAGTAGGGATTGCCCGTTCCGCCACCAAAAATGACCACGCGGCCCTTCTCCAAATGACGAATGGCCTTGCGTCGAATAAAAGGCTCCGCAATTTTGTCCATCTCAATGGCAGATTGCAGTCGCGTGAACACGCCTTCGGCTTCCAGGGCGCCTTGCAGCGCCAAACCGTTGATCATGGTGGCCAACATGCCCA
>JAXITR010000033.1:0-25200 GCA_034679985.1 Cryomorphaceae bacterium
CCAGCTGGTGGTATTTTTTACCAACATAGGTATACTCCAGATTGTAGGTAAGCGCTGAGGCGTTCATGAAGCCGGATCCGTTGCTGTTCTTAAATGTAATACCTCCGGCTTGATTGTACTGCAAATTTTTACCTTACTCGAGAATATTTTTCGTTCGTAAATATATCAAATAGAATTTGATTTTACTATCTTAAAACGATGAATTCCATTGATGATTTTAGGGCCAACTTGAATATCAAAATTCATGTCTTGAATTATTCTCGAATTTTAGAGGGAAAAAAATTTCGATTTATTTTAAAATAAACTTCAAAAAAGTTCATAATATTAAAAATAAATGTGATGAAAATAATTTAATTTATGGATGAAATATAATTTTTCATTCAACGTGTATATAGTTCGATAAAAAGTCGATTATTATTGAATTTTTAAAACTAAATATACAATCTTATTTCCTAAAGTATCAGTTCTATATACCTTAATAAATTCTGAATCTTTTTCTTTTACAATGACATCATTTCGTTGAATCCCGTCACTTCTTAAAAAAACAAATCTTTGTAAGTTTAATTTATTTCCATCTTTATCATATAATCTGACTCTCAATGCAGGAGTTACTTCAATATTCGCTACTTTAAAATTGATGTCCATAGCTTTTTCAGAATTTGTTTGAACTTCAGAACAGTAAAGAGTCGCAAAAACTATTATTGCAAGATAAACGAATAAGGAAACTAATGAACTTCGGTTCACTTTATAATTATTTATTAAACTGATTTGGAATTATTGGCCAACTATAACTTAATCCAATGGTCGTACCACCACCAATAGAGGCACCAATACCAAAACCTCCAGAAATCCAAGTTGGGCGACTATCAAATGGTGAATCCCAAAATCCGGTTGAACCAACTACCGAACCACCTATACCAATGCCTGCATCTGCACTTACAAAAGCGCTCCATCCAAGCAAGCCCTCTCTTGCTTGACCTTTTTTTAAACTTCGCATGTCTGAGGTTGCATAGTATCCCGCATTGACATTTATTAATGCATCACCGGAGACTTGACCTCCCCCTTGACCACCAATTGTTAATAAGGCATAAGGGATAAACTGTGCATCATGACCTCGAGTGATCCAATTAAAAGAAAAATCAGTACTATTTCCGGCAAATGCAGTTACAGAGGATGAAAATGAAATAGAAATTTTATCAGGAATATATATTCTTGCAATTGGACTATTCCAAATTTCTGATGCAATTGCGCTAAACTCATTGTAAGGCTGAGCTGGCACTAAAGCGCTTTTTATTACCCCATCATCTCTTCTGCCGAGAACCTTTAAACCATCCAGAGCAGCTTCTCTAAAATAACTTATGCCTTCTTTTCTATTGTTAATAGCCCAAGTCCCGTCAGATGACTGTTCAATTTTGTGACGGCTAAACCAGCCTGTTCGAATTGAATTGTCTTTTGCCCATTGTTTAGCATCTAATTCAGTTTCAAATAGGCCATTAGGATCTGTAAACTTAATCGGGTTATTAAACCCAAATCTATATGGTGTCCAACCGGGTGCAGCATTTGCCAACGGATCCACACTCAACCACACCCCCAGCTTATTCTGGTAGTACCTGGCGCCGTAGTAGGCCAGTCCGGTTTCGGGGTCTAGTTCTTTGCTGTTGAATCGGTAGGGTGAGGTGAAGGCATAGGTGTTGGCGTTCCACTGATGCATTTCTTCTCCCCATGGGTTGTACATAAAAAACTCGTGGGTGTAGCCGTCTCGCTCGGTAATCAGGTCCACGTTGCCCAAGTAGTCCGGGTGGTACCAGAACAGAATTCGTGGGGCTGAAGTAGTGCTTTCGGTAATGCTTGAGGTTGCGGGGTTTATCACGGCCTCAGGGTAGTAGGACGCCAACGTGGGCAGCTCAAGGCTGGCGGTATCCAACGGCTTCTGCCCCAGGCCAACAAGCACCTCGTTGAAGTCCGTGAGTGCCGGGCTCCAAGCCGTTTCCTTTACGGATGAACCCTTTGCCTGCTCTTGTTGGCCACCTCCTTTACTGTTGGGGTCGTAGTTGATGGTGATGTCGGTGGCCACGCGCTGCTGGTTCATGTAGTAGTGCTTGGACACCCGGTCTCCGCCCATTAGGCCGGTAACCACGTAGTATGGATTCACGTACACCGTGTAGGGATCCAGGTTGTTCACGTCGTCAATGACCTGATCGTTGAGGTAAACCGTGGAGTTGATCAAGGAAGACTTCATGATGCGCTCGCCGCTGTGATCGTACACGTAGTGGTGCACCCCTTGCTGGTTGCTAACCCCCGTGAGCTGCTGCTGTTCGTTCCAAAAGAAGTCTTGGACTACCGGCTGTGAAGAATCATCAATTTGGGTGACGCTGCCTGTGGTGTTGTACTTGAATTTGGTCAAAATGCCATTGGTAGGATCCCACACCTGATCCAGCTGGTGGTATTTTTTACCAACATAGGTATACTCCAGATTGTAGGTAAGCGCTGAGGCGTTCATGAAGCCGGATCCGTTGCTGTTCTTAAATGTAATACCTCCGGCTTGATTGTACTGCATGTCAAGAGAATAAATACTCGTTGCGCCTTTACTTTGCTCGTGGGCCTCCAGGCGGCCAAAGCGGTCGTAGGTATAGGCATCGCTGAAGGAAGCATTCCCGGCCTGCAACAGCAGGCTTCCGGCCACGGTACGGTTCATTTGCGCCACCATTCCCTGCTTGTTGTAGGTGTAGGTGCGGCTTAGAACTGGGGTAAACGCACTCGCGCCTTGTTCCTTCGCATTCACCGTTGATCCCATCAACGTCGTGGCCTTGTTGGGGTTGCCCGAGGCGTAGGAGTAGTTCGTGGTTGTCCCGTTGCCGTAGGTCATTTGGCTGATTTGTCCGTAACCGTTGTAGCTAATGGCGCTCACAATATCTTGAGTTACTCCCGCAACCTTTGATTTGATGGTGTTCAGCTCGCCAAGTCCGTTGTATCCGTAATCCACTTGATCGCCATCCGGGTACTGCGCTTGCAGGATTCGCCCAAAGGAGTCAAAGAATTTTTGTGTGGTAAAATTCCGCACGCCATGCATGGGCACATCAATCGACACCTCCTCTTCTACACGTTGCCCCAGTTCGTCGTACCGGAAGTAATCGCTTTTGAAGCTGCCGCCCTGGGTAATTGAAACAATACGCCCAGCACCGTTTCGCCCATCGTTGTAACTACCGTAGGTGTAATCAACATCGTACAGGTCTGTCCCGGTTGAGTTGGGCATGCGCTTGTTCATCAGGCGGTTGTAGTCATACTCCATGGTAATGGAACCACCAAAAGACAACGTGGCCGGGGTTTGAATGGAAACGATGTTGCTGGCTTTATCGTATGTTGTGGTGGTAACACCGCGATCCGGATGGTTTTCCTTCGTAGCGCGCCCTGCCAAATCGTACGTGTAGGTGGTCTGTTCCCCAAGCGGATCCGTTACCTGAATCAGTTCGCCAATATCGTTGTAGTCAAATTGAGTAACAAGGTGCTCCGTCGGAGTAGCGCCATAGGTGATTTGCCCCACTTTCCGGCCCCGGGAATCCGTATAGGTCGCCGAGACCGAATTTGGAGTGAGGGTCCCGGTTCCGGTGTTGCTCAACACGGATACTTTTTCAAAATAATGATCCACACCCAGTAAATCTTGGTTCCATCCGTAGTGATTCTCGGTGGTGGTCCATTGGCCCTGCGTACTGTTTTGAGCAAACCAGGTCTGGGAAGATAGGGGGCGGTTCAGGTAGTCGTAGGTCATGTTGCGCTGCATCAAGTCCTCCAAAAGTGCCGCTGCTGTAACGGTGTAGTGCTGCAGCACGCCAAAGCCCGATGACGCCGTGCGGTCCACATAAACTTGGGAGGTTCTGCCGAATTTGTCCAATAATTGTGTCCCCGAGACAATGAAATCGTTCATGCTTGCCCCACTGGACTGTTCCTTGTGTATTTGCGCAGGGCGTGCAAGGCCATCCACAATGGTGGCCGTGCGCACTCCCGTGCTTATTGCGGGCCGATTCGCTAAATTAATGGGTGTGCAAGGAATTGGCGTATAGAAATTCACGGGCTTCGAAGTATCCAGTGAAGTGGCTAAGTTGTGTGTGGTTGTGGCAACTGCATGAACTGCTGGCGAAGAACCCGATGGGGCAACGAACAGTGCATAGCTGTACGAAATGGTTGGTGCACTCAACGGATTCTGCAATTCTTTGGGCGCCCAAACGTGTTTAATCCGTTTAAACTGGTCGTATTCAAAGGCCATAGGCTGGCCGTTGATGTCTGTGCTTTGCTGCAGCAGACCGGTAGCGAAATCATACGAACTGCAAGCGGACTCCCCAAATTGGTTGGACATGGAAACCACAAATTGATTCAGTGTGGTGTCGTAGGCATAGGTAGTGTACGCGCGCTGATTGAGGTGATTCACTGGCCCCGTTACCTTGGTAACATTGCCGTAGGCGTCGTATTCCAAATCCGACTGAGCGAAATTACCCGCCGTGTCCAAGCGCGTTTGCAGCTGCTGAATGGATTTTTGATCCGGAGTTAAGCTGACTACGTTGCTCTCGCGCACCAAGTTGTTAAGCGCAACGGCACCCACGTAAATCCGGTGATCTTTCAAAACATGGGTACGGCCCGCGGCATTGGAAGGGCTGAAGTACTCCATGGTTGCAATGCGGTCCGAAGTGTAGTTGGCAGTAGTTACCGTGCGGTAGGTGCATGTAGTAACCAGGGTGTCTTTGTAGTGCTGGGTGTTGTACGTATCCGATTCCAACCCGGCACATAAATCCAAACCAAACACATTGGTTCCCGTGCAGTTGCCCAGGTTGGCGGAAGAGAGCCACAAGGTATCGTTGGTGTACCCCAACTTGGTTGCCGCAATCGCGTATCCTTTAATCACCCCGTTGTTCAAGAACGGCGTTGGCAGATTGGAACACGAATTCAATTGAACGTGCTCAAGAGTACTCAAGGTGCTGACGGCATCTACCACCACCTCCGAAATTCCACCGGGGGTCATCTTCGCCTTGTCTTGGTAGCGCACCACGTTGAAGTACGCATCATACTCAATTTCAAACTTTTGACTGTGGTATTTCGATTGAGCAATTTGTGGATAATGGATCACTTCGGTGGCCACTACGGCCGGAAAAATCGTTTGGGACTCACCCAAGGTGCTCCAATTAACGCCGGCCCAACCAGACCCACTCGTCTGAATCGTTCCTTTGTAGGAAGTGCTGATGTCTACCGTTCGGAACGCGTACGTGGAGTTTTGAACCGAAATCAATTTGGTTACGTGGCTGGTGGCGTTGGCCTCTTGGTGATGCAGGCTGTATGTGGCTTGAACCAGTCCTTTTTGGTAACTGTGGCGTTTTAAGGTTATAAAGTCCAAGTATAGCGGGGCAAAATACTCCACAACCTCCGTCAAATAAGCTTTTGGAAAACTCGTTTCAGTCCCCAGTTGGTTTTGCTGACGGGTCTCAACGCGCGTGAAACCGGCAAAATCCTTTTCTCGACGATTCTGAATACCGCCGTCGTAGGTAAAGAAAACTTGGGTTTGATCTGCGCCGTCAACATCATCAACTTGGTCCCTGTGGATGTTTAATCCGTCGTGTACCGTAACAGAGGCCATTACCCACCTACCGGAGGGCATGTCCCAAACCAGACGCTCGTTGGCGCGGTGGGTTTTTACCTTTGCCGGATAGCTGCCTCTTTTATGACCAACCAGCTGATAATCAATTGAAAAGCTTCCTCCTAATGGATTTTCCACGTGCACCAGGTAGTTGGCCGTGGCCAGCTTTGAGTAGTAGATCAGTAAATCACCGTTTTCTTCGGAGGTGACCAGATCAAGGGCTCCGTCCCCGTTAAAATCTTGAAAGGAAGATCGGGCTTTGTTGATGGCAAAGTTCACACCGCCATTGACCGTAACAGAAGCCTTAACATGGGGCTGAGGAGAGTAAACATGAGTGCCTCCAGCATCGCCTGTAAATCCAAAATTCTGAGATTGATTGGGTTGGTCTGCCAGAACCACCGGATATGGAATGGAGTTCCCCCACAGTTGATAGGAGGTGCCCGTATTGAGGTACACGTGATGGGTGTAGCCGGATTCATACAACAAGTCGTTGAGCCCGTCGCCGTTGATGTCTATACTCATGGCTTTACTTCGCGAACCGGAGATGTTCAATCCAATACCCGCTGTAAAACTTTTTGACTCGGTGGAAATGCGCGCAGAAACTCCCTGCAAACTGTTGGCCATGGCCGCGGAAAGCGTAGGTGGCGCTACCGTTGATTGATTGATGGAAACTAAGGGGATGGCCAAACTACGTTTGGCTTCAAAGCCTCGTCCATTGTTTAATGCTACCAGATCCAGATTGGGGTATACACGATCCACCAAACCGTCTCCATTGACGTCTTCGTATTCAATCGTTTGGTAGGTGGTGCCAATGTTGACTCCGTAGGACGGACTGCCACTGGTGATGAATCGCTGATCTTCATTTTTGTAGTTTCCGCCCAGCATCACGCCAAAACCAGTCGAGTGTGACTTGCTGCTGCGCTCGTCCCATACAGCTACAAAGCTGCCCGTATGCCCACCCGAAGCATTGGTAAGTTGCATGGTGACGTTTCCGCTATCTTGCTGCACTAAATCCGGGTAGCCGTCTCCATTGAAGTCTTGAAACATCCGGGTGTTGTTGGCGTAAAAGTCATTTGGTAAAGCACTTGTGGAGGTGCTGAAATTAGAAATCCCAGCGTTGGTGCTTAAGGAACTGGAACGGGTTACCTGAGCACTGGCCGCAGCAGCAAAAACACTGGAAGATGCATTGGCCAGATTAAGCTCTGCTTCTTGTTCTCCAAAGAGCCCGGTGCTGCTAGCCCCTTGGCAGCGGTAGAAGCCCAAGTGGGAGCCAAAAACACTGTAATGATCCTTTTTATGTATGCTGTCTAGCCGTTGAGCTTCGTAACTCCAAAGGCCCTGTGCGTTTTCGCCCCGAACGGGCGCCATGGTGAAAAATGAATGCGCCCAAGGGTTAGCGGTTTGGATTTGCTCGATACTTAAAGATTCCGCGGGTGTTGCATCGTTTGAGGACGTATCCGCCCCGGCAAGCACCATTTGGGACATCAGAATTTCGGTTTGTGAATTTCCGCTCCATGCAAATTGACCCCAACCTTTCCAACGCGTACCCAACAAGTCTGGCGCTCCGTAGAATAGATTTTTATTGACCCCACTGCTCCACGAAGTATAGGTAGTTCCCGCACTGGTAATTACCCGCGTTTGACCCAGTTTATCTTTGACGTAATTGATTGCCTTGAGCGCAAAGGGTGACTCTTCCGCAAAAAATTCAAGCGTAATGCTGTTGTTGCCAATCTGCGTGGACGCGAACGACGCACCTGCCGCACCCGAATACTGCAATGGAAGCACTTGGTTTAATGGCTGGCCGGTGGATTGGTTCAAGGTGAACATTTTGAGACTGTTGCTGGAGGTCCCTGCTTGGTCTTTGTGAAGAATAATGACTTTTTTTGAAATGGTTTTACCGCCACTCTTCACCACGAAGTACACTTTTTGATCCATGGAAATGGAACCAACACCGGAGAATACCGCATTAATATCGCTTTTGTTCTCATTGATCTCTGGGTTGATCTCGTAATTTCCTGCGGGAAGCGATAACGATGTTTGCCCTTCGAGTGTTCGAATTTGATTGTACATACCGTAGCGAACATGCGGGTAAATCCGCACAGCGTTGGAGTCGCAATGCGCTTTGATTTCTACCTCAGGCCGGAAGGAGGTTTTGCTCCAGTCGATATTCGAATGCGAAAAAACTTCGAAACGCAGTTGGTATTGCCGCCCTGCAGTCAAATTAGGAATGGTACTGTACGAGTTTATGAAAGGCTGGCTAAATGCGCTGAAAACGGTCGCAGACTGCCCAAGCCTATTGGTGTACAAGGTGCTCGTTGTTGCGGCGTTAGTGGTGTCGATTTCATCCACCCAAATGTTGAAGTACACATCGTCCGAGAACCCAAAACCATCCCTATTCAATGCTATTTTTATTTCATCGGTCTTTTTAAATGGAACTCCCTCTGCACCGGAGAGCACATAGCTTGCTCCGTAAGAGCTCACCGTGAAATTGGAATTGTTGCCGTCCGCAGGGAGGGTCGTTGTGTAGGTGACTTCCGGATTCCATTCCACAAAGTCATACATTCCGCTGCCATCGGCAGCAAGACGGAACATCAACAGATCCCCCTTGGTTACTTTTTTGTTGCCGTTAAATGTTCCTGGGTTTGCGGGAATGTTCGTGGGAGTTTGAATAAAAGTTTCATTGTGTTGGATACTCACCGTAGCCTGGCCTGTAACATCCAATAAAAAAAGAGGTTCGGAATCAATGTTGATCCACCCGGAAGCTGGTGCCACCCAAGTTTTAACCACCTCAAAATTCTTCAGATCCTCCTCTTCAACCGTTACTAGGTTGTCCAACTGAAGGACCGGATTCAGCGTATGCTGAGAATTGCTGGAAAAAGTGAACTTACCGTGCAAATCCAGAAGCCCAAATTCTATTTGCGATATTCCACCATTTTTTGGGACTACTCGATCAAGAATTCCATCTCCATTGTAGTCAATTATATAACGATTCACTTTACTGGTGGTGAAGTTCCAATTGACGCCCGCTGTGAATAGTTCATTGGCCGTCAGGTAATCCGCACCCGTATTGATTGACCTGGAAACACTGGCATAGAGCCGGTCACTACTGAATAATTGTTTGGCACCAAAGTGAGCCGTTCCGTTCTCCACAATCAACGGGCGGTAGGAATACTTGCTGTTTCTATCATTGGATATTAAAAGGTCTGCAAGACCGTCTCCATTGACATCCTGAAGGGAATATCGATCGTGCGAATAGGACTCGGAATAGTTGAGTTTACCACTAAGGGTCCAAACCTTGGATTTATGTGTGGGCACAGGCTCTGGGGTAATTCCAAACCCCATGGCTCCACCAACACTCCATCCCAGCGTTTTTGTAGTCTTTAAACGAGAGGGCGAAATTGCTACTTGGGCTTGGTTGATGAGGCTGTAAAACGGCATATCTTCAAACATCGATGGAGCCGATGGAATACTGCTGAATTTTATTTTTTGCGGTGTGCTTTCAAATACACTGGTGCCCACATTTTTGTAGGTAAAACTGTGTTCGTAAAATTTTTGAGCATTGTGGTATTCTCCAATTTTAGTAAGTACCACCTTATTGAAATTCCCCGTTCCGTAGGTCAGTCGAAATTCCTTCACCAGCTGGCCGTCGTACGCAACCTCAATGCGGTCCAATTTCCGGTCATCAACTTCCTTCACACCCGAATTCAACGCTATACGCGCATCCAAACGCCCGGCGGTACTAATGAATTCAATGGAGTACTTTCCAACAGCGCTTCCCTTTCCGGTGTACTGTATCTTTTTTAGAAACATGGTTTTACCCGCCTCCTTCAGCCCCGTTCCAACGGGGTGTACTAGCGTTTCGTACGTATAGGCAATGTTGTTCCCAAATCGGTCTTCTGTCTTTTTTAGGTACCATCGCGTGATGTCCCCATTGCCTGTAGTTAGCACTCCGTTTGAATCCAAAGAAGTAGGAACCACACATCCGTAGTAGTGCGATGTACCGTCTGCTTCAGTCACCACCCAGTGGTAGTTATTGGTGCCGGTACCGTAACGCACAATCTTGCGGTAGCTGCTTTGCTGCTTCGGAAAAAACTGCCGAGCGCCTGAATTTCGGGTTGGATAGATCACCGTGCTTCCTGAAACCTCGGGGCGATTAGCTTTTTTACCTCCTTCTTCGTGAAGCGATTCACCGTCCAATAAATAAACTTCACTCTGAAGCGAATCGTCAAATGTGGGCACTCCCCAGCGGGTGTCCACACTAATGCTCTGAACCGGAATACTCCATCCGTACCCGCACCAACTCTCGCCACCGGAAGACGAGTAGTTCAATGCAATTTGTGGCGTCATTCCTTGACGACCCGCAGGGATGCTCAGTGGGTACGATATGTTTGCATCACCCTGCTGGTTGGCGGTCGGAGGTTGGATCAGCGTGATGCCTTCGGCCGGACTCTTGGGCTCCAGATCCGAAATCGCCGTGGGCATAAAGGCTGCTGCCTCCGGCATCTCCGGAGTTTTAATAAGAGCGGCAAAGTAATCCGTCCCTCCCGGAACGTCTGCTTCCAGTACGTATGCCGCATGGTCAATACTCTTGGTAAAGGCTTGCTTCCAAGACTTGCTACTGTAGTCGAAGTACATGATTTGCGCCTGGCGAAGGTTGCTTTCGCTCAGATCGCGATTTACCGCCATGCGTACAGAAATCACCTCCGGTGCTGGCTCTCCAGATCGGTACGCAACGGCTCCGCGCGTGACGTTGCTCATGTTGTATGGGATCGCTGCCGTCTGACTCTTGGCAAGACTAAATGCCATCACCTCGGACGACTCAATTGTGAAATTGTCCTTTTGCGCAATGGTCAGTATCCGCTCCGCAGTGGCCATTTCAGCAGCGGATGACACCTCTACGTTTTTCACCTGAATTGGCAACTCCCCTGTTGGGCTAAACATCAACGTGTTGGTGCCTGAGCGCAAATACTCTTTTCCCAAAATCACCTCGCCATCTTTAGTACGGAGGTACCGTTGGCCGTTGATGGTAATTCCGAGATCTTGAGCATCAGACTCAAAGCGCACTTTGACATTTTCCTTTGCTCCTCCCGTAATCTCAAATTCAAAGACATCATCGGTTGGCTTATTCAATGCATCATGGCTGTGCCCATTGAGGTAGGCCACATGCTGATCCACAAGATGAACTTCAAAAGCTTCCGTTTCGGCCGTACTGAATTCGTTGTTCGTGGAGGACGCGAGTGATTCCGTTCTGGCTGCGGTCTTGGGGCTTGACAACCGCTCCATGTTCATGGGCGTATTCCACGGCTGTTCAACCACTACCCTGGCTGATGCCATTAAATCGGGCATCATCATGATACAGGCAATGGTAAAGGCGGCGCAACGGTCAATGATAAGCGTAGTGCGGTTCATGTCTTTCGTAAATGAGGTCAATGGGAGATTGCTTTAGTGGCCTGCCACCAGTAGTTTTTGGCTGTAGATGATTCCATTTTGAATCACCACCACGGTATGAAGTCCTGGGCTGGTGCCCATCAGCTCCACGGTCATTTGATCCGCGTATGCAAGTACTTGCTTCATTTCAAGTTTACCCGAACCGTCATTCAGCATAACGGTAACCGGATTGCCACTTGGAAGGCCGCTGATGACAAGTTTCGAGCCCTGGCCAACCAAAACAGGGTTGGGGATTAACGCCAGTGTTGGGCGTTTAACCATCGGAGACTGTGCCACCGATTCGTCCACGTGAATAATGCGTTCGGAGACCACCTGGCCATCTTTGTCCAGGAGCCACACCTGGTACTGCCCCTTGTCCATAAATGTGGAGAATGTCTGCCCAGGAAGGGTCTGCTCAACAGTCAATCCGGAATTCAAGTGGAGGTATTTAAGATTCAATCCATCCAACCCGCTTGAGTTGTCTACCGTGAGCTCATTGGCGACCGTTGTAATGGTTATCTCGTCGCAGGGATCACCCTTGATGTCCGTGAAGAAGTAGTGCATTCCGTTTTGAATGCTGGCCAGCGGTACTTTAAACGTCACCTTGGGTGTGCTGCTAATCCTCGGTACCCAGATGTAGTTCGAACCGTCCGTCAACCAGACCGAGTCAGATACACTCCCTTTCGCTGGCGGATCAACGCTTACATACATGTATAGAGCCGCACTCGCCCAGTTCATGGGCTTCAACTTCCAATTGCCCAGCGGATTGGATCCGTCGCGCAGGCAACGCAGGTAGATGGACATGGATTCCGGAACGCGTTCGCTCATGATCAGGAATGCTCCCTCATTAATGGAAATATTGGGCATCACTCCTTGGGGCACGGCTCCGTTGAGACTCAGGCGGATGTACGATCCGTGGGACGCCATGGTTTGTGATTGGTAGAAGTCCTCGTTGGACGATCTACCCAATCCCAAAACGCGCAAGTTGTACATCTTGTCGGTTTTAAAATCCCAGTACCGTGAACTGTCCGCAGCCCAGTAGTCCCTCCAATTGGGATTGGTTACCCCGGTGATGGGAACGGAGTATTTGATGGCTAGGTAGGAGTTGACTTTCTTGATGTCCTGGCGACTTTGGAGCTTGGGATAGTAAATCAGCTCAGCGACAGAGAACAGACTGGAATCCAGAAGGTTAAAGTTTGGCGTGTTGCTGGTCTTGAAGCGCGGAGATCGCTGCATTGAGAGCGTTAAAATCTTTGCGTTGCCATCACTGAAATCCAGCGCCGTGGAGTCTTTTCCGTGGACCAGGAGATTATCGTTGACCATGATATCCCCCAACTCAAAGAACGGACTGCCAACCGGGGTATTGAAATTGGGTTTGAGCACCAAGAACAGGGTGGTTGTTCCTTGAAGGGGCGGAATCAACGTATCGGCTTGGCCTTTTAAGTGCAATAGGTTTAAACTCCGGTAATTCGCCACAAAGTCGGATGAGTCACCGTTAGCGCTCCAAAGACTTGCACCCCTGATTCCGCCGGGCGCTTTTTGAATTTGGCCATAGGAGTATGCGAAGGGGGAAAAAACAATGGCGGATACCACAATTACCCGCTGAACAAAATTGGAACACCGCATTTTAAACCTCTGTTGTGAGTTGAGCGGCCAAGGTTGAACTTTCTTTCAAAATTCGCGTGATAGAATTATATCACGCGAATTAAATATTTTCATTTTTACTTAGCGTCTTGTATTCCCCCCTCAAACACAAACCCTCCAAAAGGTTAATACCGGATTCCGAGCTCCGCTCATAATAAACGACGGAAACCATCGCTTTCGCGTCGTGAGTTCGCCCGTCCATTACCTGCAGTTGTGCCCATTCGCTCCGCGCTTCGCCTTTATTCCGGACGCTCCAGTGCGCCCAAATCAGGAAAGGGCAGTCGGCTCAAACCGTTGAGGCTGATGGGTACCCGTTGGGCGGCGGGGAGTCGTCCCACGTTGAGCGCGGGGGAAAGCGAATCCGGAAGGTAATTGGATTGCAGGGGGCTTTTGAGGCGCGCGGACTGGTTGATCAGGCAGCCGTCGAAATGGGTTAAATCGCTGAGGCTGTACACCGGCGGATCCGGTTGGGTGCGGATCGTGAGCAAGCATTTGTCAAATTTGTAGTTGAAGGCGGCTCCGTCCACCTTGCCAATTCCCACCTCCTGCACGTTGTTGCCCGTCACAATGCAGTTGGCGAATTCTGCTTGGAGCAGGGGGCGCAAACGCTTGACTTGGTTGGCGTCTTCGTAGTAGTTGAACAGGCCCAGGGTGGGGGTGGAGCGGCCGCTTCCAAAGTAGTTGGCCACGGTGCAGTGGTCCATCACCACGCGTCCGCCCAGTGCGTACACTCCGTAGAGGCCGGCGTCCGCTACCACCGTGTTGGTGGCGCGTACGTTGCCAAAGCCGCTGTAGATGCCCGCGCGGCTTTGGTGCTCCACCACGGTGTTGTGGAGGATGAGGTTGGGGGTGCTGGACGCCGTGGAATCCACCCGGATCCCTATGGTTCCGTTCTTCACCACGGCGTTTTGGAATTTGGCCGTGGCGCCCGATTGCACAAAAATGCCGCCCAGGGCGCCGCCCCACTGACCGGGGATGTCGTCGTAAAAAGGTTCCAGTCGGTCTCCCTGAAAGACCACCGGATTTTGCTGGCTGCCCAGGGAAAGGGGATCCACCTCCAAGGTGCCGCCGCGGTACACCCACAGGCCGGAATTGGCGTGGAAGTGGATTTGCGTTCCGGGCTCAATGCGAAACGTTTGGGCGCTGTCTACCACCACGTAGCCGTAGACCACGTGCGGCTTGTCGTTGGTCCAGACGGTGTTGGGGGGGAGGATTTTGTAGGGGATGCGCAGGGGTTGGTTGGGTTCCGGTTGCGGGATGACCAGTTCGTTGGTGGGGTAGTGGAAGTGCGCGTCCAGGGCCAAGGTGACCAGGTCAATGTCTTGGCGCACGGTGCCGGTTTGCACCACAATGGAATCCGTGTAGAGGAATTGTGCGCCCTGCGGCGGTGCCGTCACCTCTACAAAAATCCACAGGGAATCTCCGGCGGCCAATTCCACGTCTTCCACGCTGGGCCCCACGTTGCCGTTGACGTTGATGCGGAAGGGGCTGCTGGCGCCCCCGGCAAGTTCAATGCGTTTGATCCGCAGGTTGTCCGACGTCGGATTGATGACGCGAACGCTGCGCGTGCTGGACCCCACCTGCGCGAAGACGGTGTCCAAAAAAACGGTATCTTCGGAAAAGCGCAGCACGGCGTCCCGGTCCACGAAGTTCATTTCTGGGCTGCAGGCCGCCGTCCAAAGCAGGGTTGCGAGGACTGCCGCGCGTAGAACTATTTTTTGTATCTTTGCCATCCGCAAATTGGGAGTCGGGCAAAAACTCGACTCAATTTTAATAAAAAACGCGATGAAAAAAGGAATTCACCCCGAGAGCTACCGCATGTGCGCCTTCAAAGATATGGGCACGGGCGATATTGTCCTCAACAAATCCTGCGCCAACACCAAAGAAACCATTGAGGTGGACGGCGCGGAGTACCCCTTGATCAAGATGGAAATTTCCATGTTCTCCCACCCGTTCTACACGGGCAAGGTGAAGTTGATCGACACCGCCGGCCGCGTGGACAAGTTCCGCAACCGCTACGCGAAGTTCAGCAAGTAATACACCCCATTTGGGTTCAAAACCGCCCCTTGGGGCGGTTTTTTTATGCTCTGATTTTTCGGGGCTTTCCGTAACTTGTCGCTTCATGAGTGCACTGAAAATAGTCTTGGTAGATGGCGCGGAGCGCGCCCCTTTGTTGCCGTTGGTGGCCACGCGCCCGGTGGGCGATTTGCGCTTGGGCATTGGAACGCTGGCGGAAAAATGGCGCAAACGTTTGGGTGCCGACGTGTACTTCGGTACGGAGTCCCTCTTTCATGCGCTCCCGGCGTATCCCTCCTGGGACGGGCCGGCCGTGTATTGGGAAGCCGGTGTTTGCCCCACGGACGCCTTGGCGGCCGCAGCCGCCAATCTTCGGCCCGGGCAAACCCTGGTTTGGAACGAGACCGTCGTTGCCGTCTTCGCAGACCGTGAGGCCTCGGATCCGCGGCTGCTCCCAGAGCCCACCGCGGACCGCGTCGTCGTCTCCGACGCCTCCGCCGTCCGCATCACCCGCCTTTGGCACCTTTTCCAGCACAACGGTGCGGAGCTGGAGCGCGATTTTGCGGTGTGGACCGCCGGACGAACCTCCGCGCCGATGCACTCCAGCACCACCGTACTGGGCGATCGATTCTTTGCGGAGCCCGGCGCGCAGGCGCTGGCCAGCGTGCTCAACACCACCACAGGCCCCATCTACTTGGGGGCGGATTCGGAAATCCAAGAAGGGTGTATGGTGCGCGGCGGCTTGGCCTTGGGAGACCACGCCGTCCTGAAAATGGGCGCCAAAATCTACGGGCCCACCACCGTGGGACCGGATTGCCGCGTGGGCGGAGAGGTCAACAACTGCGTGCTGTGGGGCCGCTCCAACAAAGGGCACGACGGCTTTTTGGGGAACGCCGTTTTGGGCGAGTGGTGCAACATTGGTGCAGACTCCAACAATTCCAACCTCAAGAACAACTACGAAGAGGTCAAACTCTGGAGCTACCCGCGCGGCAGTTTTGAACGCACGGGGTTGCAATTCTGCGGCCTGGTCATGGGCGACCACAGCAAGTGCGGCATCAACACCATGTTCAACACCGGTACCGTGGTGGGCGTGAGCTGCAACGTATTTGGCGCCGGTTTTCCGCGCAACTTTATACCGGACTTCAGCTGGGGCGGCGCCCAAGGACTGTCCGAATACACGCTGGACAAGGCATTGGCAACGGCCGAGCGCGTGATGGACCGCCGCTCCCTAGCCCTGACCCCGGCGCACCGCGCCATTCTGTCTGAGGTGCATGCCAAAACGGCTGATTTGCGCCGTGGCACGACCCTTGCCTAACGTTTGTTTCCATGGATGCACTCAACTTTTCCCGACTGATGTCGGACGATACGGATTTTATTCCCCTCGTTACCAACGAAGAAGACAACAACCTGCCGGAGGCAGACGTTCCGGAGGTAGTGGGCATTTTGCCCCTGCGCAACACGGTGCTGTTTCCCGGCGTGGTTTCGCCAGTGACGGCCGGCCGGGACAAGAGCATCAAGCTCATCCAGGACGCTCAAAAAGGCAAGAAAATCTTTGGCGTCATGGCCCAACGCAATCCGGATACGCAGGATCCGGAGGCCGACGACCTCTACGAAGTGGGAACCTTGGTGCAAATGGTGCGCATGTTCCGCATGCCGGACGGCAACATCACGGCCATCCTGCAGGGCAAGCGCCGCTTCCGCATTGTGGAGACCGTGGGCGTCAAGCCGTACCTGAAAGCCAAAATTGAGCTGCTGGACGACATTCGCTACACCCAAAAAGACAAGGAATTCAAGGCCCTGATGTCTTCCATCAAGGAATTGGCCCTGCAAATCATCCAAGAAAGCCCCAACATCCCGTCGGAGGCGCAGATTGCGGTTAAAAACATTGAGTCCGACACCTTCCTGCTCCACTTCATTGCCAGCAACATGGCGGGCATTGAGGTGAAGGAAAAGCAAGAATTGCTGCAAGAGCCGGATTTGAAGGCGCGCGCCCACGGGGTGTTCAAGCACCTGACGTCGGAACAGCAAATGCTGGAGGTCAAGAACGAGATCGCCAACAAGGTGCGTCAGGATTTTGACCAGCAGCAGCGCGAGTACTTCCTGCACCAGCAGATGAAGACCATCCAGGAGGAGTTGGGCGGCGTCAGCCAAGAAGCGGAGATTGAAAACCTGCGCCAGCGTGGCGCCAAGGTGGATTGGCCCGTTGACGTGGCTGCGCATTTTGACAAGGAATTGTTGCGCTTGCAGCGCATGAACCCCCAGGTTCCGGATTTCAGCATCCAGCGCTCCTACTTGGAGCTGATGCTGGACCTTCCGTGGAACAAAACCGCCAAGAAAAACATCGACCTCAAGCGCGCGGCCCGCATTTTGGACCGGGATCACTTTGGCTTGGAAAAGGTGAAGGAGCGCATTTTGGAGCACCTGGCCGTCCTCAAGCTCAAAGGCGACCTCCGCAGCCCCATCATCTGTTTGTACGGCCCTCCCGGCGTAGGCAAAACCTCTCTGGGCAAAAGCGTGGCGGAGGCCCTGGGCCGTCCCTACGTGCGCATGAGTTTGGGCGGCATGCGGGACGAGTCCGAAATCCGCGGCCACCGCAAAACCTACATTGGCGCCAGGCCCGGCCGAATTTTGGCCAGCTTGAAGAAAGCAGGAGCCTCCAATCCGGTCTTCGTGTTGGACGAAATAGACAAGCTTTCCTACGGCGTTCAGGGCGATCCGTCGTCGGCGTTGTTGGAGGTGCTGGACCCCGCCCAGAACAACAGTTTTCACGACAATTTCCTGGAAATCGGCTACGACTTATCCAAAGTATTGTTCATCGCCACCGCCAACAGTTTGGGATCCATCCAGCCCGCTCTTCGGGACCGCATGGAGATCATTGAGGTCAACGGATACACGTTGGAGGAAAAAGTAGAAATCGGCCGCAAGCATTTGCTTCCCAAGCAATTGGAAGAGCACGGCTTGCCCCCCAAGTCCGTGGTGCTGGGCAAAACGGAAATGGGCGCGGTGGTGGACCAGTACACCCGCGAATCCGGCGTCCGCGGTTTGGACAAGCAGCTCGCCGGTTTGGCCCGCAAAGCTGCCAAGGCCAAGGCCTTGGAAGAAGCATTCCCGGACAGCCCCAGCGTGGAGCAGATCAAAGAGTACTTGGGCACGCCTCGGTTTGACCGCGACCGCGCCATCAACAACGACGTGGCCGGCGTGGCCACCGGCTTGGCCTGGACGCCCGTGGGCGGAGACATCCTCTTCCTGGAAAGCACCGTGTCTCCCGGCACAGGCAAGTTGAACCTGACCGGAAACTTGGGCAACGTGATGAAGGAGTCTGCCACCATTGCCCTAACCTACCTGCGTTCCAACGCGGAGGCCCTGGGGCTGAATCCGGTTTGGTTCACCAAGAACGACGTCCACGTGCACGTGCCGGAAGGCGCCACCCCAAAAGACGGACCGTCGGCCGGTATTGCCATGCTCACGGCGTTGATGAGTCTCTTTACGCAGCGCAAGGTGCGTTCCAAACTGGCGCTCAGCGGGGAAATCACGTTGCGCGGCACCGTTTTACCCGTGGGCGGCATTCGCGAGAAGTTGCTGGCCGCCAAGCGCTCCGGCATCAAAACCGTTTTACTGTGCGCGGACAACGAAAAAGACGTCAACGACATCCCGGCAGCATACTTGAAGGGCATGGAAGTGCGTTATGTGCGTACCATGGCTGAGGTGTTGGACTTTGCGGTGCTCGCGGAAAAAGTGAAGGCGCCCAAAGTGCTTTCCGAGGCGTAAAACGTACCTTTAACGCGTGAAAAACCCCTCGTTGTTTTGGGGTTGCGTCGGGAAAAACCTGCTCCTGTGGGGGTTGCTGATCCTGCCCGCAACGTCCTGGTCCCAAGTGAGTGTGCCGGCCCATGCCCGCGTGGCGGCGCTTTCCGGTGCTGCCGTGGCGCATCCGCAAGGGGACGTTGGCTTCTCCGTGCTGAACCCTGCTTTGCTGGCAACCGCATTTTCCGGCGCAGATTCCGCCGCTCGTTCTCAAGCGGTATTGAGCGGGGCGCGTTGGCCCGACGGCCTCCAGCAGGCGGAGCTCACCGCGGGTTTCCGCCTCCGCAACCGCTGGGTGCTTGGGGTGGGCGTGCGTCAGTTGGCCACGGCTTCCCTGGCCCTCACAGACCCTTCCGGTGAAGTCTTGGGCTCGTTTCGGGCGCAGGAAACGGACCCCCGCGTTGGCGTGGCCTACCGTGTGAACCGACACTGGTCCGTGGGAGCTACCCTGCATTACTCGATGCTCGCCTACAGCCAATACACCTCCACCGCTGTATTTACGGATTGGGGCGCGGTGCGCACCTGGGCCGACGGCCGCTGGGCAGCCGGTTTGGTGGTGAAAAACCTAGGCAAAACCATTGAATCCTTCGGTGTGGAATTGCCCGCAACCCCGGTGGACGTGCAGTTGGGCCTCTCCAACCGCTTGAAGTACATGCCCATGCGTTGGTCCTTGGCCCTGACCCACCTGGAAACGCCCAACCTCAGCTACGACGACCCCAACGCCTACGACCGCGATCCGCTGACCGGCGTGCGCACCTACAACCCGCCCAGCTTGGCCAATCTGGCCCTGCGGCACGTTTTGTTGGGCGCGGAATTCACCCCCGGCAGCCGCCTCCGCATCCAACTTTCCTACGACTTCCGGCGCCAGATCGAAATGCGCCTGCCCACGCGTTCCTCCAACGCCGGTTTTGCGCTGGGGGTAGGGCTTCGGGCCGGTCGCATGCAGTACAACTACGCCAACACCTCGCTGCACGTGGCGGGGCGCTTGCATCAATTCGGCTTGGTCCGCACCTTTTAAGCATGAACGCCATCGCCATCGACGGATTTTCCTCCACCGGAAAGAGCAGCGTCGCCAAAATTCTGGCCCAACGTTTGGGGTATTTGTACGTGGACACTGGCGCCATGTACCGCGCGGTGGCCTTTCACGCCCTGCGCAACGGCTGGGTGGGCCCAAACGGTTCCTCCGTCAACGCCGACGCCGCAGAAGCGCTTCGCGCGGGTGCGGGCACCTTGGACATCCGCTGGCGTTGGGAGGCGTCCGGCCAGCAGCACACCTTGTTGAACGGAGAGGACGTGGAGGCGCAAATTCGGACGATGGAAATCAGCCAAATCGTGAGCAAGGTGAGTGCGGTACCGGAAGTTCGTCGGGCCTTGGTGGCGCAACAGCAACGTTTGGGAACGGATTCTCCGGGCGTGGTGATGGACGGGAGGGACATCGGAACGGTGGTCTTCCCGGAAGCCAAATTGAAAATTTTCATGACCGCGCGGCCGGACGTGCGCGCCGCACGGCGCTTTGCAGAAATGGAGGCCCAAGGCGGCACCGACGGCCTCACCGTACAGGACATCGCGGCCAATTTGGCCCAGCGCGACGCCGAAGACCAAGCCCGCCTGGATTCGCCCTTGCTGCAAGCCCACGACGCCTTGGTCCTGGACAACTCCGATTTAACCTTTGACCAGGCCGTGGAACAGGCCTATTCCTGGGCGCTGGCGCGCGGCTTTGTTGCGGCGCAGCCTCGCTGAGCCTGCCCGCAGCCGCGTTGCGCCTGCCCGAAGCTGAACGACGCTCTTTTTAACCCGGAATGCGCGCGATGCAATCCACCCCGCCCGCAGGACGGTCGCCAATTTTGACGCAGATTTCCGCGTTCAACGGCAAAAACAAGTCCATGCGGGACCCAAACTGAATGAATCCGCATTCCTGACCCGCACGCACGTTTTGGCCCTCTTTTGCGTACATTTTGATCCGACGCGCCACCGCACCGGCGATTTGTCGGTACAAAACGGGTCCCGTTCTGGGGCCGTCCACCACCACCGTGGTTCGTTCGTTTAAGGTGCTGGACTTGGGGTGCCAAGCCACGAGAAATTTGCCCGGGTGGTACTTGGCGTAGCGCACCGTTCCGTCGTTGGGGTACCGATTGACGTGAACGTTCAGCGGGGACATGAAAATGGAAACCTGAATGCGTTTTTCCTTGAAATATTCGTCTTCGATCGCTTCTTGGATCACCACAACCTCACCGTCGCACGGGGCAATGATTTCGTTTCCGTGGGCCAGGGTGGTGCGCACGGGGTTGCGGAAGAACTGAACCACCGCCAAGTACAGGCCCAAAAAAGCCAGCTGCAAACCCATGCTGACTGGGCTGGGCCATTCCAAATAGTCAATTCCAAATAAAGCGCCCAACAAGAGGGTGGTGGCAACTAGTAGTATGGTTTTGCCTTCGCGGTGCATGCGCAGGGTCAGGGTAGAGGAGTAGGAGTTGTTCATTCAGGCAGGTTTTACACCCACAAAGGTACGTTTGCCGCTGCTCTAATTACTGCTGCAACCACCCAAGGCAACCCAGTACCCAACCGACCAACAGATAACTGTCCAATCGATCAAACCAACCCCCGTGTCCGGGGAGAAAGACGCCGGAATCCTTGATGCCCGCTTTGCGTTTGGCGTAGGACTCCAGCAAGTCGCCCACAGGCGCGGCCACGGCCACCGCAAGCCCCAAGACCCAAGAAGGCCAAGATCCGCTCCATTGAGGCCAATAATGGCCAAAAACCAGAGCGGTCAAGGCGGTGCCGGCAGCTCCAAAGGCCGCACCTTCCCACGTTTTCTTCGGAGAAATAAGCGGTGCCAGTGGAGTTTTCCCCAGCCATCTACCGCCCACATAGGCAAAACTGTCGCTGGCCCAAATCAGGAAGAAGGGCACGCCAATGCGTTCCCACCGGTAGCCTTCGGATCCGTCATTCATGCTGAGCTGACCGTCAAGTGCCCAGTACAATCCCAGGTAAAACCCGCCAACGGCGTAGGCCATTAACGTCAATCGGGCCACCCAAGGGAGGTTGCTCATCCGAGCGATTTCGCGGGCCGTATAAAAAGAGGCGACGGCTGAAAAAACCAAAAAAGGCTGGGCTCCGCGTGTCACCACGGCCAAAACAACTAATGCGTAAACTGCACCCGAAAGCGTGCGTTTTTGGGTCTCGTTCCAGGCCATTAACTAATTTGAATTAACGAACGCAACGGTTAGAGCGTCCCGTCTTCAAAAAGCAGCAAGTACAGTTCGCGGTGTTTGTTGGGATCTGCGGATGCTTGGCGAACAGATTCGTCCAACTTGCCTTTTAAAGTGATGATTTGTTGCGGGCGTTGAACCCGTGTGGCGTTGTTGATTCGCCTCATGCCGTCCGACAAACTGTCTACCAGTTGCGAAGTTCGCGCCAATGCCACGTGAACAGGAGGAAATTGCGATGCCTTCAATCCACCGGTTTGGTTGTCCGTAATCATGATGCCGCCCGTGTACGCAACCAATGCTTCAGCAGTGGTCACCATCACGTCCGCGTCCGACGAGGATTGCGCTAAGGGAACTTGAGCTTCTTGCAACAGTGTTTGCACTTCCGGCTCTGGGCTCCAGAAGGCGCGAGGTTTGATCTCTAAATTGATGCTAACCAGGTTGTTTACGATTTCCTGATGATAGTCAGAAAACAAAAAGAAGCCACCGCTGTCGGTAAAGCGCTTGACAAATTTTATTTCTAACGGATCGTTTTCTTTAGGAGCATATTTTCCACGCAGTGCAGTTGCGGGCTCAGAAGGCTCTAAGTCCGGACGACCGCTCAAAATGGCCATAACTTTCCCTAACAAACCTGCCATCCAACGCGTTATTTGCATAAACTACCGCAAAGTACCGAAAAAATGATTAACTCTGCGTGAATCAGAAGAATTTTCACTTACCCAATCGGGTCACGATCGCTGTCGAGATCGGTCGAATCTTTATTGGGCATCACAACTTCGGGCGCATCAGTGCTCGGTACTGGAGCTGCGCTTTCGGTTCCTTCCGTGACGGCAGCCTGAGCAGCGTCCGCTTTTGCTGCGTCGGCCTCTACGGCCAATTCGTCCAAAATGTCCTGCTTCGACTTCCAAGGACGTAGGCCAAATATGGCTTCCATGTTTTCCTTGAAAATCACTTCGTTGGCCATCAGATCGGCCGCCAGAGCGTGCAGTTTGTCCAAGTTGTCGCGCAGCAGTAGCTTGGCCCGTTCGTACTGGGACTCAATCAGCGTGTGGATCTCCGCGTCGATTATTTCCGCAGTCTTTTCCGAATACGGCTTGTCAAACTGGTATTCGGTTTGGCCCGACGAATCGTAGTAGGTAATGTTGCCTAGGACTGGATTCAATCCGTAAACAGTAACCATGGCCCGTGCTTGCTTGGTGACTTTTTCTAAGTCAGACAAAGCGCCGGTGGAAATCTTGCCAAAAACAACTTCTTCCGCGGCACGTCCGCCCAAGGTGGCGCACATTTCGTCCAACAACTGCTCCGCGGTGGTGAGGTGGCGCTCCTCCGGCAGGTACCAGGCGGCTCCTAAGGCCTTTCCGCGGGGCACAATGGTGACCTTCACCAACGGTGAAGCGTGCTCCAACAACCAGCTTACGGTGGCGTGGCCGGATTCGTGGTACGCAATGGACTTTTTTTCGTCCGGAGTAATGATCATGGACTTCTTCTCCAATCCACCTACAATGCGGTCTACGGCATCCAGAAAATCCTGTTTCTCAATAAATTTTTTCTCTTTGCGCGCGGCAATCAGGGCCGCTTCGTTGCACACGTTGGCGATGTCCGCACCGGAAAATCCCGGGGTTTGACGTGCTAAAAACTCAACGTCCAAGTTCGGAGCCAGTTTCAACGGACGCAAGTGGACTTGGAAAATGTCCTTGCGCTCGTTCAACTCCGGGAGGTCCACGTAAATCAATCGATCAAAACGTCCTGCACGCATCAGTGCACGGTCCAAGATGTCTGCGCGGTTGGTGGCGCCCATCACGATCACGTGTTCGTTGGTGCCAAAACCGTCCATCTCCGTAAGGAGCTGATTCAACGTATTTTCGCGTTCGTCGTTGCCTCCGGAAAAGGCATTTTTTCCGCGCGCTCGACCAATCGCATCAATTTCGTCGATGAAAATAATCGACGGCGATTTTTCTTTCGCTTGTTTGAACAAGTCCCGAACACGGCTGGCGCCTACGCCCACAAACATCTCCACAAAGTCCGAGCCGCTCAAGGAAAAGAAGGGCACCTGGGCTTCGCCAGCAACGGCTTTGGCCAAAAGGGTTTTACCGGTTCCGGGAGGGCCACTCAGCAAAACACCTTTGGGAATTTTACCGCCCAAGTCCGTATATTTCTTTGGATTCTTAAGGAAATCAACTACTTCCAAAACCTCATCTTTGGCGCCTTCCATTCCCGCGACGTCCTTGAACGTAACGTGAACTTTTGCGTCGCCTTCAAAAATCTGCGCGCGGCTTTTGCCAATGTTGAAAATCTGACCGCCGGCACCACCGCCACCGCCGCCCATGCGACGGAGCAAAAAGAACCAGAGGACCCCAAAAAGGACCAAAGGCAAAATCCACGAAAGCACTTCGCCCAAAACGTTGCTTTGGGTTTCGTACTCCACCTGCAGCTCTCCGTTCTTGGTCAACCACGTACCGTTGGCCGCATAGAAGCGCTCCAATTGGGCCTCAAAAGACTCCACGGGCATTTCAAATTGGTAGTGCGGGCCGGGGTTCAATTGATCCCCGTAGCTCTTTTTCGCAATCTTTTTGTACGCTTCGTTTTTTTCGAGCGCCTCTTTGCGGAGGTACACGTAGATTTCCTCCTTGTTGACTACTTTCAGCTTTTCCACGTCTCCGCGCAGGACCATCTTGCTGAAGGCTTGGAACGTGGTGGGCAAGGTGCTGGGGGTCATGGAGCTGAACAGCTGCAAGCCCAACAAGCCTACAAACACCGCGATGTAGATCCAGTTGAGGTTAAAACGGGGCTTCAATTTTTTCGCCATGGGTTTGGGGTTGACGATCGCCTTGCGGGCGACGGCAGATTTATTTTTTGGTGGCCGATTTTGCGGCGTCCAGCGTTTTGGTCTTGGGGGCTGCTTTGGGCTTGGCCGCGGCTTTGGCCTTGGTGGCGGTTGCTGCCGCGCTCGCGGCGGGTAATTTCTTCACCACGGCTTCTTTTTTCGCGGCAGTGGCCTTGGCCGGGGTCTTGGGTGCTGCGGCTTTTTTCAATGCCTTTGCGGCATCGGCTTGCGCTTTTACCATAGCTTCCAAATCAATCACTTCCACCTTGCCATCTCCCCACAGACCTTCCAAATCGTAGAAAGCGCGTGCGGGAGTTTGAAACAGGTGCACCACCGTTGAAACGTAGTCCAAGAGGATCCATTCGGAATTGTCTTCGCCTTCCACGTGCCATGGACGCTCGGCGCATTGTTCGCGGGCTTGCTTCCGCACGGCCTGGCCCATGGCGTTGACCTGGGTGTTGGATTGTGCATCCGCGATGATGAAGAAGGCAGCTACGGCGTTCTCCAGTTCGCGTAAATCAATTACGGTGGCATTTTCCGCTTTCAAATCGGATAAACCGTCGAGAATTGCGTGTACCAGAGGGGGATAGGCGGTCTTGACCGCGGCTTTTTTGGGCATGTGGAATGTAAAAGGCAAATTTACCGATTATTCAGGTAGC
>JAXITR010000034.1:0-22559 GCA_034679985.1 Cryomorphaceae bacterium
CCGCGGTTTGGTACATCGCTGTCGGCTTAGGTCATCCTGGCGGTGCAGGAGCCGCCAAAGGTTGGGTTGTTCATCCATTAAAGACCTACATGAGCTGGGTTCAGAACGTCGCGAGACAGTTCGGTCTCTATCTCCTATGGGCGTAAGAAATGTGAGGGGAGCTGACTTTAGTACGAGAGGACCGAGTTGGACGCACCTCTGGTGTACCTGTTGTGGCGCCAGCTGCATCGCAGGGTAGCTATGTGCGGATGGGATAAGCACTGAAAGCATATAAGTGCGAAGCCCACCCCAAGATGAGATTTCTCTTAAGGGTCGTTCAAGATGAGGACGTTGATAGGCTATAGGTGTAAAGGCAGTAATGTCATAGCCGAGTAGTACTAATTACCCGTGATCTTTAGCTCGAAATGCTTGTTTTATGTTACCCGATATGGCAAAAGACCTTTAACAGTTTATGGTGGCTATGGCGTCAGGGATCACCTCTTCCCATTCCGAACAGAGTCGTTAAGCCTGACTGCGCCGATGGTACTGGGTTACACCGGGAGAGTAGGTCGCCGCCATTTTTCAAGCCCCGCAGTAATGCGGGGCTTTTTTTATGCGCTAGATTTTCAGGTGCAGGATTTTGGATACTTTTTGATTTTAAGCCATCATGCTTAACTCACTGATTTACATGTATTTAATAACTTTAAACGTATGTAAATATTTGTTATACTACTTGTATGGTTTGCCGGAATTAATTTCGAGCCATGGAATTGAAGAAAAGTAGTTCACTGTTGCGTTGGCCGGTTGAGGATCGTCCTCGAGAGAAGTGCATGACTTTAGGGGTTAAGAAATTGAGCAATGCGGAGCTGTTGGCACTTTTGCTTCGTTCAGGAACCCAAAGAGCATCAGCGATGGATCTGGCAGTCGAGTTGTTGCACTGTTATGATCATGATTTGCGTAGGATGAGTTCATTGCTGCCCGAGCAGTGGAGAGAGCACTCCGGTGTTGGTGATGCCAAGGCTGCCTCCGTAATGGCTGCATTCGAATTGGGTCGACGCTTAGCTAATGCAAAGTTCACTACCCAACTGGTAGTACGTGGTTCACAGGATGCATTTTCACAGTTGTGGCCGGATTTTGAGAATGTGGAACATGAAGAGTTTTGGGTTCTCCTGTTGAATCGTGCCAACCGCGTGTTACGCAAAGAATGCATTGGCCAAGGCGGATGGTCTGCAACCATGGCAGATTTGCGGGTGGTTTTTGAGTTGGCCTTGCGCACAAAGGCAAGTGCTTTGATCGTAGCACACAATCACCCCAGTGGTAATCTAACACCGTCGGATCAGGATCGTGATTTGACCAAGCGTATTCTGCGGGTAGGTGGTTTGATGGAGATTTCGGTTTTGGATCATTTAATTGTAGGACGTGGTGATTACCTTAGTTTTGCCGACCAGGGTTGGCTCATCGGGGGACAAATAGCCGCAGAAATTTAAGTTATGGTAGTACTTCATGTGGTAGGGGCGCGACCCCAAATGATGAAATTAGCTCCGGTTTGGAATGCTTTGTCCAATAAGAAGCTGGAGCAGTTTTGGTATCATACAGGACAGCATTCGGACGAGATGTTGAATGCGCAGTTCGTGACTGAGTTGTTTCTTCCGATGCCAACCAAGCAGCTGTCGGTTGATCTAAATGCAGATAACGAGACGCGGATAGATTCAATGACCCGTGACCTGGTGAAGGAATTAGCTCCTTGGAAGAATGCCGTCGTATTGGTGTATGGTGATACACTTTCAACGTTGGCTGGTGCTCGCGCCGCGAAAGAACTGGGTTTTGTTTTGGTGCATGTGGAAGCCGGTTTGCGGTCGGGTAATTTTTCAATGCCTGAGGAGGCCATACGAATTGAGGTCGATCGGTTGGCGGATGTTCATTGGTGCCCTTCTCAAACTGCCCTTGATTTCTTGATTCAGGAAGGTGTTGTAAAGCATGTTACTAGTTCAGTAGTTGTGGGGGATGTAATGTTGGATGTGTTTCGTGAATACGAGCCGCTCCCGCACCGGCATCGGGGTGGATTAGTAGTGACTATTCACCGCAATACGAATGTTGATGATTCGGCGAATCGTAAGTTGTGGTTGGATGCCGTTTGTCGTTTGTCGGAGGATCGTTCGGTTGTATGGCCCATGCACCACCGTTGGTGGGCTGTGGCTACAAATGAAGAGCGCAATCAATTAAGGAGCTCAAAAGTCCGTTTGGTTAATCCTGTAGGCCACGAGCAAATGCTCAAGTGGTGCGCGAGTGCTGCGGTGGTAGTGACGGATTCAGGTGGGTTGCAAAAGGAGTCGTATATGTTGGGCACCCCAGTTGCGATTCTGCGCAAAGAGACCGAATGGCAGGAATTGTTGGTTTCCGATGGTGTTGAACTATTTGACCCTTTGGAACCGGGTGTTGCCGAACGCTTAGTGAAGTGGGTTGAAGAACGCGAGCTTATTCCGTCGAAATTTCCTCCAGTATATGGAGAAGGGTATGCGGCTAAGGCAATGGCGGATCATTTGGTTGAATTATTGCCAAGGTTGTAGCATTGTGACCCATGAGTTGAAGAGTTACCCCACTGGATTGCGGTCTAAATTGGGACGTTGGGAATGGTATGTTCTATTCTACTGGAACGCCATTTATGCTCAATTTAACCCGGAGAAGGTAGCGCAATTGCGGCGTCTTGTTGATGAGTTTTCCGGTGATTCTTCCATGATCTTTCCGGAATGGGTGCCGCTTTCCAGCAGTGAGCTGAATCGATGGCGGTGGAAATTTTTGTGGGCAAAATTGGGATTTCGCTCTGCTTTTCTGTGGAGTAAATTGCCTTCTGCGCTTCAAATGATGCTTACCTTGCGGCCTTTGGACGAGCCCTTGCGCGTGAGTGGTCGGCCGATGAAATCCTATCCGGCCCATGGATCGCAGTTTGAGTTTTATTGCTGACATGAATCCTACTCAGCCGTCGCTTGAGTTGGCTTGGAATGGCGAGCAACCTCGTTTGGCTTATTCCTTGTTGTTGTTTCAAACGATAACCGGATGCTTGTGGACGCGTGTTGCTTCCCCGGGCAACGAGCGCACCGACACCTTATGGATTCGTCGGGGTGATGCAGACGCATGGATGGTTTATGAACTATCGGAAGTTTGGGGGCGTTTGGAGCTAGTACAACCGGAAAATCAGAGTTTGGAAAATGCTTGCTTCAAGCGCCCCACCAGTTTGAAGCCTGATTGGTTGTTGTCCATGGTTTGGATGGCACTCCGAGTTGAGGAGCGATTTGGAGGGAAGGATGTTCACGGAAGATTTGTTTCTGGGGGGGCTTTTGCGGCTCGGATGGGGGTAGAGCGGATTCCCTGGGTTCACCGTTGGGCAGAGTCCCTAGCAAGTGAATGGGGATTGAAGATTGGTGATAAGTTGACTGCCAAGGTTGACATTAGTGTTGATGTAGACCACCTTTTGGCTTTTGCGGGCAGGAGTTGGTGGCACGTTGGGTTGGCCGGGATGCGCGATGTTATGCATGGAAAGTCCGGTAAAGCCTTAACTAGGTTGCGTGCTCGGGCCGGTGGGGTCGATCAGTACGACACGCTGTTGGAGCAAGCCGATTTATGGGCGGGGCGACCGTGGAACTACTTTGCGCTGATGCAATTAAGCCGTTCCAGACAAGATTCGGGAGTAGATTTTGCGAATCGTCGCGCTCAATCTTTGTGGAAGGCCTTGGACCAAAAACTGAATGGTGCTCTGGGCTGGCATCCGTCAACTGGGGCAAGCAACGGAGCAAGGAATGGATTGCTTGAGCAGGAATATCGTCAGGTTTCGCGTTTGTTGGATCGGGAAGTAGCTCGGAGCAGGTTTCACTTTTTGGCGTTTGAACCGGAAGTTCACTACCCCATTTTGGCGGCATTAGGCATTCGCGAGGATCATTCCATGGGCTACGTAGATCGAATGGGTTGGAGAGCCGGAATAGCGGTTCCCTATCCTTGGTTTGATCTCGAGAAAAATGTGGTATTGGATTTTTGGGTTCATCCATTTTACGCCATGGACGGTCATTTGCTTTATTATCAACCAAACGATCAACCGTTTGACGCGTGGAAGAAGGCTTATGATGAATGTGTGGAACACGGAGTTCCGTTTTCGTGGGTAACGCATTGGCGGCTTTTTTCGGAGGTAGATCCTGAATGGACGGGGTGGAAAGAGAATGTCAAAAAGATGGCACAATGGGGCGAGAAGTAAGCAGTTGGCGCTGGGTCCTAAGGGACGATGTTGACGACGACCGTTGGAACCGGGTGGTTCGATCGGATGAACGTTCGTTGCCCTATGGATTGACGGAGGTGCTGGATGCGCGCTCAAAACAATGGGGAGGGCTCGTTCGGAACGACTACGAAGCGGTATGCCCCATACCGTATCGCAGTATTGCTGGAGTAGTGAATGTATCCAGGATGCCTTTGGGATTGCAGCAATTGGGCATTTTTTACGCACCGTCCTGCCGGCTAAGTTGGGAAGCCAATCCGGTTGACGAGTGGAGTGAGTTGCACGCTGCATTGGAGGTCTTGCCCAAGAGTTTTATTTGGCTCGATTTGCATTTTCACGAAGGATTGCCATTGATTAAGTCCGAGGGAGCGTGGTGGAAGTCTGGTCCCTGGGGTTGGATGCGTTGTTGGAACCGACAAAATGCAGTGTTGCATTTGGGAAAAGAGTACCAATTGAGCTTTGAGGGGTTTAGTGAGCAAACGCGTCGGAATGTAAAAAAAGCGCATAATGCACATTTAGAACTTTTTGAACACGATTCACCGGAGGTACTCATTCAAGCTTTTGAACAACATCAAGTCAAACGCTACGGGGCGATGCCGAATGATTTTTTAAATTCTGTTCGTTGGCAAATGCATGCACTGATCCATCAGCGAAAAGGAATGGTGCATACCGTTTACGGTCCGGGAAATGAATTTTTGGCCGGAGCTTTTTGGTGGTTTCATGGTGATCGCATGATTTTGTATTTCAGTGCGGCAACGGATGCCGGACGAGACCTTCAGGCAATGTCGTATTTGATCAACGAAGCAATTTTGCAGGCCAGCGGCACGTGGGGTCGGTTGGACTTCGAAGGATCTCAGGCTCCGGGTTTATTTCGGTTTTATTTGGGATGGGGCGCAGAAGCCAAGCCTTATCTTCGTGTACAACGATTTCGGATACCGTTCCCATGACTTTAACGCAACTGCACTACCTGGTCGCTCTGGACGAGTTTCGTCATTTTGGTAAAGCTGCGGAAGCTTGCGGCGTGACGCAACCTACGTTGAGCATGCAGGTGCAAAAATTGGAAGAAGAACTGGGCGTGGCCTTGTTTGATCGATTGCATCAGCCCATTGAACCCACGGAGGTTGGACGCCAAGCAATTGCCCAAGCCAAGAGGACTTTGTCTGAGGCACGACGATTCCATCAAGTTATTGAAGCCGGTCAATCGCCGTTCCAGGGGAGCTTGTCTTTGGGCGTTATACCGACCGTTGCTCCCTATGTGTTGCATCGGTTTTTGGGTTCGTTTATCCAGAAATTCACGCAGCTGGAGTTGACCGTTGAAGAGCGCACCACCGCGGAGTGCATTGGACGCATTCAAGAACACCGATTGGACGTGGCCTTGTTGGCTACTCCATTGGACGAGCGCGGTTTGGAAATCTTGCCGCTGTATCAAGAGCCCTTTGTTGCGTACATCCCTGAAAATCACCGACTGTCTACGGAGTTGTTCATCACGCGTTCAGAATTGCAGCAGTCCGATGTGTTGTTGCTCCAAGAGGGTCACTGTTTTCGGCAGCAGGCCTTGACCCTTTGCGGGGCCAACGGGCTGAAAGCTGGGGCTCGGGTGCATGTGGAGTCCGGTCAGTTTGAGACTTTGGTGCGTTTGTCCGATGCTGGCTTGGGGATGACGCTTTTGCCCTATTTGGCAACATTGGATTTGCCGTCGGGCCAAAAGACGCGCATCAAGCCCATCGCCGAACCGCGACCTGTTCGCCAAATCTCGTTGGTTTTTGCAGAGGGATCCCCAAAACGCAAAGCTATTGAAGCGTTGGCAACACAGATAGTGGATCGACTCCCGGAAAAATTAAGGACCCTGGACGCCAATTCCGAAACGATGGCGCCGATTAGAAAACAAGAATGACATCGTCCGACCCCGAAGTGTTTACGTGTGTTTTAGCCAC
Organism: Cryomorphaceae bacterium; assembly: GCA_034679985.1. Lineage (GTDB taxonomy): Bacteria > Bacteroidota > Bacteroidia > Flavobacteriales > Schleiferiaceae > CAMDTE01. The sequence goes on from JAXITR010000034.1 coordinate 6,175, forward strand.
GCAGAATCCGCACAAAATTGAAGAAATAGCTCCTCACCTGAGCTCCTCCTTGCAGTGGTTAACCCTGAAACAAGCGAATTGGACGGGTGGCGTCTTGCGCGAAGACGCGGATACATTTGAAGGAAACGCGCTTTTGAAGGCCGTGCAAGGTTACCGGGGGACGATGCTTCCTTCTCTTGCCGATGACTCGGGACTGGTGGTTCCCGAATTGGGCGGTGCTCCGGGTGTCCTGAGTGCGCGGTATGCCGGCGAGCATGCCACCGATGCGGAGAACCGAGCAAAATTATTGGGAGTGCTTGCGGGTCGTGAGTTGCCGGCTTTTTTTGTTTGCGTACTCGCCTGGGTTTGGGGCGATGTACAGCACACGGTGCGCGGAGAGGTTCACGGAAAAGTAGTGCCTCGAGAACAAGGGGAATTTGGGTTCGGATACGACGCGCTGTTTATTCCCAACGCCGGCGACGGGCGAACTTTTGCGGAAATGCTCCCGCACGAGAAGCAAGCCATGAGCCATAGGGCTGCGGCTTTGGCAGCGTTTAGTGAACTTAGTTTGAACCAACTCGGATTGGTGGTAGGGTAACCGCTGCTTTTCGAATTGTACGAATGAGCGAGTGCCGGCTGTTACTGTTCGGAGTCTTCTTCCTCTAAGGGGGCAGACTGGAAGAACGACAGCTGAACATTGCCGTATTTGCGGTGGTCAAAGCAATGGGGATGGTCCACAAACGAGGTAAAGGGGCCGTGCTCCAATACGAATACGCCGGTTTTCGTGAGCCGTTGCCCGGTGAGAATGGCGTCAATCAATTCCTCGTAACGCTCGAAGTCAAAGGGGGGGTCTGCCAGAATCAGGTCCCATTGGCTTGGGCTGCGCTTCACATAGGTTATGGCCTCCGATGCAACTGGAGCGATGGCATCCGTGGGCAGTGCCGTGGCTGTTTTGTGAATAAACCGTATGCAATCTCGGGAGCTGTCTACAGAAGTGATGCTGGGACAGCCGCGTGAAGCGAGTTCGTAACTCAGATTGCCGGTGCCACTGAACAAATCAAGAGCCCGAATCTGTTCAAAATCCAAGTAGTTCCGGATCAAATTGAAGAGGGACTCCTTGGCCATGTCCGTCGTCGGACGCACCGGTAGATTTTTGGGCGCCACAATTTGTTTGCCACGCCATTTTCCTGCTACGATGCGCATAACCAGAGTCTAAATAAGGATTGAAGGGAGGGGTGCATGCGCCAATCGCCCAATGCGTCGGGCAATCCTTTGGGCGGGCTGAGTGGTTTAATGTCCAACACGAAGGAGCCCATTCCTTGGGCAATGCGATCCCAGTCGGGCCGAAAACCGTGCCAAAAGAGTGGAACTTCAATGCCGCTCCATCCCAAATGTTCGTACACCAAGCCCAACGCGTAGAGGGCATCGTTTGTTGTTGACGCGTCGAAACGGTTGTGGTAAACCAGCGTTCCGCTGCGTTCAAAGGCGCTGATGTGCAGACAGTCCGGATGCGCGAGAACAACAAGGGTGCGCTCCGGTGCAACCGGGGGCAATTCCCAGTTCAAAGCTTCACTGGGCCAAAAGGCATCAACACCAGAATTCGATAAACCGGGTTCGCTGAACCATTCGTCTGGTGCAACTTGGGAATAGATCGCGTGAAACTTCTGCTGAACAGATCGGTAAACTTGGGTATTGTTGGGTGCGCCCAATACTGCGCGGTCCATAGGAAACGAAGGCCAGAGCGCATCGGGAACAAGGGTACACCACGAAGTAGGCCAACTGTAGAAAATTCGGTGATTTTGGGCACCAAGGGTGGTGAGAAGCCGAACCCAATCACCCGGTTCCAAAGCGCCCACCAAACTAGGTTGGTCCGCATGCGCCACCATAAAGGTAAAACGACGCCCGTCGTGTGCTAGAAACACGTCGGGCGTCGCCGCGGCATCCACTTCCTCAGAAGTAGACCACCAAACAAAAGAAAGAGTTGGATTACTTCCAGTTACCACTGAGGGTGGGTTCAGACAGCGATCCTACCGCTAAGAATGGGATCGATAAATCCTTGATCAGCGAACCGTACTGCTTCATTACGTCGTGAAAAATAGCTTCGTTGGATGCCTTAACTTCAAAAACGGGAACCTGAACTCCGTTCCGATCAATTTTATCTGCGGCCAATTCAAACGCCACTTGATTGGAAAACGGAATGAAACGTAGATCTTCTGGTTTGAAGTCTGCAGGGAATAAATCGCCCTTTTGCTGCAATTTTTGAACCACAGGAGCTTCGCCAATTTTGCGCAACACTACGGTGTCTTTACTCATGTCTTGCTGGTAAACTTTGTCGTAATAGGTAAACGACGAGTCTTTGCGCAAGACAATGGGTACTTTGTCGTTGGCAACAAAATCAATCAACTTATTGAGGTCGCCTTGGTATTCGCCGTACTTTTCTTTGTACGCCAATTCCGCTTCGCGGATTTGTTCCAAACGTAACTTCGCTACGTCGTAACGTGATTCCTTCAAAGAGGCAAATTCAACCGGTTCGGCAATAATTCGGTAAACTTTGTAGCTCAATGCGAGGGCGGCAACGCCCAATACAACGCGAACGCCAAGTAGAATGCGGGGATTCATAGGTGATGACTGTTTTGAGCCCCGAAATTACACAAAAAATCAACCGGTCCCTCCGAAAATCATGAACCTTAACGCACTGGATTCGAAACTGCTCTCGGGCTGGCCGTTTGCGCCTACCGAAGGACAGGTGGAGGCCGTACAGGCATTGGGTGCGTTTTTGTTGGTGGGCAACTTGCGCGCCGTCTTGTTGGTATCCGGTTTTGCGGGAACCGGCAAGACCACCTGGTTGCGCACGGTTGCCGCACAGTTGCCTTCTTTGGGCTTTCGAACGGTTCTTTTGGCGCCAACCGGTCGTGCGGCTAAAGTCATTGCGGAACGCACGGGTCGTCGAGCCTTCACCATTCACCGGATAATCTACCGCGCCGTGCCGCGCGCCAACGGGGGCGTGTCTTTTGCACTGCGTGAAAATCCGCTGGACCGGGCCATCTTTTTTGTGGACGAGGCCTCCATGCTCTCGGACAAATCCAGCGAAGGTTGGATGGGGACTTCCCTCTTGGAAGATTTGCTGCAATTTGTGCGCTCCGGGAACCGCTGCCAGCTGGTTTTGTTGGGCGATACCGCTCAATTGCCTCCGGTTGGGGAGGATGAGAGTCCTGCCCTGGATCCGTCGGTTTTGAGCGGACGACACGACTTGGAAGTCCAAGCGGTTCGCTTGACGGAAGTGGTGCGTCAGGCCCAGGAGTCAACCGTTTTGGCCAACGCCACCCAGCTGCGCCGTGCGCTGGAGGCACGCCGGGTGCGGTTTCCGAAGCTTCAAGTTGGGCCTGATTTTTTGCGGTTGGAAGACAGTTACTCCGTTTTGGATGCGTTGGAACGCGAGTTCTTGAGCCGACCGGATCAGTCGGCCTTCATCACTAAAGGAAACAAGCGAGCGGTATTGTACAACCGCCAAATTCGGGCGCGCATTTTTGGTTTGGACGAGCGCTTGAATACGGGCGATCGAGTCATGGTGGTCAAAAACAACTACCATTGGCTGGAGGCGCAGCATCCGGCCGGCTTTTTGGCCAATGGGGATCAATTGGAGATCATCCGACTGGTGGAACACGAAGAGCGCTACGGCCTGTCTTTTGCCCAAGCATCCTTGCGTTGGCTGGATCGGCCCGACGACCCGCCGGTTGAGGCCAAGGTGGTGTTGGACGCCTTGGATACGGAAGGCCCCGCGTTGACCCCGGAGCAGTTGACGGGATTGCTGCAGGGGGTTCAGGCGGAGTACGCACACTTGCCCACGGTACGCCTCCAACGTGCGGCGCGCGACCGGGATCCGTACTGGAACGCCCTTCAATTGAAGTTTGCGTATGCCTTGACGTGCCACAAGGCCCAAGGCGGGCAGTGGGAGGCCGTCTTTGTGGAGCAGCCGTACGAGGCGGAGGGGTACGACCAACGGTCCTACTTGCGGTGGCTGTACACGGCCATTACGCGGGCCGCGCAAAAGGTCTACCTCGTTGGATTCTCTCCGGAGACGGTGGTGGAGCGCTCGGTGGACGAGTGAGGAGCTGAACCGGGTTCCGATTCACCTATTGTACCTTCGCGGCATTCCTCCGTTCATGGCACCTGAAAATCCCCGTCGCTACACGCATCTTTTGTTTGACCTGGACCACACCTTGTGGGATTTTGAGGGCAACAGCCGACGGGTTTTCCGGAACTTGTTTGAAGCGCATATCGCTCCGCTGGAGGCGCAGCTGGATCCGGACCGGGCGTTGGATCGGTACGAAAGCATCAACGCGGAACTGTGGAACGCCTTACGCAAGGGGGAATGCACCAAGGCAGAGGTGCGTACGTTGCGGTTTGAGCGTTTGTTGCAGGAGGCCTTGCCGCACGTTCGGCAGGAACAACGCAAGGAATTGTCGTCGTTCTTGGAGGTTGACTTTGTGCAGCGGACGCCGCGGGAAACCGGATTGATGCCGGGCGCTTTACAGGCGGTACAATGGGCGAGCAGCCACTATTCCTTGCACATCATCACCAACGGATTTCCGGAAAGCCAGCACACCAAGGTGGCCTGCAGCGGATTAGCTCCGTACTTTGAAACCGTGACCACTTCCGAGGAAGTAGGGGTGTACAAACCCGCGCCCGAAGTTTTTGCTGCTGCTTTGGCCAAGGCCGGCGCGGAACCGGAGAAAACCTTGGTCTTGGGAGATGGTTGGGAGGCCGATATTCTGGGGGCCGCTGCTTTTGGAATGGATCAAGTGTACTACAACCCCGGGAAAGTGACTGTTCCCAACGGCCATGTGCCCACAGCGGTCCTGCACCATTGGGACGAATTGGCTCTTTTTTTGACCGAGATCGCCCCGGATTGAGCCCGACGCCGCTCCCGGCACACCGCCGGTGTGCGTTATCTTTGGGGCATGGAAAACCCCTTGCCGTACCAAGCTCAGCACAAAATTCGCATCGTCACTGCCGCGTCCTTATTTGACGGGCACGACGCTTCCATCAACATCATGCGCCGCATTTTGCAAGCGTCCGGTGCCGAAGTCATTCACTTGGGCCACGACCGCAGCGTGGAAGAGGTGGTCAATACCGCCATTCAGGAGGACGCCAACGCCATCGCCATGACCTCTTACCAAGGCGGCCACAACGAATACTTTAAATACATGTACGACCTGCTCCAGGAAAAAGGAGCGGGCCACATCCGCATTTTTGGCGGCGGCGGCGGCACCATTTTGCCCTCGGAAATTGCTGAATTGCAGGACTACGGTATTGCGCGCATTTACCACCCGGACGACGGTCGTTCCATGGGGCTGCAGGGCATGATCAACGATTTGTTGTCCAAATCAGATTTCCCTTTGGGCGAGCGGTTGACCGATGAAATGGACCGGCTTTCTCCCGAGCATCCCGGAGCCCTAGCGCGATTGATTTCGTGTGCCGAAAACTACGGCGACGTATATGCATCCGTCCGCGAGCAGATTGCGGCTAAAGCCAAGTCTTGCAACGCTCCGGTACTGGGTATTACGGGCACCGGTGGCGCCGGAAAATCCTCGCTGGTGGACGAGCTGGTGCGCCGGTTTACGGTGGATTTCCCCGAGAAAAAATTGGCCGTCATCAGCGTGGATCCTTCCAAGCGAAAGACCGGTGGCGCGCTCTTGGGCGACCGCATCCGCATGAACGCCATCAAGCACCCCCACGTGTACATGCGCTCGCTGGCAACCCGGCAGAGCAACTTGGCCCTGAGCCGGCACGTTGCAGAAGCCGTTCAAATTGTTCAGGCCGCGGGGTTTGACTTGGTGGTGTTGGAAACCAGTGGAATCGGCCAGTCCGACACGGAAATCCTGGAGCACAGCACCACTTCGTTGTACGTCATGACCCCCGAATACGGGGCCGCTACGCAGTTGGAGAAGATCGACATGCTGGATTTTGCGGACTTGATTGCCCTCAATAAGTTCGACAAACGCGGTGCATTGGATGCGCTGCGCGACGTGAAAAAGCAAGTCCAACGGAACCACAACCGCTGGGACGACTCGTTGGAGGACATGCCGGTGTACGGAACCATGGCCAGCCAATTCAACGATCCCGGCACCAACCGCTTGTACATTGCGGTGATGCAAGCGATTGCAGACAAGTCCGGCCGCACGGAGTTGGCGTCCAGCTTTGCCCTGTCGGACGAAATGTCCGAGAAGATTTACGTCATCCCTCCGCACCGCACCCGGTACCTTTCCGAGATTTCGGAAAGCAACCGCGCGTACGACCATTGGGTAGAAGATCAGGCCCGCGTGGCGGATCAACTTTATGCGCTGAACGGAACTTTGGAGGTGCTTCGTTCCTCCAAATTGGAAGATGCAGACCGACTGATCAAAGGCGTTCAAGAAGAAATGGAACGCCGCAAGCGGGACTTGGATCCGCACCTCTGGGATGCGCTTCAGGCGTGGCCGCAGGTGCGCGAGAAGTACAAGGCAGACGAATACGTGTACCACGTGCGCGGAAAAGCCATCCAGGTTCCCACGCACACCATATCGTTGGCGCAGCAGCGCATTCCGCGCGTGGTGACGCCGTCGTTCAAAGCGTGGGGCGATTTGCTGAAGTGGATGCTTCAAGAAAACGTTCCCGGTGAATTTCCATACACCGCGGGCATTTACCCCTTCAAGCGCGACGGCGAGGATCCTACGCGCATGTTTGCGGGCGAAGGCGGCCCGGAGCGAACCAACAAGCGGTTCCACTACGTATCGCTGGGACTTCCCGCCAAGCGTCTCTCCACGGCCTTTGACTCCGTAACCCTTTACGGAAACGACCCCGGGCGCAGACCGGACATCTACGGTAAAATTGGCAACGCCGGGGTGAGCATTTGTTGCTTGGACGACGCCAAAAAGCTGTACAGCGGATTTGACTTGTGCAATCCGTCTACTTCCGTTTCCATGACCATCAACGGCCCAGCGCCCATGCTGTTGAGCTTCTTCTTGAATGCGGCGGTGGACCAGGCGTGCGAAAAGTACATCCGTGCGGAAGGCTTGGAGGCGGAGGTGGAACGCGTGCTGAAGGCCAAATACAACGACAAAGGCTTGGAACGCCCCCGCTACCACGGAACCCTTCCCGAAGGAAACAACGGCCTGGGCTTGCTGCTCTTGGGCGTTACCGGCGACGAGGTCCTGCCGGCAGAGGTGTACGGACGCTTGAAAGCGGAAGCCCTTTCCACCGTGCGCGGAACGGTTCAAGCAGATATTTTGAAGGAGGACCAGGCCCAAAATACCTGCATCTTCTCCACTGAGTTTGCCTTGCGGTTGATGGGCGACGTGCAGGAGTATTTCATCCGCCACAACGTCCGCAACTTCTACTCGGTATCCATTTCCGGCTACCACATTGCGGAAGCAGGCGCCAACCCCATCACCCAATTGGCCTTCACCTTGGCCAACGGGTTCACCTACGTGGAGTACTACTTGAGCCGCGGCATGGACATCAACGCGTTTGGGCCCAACTTGAGTTTCTTCTTCAGCAACGGGGTAGATCCGGAGTACGCCGTGATTGGCCGGGTGGCCCGACGGATCTGGGCCAAGGCCCTCAAGCGCAAGTACGGGGCAGATCCCCGCGCGCAGATGCTGAAGTACCACATCCAAACGTCTGGACGGTCGCTCCACGCGCAGGAAATTGACTTCAACGACATCCGCACCACGCTTCAGGCGCTCTACGCCATTTACGACAACTGCAATTCCCTCCACACCAACGCCTACGACGAGGCCATCACCACGCCCACGGAAGAAAGCGTGCGCCGGGCCATGGCCATTCAGCTCATCATCAACCGCGAGCTGGGACTGGCCAAGAACGAAAACCCGCTGCAGGGATCGTTCATCATCGACGAATTGACCCAATTGGTGGAAGATGCGGTGTTGCTGGAATTTGACCGACTGACGGAGCGCGGCGGCGTGCTGGGCGCCATGGAAACCATGTACCAGCGCGGCAAAATTCAAGAAGAGTCTTTGTACTACGAAACCTTGAAGCACACCGGAGAGTACCCCATCATTGGCGTGAATACCTTCCTCAGCAGCAAGGGGTCGCCCACGGTGGTTCCGGGCGAGGTCATCCGGGCCACGGAGGCAGAGAAGGAGGATCAAATTGCGACGGTGGAGACCCTGCAACGGGTGCAGGCCGAGCGCAGCGAGGCCTTGTTGCGCACCATGCAAGACGCCGCCGTGCACAACCAGAATATTTTTGACGCGTTGATGGAAGCCGGCAAAGTGTGCTCGCTGGGCCAAATGACCCATTCGCTCTTTGGGGTAGGCGGTCAGTACCGACGCAATATGTAATTCAATTGAGTCACTAACGAGAAATTTTTCATCATGCGCTTTGTTTCGTGGAACGTAAACGGCATCCGAGCCGTCGCTGGTAAAGGACTTTTGCAGCAATTGAACACCTTGGGTGCGGACGTCATTGGACTGCAAGAGACAAAGGCAACCGAAGAACAGGTGGCCGAGGTGCTGCAGCCCTTTTTGGCCGACGGTTGGCACGTGGAAGCTTCTTCGGCCGAACGCAAAGGGTATTCCGGTACGGCACTTCTTTCCCGGACCGCCCCGCTTCGGGTCCTCCGCGACCTGCCCCAAGCGGAACACAACAGCGAAGGGCGCCTCCTTGCGGCGGAATTTTCGGACTGTTGGGTGGTTGTATCCTACGTGCCCAACAGCGGCGGAGAATTGGCCCGATTGCCGTACCGAAGCACTTGGGACCGCGACCTTACCGCGTTTTTGTCCGATTTGGACCGCGAAAAACCCGTCTTTTTTGGCGGAGATTTAAACGTGGCGCACCAGCCGATGGACTTGGCTCGGCCCAAAGCGAACTACAACAAGACCCCTGGCTACACCCAAACCGAAATCGACGGCTTCACGAATTTGTTGCAAGCCGGATTTTTGGACTCATTTCGGCATTTGCATCCGGATCGTGTGGAGTATTCCTGGTGGAGCTACCGCGGTGGAGCGCGCGAGAACAACATCGGCTGGCGCTTGGATTATTGGGTGGTCAGCGAACGCATGGCCCACCGACTGGAGGCGTCGCGTATTCATCCGGAGGTCAGTGGCTCAGACCACGTCCCAGTATCCGTGGATTGGAAGTAAGTAGGCGATTGAATGGAATTTTGGGAAAGCCTTCAGCGCGCGGCGTTCCTTTTTGCTTGATCCCTTACTAAGGCGGCGTCTTTCGCAGCTTCAAACGCGGCAAAACCGGATTCTGGAGTTTCGTACTTCACGCTGGCAACCGGAACCAAGGGCCGGTAGCGAATAGGGGCTGTTGCGGCTTGTACCACCCATCGTTCCACGGCCACTCGGTACCGCGGGTCCTTCCGAATCTCTTGCGTGGTACCGTTGGTAGAAACCCCAAAGGACTCAAACAGTACGCGTCCGGCGGAATCCGTCCTATTCAAGTCCAACAAACACTCAGCTAGGCCCAAACGGGCGGAGCCGAAATCGTGAGAACGTTTGAGTGCTTCCAAATAATGCGGCAGTGCCTCGGCCGGCTTTCCGCGGTACTTACTCAAGTTCCCGAGCTGATTGTAGCTCAACAAATGATTGGGGTGGAGTGCCAGTGCCGTCCGGAAATAGGCCTCAGCTTGCGCAAAGGTTGGGTCGTTTGTCTGTTGTGCCTCCACAAAAAGGGCACCCATCCCTTGGAAATAGGGCAAAGGATTTCCAAACCGATCGATTTCGTTCCAACGGGTAAATGCGACCGACGAGGTCTGCAATAATTCTTCCGCGTTTTGACGCGCGTTGGCAGCCAATACGGCCGCATTTTGCTCGGTGCCAGCACGACGCTGCTCCACCACGTACGCAGCAGGAAGGAGCAGGGCCAAGGCCAAAATTCCGGTAGCCCATTTTGGCATCCAGGAAATTTTCATCCCGGGGCCGGAAAGTTGCCCCAAGGCGGCAATCCCCAGAACCCAAGGGATGGAGACGGCGGCTCGTTCCAAGGGAAATTCAAAAATACTGTAGACAAAAACACCAGTCAAAAGCGCAACCAGATAGGCCTTTTCGGTTCCCCGGGGGGCGCGGTAGGCGTAGTATAGTACAAACAGCCAAAGCGCCAAAAATGCCCCCAATCCGGGCCAGCCAAACTCGCTTGCGATCCACAAAAAATCGTTGTGGGGACGCACTTCAGCCGTGATGCCCTCAGACACCAATGGATCCATCCCGTCCAAACCGTACCCTGGGAAATGAATACCCCACTGGCCAGCACCCACTCCGGTCCACGGATTTTCCGCCACCATTTGCAAACTGTGGTCCCAAAAAACCGCGCGAATGCGCAAATTCTGGGGGTTGAACACCGCTTTCTGAATCGACGGTTGGAGCACGGCACCCACCACAACGATCAAAAAAATCCCCATCGGCCAAGCCGCGCGACTCAGGGTGGCCTTCCAGCTGGTGTTGCTGTTCCACAGCCAGAACAAACCGCCCAATGCCAAACCCAACCAGACGCTTCGGGTGCGCAAAAGGGCCAGGGCTAAGGCCGCCAAAACGGCGACGATCCCGGCAAAAATCCGCCAATTGCGCGAGGAGGTCTGTACTTGAATCGCGTAAAGTGCCCCCCAGAAACCGAGCAGTAGGGCGGATGCCGTAAAGTTTTTGTGCCCCAAAAGGCCCGGTGCTCCGTAGGGATCCTTCCAGGCATTCAGAACACCAACTTCCTTCCAGTCCAGAAAAACACTGCAGGCCAACACCAAAGCCGACCCAGTCCCAAACGCTGCCAAGTGCGTATAGGTTATTTTACCTTGAGCAAACAAACGTCCCGCGGCCCACAGGATTCCGGCATACACCGACAATCGGGCCACACTGCCCCACCACTCGGAGACGGCATAGGCGCGCGGCAATCCCAGTACCGACAAGGACACCAACAGCGTTAGTACCAGGGATGCTCCCGCTGCATTCGTGCAAGGGGCTGCAGCGCCACGAAAGCTCCACAGAGCTCCGACGACCCCCAAGCCTGTCCCGGAGAGCAGTAAGGGCCATAGGGACGCGTCTCCCAAGGTTTGGCTGGAGTTCCACGCAGCAGGATACAGAAACAACATTCCCACGATGGCTGCAATCCAAACCGAACCATCCTCAAACGATTTACCGAGAGGCAAACCTGCCGGCTCCTTTTGCGGTTGGGGCGTGGGTGCTGATTTTGGGGAAGGAGATGACTTCTTGGCCATAAGCCCGAAGGTACAGCGCCTTGGGAGCGTACGCAACAGAGCAGGGGTGATTTGCAGATGGGTACGGAAAGGGCTTCCGTTGCGAGCGTATAAAAACTGGGCGCAAAAAAAACCGCCCCAGAGGGGCGGTTTTATTCATTCAATCGATTCGCTTCAATCAAGATTCTTGACCAATCACTTCAAAACCAAAGTCAATTGTCACCGTGCGGTGCAAGCGAATTTTGGACGAATACTTGCCGGCCGTTTTCACGGTGCCGCCAATGATGGTGATGAATTTCTTATCGATGGCGTAGCCCATTTTGCTCAACTCTTCGGCAAGATGGTGGTTCGCTACAGCGCCAAACAACTTTCCGCCTTTGCCGGAAGAAGAAGTCAACTTCAATTCAACGCGCTTCAAATTCTCGGCCATGGAGGTTGCATCAGCAATAACCTTGGCTTCTTTGTGCGCACGCTGCTTCAAATCTTCGGCCAACATTTTCTTGGCAGAAGGAGTAGCCAAAATGGCCTGTCCAGTAGGGAGCAGGAAGTTGCGGCCGTAACCGGGCTTCACCACTACCATATCGTCTTTAAACCCAAGGTTCTCGACGTCTTGTTTCAAAATTACTTCCATGGGACGGGCTTATTTCAAGTTATCGGCCACGTACGGCATCAGACCCAAGTGACGGGCGCGCTTCACGGCTTGAGAAAGTTTACGCTGGTACTTCAAAGAAGTTCCGGTCAAGCGACGGGGAAGGATTTTGCCTTGCTCGTTCAAAAAACGCAACAAAAACTCAGGGTCTTTGTGGTCGATGTGCTTGATGCCGTACTTCTTGAAGCGGCAGTACTTCTTTTTGTTGTTTGTGTCGATCGCAATCGGCTGCAAGTAGCGAACTTCTCCGCTGGGAGCCGCCGCGTTGGTGCTTTCAATCGTGCTCATTTTCAACGGGATTATTTGTTGGCAACTTTGCTCCGACGTTTAGCGGCGTACTCCACTCCGTGCTTGTCCAAGCGGACAGTCAGGAATCTCATAACGCGCTCGTCGCGACGCATTTCTACTTCCATCGGTGCGATGGCTGTGGCCGGTGCTTTGAATTCCACCAGCTGGTAGAATCCGCTTTTCTTCTTGTCGATAAGGTAAGCGAGCTTTTTCAAGCCCCACTTTTCAACGTTGATAATTTCAGCACCAGTGCCCTTAAGTAGGCCTGTGAATTTATCAACCGTTTCCCTTACCTGATCATCAGATAAGACGGGATTCAAAATGAAAACGGTTTCGTACTGATTCATTTGAAATGAATTTTTTAGGGCTGCAAATATACGACTTATCTTTGGAATGTGGAAACGGGATATACGGTATCGGCGCGAAAGTATCGGCCGCAGCGATTTGAGTCGGTGGTGGGACAGTCCCACATTACCGAAACTTTGGAGCACGCAGTGCAGTCCGGGCGGATTCCGCAGGCGATGTTGTTTTGTGGACCAAGGGGAGTAGGAAAGACCACATGTGCTCGAATTTTGGCCAAAATCATCAACGAATCCACCGTCGAGCCGGGTGCGGATGTAGGATTGAACATCTTTGAGCTGGACGCGGCCTCCAACAACAGCGTGGAGGAAATTCGATCCATCACGGACAGCGTTCGCATTGCACCGGCCGTGGGTCAATACAAGGTGTACATCATCGACGAGGTGCACATGCTGTCTCAGGCGGCCTTCAATGCCTTTTTGAAAACGCTGGAAGAGCCTCCGCGTCATGCTGTATTTATCTTGGCGACCACGGAAAAACACAAGGTGCTTCCCACCATTCTTTCGCGTTGTCAAATATTTGATTTCAAGCGAATAGGGGTTGAGGACATTGCATCCCACTTGGCTTTTGTGGCGTCCAAAGAAGGCATTTCCGCAGAACCAGAAGCCTTGCACGCCATCGCCATTAAGGCCGACGGTGCTTTGCGCGACTCGCTTTCTATTTTTGACCGCGTGGCGAGTTTTGCCCAAGGCAACATCACGTATGCCTCGGTGGTGGACAACCTCCAAATGCTGGACCACGACGTCTATTTTTCCGTCGTTGATTCGTTGATTGCCCACGACGTGCCCGGCGTTTTGGTGCGTTTCCATCAGGTTTTGGAGCGCGGGTTCGACGGTCATCAATTTGTCATTGGATTGGCGTCCCATCTTCGGGACGTGATGCTGGCGGTACATCCCCAGACGGTGGGCTTGATGGAATGGCCAGCCTCCATCAAAGAGAAATTCAAGGTACAGTCCGGTGCGGCATCTTTGGCCTTCTTTGCACGTGCGCTCCGTCGGATCACCGAGGCCGAGGCCAAGTACAAAACCTCCAGCAATCCACGGCTCCTCACGGAGGTGGCCCTACTGGACATGGCGGAATCGCCGGAGTACGACGGCGGGGACGCCGAAAAAAAAAATCGGTAGCGTCGCCAGCGAAGGTCGTTGAAACTGCCCCGCAAAACGCCCCTTATTTAGCTGCACCGGCGGTAGACCCAGCGCAAGCCGATGTCTTGGTTGCGCCCGGTGCAACCTCACCAGCCGAAGCCCCAGCAGCCCGCGCATCCGGTGAGGCATTGTCTCCAGACCATCAGTTGCCCGTTGAAACCAATCCGGTTGCGGCACCGTTGGCTCCTGAGCCTATCGCTTTCGTTGCACCCCCTGCCCCAGAATCGGCCGCACCAGCGGTAGTTTCGGGTGGGGTACCCTCCATTCGCCGCACCAGTGCCTTCTCCTTGGCGCAATTGCAAACGCCGGAACGAGGGTCCAATGCGGTTTCGGGCGCATCCGATGCCCGGGAGAGTCCGAAAGCGCTTGAGGGAGGGGCCGTTCCAAACGCTCCGGTGGAGGTTCGCCCCGCGAAACGTGACAACGCCTACCACCTGGGCGATTTGCGCCGGGTGTGGGCCGAGTACGTGGCCAGCTTGGCCCATCAGCCCGCCGTGCAGGCCTTGCTGGAGTCCATGGTGGTGGAGGTGGACCCGGAACACCGCGTTCAGCTTACGGTGAGCAATGCCATTCAGGAGAAGTATACGGCCGAGCAACGCGATTCCATGCTTCAATTCTTGCGCGAAGGTTTGCAGAACGACAGCATCGACATCGTGGTGGATGTATCGCGGGAAGCTGCCGCCAAGGTGGTTTATACACCGGACGAGCGATTTGCATATTTAGCCGAAAAAAATCCACTTCTCCACGATTTTCGTCAAACATTCCAGCTCGATATCGAGTAATTTTGCACAATCATGAAAAAAATTGCTGTAGCCAACCCGGTCGTCGAGCTCGACGGCGATGAAATGACCCGCATCATCTGGTCCTTCATCAAGAACAAACTTATTTTGCCGTACGTCGATCTGGACATCAAGTACTACGATTTGGGCATGGAAAACCGCGATGCCACCAACGACCAAGTGACGGTGGACGCTGCGGAGGCAATCAAACACTACAACGTGGGCATCAAGTGCGCCACCATCACGCCGGACGAAAACCGCGTGAAGGAGTTCAGCCTGAAGCAAATGTGGAAGTCGCCCAACGGCACCATTCGCAACATTTTGGACGGCACGGTCTTCCGTGAACCCATCATTTGCGCCAACGTTCCCCGTTTGGTGACTACGTGGAACAAGCCCATTGTCATTGGACGCCACGCCTTTGGCGATCAGTACCGCGCCACAGACACCGTAATCAAGGGCAAAGGCAAACTCACGATGACGTTTACCCCTGAGGACGGCGGCGAGGCTCAGTCTTGGGAGGTGTACAACTTCAAGGGCGACGGTGTTGCCCTGAGCATGTACAATACGGACGAGAGCATTGCGGGTTTTGCACGAAGCTGCTTCAATTTGGCGCTGCAAAAGAATTGGCCGCTGTACTTGAGCACGAAGAACACCATCCTTAAGAAGTACGACGGTCGGTTCAAAGACATCTTTCAAGAATTGTACGAAGCGGAATTTAAGGCCCGCTTTGAGGCTGCCGGAATTGTTTACGAGCACCGATTGATCGACGACATGGTGGCTTCCGCCCTCAAGTGGGAGGGAGGCTTCATCTGGGCCTGTAAAAACTACGACGGCGACGTTCAGTCCGACACCGTTGCACAGGGTTTTGGCTCGCTCGGTTTGATGACGTCTGTTTTGGTGACCCCAGACGGCAAAACGCTGGAGTCTGAGGCTGCGCACGGCACCGTGACGCGCCACTTCCGCATGCACCAGCAAGGCAAGCCCACCAGCACCAATCCCATTGCGTCCATTTTTGCGTGGACCCGGGGCTTGGCCCACCGCGGCAAGTTGGATGGCAATGCCGAATTGATCCACTTCTGCGAAACGTTGGAGCAGGTGTGCGTGGATGTTGTGGAGTCCGGCAAAATGACCAAAGATTTGGCCGTTTGCGTGCACGGCAACGACGTTCGCCACGGAGAGCACTACTTGTACACGGAAGAGTTTTTGGACGCGTTGGACACTGAGCTGCGCGCTCGTTTGTAATACCCAATTGTCTGGCTGCCCGGCCGCCGTACTACAGGCGGATGCCCAGGGCGGCTGCTGCGGAAAGAAGCTTATTTTTCAGCGAAAAGCCTGCCTTTTGGTAGGCTTTTTGCGCTTTCAGGAAGCGACCGGCTTTGTGGTAGCTGCGGGCCAGTTGCCGCTGCAATTCGGATTCTGCCGCAGCCAAGTCCGTCGATTGAATCCAACCGTTGCGCACAAACCGAGCCCACTGCATGCGGATTTTAGCCGCATGGCTGCCCAGAGCGGAAGACATTCCGGAGCCGATTCGGTAGGCCGTCCAGGGAAGGTTGGACCAGCTGCGGGGACGAAAGTCTGCGTAGAGCAAGCGAATCCACAAGTCCAAATCTTCGGTGCCTTGGAGGCGTCGGTCCGTTTGGAACGGAAATTTTTGGGCCAAGGAGGCGCTCAATACCGTGGCACTGGGCGCCAGGGGGGAACGCTTCAGCAGCAAGTCCGACGGTTGGCGCACGGGGTCTCCCGCCCGGACGCGGCCGGGAGGTGCCGGCGGCGACCACTCCCGAACGGTGTGGAAAAACCAGTGGCCGCGGGGCTGGGTGGCGGCAAATACGCCCCACGCTTCCGGAAAGGACTGGGCGTTGTGGGACAGGAAGACGTCGTCTGCATCCAAAAAGGCAACCCAGGGCTGGGTGGCGCGGGCCACTCCGGCGTTGCGTGCCGCACCCAATCCAGCGTTTTGGGGCAGTCGGACCACTTCCAGGTTGGGGTAG
>JAXITR010000035.1:0-22499 GCA_034679985.1 Cryomorphaceae bacterium
GCTTCAGCAAGGCGGTTGGCAATGATTCCTTGATCGAATCCGCCGCTTGCAGGATGCCCGGACAATCGTTCTGCGGTAAGCACGGGAATATTCTTTCCGTCCCACCGTTCCGCAGCCATGTTGCGAACTCGTTCCAAATCAAACCCCTCTCCCAATACCAATGCACGCAATAGCACATCTTTCCAAGGCTCTTCGTAATTGTTCAAGATGCAAAATCCATGCTCCTTTGTGAAAAGAACCTGCTGCATCCAAGAGGTTCCCGTTTTGTGGTGCCCGATATGGATCAATATTTGTTTTGGAAAAGCTGCAATCTGCATGGATCAAATATACGTTATCGAAAAGGTGACTAAAATCATAGTTTTTTGCCTTAGGGATGCTCAACCTTTGTTTCAATACTAAAATCCATCAGCTCATGGAAAATCTCTTCATCGTTTGGATCTTGGCTGGAGTTCTGCTTCTGGGTTTGGAACTTTGGAAAACCGGTTTATTCAATGCATCGCTGGGTTTTGGATCCTTGGCGGCATCGGGTGTATCTGTTTTTTTACCGCATCATCCGCCATGGGAAGTCCTAACTTTTCTCGTTGTGTCGTTTGTGCTTTTTCATTTTGTTCGACCCCTCGTCAAGAAATCGTTGGATCAAGAAAACTTCTTGCCCGGTCCGGAGAACTTACACGGTGCCAACGGAATTCTTCAAGAGGGTGTGGTTGGAAACAAGTTGGGCACGGTGGAAGTGGACGGCGATTTGTGGTCGTGCATTGGTGAAGAAGGATGCTTTGGAAATGAAGGCGATTCCGTGCGCATTGTTCAACATTACGGAACGGTGTTGACCGTTCGCATTGAGAAGTGACGAAAGAAAACTGATTGCACGAAAAAAGGGGCTACCTCGCAACGAGACAGCCCCTTTTTTGTACCAAAACCAACGAACTTACCCCACAAAAAGCGGGCGATCTGCCATCAGAGACTCAATCTGGTGTGCGATGGTTTTCAAATGGGACTCGTTGCTCCGCTTCATCAAAGCTTCATTGATCCAACCCGCAACGGATACCATGTCCGCTTCTACCAATCCACGTGTGGTGACCGCCGGAGTACCCAACCGAATTCCACTCGTAACGAAAGGAGACTTATCGTCGTACGGAACCATGTTTTTGTTGGCCGTGATGTGTACCTGACCCAAAGCGGCCTCCGCCTCTTTTCCGGAAATGTCTTTACTGCGTAAATCAATCAACATCAGGTGGTTGTCCGTGCCGCCGGAAACAATATGGTAGCCAAACGATTGCAAGGCACTCGCCAAAGCCTGAGCATTCTTTTTAACCTGCAAAATGTAGTTGAAGTACTCGTCTGTTAGCGCTTCACCAAAAGCCACGGCCTTAGCTCCAATGACGTGCTCCAAAGGGCCGCCCTGAATACCCGGAAACACTGCGCCGTCCAGCAACGAACTCATGCTCCGCACCTCTCCTTTAGGCGTGGTCAATCCAAACGGGTTGTCAAAATCTTGACCCATCAAAATCATGCCGCCGCGCGGACCGCGCAAGGTTTTGTGGGTGGTGGTGGTCACAAAGTCGCAATGCGGCAGCGGGTCGTTCAACAGACCGCGCGCAATGAGCCCCGACGGATGCGAAATGTCCGCCAACAACAGGGCATCTACCTCGTCTGCAATTTCCCGGAATTTTTCGTAGTCCAGGTCCCGACTGTACGCAGAGGCCCCGCAGATGATCATTTTCGGCTTTTCCCGGTGCGCCATTTCGCGCGCCGCCTCGTAATCTACCAAACCCGTTTCACGGTCTACCCCGTAAAAAACCGCCCGATAGGTCTTGCCGGAAAAATTGACCGGAGAACCGTGGGTCAAGTGCCCTCCATGGCTCAAATCAAAACCCATGATGGTGTCCCCCGGCTTCAAACAAGCGAGGTAAACGGCCGCATTGGCTTGAGAACCGCTGTGCGGCTGCACATTCACAAAATCAGCATTGAACAACGTTTTGGCCCGTTCGCGCGCCAGGTCTTCCACCAAATCAACCACCTCGCAACCGCCGTAGTAGCGCTTGCCTGGATAGCCCTCGGCGTATTTGTTGGTCAAAATGGAGCCCTGGGCTTCAAGCACTTGAGGACTTACATAATTCTCGGAGGCAATCAGCTCCAAACCGTTGGTTTGACGCACCCGTTCGCGTTCGATCAGATCAAATAAAGCGTTGTCTCGTTGCATAATTTGGTACTATCTTGGATAGCAAAAGTAGGCCAAAATGATCGACGCCAATCGCCCGGAGCTAACCAGCTGGCTATCTGTAAGTCAGGACTCAGATTTCCCCATACAGAACCTTCCATTTGGGGTTTTTTCAACCGCTTCATCGCCGGCCGTCTGCGGTACACGCGTCGGAGACTTCGCAGTGGACTTGGACGCGCTTCAACGCTTGGGGTATTTGGAAGGATTGGGCCTGGCCGACGGTCTTTTTGCCCAAGACAACCTGAACGCGTTTATCGCTTCCGGCAAAGAAACGTGGTCCGCCGTTCG
The DNA here is from genome assembly GCA_034679985.1 of Cryomorphaceae bacterium. GTDB lineage: Bacteria > Bacteroidota > Bacteroidia > Flavobacteriales > Schleiferiaceae > CAMDTE01. The sequence goes on from JAXITR010000035.1 coordinate 2,507, forward strand.
GCTTCGACTTTCCCAAATTCTCCGTTCTGAAAGCCCTTTTCCATTGGAAAAGAACCGGGAACATCAAGAGCAGTGCGTCCACGAACAAGGCGCGGTGCGCATGCACCTCCCTGCCCGCGTTGGCGACTACACGGATTTCTACGCCAGCCGCGAGCATGCCACCAATGTGGGAAAGATGTTTCGCGATCCTGAAAACGCTTTATTGCCCAACTGGCTGCATTTGCCGGTAGGGTACCACGGTCGCGCCAGTACGTTGGTCGTCAGTGGAACGGACATCTACCGCCCCAACGGTCAGCGCAAAGGTCCCAACGATCCAGTTCCGGTGTTTGGACCGTCGGTAAAAATGGATTTTGAGTTGGAGGTGGGCTTCCTCACCGGTCAGGGCCCCAAAATGGGCGATTGGATTTCTACAAAAGATGCTGAGAACTACATATTTGGTTTGGTTCTCTTCAACGATTGGAGCGCCCGGGATCTTCAGCAATGGGAGTATGTTCCGCTGGGCCCATTCTTGGGCAAGAATTTTGCGAGCAGTATGTCCCCGTGGGTGGTTACGTTGGAGGCTTTGGATTCCTTCCGCACCGACGGCCCCATCCAAAGCCCCGAACCCCTGCCCTATCTACACCAACCCAAGAATAGCCACATCAACTTGAATTTGGAGGTGGCTCTTGCCCCGCAAGGGGAAGAAGAAACCGTGGTATCCCGCACGAATTTTTCAACGATGTACTGGAGCATGGCCCAGCAATTGGCGCACCACACCTGCAACGGTTGCGCCATCAAGGCGGGAGATTTACTCGCATCCGGAACTATTTCCGGACCGACGCCCGATTCTTTTGGTTCCCTTTTGGAATTGAGTTGGAACGGCACCCAGCCGCTCCAATTGAAGAACGGTACGGAGCGTCGATTTTTGGAAGATGGGGACACGCTGATTCTACGCGGACATGCTGCACATTCCGGAATTCGTATTGGTTTTGGTGAAGTTAGCGGAACTCTTTTGCCTGCAAAAGCGTGGAGAGCGTAGTCACCAACCGGTACAGAAGCCTTCTGCGGAGCATGGAAGGCAAAGCGGACGACAAGGACAAGGAGCTCGTCAAGCGTGCTTTTGACCTGGCGAACGACGCACACAAAAACGTCAAGCGAAAGTCCGGCGAACCGTACATCGTACACCCGTTGGAAGTGGCACTCATCGTGGCCAAAGAAATCGGCCTGGGCCCCACTTCCATCGCCGCAGCCCTGCTCCACGATGTGGTGTAAGACTCGGACTACACCCTGTAAGAAAACGCACGACTCTTTGGACCAACCGTTGCACGTTTGGTGGACGGTCTGACGAAGATTGCCGGTGTTTTTGATCAAGACACCTCCGTACAAGCGGAAAATTTCCGCAAAATGTTGATTTCCATATCGGACGACGTTCGCGTCATATTGATCAAAATGGCGGATCGGTTGAACAACATGCGCACCTTGGACTCCATGCCGGCGCACAAGCAGCTGAAAATTGCGTCGGAAACCCTGTTCATTTTTGCGCCTTTGGCCCACCGAATGGGCTTGTATGCGTTCAAGACGGAGTTTGAAGACCTTTCCCTAAAATACACGGAGCCCGACACCTTTCGGGAAATTGACGAAAAACTCAACGAACGAAAAGAGAACGACTACCGGTACTTGCGCCGGTTTTCCAACCGAATCAAGGACCTCGTCAAGCAAACCGGGCTGGACGCCACGGTTAAGGAGCGGACCAAAAGCATCTACAGCATTCGCCGGAAGATGGTCAACCAAGGCGTTCGTTTTGAGGAGGTGTACGATAAATACGCCATTCGGGTTATACTCAACACGACGCCCGAGCGCGAAAAGGAGCAGTGTTGGCAGGTCTATTCGCTAATAACCAGTTTGTACCGCCCCAATCCCCGGCGGTTGCGCGATTGGATTACCACCCCAAAATCAAACGGTTACGAGTCTTTGCACACCACCGTCATGGGGCCTGAGGGCCACTGGGTGGAGGTACAAATACGGACGGCGCGGATGGACGACATGGCCGAAAAGGGCTATGCCGCGCACTGGAAATACAAGGAAGACTCCTCTTCCAACAGTCAATTGGACGCCTGGGTGGATCAAGTGCGCCTGGTACTGGACAACCAAGATGAGAACGCCATAGACTTTGTAGACAACTTCAAACTGCAGTTGGTCAACGAAGAAATCATGGTATTTACCCCTCAAGGGGAGATTCGTCGGCTGCCCAAAGGCGCTACCGCTTTGGATTTTGCGTACGACATCCACACCAATTTGGGCCACCACACCTTGGGGGCTAAAGTGAACGGCAAGTTGGTGGCATTGGACTTCCCCCTGAGCAGCGGAGACCAAGTAGAAGTCATCAGCACGGACAAACAGCATCCCCAAGAAGCTTGGTTGCGGTGGGCCGTAACCCCGCGAGCCGTCAGCGCCATTCGCCAGGCGCTGCGGGACCGGAATCAGCGAGCGGCTGGAGACGGCAAGAAAACCCTGGATCGCATGCTCAAAGCGGCCAAGTTGAAAAATTCACAGAGCACGACTCAGCTCATGCTCAATTTTTTTGGCCTCCGTACGCCCCAAGAACTTCACATGAGGATTGGCCAAGGAACCATCAAAGCGGAACAAATTCGGAATTTTCTGCGGGAAGAATCGGGCGGATTTTACAATTACCTGCGCCGCCGTTTCTCGCGGTCCCAACGATTAGCTTCTATCGGAGAGGCAAACAAAAACAACGATGCTATTTCCAACAGTACGTTGGTTTTTGGTCCGGAGGAGTTGCTGCTGGAACATACCTTGGCAACGTGTTGCCGCCCCCATTCCCGGCGACGATGTTTTTGGCTACCTCCACCCTGCGGATGGAATTGTTGTGCATCGTACCGACTGTTCGAAAGCGGTCGCCATCCAAAGTCGTTTTGCGCAAAGGACTATTGTTGCCAAATGGAAAAACAGCGACAACCGTCGGTTCACGGCTTTTTTGCATTTGCAGGGAATGGACACACAGGGTTTAATTCACAACGTAACGCGAATCATTTCCAACGACTTGCGCATTGATATTCGCTCACTCTCAATATCTGGAGACCACGGCGTGTTTCAGGGCGACCTGATTGTCTCGGTTGAAGACAAAGGTCACTTAAACAACTTGATTAAAAAAATAAAGGAAGTGCCTGGTGTAGAGAAGGTTGATCGCTTAAACACTCCTCCAAAGTCCCTTTAAGGAAGTCCAATGTACTTGTGCGTTTGCAGGGACAACCTCCAAGTGGGGTTTTGCTCGATGTAGGCAATGATATCGGGCAAGGCCTTATCTCGTTTGCTCCATTCGGGCTGCAAAAAGCGTTGCGCATCCCGATTTATTTCTTGAGCATGAACTTCTGCCCAACGGAAATCATCGTTATTGAAAACAATAACTTTTAACTCGTGCGCTACGGCGTACCATTCGGGCCGAGGTGCTTTGGTTTTCTTGGGAGAAAGGCAGATCCAATCCCAAGTTCCCGTCAAAGGATAGGCCCCGGAAGTCTCTAAATGAACCTGTAAACCTGCGGCGTGCAGCGCGTCGGTCAACGGACCCATGTTCCACATCAGCGGCTCTCCCCCCGTCACAACAACCGTAGGAGAGCCGGAGGCAACGGCGTTTTGGACCATTTGCTCCAGTGGCTTCACGGGATGCAGTTCTGCATTCCAAGATTCTTTGACGTCGCACCAGTGGCAGCCAACGTCGCACCCACCAATGCGCAGGAAATACGCACTGGAACCGGTGTGCGCTCCCTCTCCTTGCAAGGTCAAGAACTCTTCCATCAAGGGAAGATTTTGCGAAGGATCAACGGAGGCCATGCGCCGCTTTCAACGTATTCATCAACAAACCTACGCGGGTCATGAGCCCAACCCCTCCTGGGACCGGGGTAACCGCACTAGCCACTTCCGCGGCGGAAGAAAAGTCCACATCGCCAACCAATCGAGACTTCTGGTCGCGCTCCACCCGATTGATGCCTACGTCAATAACTACAGCGCCCGGTTTCAACCAGGAGCCCGGAATAAATTCTGGCTTACCAATGGCAGCCACCACCAAATCCGCATTCCGCAAATGCTCTTCCAGGCCTTCCGTTCGGCTGTGCACCAAGGTTACCGTAGCATTTCCAGCCGGGGTGTTTTGACTGAGGAGAATACTTATAGGCGAACCCACAATGTGGCTGCGCCCCACCACCACGGCGTGTTTACCGGCCGTCGGGATTTTAAAATGCTCCAGCAATAGCAAAATACCGTAGGGGGTTGCGGGCAGAAAAGTAGGAAGTCCCAACGCCATTCGACCCACATTTTCCGGATGAAAACCGTCTACGTCTTTGGCTGGATCGATGGCCAACAAAACTTCGTGCTCGTTGATGTGGTTGGGAAGCGGCAATTGGACAATGAATCCATCCACGTCTTTCCGACGATTCAAGGCGTCAATGGCCTCCATCAAGTCCTCTTTGTGGACATCCGCAGGAAAACGAAGCAAAGTAGATTTAAACCCGACTTCTTCGCAATCCTTTATTTTTCCAGCTACGTAGGCCGCGCTGGCGGGGTGATCCCCCACCAAAATGGCGGCTAAATGCGGGCGGTGTTTCCCTACAAGCACGCCTTCGGCGGCTTCTTTGCGTATGTGCTCCTTCCAGGCCGCCGAGGCCGCCTTGCCATCCAACAAGAGAAAATCCGCTGAACTCATCCGCGCATACCTTTCATGGCATTCATCAACTGACGGCGTCCGCCCTCTCCTTGCATCATGCGCATGACCTTACTCATGTCCTCAAACTGCTTGATCAACTTATTGACGTCCTCCGTAGTTCTGCCGCTCCCCTGGGCAATGCGCTTTCGTCTGGACGCATTCAAGATCGATGGGTTGGTTCGCTCCCCCGGGGTCATGGAATGAATCATGGCTTCGATGTGCTTGAATGCATCGTCGTCTACTTCGACGCCAGCCATGGCCTTGGACATTCCTGGAATCATTCCCATTAAATCCTTCATGTTGCCCATTTTCTTGATCTGCTGGATCTGACTTAAAAAGTCATCAAAGCCGAACTTGTTTTGGGCAATCTTCTTTTGAATTTTGCGGGCCTCTTCTTCGTTGAATTGTTCTTGAGCGCGTTCCACCAAGGAAACCACGTCGCCCATTCCCAAGATGCGATCGGCCATGCGGTCCGGATGAAAAACATCCAAGGCCTCTATTTTTTCGCCCGTACCGATGAACTTCACCGGTACATCCACAACAGCACGAATCGTCAAGGCCGCACCGCCGCGGGTATCGCCGTCCAATTTGGTCAACACCACCCCCGTGTATTGCAAGGCATCGTGAAAGGCCTTGGCCGTATTCACCGCGTCCTGACCGGTCATGGAGTCCACCACAAACAGGGTTTCTGTGGGTGAAACCGCCTGATGAATGGCTTTGATTTCCGCCATAAGCGTCTCGTCCACCGCCAAACGACCCGCCGTATCCACCAAGACCACGTTGTATCCTTTGGACTTACCGAAGGCAACTCCCTCACGGGCAATGCGAACGGCGTCTTTTTCGCCTTCCAACGTGAAGACGTCGGCACCGATTTGTCCGCCCAAAACCTGCAATTGATCAATGGCTGCTGGACGGTACACGTCACCGGCTACCAACAATACCTTTTTCCCTTTCTTCTTTTGCAGGAAATTGGCCAATTTTGCCGTGAAGGTGGTTTTTCCGGATCCTTGCAAACCCGCCATCAAGACCACATTGAAGTGGCCTTTCAGCTCCAATTCGGAAGCGGTGGTTCCCATGAGGGCCGCCATCTCGTCTCGAACGATTTTAACCATCACCTGCCCGGGCTGCAGGGAAGTCAATACATTGGCTCCTAACGCTTTGTCGCGAACGTCGTCCGTGAATTGCTTGGCAACCTTATAGCTTACGTCCGCGTCCAAAAGGGCCCGACGAATGTCTTTTACCGCTTCCGCGACGTTGATCTCGGTTAAGCGACTCCGGCCGGAAAGACGGTGAACGGCTTTTTCAATTTTTTGACTGAGACTCTCAAACATGACGGTACAGAACTAAGGTGCAAAGGTACAACTCGTCCTGCGGGCGCACCAAGAATTAATGCATCACGGGAAGCGCCATGGGCACCTCCACCGCGACCACCCGGGTGGATGGCGCTAAAGCCACGTCAACGGTGGAAGGTTCACCAACTTCCCATACCCCAATGGCATCGCGCGGACCCAAGACTGTGCCCGCAACTGTAGCCTGTCCTTCAACCACCATGAAATACACCCCTTGCCCCGCTCCACCGCAGACCGTGTAGGGAAAAGAAGCTTCTTCAGAGGTTTGGATTTGGGAAAACCACGCGTTCTGGTACACGTGAAGCGGTGCTTCTTCAGCCCCGTCCGGCCCAACCATCAAACCCCAACGATTGGCGCGGTGTGTTTCTGGAAACACCACCTGGTGGTAACGCGGAACGGCCTGACGCTGTGCGGTCAAGACCCAAATCTGAAACAAGGTGCACGGGTCCGATTTGCTTCCGTTGTATTCGGAATGAGTAATGCCGGTACCGGCGCTCATGGCCTGAACTTCACCCGGATGCAATTGTTCGCGGTTGCCCATGGAATCCGCATGTTCCAATACACCGGTCAACGGAATGGTGACGATTTCCATGTTGTCGTGGGGATGCGTACCAAAACCCATTCCCGGCGCAACCCAGTCGTCGTTCCAAACGCGCAAGCAACCAAAATGAACCTTTTCCGGGTCGTACCAGCTGGCAAAGGAAAAAGAATGATTGGCCTTGAGCCAGCCGTGGTTGGCGTAACCGCGAGCGGTGGCTGGGTGCAGTATTTTTTTCAATGTTTCAACTTTGAAAAGTCCAAAAAAAGGCCCGCGAGGCGGGCCAAAGAAAAAACTAGTGACGAATCTCGTGGCGCTCAATGCGAACAGGACCCTCCCCGCGACCCAACTCCAAAGGCATGCCCAAGGACAGATTCATGGGTAACGAGTTCGAGGGAATCAGATAGCCAACCGCTTCCATCGCTTTTCCGTCTCGTCTAAACTTTAGCGCAACGCGATCTCCTACTACCTTTTCGTTCATGGCAGCAACCAACTCTTGAAAAGAGTGCACAGCCAAATCGTTTACCTGAAAGATAACATCACCCGAACGCAAACCCATCGCCGCAGCGGTGCTGACGGGGGTAACCTCTTTTACCATGGCACCGTCGATGTCGGTTGCATTCTCAACGCCAGCAACACCTAAACGCGCTTTGGAGGAGTTTGTGCTCCACCCGGGCGTCAAGCCTTCAGGCTCCGACGAGTCAAAAAAAAACATGCGGGTTTCACCACCCTGAGGCATTGCGGGGAGGTCCCGCAAGAGGTCTGCAAGGTTTGGTTCCATTTGTCCGTCCTTAATTTCAATGCGGCGCTCAATCACCGCTACTTCCCCTTTTTTGGTAGACTTAGCAGCGCTTTTCTTTGCCTTACTTCCTTTTGCTTTGTCCGCGGGTGCAGATTTATCGTGGCACGAAGCGTCGGTTTTGGCTGCGCTTGAAGCGCACGAAGGTGCTGCACTTCCAGCCTTTTGGCAGCAAGCGGGCTGCGATTGGGCATAAACTCCAGTTGCCAAAAGGGCAAAAACGGCGAGAAACAAGTTTTTCATGGAAAGACTCATTAGGGTTAAACGTTCTTGTTTTGGAAATCTGCACACGCGCACAGCTCCATCTCTCAAAGTTACAAAAAATAGGCCAAATCCAAGACGTATCTTTGGGTGAATGATACTGCTCCAATCTACTAATTGCAGCCACCGGTACCCCGGACAGTCGCCCATTTATTGGCCAGACTATGCTTTGGAATCGGGAACAGTACTGGGTTTTCGAGGTCCGTCGGGCTGCGGAAAATCTACCGCACTGCACACGGCGGGAGGATTGCTTCCGCTGCACTCCGGATCCCTGGAGTTGACACACATTGCCCGGGTACAACCGGGCGTCCGGGTGCCCAATGCGTGGCGCCAAAAAGGGGTGGGCTGGATTCCCCAGCGGCCCTTTTTTTGGCCGGGTTTCACGGTTCGCCGCAATCTGGAATTAGCGGCATGGGCCAAACAAACCCAGTTGGATTCTCGCGTTTGGGAACTGCTGGAGCGCCTGGGATTAGCCGAATACCGCGACCGACGGGCCGACCGGCTCAGTTTGGGGCAGCAACAACGTTTGTCAACGGTTCGGGCCACGGTTGGCAATCCGCACGTCCTTTTGGCGGACGAACCCACGGCCTCGTTGGATGATTCTCAGGCGTTTGAAGTAATGACGATTCTTCGGGACTGGTGCAAAAGCAGCGGCGGCGGGGTTTTGCTTGCGTCGCACGACGCACGCACGCTGCCGTTTCAAACGGTAGGTATTGATTTCACGAAGAATTTGACCCTCAATTCACAACACGATGCTCGGTAGTTTGCTTTGGGGTCTGCGGAACCTCTGGACCCGACGCGGTCAGGCGCTGGCTCAGGCGGTGCTGGTGGCCGTGGGCATGGGTGCCGCCATGGGCGTTGCGCGATTGGAACAAGCCTCGGACAAGGCCTTGGTGGATGAATTGGAAGGGGTGGACCTGATTTTGGCGGCCGTCGGATCCCCTACCCAAGCGCTGCTCGCAAGCGTGTTCCATTTGGACGACCCCACCGGAAATGTGGACTCTGCCTGGGCAAAGCAGTGGATGCAGCATCCGGCTGTGGCCCGCGCGTTGCCCTTGGCCTACGGCGACCGGTTGTCTGGCATACGAATTTTGGGATGCACGCCGGAATTCTACGACTGGAAACAAGTTGCTCTGGTGCAAGGTCGACTGCCCCGTCAACCGTTTGAAGTTTTGGCGGGATCGCGCGCTGCAAAGCAGTTGAACCTGGAGATTGGCTCCGTTTTCCACGGAAGCCACGGGACAGAAGGCGACGCCGGCGACCACGAGCACCATCCGTATACGGTGGTTGGGATTGGAAATGCGCGCGGACAAGTGGTGGACGGCTTGTTGATGACGCCTTTGGAGAGCGTTTGGGCCGTGCACGAAGACGCCCCAGCAGATTATACTGCGGTATTGCTCCAAACCAAAAGCCCCATGGCCGCCCTATTTTTGCCGCGGAGCATTCGCTCCAGCGGGACGGGCATGGCCGTCTCCCCTCCTTTGGAAGTCAATCGATTGCGCACCCTCCTGGATCAAGGAAGTCAGTTATTCTCCCTCATGAGTGCCTTGATCACTGGGGTTGCTTTGGTGGCCATTGTGTTGATGTGGTGGAATTTCTCCGAGGAGCGACGCGCAGAACTGGCTCTGTTGCGCGCCAATGGAGCTACCGCAGGGCAACTCTATGGGTTCATTCTGGCTCCCTTTGCCGGAGTTTTGTTGGCCGGCTGGGGAATTGCCTGGATGGCGCAATTCGTTTGGACGCTTCCGTTTTGGCCGATGGAAATTCCCGGCGGACAGTGGATTCCGCTGGACGGTTATTTGTTGGTGGCAGGTCTCCTTTCGGCTGTATTGTTGGCTTTAGTACCGACGAGCCAAATGTTGCGCACCCCCATTCACACGGCCCTTTTGGATGCCTAACTTTGTGAACATGTACCGACCGATCTTTCTCGCGTTCTTGTTCCTTGTTTTGGGGTCAAACCCGATGCATGCTCAGGTTCCTCCAAAGATTACCTGGCGACAACTGGCAACCACCAAATTTGAGGAAGTATTTGACGCCGGCAGAAACACCTGGTCGCAAAAGGCAAATTTCCCGGCGGAGATTCTAGCGTTGCAGGGGCAGCAAGTTCGAATTACCGGCTACATGGTACCTGTTGACGTTACGGGAAAAGTTTACGCGCTATCTGCCTACACCTTTTCGTCGTGTTTTTTTTGTGGAGGAGCAGGACCCGAGAGCGTAATGGGATTGGAGTTGGCGGTACCCGGTCAAAAATTTAAAACCGATCAAGTGGTCACCTGGCAAGGAACGTTGGTTCTTAAATCCAAACCGGGTATGGGATTTCACTTTACTTTGAGGAATTCTACCGAATGGAAGGACTGACCTGGGGCAACCCTTTGGCGCTCTGGGGATTGCTATTGGCAGCCCTTCCCCTGTATGCGCACTTTTCAAAGCTCATTCGTCCCAAACGGATTGTTTTTTCGGATACCCGCCTCCTTCGGGAGGTTTGGGAATCTCAGGAAAAGAGATCCGAACCGCGCCAACGCATCCTCCTGGCACTGCGCCTTTTGTCCTTGCTTCTAGGCGTTTTGTTTTTGGCACAACCGCAATGGGGCGCCTCGAAGTCATCCGACCCGTACCAATGGTATTTGGACGCGTCGGCCAGTATGGAATTACCGTACGACGAGAAGGTTAGCCGCATGAACGAGGCCAAACGCCGTATGAAGTTGGCCCTGGAAGACCTTCCCCGCAACCAAACGGTGGAAGTGCACTCGGAGTTCTTTCCGTTGGGACGGGTTTCCCGAACGGCTGAAGAATGGCTGACTCAACTGGACAGCATTCAACCTACAGGTCAATCCGATCGATCTAAAACACTGATTTCCAATTGCTCTTTGATATTTTCTGATACCGAATGGAGCGAACTTTTGGACGAAGATTCCCCACGGATTGAATCCGTTGGATCAACCGTTGAAACGGTGTCTTGGCCAGACTCGGTTTGGATTGAGCCCCATCCTTCGGGTGGCAACCGTTGGCGCGGATACGTACAATTTTCGCCCGTGAAAAACCCAACCGTAAGCCAGCGTTTGGAGTGGTGGTGCGCAGGTAAACGCGTGCAATGGAGTTCTTTTCGCGCCGTTCCCAATCAATCGGCTACCGTACAAACGGAATTTACCGCTCCCGAGGGTGGGAATTGCCCGGTAGAATTGCGGTTTTCTCACGGTGGGCGCAGGCATTTCTGGATTCCCGCAAACACGGGAAAACAAATACTTTACTTGGGCTGGACCCCCTCCGGAAACACCCTTCCGTGGGCATTGGCTCCGACACCGCACCAAGCTGTAGTTAAATCCAGCCTTGGGTCAAAAGATTTGGATCCAAACCGCACGGCCTTGGTGGTGATCCGTGAATGGGATGCGCTTCCTGCCGTGGAAAAACAAGCATTGCGCAATGCGTCGTATCAAGGGATTGGAATCTTGGGGTGCAACCGGGGAATTCAAGGGGTTAACGCACAACCCATGAACCAAATTTCCCCCAAATCACCCTTTTACGAGGGAATGGTGGCCAGAATGCCAACCGCTCTTCAGGCGGTTCAAATGGCAAACGGCCCCTTGCCGGACAGCCTTTGCGGAGCTAATCACGATGCATTGCTTAAAAACAACACCGAGGCTGCCCTATCCCATCGATTGCAGTCCAATTTGTTTTGGCTTTCGGACCCCTGGGATGCCGCTGACGCTTCGGAACTGCATCAATCGCCGTATCCTTTTGCCTGGGTAAAACGCATGGCCGGATGGGGCAATCGCAGTCAACGCACCGCACAAAACGACCGTGGATTCATCAAGAATGCTGCCGCCGGAAGCAATTGGAACCAAAATGGCCGCATTTGGAATTCGTCCACCCGATCCCAACCCCTTTTGCCGGGATTTCTGTGGCAGTCCACCTCCAACGGCGACACCTTGAATGTGGTGGCCCTGCACCCGAGCCGTAAAGAAACGGGATCTTCACGCCCAGCGCCCCAATTGAAAAACATTCAAAGTACCACCCCCCCCCGAACCCAAGCCACAGCAACAGGAAAACCCTCGTTTTTTAGCGCTCCATTTTGGTGGCTCCTGCTCGCCGGCTTTATCCTGGCCACGGAATCTTTCTTCGCACGTAAATCAGTACCTTTGACCCCATGAGCGATCGCTTGGAACGCGTTCGGGTAGTAGACCCGCATTCGCCGTACGACGGCCAAACGGTGCATTTGGTTTTGGCCGACGGTCAAATTCAATCCGTAGAACCTACTTCAGAATCGGCTACTTCTTGGGTTTCTCCCGGATGGGTTGATGTCCTGGCCACATGCGGCCAACCCGGACACGAAGAACGCGAAACGTACGCAACTTTAAGCGCTGCTGCACTCCGAGGAGGCTATGTTCAAGTGGCCGTTTCTCCCGATGGAAATCCCGTCCGGGACAACGCCACTGGGATTGCTGCCTTTCTGGCTGAAACCCAACACTTGCCCGTTGAGTTGTTGCCGCTTGGAGCGCTGAGTTCGGGAACAAACGGAGCGCAAATGGCGGAGTTGCATTTGCAGCAGCAAGCCGGAGCAGTAGGATTTTTTGACGCCTACCGCACCACAGAAAGCGCACTACTCCTCAAGCTTGCCCTCCAGTACACCAGCGACCGGGACGTCCCTATTTACAGCATCCCTGTGGATCGTTCGCTTAATCCACACGGCTCAGTGCACGAAAGTGCCGCTACGACGCGCTTGGGCTTGAAAACGCTTCCTGCGCTTGCAGAATGCATGCGATTGGAGCGCGATTTTCGATTGCTGGAGTACACGGGCGGAAATCTTCACGTTCATGGAGTTTCTTCCGCGGAAGGGGTGGCCTTGGTGGCTGCCGCAAAAGACCGTGGCTTAGCCGTAACGGCAGATACCACCCTCGCCCACTTGCTCTTCACGGATGAAGATTTAGCCAATTTTGACACCAATTTAAAAGTATTTCCTCCGATTCGTTCCAAGTCGGATCAAGAAGCACTCTGGGCGGGAATTCTGGACGGCACCCTAGACGCCATTTCCTCGGGACACCGCCCCTACGATATTGAGAGTAAGCAGATTGAATTCGATTATGCCTCCTACGGGGCAGCCTCATTGGAGTACGCCTACAGTGCTTTTACGGCGCGCTACGGCTCCCACCACCAGGCGCAATCCGCGTGGGTTCGCGCCGTAACCCACGGTCCGCGAAGCCTACTGAATTTAGGACATGTCCGCATTGCGGAAGGCTCCCCTGCGGAACTCACACTTTTCAACCCCGAAGGACCTGAGCCTTTACGCGAAGGGAAAGCGTTCAATTACCTACCTTTCAATGATTTAAAAGGTTCTTCTGTGGGAATTTTTACCCGGGGGAGTTACTACACTTTTCGGTAATACGTTCCTCGATTCCTGGAATTGATGCGTTTACTCCATCACCACCAGGCCGTCGTAGGCCAATTGGACGCCGGGGTTAAGATCTGCGTTTACTTCTTGATGGAGCCCTAAATGGTGGCTGATGTGCGTCAACCACGTGTGCTGGGCGCCCGCTTTTTGAGCCATTTCAAGTGCTTGTTCCAAATGAAAATGACTGTAGTGCGGTTCAATCCGCAGGGCGTTGAGCACCAAATGGTGCGCATTTTTCACGTGGGACCAACTTTCCTCTGGAATGGAGCTGGCGTCGGTTATGTACACGAGTGATTGAATGCGGAACGCCAACACCGGGATCGATCCGTGTTCCACTTCAAACGGCATCCAGGTCTCCCCTGCCAATTCAAACGGTACGCCCGCTTCTATTCGGTGCAATTCGAATTGCGGAGCACCTGGGTAGGGTTTTTCCGAAAATGCATACGCAAACTGTTGCCGCAGTCGAAGTTCTACACGCTCCGAACAGTAGATCGCCGTTGGGCGCTTTTGCAAAAATTGAAGGGCACGCAAATCGTCCAAACCAGAGACGTGGTCCATGTGTTCGTGGGTAAGAACCACCGCATCCAATTGACTGACCCCAGCCCGGAGCATTTGTTGCCGAAAGTCAGGACCGCAATCGATGGCCACGCAACCGCTTGACGTTCGCACCAATGCCGAGGTACGCAACCGTTGATCCTTTGAATTGGAAGACGTACACACCGAGCACCCACACCCGATGACGGGCACCCCTTGCGAGGTGCCGGTGCCTAAAAATTCCAGTGATAGCGCGGACATAAGGGCAAATTTAATCGTACTTTTGATGCATGGAACAAATGGTCCTCACCTCCGCGCAAAAAGCGCTGAAAATAAACCTGAATCCCAATATTTACGGCACTTTTGCAGAAATTGGTGCCGGTCAAGAAACCGTCCGGCATTTTTTTCGCGCCGGGGGAGCATCGGGAACCATTGCCAAGGCCATGTCTGCCTACGACAAAGACTTTTCGGACGCTATTTACGGCATTGAATCCGACGGTCGTTACGTGACGGAACGTCGTTTGCGTAAAATGATCAACCACGAGTACGACCTCATCGTAACTCGACTGGATCGTGAAAAGGCCCCCGACCGGTGCTACTTTTCGTTTGCGAACACCGTAGCCACCATCAATTTTGCCAAAACCTTCAAAGGACACGGGTGGATTGGCATACGTTTTCAAACGGCTCCAGAGAAAGAGGCAAACGAAATCATTTTGCACGTGCGCTTGCACGAGAACGACCCCAAGCACCAACAAGAAACCATCGGCGCGTTGGGCGTTAATTTGATTTACGGCGCCTTTACGCATTGGCAAGACGCCAAAACCTTACTGGCATCGCTTTACGAAGGTATTGACCGCACGGCCATTGAGGTGGATTTGGTCAATTTCAGCGGTCCAGATTTTGCCCAAGTAGACAACCGTTTGATGTCTTTGCAGCTGGTGAAAAACGGATTCACCGATGCGGTCATTTTTGGCCCGGAAGGCAACAATTTATTGCCGGCCGAAATTCTGTACAAAAAGAATATTTTGGTGGTACGCGGCTCGTTCCGGCCCGTCACCAAAGTCAACATGGACATGGTCCAAAAAGGACTGCATCAATTCCAAGCCAGCAAAAAGGTGGAACCGTCCAAAACCGTGGTTTTGTTCGAAATCACCTTGAATAACTTGTTGATGGACGGCTCGTTGGACGAACAAGACTTTTTGGATCGGGCAGACATTTTGTGTTCTATTGGCCAGACGGTCTTGATTTCGAAATTTCAAGAGTACTACAAACTGGTGGATTACTTTGCCCAATACTCCACGTTGCGCAGCGGTTTGATCATGGGCATGCCCAACCTGCAGGAGTTGTTTGACGAGAAGTACTACCGCAACCTAACCGGCGGCATTCTGGAGGCTTTTGGTCGACTGTTCTCGCGCGACTTAGTCCTTTTTGTGTACCCCATGCTCCACGCCCACGGCCATACCTACCATGCGGCAGACGCTGAAGTTCACCCCCGGTTCAAACCGATATTCGACTACTTATTGCACAACAAACGCATTCGAGACATCGAAGGGTTTGACCCGTCTATTTTGCACATTTTCAGCCGTGAGGTACTGCAAAAAATTCGTAAGGGTGAGGACGGTTGGGAACAGTGCCTTCCCCTGTATGTAGACCAAATCATCAAAGAGAAAGGTCTTTTCGGTTACAAAACGGCGTTGAGCCCTGCCTTGTAGCGGGTCAACGCGCGTTCACGCGCCCATGCATGGTCCACCACCGGCGTTGGGTATTGCGGAGTACCCCATTCCGGAACCCACTGTTTGACGTAATTGAATTGCGGGTCAAACTTGGCTTGTTGCGCGGAGGGATTGAAAATCCGAAAGTAGGGAGCGGCGTCGCACCCAGAACCGCTGGCCCATTGCCACCCGCCCACGTTGGAGGCCAAATCAAAATCCAGAAGTTTTTCCGCAAAGTACCGTTCTCCCCAACGCCAGTCCAGGAGGAGGTGTTTGGTGAGAAAGCTGGCCACCACCATGCGAACGCGGTTGTGCATGAACCCGGTTTCGTTCAGCTCACGCATGCCCGCATCCACAAGTGGATAGCCCGTGGTCCCGGCGCACCAACGCGCAAAATGCTCTTCGTTCCGTTCCCATTCAATGCGATCGTACGCCGGTTTAATGGCTTTGTGGGGCGACTGCGGAAAATGATACAGGATGGACTGGTAAAAATCCCGCCAGATCAATTCCGTTACGAACGTGTGGCTGAGCGGATGGGCGGCATGCAATAAGGTCCGAATACCCAGTGTGCCAAACCGCAAATGAAGGCCCAAACGCGATGTGGAGGGTATGTCCGGGCGATTGCGGTCATCGTGGTACCTCTTGATGATGTTCGGCTGCATCGTTGCGGCGGGAATGGGCAGGTCAGACGCCTCAAATCCCATGGATTCCAGGGATGGAATGGGGTTCTGGTTGCGAGGAGGGCGGTTCCATAAATCCTGGGGACCAACGCGCCGTGCGGGCAACTCCGGATGTTGTTCCCAACGAAGTCTCCATTTTCTGCTGTAGGGCGTAAAAACGGTATACGGAGTACCGTCGTCCTTAACCACCTCGTTTCGATCAAAAACCACTTGATCTTTAACGCCAGTAAATACCAAGCCACGCTCCTGGTACCATTCGTAGATTTCTTTATCGCGCTCCAAGCCGTAGGGCTCGTAATCCCGGTTGGCCACTAAGCCGGAGAGGTCTGGGTAGCGAAGGAGCAAATTGCGGTGTATTTCCAGCGGATTGCCGTAAAAAACCCACAAATCCGCACCCCACTCCTGAAGCTGCTTCTGCAACTCCATCAACCGCGCGTGGAGGAACGAAACCCGTGCATC
Source organism: Cryomorphaceae bacterium (assembly GCA_034679985.1). Taxonomy (GTDB): domain Bacteria; phylum Bacteroidota; class Bacteroidia; order Flavobacteriales; family Schleiferiaceae; genus CAMDTE01. The sequence goes on from JAXITR010000035.1 coordinate 18,921, forward strand.
CCGAGGGTTGCTCAGTTGGCTCAGGATGTTCTGGTCAAAGATGAAAATAGGCTGTACGGGCTGCCCCTGCTCCAGGGCACGTACCAATCCCAGGTTGTCTTCCAAACGCAAATCGCGTCGGAACCAAAAAAGCGTCATGACCGATGGCTTACGGTGTGGAGAAATTCGTTGCGCACTTGCGGATCTTGAAACTTTCCGCTGTAGTGCGACGTCACCGTTGAACTTCCGCAGTCCTCTACCCCACGCGTTTTAACGCACAAATGTTCTGCATCAATGAAAACGGCGACGTCTTCGGTTCCCAAAGTAAGTTTCAACTCCGCAGCAATTTGCTCCGTCAAACGCTCTTGTACCTGGGGCCGCTTGGCGTAGTGCCGAACCAAGCGATTGAGCTTGGACAGGCCAATGACTTGGCCGTTTGAGAAATAAGCTACGTGGCAAACACCCAAAATCGGTACGAAATGGTGTTCGCACGTGGAGTGCAACGTGATGTTCCGCTCCACCAGCATTTCGCCGTAGCGGTAGGGGTTTGAAAACAACGTGACCGCTGGTTTGTTGGCCGGATTTAGTCCCTGAAAGTGCTCCAGAACCATCATTTTCGCTACCCGTTTGGGCGTGTCTTGCAGACTGTCGTCCCGCAAGTCCAAGCCCAGGATACCCATGATGTCGGCAAATTTTTCAGCGATTTGCTGAATTTTTTCGTCCTCAGACAACAGAAATGCATCCTCGCGAATGGGGGTTGCCAAAGAGTAAATGGAACGATGGTCGTGCATCGCTTCACTAGAAGCGTTGTTTCCGCTATTGGCCACTGTATTCGACATAATTGCGAGGAGTTTCGTAAAGAGTTACTTTAAGATCAAATTCCGCACTCAAGTGGGGTTTCAGCCACGTCCAAATGCAAACGGCAATGTTCTCAGCGGAAGGAATCACGCCTTCGGTAAAGGGAGCAACTTCTAAATTCAAGTTGCGGTGGTCCATGCGGGCCTCAACTTCATTCTTTATCAGGTCACTCAGCATTTTGGTGTCCACCACGTACCCGGTATCGGGATCAATGGTTCCCGTAACGGAAACAATCAATTCGTAGTTGTGGCCGTGGTAATGCGGGTTGTTGCATAGGCCAAAGACTGTATTGTTGCGCTCTGCATCCCATGCCGCGTTGTGCAGCCGATGGGCTGCATTGAAATGGGCTTTTCTGCTTACGGTTGCTTTCATTGCGCTATTCTATTGGCGTATTCGTTGAAAATGATGCGAAACCAGGCCGTGAAATGCGCGGGATGTTGTTCCATTTCGTTTTTTATCTCCTCCACAGTAGCCCACCGAACACCTTCTACTTCGTCCGGATTCCATCCCGCTGAATACGTAGGGAGCGACCCCACCAAGACGTGGTCCAACTCATGCTCCGTGAGTCCGTTGTCAAACTCAGCGCGGTAAACAAAGGAAAAGACATCGTTTAAGCGGTCTGGAGCTAACTCAATGCCCAACTCTTCACGCAATCGACGCGATGCCGCCTGAGCATTGGATTCACCGTCGCGCTGGTGGCTGCAACAAGTGTTGGTCCAAAGCAGGGGACTGTGGTACTTAGTTGAGGCGCGCTGTTGCAAGAGCGTCTCTCCTTTTTCATTGAACAAAAAAACGGAGAAGGCTCGGTGCAGAATCCCTTTTTCGTGGGCTTCCATTTTCTCCATCCGTCCCACCGGCTGATCAGTCGGGTCGACGAGGATAACGTATTCTTTCATGGTGCTAGAGCAAGTTCAAGCTGTGTCTGAGGTAACTGCTTGCGAAAAGACGGTACTTTTTTGGGTTGTTGATGCGGATCCGTTGGTGGAAAAGATCCTCCGGCGGGCTTTGCATGATCTTTTGGAACAACGCGTAGTAGTACATGTACGCAATGTAAACGCCAAACCGAGCACCCTTCGGGAGCTGTAGGATTCCTTCGTAACCGCGTCTAAAATCCAACGCAATGTCTCGTTCGATGGAGCGCTTGGTCTCCCAATCAAATCGTGTCAAGTCTACATTGGGGAAATACGTACGGCCCAAGGTGTTGAAATCGGCACTTAAATCGCGCAAGAAGTTGATTTTTTGGAAGGCCGATCCCAACTTCATGGCGGAATACGTCAAGGCGGCGTATTGCTGCGCGTCGCCATCAACAAATACCTTCAAGCACATGAGTCCCACTACTTCTGCACTGCCCAGGATGTACAGTTCGTACGATGATTGATCGTGTTCGCTGTCCGTCAGGTCCATTTCCATGGACGCCAAAAAGGTATCAATCAAGGTACGGTCAATCTGGTACTTCGTGACGGTCTCTTGAAAAGATTGGAGCACCGGATTTAAGCTGATCCCTTCTTCAAGTGCGCGGTAGGTATCTTGCTTGAATCGTTGCAGCAATTCGCGTTGGGGAAAACCGTGGAAGGTGTCCACAATCTCATCCGCCAAACGAACGAATCCGTAAATGGCATAGATAGGATCGTGGTATTTCCGATCCAAGCCCAGAATTCCCAAGGAAAAGGAAGTGCTGTACCGCTTGGTTATCAATTTGCTGATCGCAAACGAGGACTGGTCGTAAATGGACTTCATCGGGTGGACTCTTTGGAAATTTCGTGAGCAACAACTTCTCCCGAAATGAGGCACGGCGGCACTCCGGGGCCCGGTGTAGTGAGTTGACCGGTGTAGTACAAGTTACGAACTTTTTTCGCTTTCAATTTGGGCTTGAAAATAGCGGTTTGATCCAGTGTATTGGCCAAACCGTAGGCATTGCCCAAATGGGCGTTGTAGTCGTTGACGAAATCCCGATAAGCATAGGATTTCTTAACGACCAAGTGTTCGCGAATGTCAACGCCTATATGCCCCAACAATCGTTCCGACACCAGGTCGAAGTAACGGTCCAACACTTCATCGGTATCTTCCAAGCCAGGTGCTGTAGGAATGAGGATGACTAGATTCTCACAACCTTCAGGCGCCGCCGAAGCATCGGTCTGACTGGCCGCACTGACGTAAAACATGGGCTTCTCCGGCCAACGGGGGTTGGTGTAGATGGCGTCCGCATGCGTGTCAAAATGCGCGTCGAAAAATAGTGCGTGGTGAGGCAAGTCAATCTTTCGATCCAATCCAATGTAGTACAGGATGCTGGAGGGAGCCATTTTGCGCGTGGCCCAGTATTTGGGCGTATAGTGCCTTTTGTCTGGCGGCAACAAGTGCTGATCAATGAAAGCATAATCCGCACCACCAACTACGTAGTTCGCTTCATAGGAACCTTTCGTGGTGTTGACGGCCGTGATGTTGGCGCCGTCAAATGAAAAACCAGTGACTTCATGCTCCAGCTTTAGGGAAACACCCAATTCCTCGGCAAGCGAAACCATGGCCCGAACCACACTGTACATTCCACCCTCTGGGTACCAAGTCCCCAAAACGCGATCGGCGTAATTCATTAAGGAGTACAAGGCCGGTGTATTCTGCGGAACGGCTCCCAAGAACAATACCGGGAATTCCATCAACTGCCGGAGTTGGGGATTTTTAAAGTTTTGATTTATGACGGAACGAATATTTCGCAACAAATCAAGCTGAAATAGACCTTTTAGAACC
>JAXITR010000036.1:0-20685 GCA_034679985.1 Cryomorphaceae bacterium
CATCGTTGTGGGTTGGGCGAACGTGGTGTTGGGATGTTTTGGTGTTTTTTACACAAATTGCTGTTGAAAACATCACCTGCCAAATTGACCCCTGCTAAGGGCGCTGGCACAAAATTGGCTACCTTTCAATCCATGGACGAAAATTTCTCATCTCGCGTCAAAGACGTCATTGGGTACAGCAAAGAGGAAGCACTTCGCCTGGGCCACGATGCCATTGGAACGGAGCACTTGGTATTGGGTTTGCTCCGCGAGGGCGAGGGATCCGCCATTGAGCTTCTTGAAGAAATGAACATTGATCTCTTGGGGCTGCGTCAGCGAATCGAAAGCCTGTCCGCACTTCCAGAGAGCTCCAGTCCGCTCCGGAAAAACATACCCCTTACCCGGCAAGCTGAAAAAGCTCTGAAAACCACATTTTTAGAGGCAAAGCTGTACGGCAGTCAAACTATTCGCACGGCTCATTTGCTCTTGTGCATCTTGCGCAACGACAACGATCCCGTGACCAGTACGTTCCGCAAATTGGGTGTAGAATACGACAACCTCAAGCAATTGTACCAGAGTAAGTTCAGCAGCGACAGCAAGATGGACGGTCCGCGCAACGAATCTTCCTTTGGCGAAGACGACGACGATGCGCCGGTGGCTCCGGGAAGCGGAGGCTCATCCTCCACGCGCTCTAAGTCCAACGACTCCAAGAGCAAGACTCCCGTTTTAGACAATTTTGGCAGGGATTTGACAAAGTTGGCAGAGGAAGGAAAGCTGGACCCCGTGGTAGGGCGCGAGCAAGAAATCGAGCGCGTTAGCCAAATTTTGTCCCGCAGAAAAAAGAACAATCCGTTGTTGATTGGCGAGCCCGGCGTGGGCAAGTCCGCCATTGCGGAAGGTTTAGCGGTACGTATTGTCAAGAAAAAAGTGAGCCGCGTTTTGTTTGGCAAACGCTTAATCTCCTTGGATCTGGCTTCGCTGGTGGCCGGCACCAAGTACCGCGGACAGTTTGAAGAGCGGATGAAAGCTTTGATGAACGAGTTGGAAAAGAACGACGACATCATATTATTCATTGACGAATTGCACACCATCGTAGGCGCCGGCGGGGCCACCGGTTCCTTAGACGCCAGCAACATGTTCAAACCGGCCTTGGCTCGGGGTGAAATCCAGTGCATTGGCGCCACCACCTTAGATGAGTACCGCCAATACATTGAGAAAGACGGTGCCTTGGAGCGTCGTTTTCAAAAGGTGCTCGTGGATCCACCTTCTGCGGAGGAAACCCTGCAAATCCTGCAAAATATCAAGGACAAATACGAGGAGCACCACCACGTTTCTTACACTCCGGAAGCACTTGAAGCGTGTGTACGCTTGACGGCACGGTACATTACGGACCGTCATCTGCCGGACAAAGCCATTGATGCTTTGGACGAGGCCGGTTCTCGGGTACACCTTTCCTCCATTGTGGTACCGCCCAACTTGGTTGAATTGGAAAATAAATTGGACGGGATTCGGCTTGAGAAATTGGAAGTTGTTAAAAAACAACGGTACGAGGAGGCTGCACGCCTGCGTGATGTTGAGAAATCTGTAGAAGCAGAGTTGGCCGCAGCACAAGCCGCTTGGGACGAAGAAGTCAGGAAGCACAGAACGCCCGTCACGGAAGAACAGGTGGCGGATGTCGTTGCCATGATGACGGGAATTCCTGTACAGCGCGTGGCGCAAGCTGAACTAGACAAACTGGCCGAATTGGAGCAAGATTTGTCGCACCGGGTTATAGGACAAGAGAATGCCGTCCGCAAGGTGGTTCGCGCCATCCAACGCAACCGGGCAGGATTGAAAGACCCCAACAAACCCATTGGTTCCTTTATTTTCTTGGGTCCAACTGGAGTCGGGAAAACACAATTAGCCAAGGAGTTGGCGAAGGTGTTGTTTGATACAACGGACAACTTGATCCGCATCGACATGAGCGAGTACATGGAAAAATTTGCCATTACGCGCTTGGTGGGTGCGCCTCCCGGATACGTAGGCTACGAGGAAGGTGGACAGTTGACGGAAAAAGTGCGGCGAAAGCCCTATTCAGTTGTCCTTTTGGACGAAATTGAAAAGGCCCACCCGGATGTATTTAACCTACTTCTTCAGGCGTTGGACGAGGGTCATTTAACGGACAGCCTTGGACGAAAGGTGGATTTCAAGAATACCCTGATCATCCTCACTTCGAACATCGGTTCGCGTCAATTGACGGATTTTGGGACCGGAGTAGGATTTGGTACGGGAAATCGAGCCGGCAAAAAAGAAGAGCTGGAAAAGTCCGTCATCGACGGTGCTTTGCGCAAGGCTTTTGCGCCTGAATTCCTCAACCGAATTGACGACGTCATCGTATTCAATACCTTGGAGAAAGAAGACCTGGCAAAGATTATTCGCCTGGAGTTGAAGTCTTTATTGAACCGAATGCAAGGATTGAACTATCCTTTGGTTCTTGAAGATGCGGCAATAGATTTCTTGGCCGAGAAGGGATACGACCCCAAATTTGGTGCCCGTCCCCTAGCGCGAGCCATTCAGAAATACGTGGAAGATCCTATTGCCGAAGGCATTGTGGTTGGTACCATTCACTCCGGTCAAACCGTGCGCATGTCCGGACCCAACGAGAGTGGTGACGCCTTGTTGTGGGAGGTGAGCAGCAAACCTTCCGGAATCGAGGACTCTGGGGGCGATTCCGCCGAATCCGCCGCCCCCGCGGTTTAAAGGGAAATTAATCCCGGTATACCCTCCGCTTCTGCATATCGATCCAGCACCGATTCAACGCTCAGCATCATTTCTACGGCCGTGATGCTCACAAACTTACCCGTGGACGATGGCCGCAAGGTTACTTCCGCCTGGCCGGTATTGAATAAATTCTGTACCCGGGCAATGATAACATTTTCCGCCGGCACGATGAATTTAAACATGTATACGGTAGGCCATGTGTAGTTTTGCTCCAATTGTTCCCGAAGCTTATCCCGATAGTTCTCCATGAGTACAAAGTTCCGACCAAATCCGCCACTTCACCGCATTGCCCTTTCCGGAGCGGCGGGCACAGGTAAAACCACCTTGATTGAAGCCTTGGAGCGTCGCAATTATGCCGTACACCACGAATACAGCCGACAGTTAATTCAAGAATCTGTTGCTGCAGGATCGGATGTTTTGCCTTGGGATAATTTGGACGCCTTCACAGAAGCCGTGGTGCAAAAGCGATGGGAACATTTCCTGGAAGGTGGCCAAATGGCCCAGGTTGTTTTTTACGACCGAACCCCAATGGATTCGTTAGCATATTACGGTCCCAATCCCAGTGATTGGCATTCGGATTGGATTTCGGTATGTAAAAAAGCTGTTTATGGCAGAATTTTCATCACCCCGCCGTGGCGTGAAATTTACACGGTAGACCAGGAGCGGTGGGAAACGTTTGAACACGTTGAAGAGGTGCACGCCAATTTGATGGCCACCTACCGATACTTTGGATACGATCCCATTGAGGTCCCGTTTGGGTCCGTTGCGGAGCGTGTCTTATTCATAGAGCAAACCTTGGAGCTGTAAGCTTTTTGCTGATTTGGAAGCCATGGATCCGCTGATTTGCATACTGCAAGAAGTTTGGGGTTATCCCCAATTTCGGCCCCTGCAACGGGAAATCGCTGAATCTGTTTTGGCGGGTAATTCAACGGTGGCACTTTTGCCCACAGGTGGTGGAAAGTCCCTTTGTTTTCAGGTTCCTGGATTGGTTTTGCCAGGACTTACGGTAGTGGTTTCTCCGCTGGTCAGCTTGATGAACGATCAGGTGGAACGTTTGCAGTCGTTGGGCATTGGCGCAGCTACTTTACCTGCAGGTACCACGGATTCTGGCATCAATACGGCATTGGCTCAGGCCAAACAAGGGTTGATTCGGTTTTTGTACGTTTCGCCGGAACGTTTGGCTTCCGGAAACTTCATAGAGAAGTTAACGCATGCGGGGATTTCCTTGATTGCCGTAGATGAGGCGCACTGCGTTTCGCAATGGGGGCATGATTTTAGACCGTCGTTCCTAAAAATCCGCTTCTTGATGGAGGCGCTGCCCAAAGTCCCGGTATTGGCTCTCACTGCATCCGCAACACCCCAAGTTTTGGAGGACATCTGTTTGCAATTGGGGATTGCTAACGCCTCCGTGTTTCGGCAAAGTTTTTTTCGGCCCAACCTGATTCTTGAAGTGCAAACATCGGAACGCCCGGATGCCGATGCCGCCTTATTGCTCCAAAAGTCCAAGGGAGCGAACATCGTGTACGTACGGAGTAGAAAACAGGCAGAGTCTGGTGCCTCCTCTCTAGCTCGTCTTGGGGTGCCGGCTGTGGCGTACCACGCAGGCTATGCCGCTGCAGATCGAAGCATTCGACAACGCCAATGGATGGAAGAAAATCCACCCACCATGGTGGCTACTACGGCGTTTGGGATGGGGATCGATAAGGGAAATGTGCGAACGGTGGTCCATTGGGACATGCCGGAAAGCTTGGAGGCATACTACCAGGAAGTGGGTCGTGGGGGCCGGGACGGCGAGCCCGCAGTTGCTGCTTCCTTTTTTGGTTCTGGCAGCGTCCAGTCTTTGCGCCGACGTGCCCAAGCGCAAGAAATTCAATGGGAAGAAGCACTCGCATTTTACCGAACGGTGGCTAGCCAAGGCCAAGTAGCGGTAGGACAAGGACATCTTTCTCATCTCTTCGATGCCGAGCGTGCGGCCAAACTTCTGAACTGGCCTTTGGCCAAGGTTTTGGCCGCTGGAGCCTTTTTTGAACGCATGGCTGCTTTTTCCTTTTCCGACGGATGGGATCGGACCAGTAAAGTTCGGTTGTTGAAGATGGGCAGTGCTCTTTTGGAGGCAATGGACGATTTGCCTTGGGCCGAACCTATGTTGAGCCATTTGGCAAGACATTATCCGGGAATTGGACAGGTAGATCAATCGATTTCCACGCGTGATTTGGGCCGGTGGTTGAATATGCAGTCCGGACAGGTTGAAGCCCTTTTGCAGAAACTGCACAACCTGAATCTGGTAGAATTTCACGCTGCCCCAGGTCGCGCGCAAATTCACTGGAACCACTACCGTGAATCGGAAGGACACCTCCCCTTTCCACGCGCAAATTTGGAGGCCTGGTTGGCTCGACTTCGTGAAAAAAGGGAGGCCGTGGAGCGCTATTTTGCTGCAGACGGTTGTCGATTTGAGAATTTGCTCCATTATTTTGGCGAGTCGGAAACATCTCCATGCGGCCAATGCGATCGGTGCAGAACCAAAATCGCACGATCCACGCGATCGGTACTCAAACGTCGGCTTAGTTTGTCGCCGGCAACCGCGCAGTCTTTGGTTGAAGAATGGGAAGGCGTTGATCACGAGCACCTTGCTGCATTGCTGCGGCAAGGCATCACCGAAGGTTGGTGGAAACGCAACGACCGCGGCGAATACTTTTGCTAATCAATTAATCACAGATTCCGCATGCGCATCGTTTTTTTTGGAACACCTGAATTCGCTGTTGCCACGGCAGAAGAAATTCGTACCTGCGGAAAGCACGAAGTACTCGCTGCAGTAACCGCACCGGACAAACCTGCCGGACGCGGTTTGCAATTGCGCGCCTCTGCTGTGAAGGAATGGGCCTTGGAGCATTCCATACCGGTTTATCAACCCAGCTCCCTGCGCGATGCGTCCTTTATGGAGCAGCTAAGCGTTTTGAATGCGGATTGTTTCGTGGTGGTGGCCTTTAGAATGCTTCCAAAATCCGTTTGGTCACTTCCCCCCTTCGGTACCTTCAATGTTCATGCTTCCCTTCTTCCGGACTTTCGTGGAGCAGCCCCAATACATTGGGCAGTGTACCACGGTCGGCCCGAAACCGGTGTAACTACGTTCCTTCTGGACGATAAAATAGACACCGGTGCGTTGCTGCTGCAGGAAAAAACTGCGGTAGGAAAGGACGAGACGACGGGAGAATTGTACCTGCGGCTGCAAAAAATGGGCAGTAAATTGGCCGTTCAAACATTGGATGGGTTGGAGTCCCAAAACCTTAATCCCACTCCGCAAGTTGGAGATTCTGAATGGAAAGCGCCCAAAATCAATCGCGAACATCAGTACCTGCCCCTGGAATTACCTGCGCTCAACTGGTACAATGCCTACCGCGGCATGACTCCTTTTCCGGGGTTTTTAACTCGGATAAAATTGGATCAAGTAATTGAATTTAAAATACTTAAGTGTTGCTACATAGAAAATAGGTTTACATCTATTCCCGGGCACCGAATTGAGGGCAATCGTTGGTGGATTGAGGGTGCTGATGGTGCTTTGGAGCTGGAGTCTATTCAATGGCCTGGAAAGCGCCCCATGCAGGTTGTGGAGTTCCTGCGGGGCACGCCGTTGCAGGGATATTATGAAATTGTGTAAAAAACACACAAATGGTTGTACGGATTGCGGAAACGGCTATATTTGTGAACGTGTGAACGAACTATTAACTCAAAAAATCACCCAAAATGAACAAAGCAGAACTCATTGATGCTATTGCTGCAGAAGCAGGAATCACCAAGGCCCAAGCTAAAAAAGCTTTGGAATCTATGACCGACAGCGTTGCCAAGACATTGGCAGGTGGTGGTCGCGTTTCCTTGGTTGGTTTCGGTACCTTCTCTGTGTCTAAGCGCGCTGCTCGCGAAGGCCGCAACCCACAGACCGGCAAGACCATCAGCATTGCTGCCAAGAACGTTGCTAAATTTAAGCCAGGTGCTGAATTGAGCGCTAAGCTGTAATTCTTCGCAACGCGAAAAGCCAAGGGCCGTCCCAAAAGGGCGGCCCTTACTTTTTATGCAAACTACAAGCTAGCGTTTAACTCTTCTTGAAATTCGAAATTCGGTAGATCTGCTCAATAATATCTACCACTTTCATCCCTTCTAGGGCATTGGTTCCAATGGCCCCCTCCCCGTTCAATACGTCGATGCAATTCTGGATGACAAACGGGTGATTGAATGCCGATCCTTTGTATCCACCGTAATCATTTGGTGGATTACTTGGAAGAAGTTCAGGCAAGGTATAATCTTTGACGTGGCAATGCACCACCTCGTTCATGTACTGTCCGGCAATTTTAACGCTGCCGTTTTGGGCAATAACAGTTAATGAACTTTCTAGGTTCGCGTCCCAAACGCTTGTGGAATAGTTCAAGGTGCCCATACCCCCTTGGTTTAGGCGGAAAACCACGGACCCTGAATCTTCAAAATCTATGGTGCTCTGGTGGTTGAAATTATCCAATTCTGCAAAAACAGGAGTCAAATCGCCAAAAACCCAGTACAGAATGTCCACAAAGTGACTGAATTGGGTAAAAAGAGTGCCGCCGTCCATTTCCGCGGTTCCGTGCCATCCTCCTGGATGGTAGTACCGTTCGTCCCGATTCCAAAAGCAATTCAAATGAACTTGATAAATAGGACCCAGCTGGCCCGACTGCACCAAGCCCTTCAGCCATTCAGAAGGCGGGGAATATCGGTTTTGCATAACGGCAAATACCCGTTTGCCGCACGATAGAGCGGTGTGCAAAACGTGTTCCGCATCCGATTTGGACAACGCCAACGGTTTTTCAATCAATACGTGGTACCCAGCCGCCAGCAACGCCACGGCCTGCTGCGCGTGCCAGCCGTTTGGCGTTGCTATATTGACGATGTCGGCTTCGATGCCCGCCGCTACAAAGTCCTCCAGCGAAGTGAAGTGCGGCACCTCAGACAAATCATGCCCGTTGAGTTCCTTGCGGCCGGCAGGGTCTACCGTTGCAATCAATTGAGCCTTACCGTGGTTCAGCACGGTTTCAACATGACGCATTCCGATGCGACCGCAGCCAACAACGGCAAATTTTATGGTATTTTTCATCACGGATTCAGTCGTTCCAAGTTCCAACCATCGTTTCCAAACGAATAGACCAATCGATCGTGCAAACGACTGGGTCTACCCTGCCAAAATTCCCATTGGTGGGGAACCACTCGGTACCCTCCCCAATGCTCAGGACATTCAATCCCATTTGTTTTTGCTCGGTCCAATTCTTGGGCAAAGCGTTTTTCCAATTCTGCTCGATCGGACACAGGAGCACTCTGGTGGGATACCACCGCTCCTACCCGACTTTCTAAGGGTCGAGATTGGAAGTAAGCGTTGTTCTCTTCGGCCGTTAACCGTACCGCACGACCCGCGATGCGCACCTGACGTTCTTGATTGGGCCAAAAAAACAAAAGTCCCACCGAAGGATTGTCGGCTATGGCTTGGCCTTTGTGGCTGTTGTAATTGGTGAAAAACTCCAAACCGGTTGGGCCAAAAGACTTCAGCAAAACAATGCGAGCAGAGGGCTGTCCTTTGTAGACCGTGGCCAGCGTCATCGCCGTGGAGTCAATGTCCGTAGAACGTCGGTGTTCGCTGAACCACGCCTCAAATAGTTCCCATGGACTTTTGGGCGCAGTAGACTCCAAAAGTTCCCCTGAACAGTACTCTTTTCGGTCGTCGTGTAAATTATTCATGGACCATTAAAGCCAAGATGATTCCCGAGAAGCGTCTTCCAAAACACTCCGCATTCGGTTGGCTTGCTCGTTTGCAAACCGCGTCTGCTTGTAGTGGGATAAGGACTGAAGGCCCACAATGGCGTTGGTGAGCCAAACTTCGTCCGCACGTTGCAGTTCAAACGGAGAAAGCGTTTCTTCGCGCACGGACAGGCCCAAAGCAGCTGCTCGCTTGAGAACTTGCTCCCGCACGATCCCCCGAATGCATCCTGCAGAAAGTGGAGCGGTCACCAATTCCGAACCGAATACCAAGAACAAGTTGGACTTACCGCCTTCCAGCAAGCGGTTGTCCGGCGTCAGTACCAACGATTCAGAGGCCTCCATCTCCAAGGCAAATCGTTCCGATTGGGTGTACAAAAAAGAATGAGGTCCTTTAAGGCCGGCCAATGCGCCCGGTGCTTTGGTGAATTCCTTGAAAACAACAGCAGAATAGTCGTTCAGTTCGGTGTATTGGTTGCCTTCCAATGCAGTCGCAGTTAAGGACCAATCTACTTCCGAACTGCGCGTACCGTATCCGGGCTCTCCTTTTCGCCAAACGCTCAATCGAATACGTACATCACTGCTATTTTTAGAATTAGCGGTGGCAACTTCAATCAAATGATTCAATAAAAATTCCGGACTCCAGGCGTCGGGTATGCGCATGCGCAGAAGCCGCATGCTGGCCATCAACCGAAAGTAATGCGCTTCCCAAAACCGAATCCCTTCGGTACCGAAGGAGCGAATGGTTTCAAAAACCCCATCCCCGTACAAAACGGACCGATCCGTCACCCGAAAAACGGGTTCGGAGGCATCAATCCACGTGCCGTTGAACAGGGCCTTGCCGGCCATGCTCCTTATTTATTGAGTATTTCGGACATGCGTTGGCCGATTTCCGCGGGAGAATCAACTACGCTCACACCACAAGCGCGCAAAATCGCTTTTTTTGCCTGTGCTGTATCGTCCGCACCGCCAACAATGGCGCCGGCGTGGCCCATGGTACGTCCTTTGGGGGCAGTTTCTCCAGCAATGAAGCCAACCACCGGCTTGGTGCCGTTCGCCTTGATCCATTCACCTGCTAAAGCCTCCAAATTGCCGCCAATCTCGCCGATCATTACGATGCCGTCGGTCTCTGGATCATTCATAAGCAGAGCAACCGCCTCCTGGGTTGTTGTGCCAATGATGGGGTCTCCACCAATTCCAATGGCAGTGGAAACGCCCAAACCAGCTTTAACAATCTGGTCCGCAGCTTCGTAGGTAAGTGTTCCTGATTTGGACACAATGCCAATGCGTCCGGGCTTGAATACAAAACCGGGCATGATGCCAATTTTGGCTTCTCCGGCGGTGATGATGCCGGGGCAGTTGGGTCCAATCAACGTGCAACCGCGTGCCTGAACGTATTTCTTGGCAGAAATCATGTCCTTCACGGGAATACCTTCCGTAATGGCTACAATTACTTTAATCCCAGCATCCGCGGCCTCCATGATGGAGTCTGCTGCAAATGCGGGCGGTACAAACAAGATGGAAACATCGGCTCCCGTTGCGGAAACGGCTTCGCTCACGGTGTTGAAAACCGGACGGTCCAAATGCATTTGTCCACCTTTACCGGGAGTAACCCCACCGACCACTTGAGTGCCGTAGGCAATCATTTGCTCGGCATGGAACGTTCCTTCCTTACCGGTGAACCCTTGAACGATGACTTTGGAATTCTTGTTGACCAGAACACTCATGGCTTGGGATTGAAGTTTGCGGGCACAAAAGTACGGCTCATCGCCCTTTTACCAACGTCATTTCTGCAACCAAATGCGGGGCCTCCCCTACTTTTTCGATGGTCCACAAAACAAAACGAATATCGACCATCACATTTCGGCAAATGGACTCGTCGAATCGGTAGTCGGACATGGTTCCCTCCCAAACCCGATCAAAATTGATGCCGATCAAACGACCTTTCGCATCCAAAGCAGGCGATCCGCTGTTGCCGCCGGAGGTGTGGTTGCTGGCAATGAAGCAGACCGGTAGTTGGCCATTTGGGAGAGCGTAGACGCCGTAGTCGCGGCTCGCGTGCAACTTTAGGACACGTGGATCCACGTCAAATTCATAATCTCCCGGAATGTATTTGGCCATGTACCCGTCCAGTGTGGTTTGGTATCCGTACTCTATACCGTCCGACGGCGCATACGGAAGGACCTTTCCGGAGGCCAAACGCAAAGTAGAATTAGCATCTGGGTACATTTTAGGAGCATTTTCACCCTGCAAGAATCCGTTGGTATGCATCCGCAAGGCCGTTGCAGTGGATTTGGAAAACGAGCGAACCCCGGGGAGTAACGCGCTATTTTGCCACTCCGAAAGACGGGTATACACCAAATAAGCAGGGTCTTGCTTCGCTTCCAATAACCATTGGTTGAAGTTAGACTCCAACAAGGCCAGCGATTTTTCCGCGTTCGACAAAATCCCGGTATATAAGGGGTCAACAGATCCGTCCCAAACGTTTTTTGGGGGTAAAATCAGCGCATTGTTCACCCGATAAGCCTCGTTAAACCAGTACTGCGCTGTTTTTTTCAAAGCCCTACGGTCCAATTCTGGGCTGTAGTCCTTATAAAAATCACGAACGGCTTGTTTTATTTGCTCCGGTGAATCTTTACTGTTGGCCAGCGCCACCAATTGCCCCAGTTCCCAACCCCGGCCGGCCACTTCCACCCACAACTCACGTGAAGTCAAAAGGGGTGCCGCATTGTTTAGCGCTGCATTCAACTCATCGGGGACTGCTCCATTGGCTTTTTGACGCTCCTCCAATTTCTGTAAACCGTCGGTCCGTTCCATTCCTAAATTCACGCCAATCCACTTTTTGTAGGCATTGACCGACGACGCATACTTGCTGGCGTACGCAATTTTAATGGCTGGATCCACGCGCATGGCGCTGTCCCAGGTTCCCAACAAGCGTTTGCGCACCTCAATGCGGACGGGATTCAATTCCTCTACGGCGTGCTGTACCCAAGAAGCGGGCAAGTACTCTTCCGTGCGGCCCGGAAATCCGTACACCATTGTGAAATCCCCTTCTTTAACTCCGTTTAGGGAAACTTTTAACGGATTCTGTACGTACAAGGGTACATTCTTGACGTCGTATTCCGCGGGGCTTCCGCTAGGGGAAGCATAAACGCGGAAAACCGAAAAATCGCCCGTGTGGCGAGGCCACATCCAGTTGTCCGTATCCGACCCAAATTTCCCAATGCTGCTGGGAGGCGCTCCCGCCAAACGAACGTCCGAATAACGTTGGGAAACAATCAAAATGTACTGCAAACCGTAGTAAATGGGCTTGATGGAGTAGAGAAAGTCTGGGTTTGATTTTTTGAGTTCTGCCAAATGATTGGCCACGGCCTTGGCGACCTCCGCCTCGCGGTCTGACTCGCTCATTTGATTCGTCACGTTTTTGAGAACTACTGAGGAGACGTCTTCCATGCGTTTGATGAAATCCACAAAAAGACCCGGATTGGGCTTTTCTTCCTTTTGATTTTTCGCCCAAAAACCGTGCGTGAGGTAATCGTTTTCAACCGAAGAGTGCGATTGAATGGCATCGTATCCACAGTGGTGGTTGGTCAAAATCAACCCTTGGTGGGACACCACCTCCCCGGTACAAAACCCACCGAAGTGAACCACACCATCTTTTAGACTGGCTTGGTTGGCATCGTATAGGTCGCGCGCGGTGAGGCGTAATCCACTTTTTTTCAATTCTGATTCGCGCGCTTGCAGCAAAAACGGCAGCCACATTCCCTCTCCGGCCCACGTCGGCACAACAGACCCCAGTAAGGCCAAAGCGCCCAAGAATAATTTCTTCATGTATCAAAGGTAAGGACGGTATCTTTGTTTCATGAAACGCTTTCTACTCCCTCTTGCGGCGGTCGGTGCCCTGTTCCTGACCAGCTGCCAATCCCAAATGGAAGTTTCGGTGGAATTAACCAACTGGAATCCAACCGATACCGGAAAAGTTTGGGCTCGATTTGTTCAAGTGACGGACGACAACGTCAAAGCTCTAGACAGCGCTTTGGTGGAAGACGGCAGGGTTACGTTGCAAGCTGAATTGGACGCACCTCAAATCTTCTTTGTCCAAATTGACGGCATCCAACCTCCAGTGATGTTGTTTGGGTGGAAGGAATCTGTGGAAATTACGGGCGATGCCGCTATTCTGCCTTTCGCTCCAGAATTCTCCGGATCTGACTTTGCCGATTCTTTGTATGCATTCACCAAAAGCCAAACTGATTTTCAGGCGCAAGCTCGTCAGATGGAAGGCGAATACGGACGTGCCATGCAAACAGGCGACATGACTACTGCTGAGGCATTGACGCAGCGCTTCAACGGCATGTACGAGAAGAACGAAAAGGACATGATCCGCTTTGCGGAAAACAACGGTGCGTTGGGTGCTTTTGTGGCCAATCGCTACCTGTACCAGGCAGACTTGGAGTCTTTGAAAAAAGTATTGGCGAGCGTAGACGGAGACCACAGCAAGGCAACTGAGGTAGTGAAGTTGACGGAGCGCGTAGCTAAATTGGAAGCCGTTTCCATTGGAAACAAAATACCGGAATTGACGCAAGCAACTCCAGAGGGCACTCCATTGGCGCTTTCCACCGTTGCCGGCAAGGTAATCTTGGTTGATTTTTGGGCTTCTTGGTGCCGTCCTTGCCGTGCACAGAACCCGGACTTGGTGGCGCTGTACAATGAATTCCACGCCAAAGGATTTGAAGTAGTGGGCGTCAGTTTTGACGAAAACAAAGAAGCTTGGGTAGAAGCCATTGCACAAGATGGATTGGTTTGGCCCCAAATGAGCGACCTGAAAGGTTGGAACAATGCGGCTGCAGAATTATTCAGCATCCGGGCCATTCCCCAGAACGTGGTTACCGATTCCAAGGGGAAAATCGTTTTGCGCAATGCCTCCATTGAGGATTTGCGTGCTTATTTGGCGAAAAACCTGAAGTAAAATTCCGTCCCTGTAGGGTCTACGCCCTCCCGAAATACCTTTTTCGGAGTATGGCTTCCAGTCCCAAGGACAAACCAAAAATTAGGTATGCCCACCAGAAATCCCGCCATTGGCGGGATTTTTTTTGTTCCAACAATACCGGCTGAAAACGAGAATCGCTTTTCAATGCTGCAGCTAATGACTCCGTCTCGTCCAACCAGCACCACGCCCCACCCAGCCGAGACGTGTTGTTGCGCACCTGCGAAAAATCAGCAGGACGTTCGTTTTCCAACACCGGCGCGAGGACCTCAAACTGGCCTTGGGTCGTCCTTTTCTCTCCGCCAAAAGTCCCGGCAGCGCGGTAGGAATACAACCCTGGGCGAAGTGCATTGATCTGCGCCTTAAGCGCCTCCCCATCCGGAAGAAAGGTGTACTTCTGATTGGCTTTATCTTCTATTTCAAGTGCTATTTGAGGATAAGGTACACCACGTGCGGGGGTCCAACCGGTCCAAACGGCTTCCAAGTCCAACTTAGTCCCCGACCACACTGATTCTGGGAAACGAATGCGCAAGGACTGATTCCCCTCTACGGTCCAAAGTCGATCCAACCAAGCCGACGGCATCCGCGACTGAATGCTATCTACCTGACGTGCTGCAGCAGCAAAACCAACGTATCCAATCTCCCAACGCAACGTACCCCCCGCGCCGGAAATAGATCTTGGTTTTGGCACCTGCATCCAACCTTGGGATGAAGGAATTCCGTACGATTCACCCGGCCAGACGGGCGGTGCATCTGCCGGCAGCAGACCACTGCCCAACGCCGGCAGGGTCAAAATATTTCCTCTAAATTGTTCCTCACCAGCCACCGGTTTTCCGCCGGACAACAGCCAAATGGAGGCATCAAAATCACTCGCTTCAGGCGGTCCAAAGCGATAATACACCTCAACCGTTCGTTGGGCACACAATTGATGCACGAAGTAAGCGGCGTCCGGGTGCAGTTGGCCACCAAAAACAACCAATTTTGGCTTCTCTTTGCGCACCTGTACGCTTTTACCTAGACCACCTTTAGAGGACTTAAGTTGCCGAATACCAACTGATTTAGGCGTCCAATTAAAGCTAAAAACTTGTTCCTTCTTGCCCGATTCGGGTTGCAACATCCCCTTTTCGATCACTTCTTCGCCCCATTGAAGGGTAAAAGGCGTTCGTGCATTGGTCAATCCCCGATGCACCCATACGGCCGTACCGGTGTACGTCTGGCCCACCAGTACTTCTGAGGGGAATTGAATTTCAACCAACTCCCAACCCGATCGAATGATAGAGTCTTTGGGAAGGGCTGCAAAAAATACAGGATTTCCCAAGGAACTCAGGGCGTCGGTCCACGAAATTCCCTGGGTTAAAATGCCATCGGTCTGGGTCCATACAGCAGCAATTCGCTTCCCTCCTGTTCTCGAAGGTGCGCGCTGAACCAGCGAGTCCAATTGAGTGTTCTTTTGCGTGCCAAAGGGGACGACTAACGTGTCGAAGACCTCAGTCAACGATTTTGGGACGGGTTGTTGAAAGGACTGGAACGAGCCGCTGACGTCCTTTGCAACCAATAGCAAGGGCTTTTCAGAATGTGTTTCTGTCCTCGTGCACGAAGGATTAACGGCCAACAAAAGAAGGCCAAACATCCACGCGAAGCGCAATAAGTACAGTGCGTAAGCGGAACGATTCTTGGGGCCGCCCCGGTAGGTAAAAAAGGTTCCACCTGCAGCAATCAGGACTGCCGCCGCCAGAAGTATTCCCATCAGGTCAATAAGCCGCCGTCGACGTTCAGTACCTGCCCCGTGATGTAGCTGCTCAGATCACTGGCTAAAAACACACACGCATTGGCCACGTCTTCGGGTTGTCCGCCGCGCTTCAACGGAATGCCTTCGCGCCAGCCCTGTACGGTTTTCTCGTCCAAAACGGCGGTCATTTCCGTCTCAATAAATCCGGGGGCTATGGCGTTGCTCCGGATGTTGCGCGAACCCAATTCCAACGCGATGGATTTGGTGAATCCAATGATGCCGGCCTTGGAGGCTGCGTAATTGGATTGCCCCGCATTTCCTTTCACGCCCACCACAGAAGCCATGTTGATGATGCTTCCGCTGCGTTGCTTGAGCATCACGCGCTGCACACTCTTGGTCAAATTGAATACCGAATTCAAATTGACTTGGATGACCCGATTGAAATCGTCTTCAGACATCCGCATCAGTAAATTGTCTTTGGTAATGCCCGCGTTGTTGACTACCGCATCGATGCGCCCGAATGCTTCTACAACGTCGGCAATAAGCTGTTCTGCTTGATCCGCTTTGGATGCGTCCGAACGAAAACCTTTGGCACGAACACCAAAAGCAGAAAGTTCGGCTTCCAAGGCAAGGCCTTGTTCCACAGACGACAAATAAGTAAAGGCCACATCAGCACCGTGCTTGGCAAATTCCAATGCGATACCGCGTCCAATTCCTTTGGCGGCGCCGGTGATCAGGGCCACTTTTCCTTCCAATAGCTTCATGTTCAAACCCGTATTAACTTCTTTTTTTTGAGCCCCACAAAGATACAAAATCGATTTGGGAAGCGCGGAGCGCTAAGGCTGCCAGTGCAGCACCCAGGCACCACCCCCCTACCACGTCGATCCACCAATGCATGTGCAAAGCCATTCTGCTAAATCCAACCAGAATAGCCCAGAAAAACACCAGCGCGGAGACCGTGGGGCGCGGATGGGTCCAGGCCCAGTAAAAAGCCAAGGCCGCAGCCGCCGTGGTGTGGCCGGAAGGAAACGAGAACCAATAGGCTGGTTCTACCCCCGGTATGGGCAATAGAGTCCCTTTGTACAACTCCAACGGTCTGGGAAAGGACGAAAACCAAGTATGTTTAATCAAACCCGGAAGCAAGGAGCCTGCCGCAACAGCTACCCCCCAGCCAATCCACCAGCGCAGGGTACGACGTTCCAGCAAAGCCCATAGGGTTCCAATCCCAACCGCCCAACCTTCCGCGGAAGACGAAGTAATTTTCCAAAAACCGTCCGGAAGGTGCCGAAGCAGGGGGTTGAAAATATCAAAATACTGCGTACGTCCGCCCAAGAACAAGGAGGCCAACCCTGCCAGTGCTCCAAGCACGGCGAATACCGTTAGGCGCCGATGGTGTGGAGCAAGTTGTGAATCTGGCTGTTCCAAAGTAAGCGCATTTCGTTTTCATCGTTTTCGTCGACGTAATCCGTTACCACCAATGTGGCATCCAACGTAATGTCGTCCACCACAATGCGGAACTCAAACGAAAATTTATTGGGACTTGTATCCTCATCCCATTTGTATTGAACAAAAGTATCCTGGCGTTTGCGCACCAAATGGGCCACCTCCTCGGTGTCTCCCCATTTGAAAACATACCGATCGCCACGGGACTCCACGTCGTCGCAAAACCATTCGGCCAAACCGGATGGGTTGGACAGAAAATTGTACAACATGGGGGGCGACGAGCGCACCGGATACTCCAATTCTATTTTGACTTTGTCGGCCATTGACTGCAATTTAATGCACAATTCTATACTTTGGTGCCGTCGTGCAAAAAAGTGCAAATTCGCCATTGGACCACACTAAATCTGCCTCAATTGGTACATCAGCCGCGGGCCAGTGCGTGGAAGTTACCCACCAATGATGACTGCTCCATTGTTTTGCGATCGTATCGCTGGACGAGGTAAATGCGCTCCATCGGTTCGTTAGGTGTGCCAGTGCCCGCGGCCGTGTGGCGTGCAAGGTATCCTGGGGCGGCACCCTACGTTTGATTTCCGTCACCAGTTCGCGCGCAGTTGCGGTGTTTGGGCCGGGCATCAAATCATTGGGCGTACTGCATTCGCCGGCAATCTTGGCCCAAGCAGGGACGTAAGAGAACAACACCAACAGGGCCAAGCCAAGCGAAAGTTTTACAGGAAGAATGCGTGGAAATAGCCAAGGCACGAGCGGAAGCAGGTACCGAAAACCTTGGGATTGAACCGGGAACAGAATAACTGCACCGGCGTACACCCCCGTAAAGAAAATTGGGATGGCGGCGGTTTCGGAAGCGGGTACGTTTCGCTTTTGGGTCAATAAAGCGTAGGTCCACGCGGCCACAACAGTTAAGACGGCCAACGTTCCAATCCACAAGCCCCAACCGGGGAACCAGGAATGTACCGGGCTCCAGGCATACCTCCACGAGCCAAAGTAGTGAACAAGTCGGTCCAATACTCCGGAAATCAACCAGGGTGGGCCGTATACGGCCGTAAAGTGACCGGATGCGTGCGGCAAGATGGAAAGGAGAAAATCGGCCATTCCCCCGCCCACCAACACAGCGCCTATGATTTGGGATACGCGTTTATTCCGCACCCATTGACCCAGGCCAACGGCCCCTGCAGCCAAGACCAGTGCCCAACCCAAGGGACGAAAGGCAATGGAAGCTGCGGTCAGGAGGCCAATAAGCAGCAAGGTTATCTTGGATGGTTTTGGACGCAGAAACAAGAAAATCAATGCCCTTGAGCACAATGCAAAGGGCAAATCAGATAACCACTCCCATTTGAACCGGAGCATCCAGGGCGACACCGCCCATACCAAGGCCCAAGCTAATGCAGTACCTGAATTTTTTGTTTTAAGCCGATAAACTTCAAAGAGCACCATCGAAAACCCTGCCCACAGGCAGGTCAAAACCACACCAGGAGGGAGTTTTGTGGTCAATGCCAATAGCATCGGCCAGCCCCACGGATAGTAGGGCGGCGCGTACAGCGCCGAGGCGTGTTGATAAACGAAAAGGTGAACAGGGGTCTTAAAGTCACTATTTATAAGCCATTTGGCTTGATCCAAGTACTGTGCCCAGTCGTCGCCCCAGTCCAATTGATTGCGGTACGTTGCGCTTCCAAAGACTACCAGCAGTGCAAGTAATGCAAAACGAGCGTGCTGAAGTTTCATCAATTCAGTTGTGGGTGTCCGTGAAGGTATGTATTTTTGCGCCCTGATTCGGCGAGGTAGCTCAGATGGTTAGAGCGCAGGATTCATAACCCTGAGGTCGGGGGTTCGATTCCCCCCCTCGCTACTCAAAACACCAACCCAGGCCCGCGGCCTGGGTTTTTTCTTTTGCCGCCAAGCCAACTTACTACTTCTTAGACCCTCTCGAGATGGGCTTCTTGTGCTTCAATGCCTTGTTCATCTTGAGTTTTTGACCGCCTCCGATGTTGTGGGCTTTCTTGTTTTTATCCTTTTTCTCGTGAAAGGCACCACCGGGCTTATCATTTTTGGACGCTACCATGGCTTGCTATTGTGGTCTTAGAAAATACAAAACTGTGCTCCTTTTGGAAAATCCGTTGCGAAAACTAAAATACCGGGGCTCACAAAGATCGTTCTTAAATTCATTTTCGTTCGGTGGCTTTGCTTCTGAAAATCAGTCCCTCCTTTGTTGAATGCTGCTCTATGCGGTTTTCGTGGACCTTTTCGTTCGTTAAGTCCACTTCCCATCGATTAGAACGCATACCGTAAGCTTGAAGTAAAAAATGAAGACGTAGTTCCGGTTGTACGTTGAACGATGATCCGGGCGTAAATGCGGAAGCTTGTTGCGCAAGTTCTTCTCGCAGATCCGCATCGCGCACGTGACGGCGGTAGGAGACCGTTATCGTTCCCAATACCAAAAACAGCCCGATTCCTGCTACCAAACGTTTCGAGGGGACAACGAGCGATCCCGGGAAGGAATGGATCAATCCCAAGGCTGCGAAGACGGTCGACGGAATGAGGTAAAAATCCCTTTGTTCGCGCGTAATCAACAAAGGAAGTGAGGCGCACAAAGAAAAAAGGAGAAATGCCGCAGTGCGTCGATCCCCCACAAAGCGAACGGCACCGTACCGAATGCGTGCAAAAACAACGGTGGCTGCCATAATAACCCCCCATTGGGCAAGCATCGGTCCCAAGAGCCAGAATCGAGAAGTTGTATTCACGGCGCGGACTGCGGTAAACGTTCGGACCAGGCGGTTTTCAGCGTTTCGAACAAGAGCCTGGCGGGCGTCGTCCCACAACCACAAAACCGCAAACGAAAGAAGGATAAAGGCAAACGCCCATGCGAACGATTTACGGAACGTTTTTTTCTGGATGATTCCGAAAAAACTGGCCAAGGGCAACCAAACCAAAGGAAACAAGCCCTGTGGGCCTTTGAACAAAAAGGCCGCAACGGTCAGCACTCCACCCAACCAAGACCACCGTTCGTGCGAGAGCGCAACGACTGCCCACAGGGCGAATGCGGACATCCACATTTCCTGAACGTGATTGCCCATTCCCCAAGCCACCAGGGGGATCAAACTCCAAACGGAAACCGCCCACCAAGAGACTTCTTCCCGCAGTTCGGGCCACCACCGACGCTGTAAAGCATGAATGCCCATAACATGAACCATCCACGCACACCCCAAGAACAGCCGTTCCGTCCAAACGCTTCCACCCAGAACGCGGAAAAAAAGTGACTCAAGCCCGGTAAAAAGGGGAAGTTGCTCCGAATAAGGCACCGACGCTGACGGTTGGTACACCGGGGCCCAAAACGAGCCTAAACCGTCTGCCAAGTTTTGCGCGACAGAAGCGTAGATAAGGCCATCGAGGAACATTCCTTCTTGAAGCCAAAAAGGTGCGATCATCCACACCCACACAGTGGCCAGCACCAATAAGGCAAAAGCCGTGGGTTTTTGTAAGAAGGTCATTCGGTGCGCGAACTAACGGTGGCGATTGTGTAACGCTCACCAAGGTACGGCAGGAACGAGAATGAAGCCTCCCTCCTGTTCTTCTGTGCGCCTATTGCCAGTGATTTACGTCATTGGAGGTATACCCAAAATGAGTTACCCACTTCCCTAGATAATTCAGGACGATAAGATCAAAATCAACCGAACAAAGGATTTTCACCATTGAATTATTTACTTAGGACCACACATTCCCTGTTATAAAGTAGGAGCATTGCACTGCGACCTTTTTAGTATTTACCTTGCTTGTGCTTTTGCAGCAATGATCAGGCTGTAAATGTTTAGCTTTCAAAAAACAGTACATGAGCACGATTGCTATTCGCCGATTGGCCTGCACGCTTCTTATTTTGTCAACATTAAGTACAAACAGTAAGGGTCAAGGATTGCACGTGCCCCCACTTCTCCAGCCCAATAGCAGTCAAGATTTGATCCACACCATCGAAAAACTGCGCCAACCGCTTCGGGTGGTCTATGTTGCTGCC
>JAXITR010000037.1:0-19646 GCA_034679985.1 Cryomorphaceae bacterium
AGCTCCCCTTCCAGGGGATCTGCGAAGCTTATCCCGCCCTCACTCCCAGTACCAAAGAAAAAACCGGGTGGTTTCCGTCGGGGTTCCGAGATCCCTGTGCTAAGTGCGCCCCAGTACACAAGGGCCTCTACCAACCAAACCAAATTAGAGGACGCACTTTATTAAACAGCTTTTAACAAATCAAAGGCCGGATTTCGATCGTCTGGCCCCAAGAAAATTCGCGCAAAAATTCGGATGGCGGCCAAGCCATCCACAACAAAGGTAATTGCCATTAGCGTAGCCAAACCATATTGGTCTTCCCGAATGTGAGCAAACAACAGGTCTTCGCCCAAAAAGGCAGTTGTTATGGGAAAACCACTGATGCCCAACGTTGCCAATAAACCAAACCCCGTCAGTACCGGTCGTCGGTGTACCAGTCCATGAAAGTTACCCAAATCCCAATGCCGTACCAACCTTTTAGCACGGTTAAATACGATAAACCCAACACCAAAAGAGGCGTAGATTCCGCCTAAATACAACCCAACTTCGTCCCATTGAAGTTTGCCTGTAAAGCCTATGGAAACCGCAACAAACGTATGGCTCATGGCCAAAAGACTCCACGCCAGGGAAACGCTCTTGAGCTCGGAAAATGCCCGCATTACAAAGACAACTGCTACAAGCATGTACAACAAGGAAAGATTGGAAACCAAACCGTTTGGAATCCAATCCGGCCGGATGATGCCCACACATCCACCAATAATCAGAAGGAAAAACAGGATAAGTGAACGTGTCAATCCCAAGAAATGAAGGGATCTTCCAATCTTTTTAAACGGATCCCACAGAAATCGGTAATGAAATTGATCCAAGTTGAATTCTTTCAAACTCCAAACGAACAGCGTGTGCTTTAAGCGCTTGGGATACCAGGTCTCCAGCGTCTTGCGAACGGGATTGAAAGAGGTCAATTGTTCGCGAATCAACACCGCAACCGCTGATGGTGATACCAAGAGTTGGTAGGTTCTGAGGGAAGCGTTGCCAACGGTATGAAATAAGGCCAACGTATCCCATCCCAAGGCGATTTCTACAAAAATCAATCCGATTTGAGCCGCAGATGCATAAGCAATTTGTGCTTTTATGGAAGGTTGAACGCGTGCAATTCCGGTGGCAAGCAAACTGGTAACCACCCCAATAAAGCCAATCAGTACCACCACAGAGGTTTGATTTACCCAAAATGGATGGGTGCGCAACAACAAAAAGGAACCCAAATGCACACTCAGCGAGCCGTAGAAAATGGCACTGGAGGGTGTAGGACCTTCCATAGCACGCGGCAGCCAAGAGGTGAAAGGCCATTGTGCTGATTTGGCCATTGCTGCTAGCAATAGAGAAACAGAAAGAGCCACGCCCAATGCCGTATGCCCGTGCAGATGTTCGTGGATCAAATCCTGCTCCAAGAGTTTGACAAACGAAACA
This sequence comes from Cryomorphaceae bacterium, assembly GCA_034679985.1. GTDB lineage: Bacteria > Bacteroidota > Bacteroidia > Flavobacteriales > Schleiferiaceae > CAMDTE01. The sequence goes on from JAXITR010000037.1 coordinate 1,447, forward strand.
TTTTCGTTCCAAAAGTGGTGACTCATCCACATGGCCAAGAGCAATCCAACGTCGCCAATGCGGTAAATAGAGAAAACTTTGATCGCGTTTTTTACGGGAAGAAACCGCTCACGGTAAAAAGCAATCAGCAGAAAGGAACTGATGCCCAAACCTTCCCATCCCACAAACAACGTTTCTAAGTTCCCAGCGAAAATGGTTGTATTGTAGGCTAGGAAAAAGAATAGAACGGTGCTAAAGAACCGTTTGTAACCCGGTTCGCGATGCATGTAAATCCTGCTGAAGGATACCACCAACAAAGCCAACCCAGCGCCCAACAAAGCGAATACAGCGGTCACGCGATCAAAATAGAAATCAAGGTAGAACGCGTAATCAGCATTTCGGTAGAGCGTCCATTCCAGAAGGTTTAAATACGGTTCCTCTCCAAGCGACCAAAGAATGCAAAAAACCAATAGAGCAGCGGCTTGCGTGCCAACTGCCCAACGTGCCCAACGCGCATGGATTTTTTCCTCGTGCTCAGGCAACAACAGGCTAACCAAGAAACCAAGTAAAGGCCAGCCAATAAAAAAAGGAATCCACTCAACCACGGTCGTTCAAGTCTAATTGTTTTACGGTAATATTGGAACGCGAAGAGCGAGAAACGGACATCCAATCCGATACCGCATCCAATCTTGAAGTAAACGGAGTGTAACGGATCCATTGTCCTTTTGCCCAACGCCAAAGTTGTTGGTCCAAAGGATCCAAAACCACCAAATGAATCCACTCAAGATCAAACCATTGGAAGGTTGGTGTGTGGCTTTTGAGTTGCATTTCAACCACTTTTTTTTCTTGGTGAACCACCATCAACAGACGAATGGGATCGTGCACTTCGATCATTTGAGCCGGTAACCCCGGTCGCAAGTCCCCGTCGATTCCGTTGGACACCCCAATGAGTCCAACCACGTTATGGGGCAATTTGGAACCGGCGCCCAAGCGCAGGTTGTCTACCCTGGAAAAGTAATACTCTAGATTTATACCGCCACAAACGGGCGCAGCCGCCTTTAAAATGGGCAAAAGTGCCGCACCAGTAGGATCCTTCTCCGGTCGGTACGAATTCAAAAAAGCTCGTCGATCCAGGAAAAGATTTTTTGTCAATCCACGGTCGCCAACGATGCAATAGGCATTCGTGGCGTGGTTCAATTCCGGACGAGGTTCAAACAACGAAACGGAACGCAAAGCTGCCCTTTGGTGTGCTGCGCTCAGCGAAAGGTTCAAATCGATTGATTCAAACCTTCGGCTGCGTTCGGCAGCATTTGCCGTTGCCGCAAGCAAAAAGCTCATTTTGTTTTCTGCATGCTTCGCGGTAAAAGGTGCCGGAATGCAATCTTCGTCGTAAAAATGCAGGCTGTCTCGGGTGGTGTCGTGCAATGCGCCAACGAACCAAGTTGTATCCGTTAACAAAATTCCCCGTTGGTTCAATTCGCGGCGTACGTCAGCTATATTGGCCCATTGCGCCACCAATCGCGCATTGACGGAGCCGGATCTGCCGGAACAGGCACCGCAATCGTAAGCTGCATAGTGGGGGTTGTTGGTACTGCTTGCGCCGTGTCCAATAAGGTAAACGAGTGGCGCAAAATCGGCATTGAGTCCCATGCTGTTCAGCATCGATTCCAGCCGATCCGCCATCTCCAGGTTGAATAATCGTGTTCCAAATAAACGTGCTCCGGCATTTGGTGGTCCGATGAACTGGTCTTAGCGGATTCCGATGGCCGTATCAGTTGGCCCAGCAAGCGCCAAAACGAATAGAAACCCAGTGTCTGAGCCAATAAAAAACCTCCATGAAAGGATTGGCTATCGCGGGAAAAATGGAGGTCTTTCTTCCTTTTCCGTGTACCAATTTCACGAACAACCCGTTGTGTTTCCATTGGAGCTGGGCAAATCTTCGAAGCAAATTTGGCATCCGATGGAAGATAAAGGGAGTCCAAGCCAAAAAATCCAGGTGTTCCAAAAGTCTGGCAATCCGGCTGATTCATTTCCAAATGCCGTCGAAAAGACTCCATACGGTCGTCGATGCAAAAAATGGCTTGAAATACCAACGGATTTTGTTGGGAACTGCGCATGGCTTCGTTCTGAATTCCAAACAATACACCGTCGTATGCGGCCCATTCGTAGGCGGTTTGCCACAGACGAACAACCTGATCTTTCTCGGTTTGTACTCGTTCTGAAAATAAAGGGGGCAGAGACTCCGTCATCCATTGATGCAAGGGTTGAAATCCAACGCCCAATTTGGATTCCAGGGCATCGATTTCCATCAGTAACTCTACAAAGATCAATTCCTCCAGACGGATTTTACGGCCATCAAAAAGGCCGTTCGGGTTTTGTTCTATCTGGGCTACGATTCCAGACCAACCGGCATGCGCAAATTGTTGATCGAACAAGTAATGCTCATACAATGTTGGCGAACCAACTACCCGTTCCAACAAGCATTCCAGGTCGGTTTGAACATCGTGCAAAAGCCGACGGGCTGTTTTGTTGGTGAACAAACCTCCAGCGGACCATTGATCCAGGGCCCTTATGGCATCTAGAAAAGAAAGTTCTCGAGCACCAGGGAATTCCCATTGTGCCAATCCTTGATCCAAAAACGATCCCAATAAACGAAACAGAAAGGGATGCACTTGTGCGTCCAAATCGACCCCAGCTATCTTTTTCCAACAAAGTCGAACGGTACCCAAGTTGGGACCGGCCGATTCTGGAAATTCACCACGAAGTGCTTTGTCCATCCAGAATTTGCCTTCATCCTCCAATCCCAACAAATGAATGGCCCGATTCAATGCGGGTTCGGCGTTTGGATTGGTACGATACCAGGTGCGGTATTCACGCAACGACAAGGTAGTGCGGTAGCCAAAGGTTGAGTTGGCGTCTTTCAATCCATCAAAAAAGGGTCGGTCTTGAAAGGCATGCAACGTATTGTGGTGAATAAAATCTTTGAGTGGCGCTTGCGATGGCAAATAGTGCATCAAGGAATGAAGCACTGCACCTCGACTGTACTTTTCAGGGTGCTGGTTCATACCTTTTTGTTCTTCGGTTTCTTGCGGGTCGCCAAATCGTGCTTGGACAAGGATTTAAATTGTTCCAAACCTTCAAACTTCAGCTCGCCGCCAAGCATTTCAAAGGAATGTTGGAGGTGATGCAGGTATTCCATAGCCGAATGGTCGATGTAAATCGATCTTTGTACGTGCACTAGAACAGGCTTGTCCAAAGGCAAGTCGTGCACCAAACGGTTCAATTTAACTAAGTTCCCAAAACCTAGATTTCCAATGACGTGCACGTGTACCTGTTCCCCAAAAAAGTCTTTTTCCACCTGCAAAGAGAACAATTCATTCCAACGCACGCCATTGGCCATTTGAAGCAGTAGCTCCAAAAGCGTACCCACAAAAATTCCCACCAAGAGATCCTCAACCAGAGTCAAAACGATGGTGGTTAGAAAGACCAAAAGTTGATCCCAACCGATTTTAGCGGTCATGGAAAATAAGACCGGTGAGGCGAGGCGATAACCCGTATAAACCAGCAGTGCGGCCAGGGCACTCAACGGAATTAATTCCAGAAACGCAGGTACTAAAGCCACAAACAAAAGCAAGAACAAACCGTGGAAGAAATTGGACCACCTGGTTTTTGCCCCATTGTTTACATTGGCACTGCTTCGCACCACTTCGGCAATCATCGGCAGGCCGCCCAATAGACCGCTTAAGCTGTTGCCCAAACCAACCGCAATCAGGTCTTTGTTGGCATTTGATTTTCGGTGGTATGGATCCAATCCGTCCACCGCCTTAACGGTAAGTAGAGACTCCAGGCTTCCAACCAAGGCAAACATGACAACGTATTCCAATGATTTGATCTCCAGTAGCTGTGAAAAATCAGGAAACGAGAATCCACCGACGAAGGAATTCGGAAGCGCCACCCGGCTATCCGCGGCAATGGGGAGGAAATGGGCGAGCCCAACAGAAACCAACAGGACTACCAAAGCTGCCGGTAATTTCTTCAAAATGGGGAACGGCAAAAGCCCCCAGCCTATCAAAAGAAGCAAGGAGGTTGCGCCAATGATCGTTGCGGCTGTGTTGAAATGTCCCAACCAATGGGGCAACTCCAAAAGCAATTCCAGGGGCTTGCTTCCAACGGGTTTAACACCCAAGAGAACGGGTAGTTGCTTGGAAATAATAATGATTCCAATGGCCGCCAGCATGCCGTGAACGGCTGAAGTGGGAAAGAAATCAACCCATTTACCCAGCTTCAGTATCCCAAGTAACACCTGGACAATGCCCACTGCCGCTACTACGGCCAAGACCAACGGATAGCCACGCGCGGCGTCGCCCTGTCCCAAGTCTAGGACGGCTGCCGCCGCAATGGAAATCAATCCAGCAGCAGGACCTTTTATGGATAAAGCCGACCCCATGATGGGACTTACCAAAAGCCCACCAACCATAGCCGTAATCAATCCGGCAAAAGGAGGGAAGCCACTGGCCATGGCAATGCCCAAACACAAGGGAAGGGCTATCAAAAAAACAAGAAATCCAGAGGTTGCATCGGCAATCCAATGCGCTCGAAGGCCGGCAAAGCCGTCCTTCGGTAAACGTAAAGACATAGTAAAAAGTTGAAATTAAACAAAACAACTCCTTGTTTTACAAGGACTTAGGTATTGCCTAATTTCAAATATTCAATCGGCCGTGTTTTAGGTACCGGTTTGTGCTGCATCCGGCGTCCCCTTTCGGGCCACAAGGAAAAACTCCTCTCGTGGCGATGAGGGACAGCCCAAACGGGTTGGTGCCCCAATTTTCTACTCGTTGGTTTAAACAACTGCTGTTTTCATGAGCAGACTCTTCCGAGTTCTCTTCACCGTCCGACTCAAAATTTTCTTCTGATTCTAAAGAGAAATCACCGAATTCAAATACTTCGCCCCAATGCGTTCCCCAATCGTTGTCTGCAACCAAGACCGATTGGCCTTCGATTGAAGAATCGGTGTATGCAGGTAACTGAGGTTGAAAACCAAAAAACACGCCCAATGCCAGTAACCATGCAATCCAGGGATTGCAGGTAGCCGCGTTGTTGTAGGTTCTTTGATTTTTCACGTTCGTTTACAATGGAGTTAACTTCGGAGGTACTCCTTTGCGCATGAGGAACCTCCACACAAACCATGCCAGCCCCGCGTTGAACAAGTAAAAGATGTACTTTGCAACGTACGCAATGTTTCCAAAGTGCCAGTTCTGAATCAACTTCAGAACGTTGTAAAATTGCCAAAAAATCCAGGAGTCGGCGTACATGCCTGGGGTATTGAACAACCCCGAAAAGGTGAGGGCTGTTACGCCAGAGGTCAACAAAAACTTACTCCAATCGTCGTTGGACAGCGCTTCGGTCCAAAAGGCCGTGTACCCCGCATGGTTGAGGATCAATCCCAAAACAACGGCAAATCCCATGTTTCGAAAGTACCGAAAATTCACGGGCGACGGGGTCCGGTCTGGTCGTTTGCTCCAATACCAAACACTTATGGCGTTTCCAATAAACGTAACAGGATAGGTCAAAAAAGCTGCTTTGTTGCCCAAGGCGTAGTCCACAAAAGCCGAGTTTACGGTTGCCGCTAACCCAATCGCATTGCCAACGTTGTTGCGCCGCGTGACCAATCGGGTAGCCATCATGGAAACGGCAACGCCTACCGTGGAAAACCACCCAATGGGCCAGCCGTTGATTACCGTCTCGTGGTACCCCAAGCCCACCGATGCCGCAACCACCACCACGACGCCCAGGACGTCCATCCAAACGCTTTCCGATAGTTTTTGCGCCGCGCGCATCAGGGTGTTTTGATCCATGGCAATGCGCTGCGAAGGTAGTCCAAACTCCGCAACCAATAGATTCCGTGCGGCAGTGCGCTCCATTGGGAACGGTCATCCAAACGCCCCGTCCAGACCACCTGACCCAAAGAATTACGCATTTCCAATGCTTCGCCAGGGTTCAAGCCCCACACATCCGGTGCCGAAGCGCTGGGATTGGGCCCCAGCCACCAACGGTCCACTGTCGGCTCATCACGGCCCAAACTTGCTGGAATGCAACCCAAATGATGCGCCTTGTGGGTGGCGGTATCCAAAATCCATCCTTGGTCGGCTGCTTGGCGAGGACTATAGTGAACATAAAACAACATCATTTCGTCCGACGTCCCTTCACCCGCCGTAACCGTTTGCGGCGGAAAATTGGGGTTTCTGGGATTGTTGAAGGTGTTGTCGTACGTGCCTTTGGCTTTCAACTTGGTGCCGGTAGGTAGAACCAAGGCCTCCCGAAAGGAGTAGGACATTTGCCAGTGAAAATCCCATTTTGGGATGTGAATCAGGGGCACCGAATCCCCATTGGGCAACTCTGCCCAAGCGGAAAGCGAAGTACAAACCAAGTGCGCATGGGGCGTAATGCCAAAAACCGTAACAGCTCCCGGTACGGTGTATTGCGCACGAAACGTTTTTACTTGGTTAGCGGGCACCACGAGTGGACCGTTGATGAGGCTTTGAAGGTGATTCAAAGGCGATTGAATCATCAGGGACCGCAAGGGAATGGGGGAGAGTTGCACCCGCAAAGACGTTGAATCTTGCTGACCGGCTGCGCTGACCGGGTAATGTACTTGAAGGATGTAGCACCCTTGTCCTTGAACGGAAAACCCTGTAGTGGGCGGGGTAAAGTACGCTTCTTGGCCGGGCACCCAAGCGCCAATTAACTTGCTTTGGCCGCTGCCGGTGCCGCCGAATGAGGCGTAACCGGGTGCCGGATCGGCGGCGTCTAATTGCAAAGGGGTATTGGTGGGGTCGTAAAAAACCAGAACGTGGTGCACAACTTGCCGGTTGCCGGGAACCACCTCCAAGGCTTTGATGGTTTGAGCAAAGGCTGTTGGATTGGCAATAGCAAAACATCGGTACGTATCGTTGCTGGACGACGGCACGGTGTAGGTGGGCATGGTAAGAACGAAGTCCGGTTGCGTCAGTACAACTCCGTTGGTTGCCGTTGGTGGCTGAGGCGCAAGCGATGTGTCCCCAGCCGGCATGCCGTTGTTTACCCAGTCTACCAGCAACTGTTTTTCTTGTGCGGTCAAGGATTTGGATTGTGCCAGGTGGGGCTGCCCTTCGCCGGCTGGCCAAGGGGGCATGTGGTTGCTTTGCACCGCCAACTTCACGCCAATACCTTGTTTTTTAACTTGGTAGTACGACGACAACGGGAACGGAGCAATTCCGCCGCCGGCGTGGCAACTGCCGCAATGGGAGTGCACAATGCACGCAATATCCTTCTCCCAGGTGGTGCTTTGAGCCTGTATACAATTTACACCAGATGATAGGAAGAGAACAAGAAATACTGGAGTGAACCAACTATTTTTTAGTACCCCAAATTGCACGATAGAAGCCAAACGGTCGATTGAATTTTGACGGGACATAAATAGTAAAGCGTAAGTTTCTGAGACGGATGAATAGGATCAAATGAATCGCGCCCATTAGAATAGAGCAAATGAAATGAATCTTTTTGATTACAAACAAAGCCTTTGGTTTAATTTTGCCGCCCGTTGCCGTAGTTCGTTGTTTCTGGATGACTGAAATTACCGCGAACAGGGTCCCGTAGCTCAGCTGGATAGAGCAACTGCCTTCTAAGCAGTCGGTCGCGCGTTCGAATCGCGCCGGGATCGCAAGATTTTTCTCGTATCGTTCGACTCACTACCCTTTTGGGTGTGTCTTGAACTTTTCAAAAGTTTACCGGTCGCTTCCAATAGTTGGAGCATAAAAAAACCGCTCCCTTGTGAGGAGCGGTCGTCGGGAAGACAGGATTCGAACCTGCGACCCTCTGGTCCCAAACCAGATGCGCTACCACCTGCGCTACTTCCCGTGTTCGAAAAAGACAACACGTATCTTTTATCGAGGCGCGAAGATACTACTAAGTTTCTCTGTGTACAACATAAATTAAACTATCGCAATGTGGATTATTTATACCCGATGTCGATGCAGTATTGCCGACGTTTGGATTCGCCAATTCTGAACGATCATCGCTCAAACCGCTTGCACCGTAGTTCCAACATCCGGTTCCGCAACCGCGCCCAATTTGGTAACCATTTTTCAGTTCACAGCTGAGTTTAACGCCCCACGTACAACTCCGTCTGTGAAGAAAAGTTTTCAACAATTTGAACAAAAGTGCACGAATTCGTCAAACGTTTGCAAGGAATATGGCTATATTGCTCCTCCCTTTTGGGGACTATCGTCGTTTTTCATTACTTAAAACAATCAAAATGAAGCAGCTTTTACACAAAGCACTGAGTTTCTTGGTTGTCCTTGTGTTGGTCTTTGCGGCTCAAGCCCAGACCTATACTTTGGGCACTGGAACACTCACAAACACCACGACGGGCTCGAACTTCACTCCGTACAAGACGTACTGGATGGACGGTCGAGTGCAGTACTTGGTCTTGGCTTCCGAGTTGACCGCATTGGGAATGCCTCCCGGTACGTTCACGTCGGTGGCGTTCAACGTAGCCTCAGCGGATCCCGCGTCAATGGGCAGTTTCACCATCAAAATGGGGGGAACAACGGCTACGTCCATGACGGCAACCTATTTGCCGGCTACCACGTACACCACCGTTTACGGCCCGAGTACGTACACGGCATCTACGGGTTGGAACACCCACACGTTCACCACGCCCTTCGTATGGAACGGCACGGACAACGTTGTGATTGAGGTGTGCTTCGACAACGCTGCTTACACGGTTAACTCCACCGTTTATTACGGAACAACAACTTTTGCTTCTTGTACGGATGGTTTCACGGACCTGTCTACCAGCAGCGGTTGTACCGACGGTGCCATTGGATTCCCATCAGCTCAATCCGGACGCCCCAACATGCAGTTGGGCTTGGTTCCAGCAACGGCTTGTTCCGGCACACCTACCGGCGGTGTAGCGTCAGCGTCTTTGACCTCCGTTTGCCCCAACCAAAACTTTAACTTGTCTTTGGCAGGCCAAACCCTCGCCAGTGGCTTGACTTATCAGTGGGAATCTTCCACATCTGCTACAGGTCCATGGACGGCAATAACTGGTGCAACCAGCACCTTTGCAACCGTTAGTCAGACTTCCGACAAATACTACCGCTGCAACGTAACCTGCACGGCGTCTTCTACTTCAGCGGCATCTTCTGCTATTCAGGTAACTACCTTGCCCAACTTGGCGGCAGGTACCTACACTGTTGGTCCGTTGGGCACCTACCCCAACTTAACTGCTGCGTTTGCCGCGGCGTCATGCGGTGTAGCGGGTCCTGTTGTTTTCAACGTAGTGCCTTTTACCGGCCCGTACACGGAACAGTTGATTTTGGGTGACATCCCCGGATTGTCTTCCACCAACACCATCACGGTGAATGGTAACGGCAATGCCATCCAATTCCAATCGTACAACACCAACGAACGCGCGGTAATCAAATTGAACGGTACGGACTACGTTACCTTTAAAAACTTGAACGTACGCGCCATCGGCCAAGCCACTACTATGTATGGTTTTGGCATTCAATTGATGAACGGTGCGAACTTCAACACCTTCAAGAATTGCACCATCCAAGCAACGGATTCCGTTACGAGCACGAACTACGCAGGTTTTGTTTGTTCCAACACAGCAACTTCTGCAACGGGTGGTGGTTTGGCAGCGAGCAATTTGACCATCGACTCCTGCACCATCATTGGCGGTTACTACGGTTTGACCTTGGGAGGCACTTCGGGCACCTTGGCCAATTTACCCACGAACAACGTGGTGAAAAACACCATGGTTCGCGACTTTTATCTGTACGGAACGTATGCATCAGGCCAGAGCGGCTTGATCATGAAAAACAACCGCATCACTCGTGCTACCCGTACGGGCGCCGTATCTACTTTCTACGGTATGTACTTCTTTGGACGTCAGGTTGGAAGCCGTATCGATGGTAACCGAATTTACAGTCCAGAAGGAAACTTCCCGGCAACTTCTACGAGTACCTATGCAATGTACATGAGTGGAGTTTCTGGCCGTACCAATCAGCCGATGATCATTTGCAATAACGCTGTTTATAATTTCAATAACAACGCGGGTGCCCAAGCGGCGATTTATTCGTTTGGTATGGACTCCACGCGAGTTTTGAACAACTCCTTTGTCTTAGACAATGCACTAGCTACGGGAACTTCTACTTTGTACGGCATGTACCTAAGCGGTGCGCACAATGATCTTCAAGTTCGCAACAACGTGTTCCACTTGGGCAACGCCAACACCGGCACCAAGTACATGTTGTACTACGCAACCTCCACGTCGGTTCCCAACTCCAACAACAACGCATTTGACTACACCGGTGCGGGTGGTACTTCGTTGAATATTGGTTTTTTGAGTTCTGCTAAGGCTAGCCTGGCGGATTGGCAAGCGGTAACGGGAACGCCTGATTTGGCTTCCACAACCGCGACACCTTTGTTTGTTGACGCAACGGTGGGCAACCTGATGCCCCAGTCCGGTTCGTTGAACAACAACGGTGCGAACACTCTAGCAGAGGTGCCAACAGATATCTTGGGAGTAGCCCGTACCAGCACGCCTGATATGGGAGCATGGGAATTCTCACCAGCGGGTTGCACGCCTCCTACTTTGTCGGTTGTTTCGGTTGCTGGTGGTACGGCTACCGTTTCGGTAACTTCCCCAAATACAACCCCCAACTACCAATACGAATTTGGTCCTTGCGGTTTCACACAAGGAACGGGTACGCTGGGCACATTGACTACCAACGGCAACATTGTTTTGTCTGGATTGACACCCAACACGTGCTACCGCGTTTACGTGCGCAGCAATTGTGGCACCGCAATCGGTCAGAGCATGTGGGTGTTTGCTCAATTCACTACGCCTTGTGCCAGCGGCACCATGCCGTACTTGGAAGACTTCACCACGTACCCTGTACAATGCTGGACGCAAGCCGGAACCCAAAACTGGTTGCACTACACCACAGGTAATCCTTGTATTCGCTCCAACTTCTGGTCGTGGACTTCAGGCAACAATGGTGTGTACAATACACACCCCATCACCATTTCAACGGCGGCCACGGTTGGTTTCAAGTGGTCACACCTATTCAACACATCCTATCCTCAAGATGGATTTGTATTGCGCGCTCGCAAAGTGGGCACCACAACTTGGGATACGTTGTTCAACAAGAGCGGAGCCGACTTGAACACGGCAGGCGGTGGTACCACCACCCCCGGTACGTTCCAGCCGGAGTTGATCTACTTGCCTGCGTCCTACGTAGGATCTGATGCCATTTTTGAATTGCGCGGTAATTCCGGTTTTGGACCTGACTTGTTCATCGACGATTTCGAAGTTAAGGCAGTTCCTTCTTGTCCGGATCCCGTTGTTACTTCTACGGCACAGACATCATCTTCGATTTCCTTGAGTTGGGCGAACGTGACGGGAACTACGCCTTTGAAGTCCAAAATCATTTGGGGTCCTACGGGCTTCATGACCGGAACAGGTGCTGTAGGTAACGTCATCGGCCAAATCAACAGCCCCTACACGGTTGCCGGTTTGACGCCCAACACTCTTTATGATTTCTATGTACAAGACTCTTGCGGAACCAGCTTCTCCAACGTTGTGGGTCCGTTGACAGTGAAAACGGCTTGTTCCTCTGTATTGGCAGGTGCCTACACGGTAAACCCAGCACTTCCTGCGGCGGGTACCAACTTTGCTTCATTGGACTCTGCGGTCAACTACTTGAATGCTTGCGGCATCAGTGCGGCAACCACCTTCACTTTGGCAGCGGGCAACCACACCAAAGAAGTGGTCTTGGGCACGATCAAAGGTGCCAGTGCGTTGCGTCCGGTGATCTTCACCAGCGCGAGCGCGGCGGCTACCAGCATCAATGCACCGTTGGGCTCCTCTACGGTTGTTGATTTGAACGGCACCAAGCACGTCCGCTTCAACAACGTCACGTTGAACAACACGGCAGGCACCTATGTAGTGCGCCTACGTGGAAACGCAGATTCTATTGTGGTGGAAAACTCACGTTTGTTGGGTGATACCACGAGTACAAGCATTACGGCAACGATTGCCTCTACCGGTTCATTGACTTCGCCCACCACAGGTGGTGCCGATGTGGACAACATCTTCATCCGCAACAACGTCATCAAAGGCGGTTACTACGGCATTACCCTGTCCGGTACCTCATTGACATCATTTGACAACAACTTTGTCATTGAGAACAACAAGATGACGAAGCAGTACTACTACGGTATGCGTTTGTTCTACATTGCAGATGCGGTGGTTAAGGGCAATACAGTGAAGTCTCTGCGCAACACTACGTTCAACTACGGTGGTTACTACTACTACACCCGTAATTTGGATGTTGAAAGCAATCAATTCATGGCGGCAACCTACGGCTTGTACGTTTATTATCCGAACTACAACGTAACGGTTGCGCCAGCTGCGAACAACAAGATTGTCAACAACATGGCAACTGGTGCTACCTATCCGGCGTACTTCTATAGCCCCCGTTACATGAACATCTACCACAATACCTTCAAAGGAGGTACCTACGGTTACTACTCGGCGGCGGCCACCACTGCTGGTCAAGACTTGCGTGAATTGAACATCAAAAACAACATTTTTGCGGGTTCAACGAATGCATTCTACCAAGGTGCGGTTTACCCCGCTGCCAACAACGTAACGTTGGACTACAACGCGTACAGCTCAACAGGTACGAACTTGGCTTTCTACGGTGGAAACCAAGCCAACTTGGCAGCATGGCAAACGTCTGCAGCCACCTTGAACGTCAATTCGGTTGCCGGTAACGTAATGTTCGTTGCCAACGACGACTTGCACATTTTAGGTGCGTTCCCCAACAACTTGGGTGCAAACGGTTTGGGTGTAGCAACAGACATCGACGGTCAGGTTCGTCCTGCTGCCGGTTCAACGGCTCCAGACATGGGTGCAGATGAGTTCACGCCCATCACGAACGACGCTAAAGTGGTGGCCCTTTTGGGTGCCAACGGAGGTTGTGGCAGCGCAACTACGTCTCTTTCGCTGGTTATTGAGAACCTTGGTTTGAATGCCATTACTTCGTTGCCGGTCTTGGTTCGTGCGCAAAACACCGCAGGTGGAGCTCCACAGGTGGTGAACACCACTGCCACGGTGAACATTCCTTCATTGGGAATCGACACCATCACGGTGGGTTCGGTGAACACCTACAACGGTGGTGTATTCAACTTCGTGGCCTACGCCTCCTTGGCGAACGACGGTCGTGCGAACAACGATACCGTAAAGAAATTCGGTGTGAACTTCATTCCGTTTGAGCCTTTGGTCAACGCCTTCCCGGATACGGTGTGCGCGGGTCAAGATTCTATCTTCTTGTCTGCCATCAGCTACCCGGGTACTGCTTACGCCTGGTATCCTTCAGCAACTGGTGGTACTGCTGTAGCCATGGGCAACCCGGCGAAAGTTTCTACCAGCCAGAGCACCTACTACGTTCAGTTTGACAGCATGCAGTCCAACGCCGAGGTAGGCAATGGTACAACGGTATCAACCGGAACCCTGATTACTCCGTACAAGACCTTCTACATGGACGGTCGCGTGCAGTACCTGGTACCGGCATCTGAATTGGCTGCTGCTGGTGCGAACGCGGGCAACATCAACTCCGTTGCCTTCAACGTGGACGTCCCCGCCGCTCAAACGTTGGGTAATTTCACCATCAAAATGGGCGGCACTTCGTTGACGGCCATGGCGGGCAGCTACGTAGCGAACACAGGTTTCACTACGGTGTACACCAACACGGCGTACGCTGCATCTGCAGGATGGAACGTACATACGTTTACCACTCCGTACTTGTGGAACGGTTCGGACAACGTGATCGTTGAAGTGTGTTTTGACAACTCCAGCTACACGTCCAACTCATCGGTGTACTACACCACCACTACGTACGCTTCTGCGTACGACGGTTTTGCGGATTTGGCTACTTCCGACGGTTGTACGCCTGGCAACATCAGTGGTACAGCACAGACCAACCGCCCGAACATGAAGTTCAACGTAACCTCTGCTGCTTGCTCGCAAATTCGCAAGCCGGTATCGTTCGTGAACAACCCGGACGTTGCCAACGCAGTATACAGCTCCACGCAAACGACTCCAGGTTCGTTTAACTTCAGCGCTGCTGGATCAAACGGTGATGTCTACACGTGGTACTTCCCCGGCGGCATTGTTGCCAACGGTACTACAGCGTCGCACACATTCCCGGCTCCTGGCGGACCCAAGTCCGTTCTGCTTGTGGTAATGGACAGCACCTGTATGACGGTGGATTCTGCAAACTTCACGGTGAACAGCACCATCGGTTTGGACGAGAACACTTTGGGACAAAACGTTTACGCGTTCCCGAACCCGTCCAACGGTCAGGTAGCCATCGTTTTGGAAGGCAACGAAGCATTCCAGGGCCGTATGGAAATCATCAACGCAGTTGGACAAGTAGTGGTTGCTCGCGCGGTAGAAACCGCGGCTGGCCGCAACGAGTTCCCAATGGACTTGCGTGATTTGGCCAAAGGTGTGTACACGGTTCGTGTCGCCTCCGAAGCAGGTCAACGCCAGATTCGTTTGGTACTGCAATAAGCTAAAGCCCCTTCGGGGTTTTGGAGGGCCGTCCCGCAGGGGACGGCCCTTTTTTTGTAGGGTATGGCCCCTTTTTTGTGGGGTTACGTTGAGCGGGGTAGGAGGGACCGTCGGGTTGAAAAATGGTGGGTAGGTATTTCTTGCGAATGGCGCAGAAGCCGATTTACTTTACGACCTTTGGGCCGGCGCACACTCCGCCTTGCCGCTGCCCAGCAATGGGGAGAGGAAAGTCTGGACAACACAGGGCACCGCTCTTCCTAACGGGAAGGGGGCATTTTCGGAAGGGAATGCCTACAGCCAGTGCCGCAGAAAGGGATACCGCCGGTGCTTGCGCCGGTAAGGGTGAAAAGGTGGGGTAAGAGCCCACCAGTGCGGGCAGCAATGTTCGCAGCTTGGTAAACCTAGCGGGTTGAAATGCCATGTAAACCAACGACGGTGCTGCGTGCAGTGCTGAGAGGGCGGCCCGCCCGAGTTGGAGGGTAGGCAGATGGAGCCGGCCGGTGACGGTTGGTCTAGATCAATGGCAAGGGCCTCTTTGGAGGTACAGAATCCGGCTTACAGGAGTGTGCGCTTTTTTTAACTACCTTTGCACCCTTATTAACGCGGCCTAATGGAGGGTTCGTGGAGGGTTGTCGGCCAGAGCGCAGTGCGCACGGGGAAATTGGCCAAAGACCCGACTGCGGGTTTTTTGGACAGCCGACAACAAACAGAGCATGCTCAATTTTGATGCGCTCGGGCTTCGTCCCGAGCTTCTCCAAGCGGTTACCGACTTGGGATTTACGTCGCCTACGGAGGTTCAATCCCGGGTGATGGAACAACTTTTGCCCGTCCACGGGCAAGTGGATTTGGTGGCCTTGGCCCAAACCGGAACGGGTAAAACGGCCGCCTTTGGCCTGCCCTTGCTGGAGTATTTTGGCAAGCCCACCGGCCGCCCACAAGCTTTGATTTTGTCTCCCACGCGCGAATTGTGCGTGCAGATTTCCGTGGAGTTGGAAAAGTACGCGGCCCATTTGCCCGCCATGCGTTTGCTGGCGGTGTACGGCGGCTCCAACATCTCCACCCAAATCAAGGCCTTGAAGCAGGGCGTAGACATCGTCATTGCCACCCCCGGCCGATTGATGGATTTGCAGCGCCGTGGTGTACTGCATTTGGACCAATTGACCCACGTGGTATTGGACGAGGCCGACGAAATGCTCAACATGGGCTTTGTGGACGACATCCGCGAGGTTCTTTCCTTGACGCCTCCTGAAGTGCACGTGTGGTTGTTCTCTGCCACCATGCCCGACGCCGTGGCGCGTATTTCCGAAGAGTTCATGGACCAACCGGTTCGTGTTCAGGTAGGCAAGCGCAACCAGGCTACTTCGCAAATTGAGCACAGCGCGTACATTGTGCCGCGCGAAAACAAGTACATGGGCTTGCGTCGTTTGTTGGATTCCGCACCGGGGATGTACGGCATGGTGTTTTGCAACACCAAGTTGGACACCCAAGAAATTGCGGAGAAGTTGCTCGCGGACGGCTACACCGCGGCTGCCTTGCACGGAGATCTTTCCCAACAGCAGCGCGATTTGGTGATGCATGCCTTCCGCAGCCGCCACATTCGGGTTTTGGTGTGTACGGACGTTGCCGCACGCGGCATTGACGTGGACGACCTGACGCACGTCATCCACCACCGTTTGCCCAACGACGTAGAGAACTACACGCACCGTTCCGGCCGTACCGGCCGTGCCGGCAAAAGCGGAGAGAGCTGGATTTTGGCGACTCCTTCCGAGGCGCGTTCCTTGCCGCAAATTCAAAAGATCATTGGACGCCCCATTGAGCGCCAGCCGTTCCCGTCTGCGGACGAGGTGTGCAAGGCCCAGTTGATGGATTTTGCCAAGCGAGTTTCCGCAACGCCAGAAACAGAAGCCGTTACCCCCTTCATGGAGGAGTTGTTGCCTTTGTTCGACGGATTGGACCGCAATGCTTTGATCGCACAATTCTTGGCCCAGGAGTTTGAAGGTTTGTTCCGCCACTACGGCCAAGCCTCCAACACCATTGATTTGAACGCTCGGAATTCCCGCGACGCCCGTCCGGCCCGCGAAGGTGGATTTGAGGGCGGACGTGCCTCCGGCCCCAAGAAGGAACAGCGTTTCCGTTTGAACGTGGGTCAGGCCAACGGTTTCAGCTGGTTCTTGTTGAAGGATTGGTTGCGCGACACCGCCGGTTTGGGCAAGTACGACATCCTAGGAGTAGACGTAGCACGCAACCAGAGCCAGTTCAGTGTGTCTTTGGACCACGTGCAGAAAATTCAAGATTCCTTGCGCACCGCCAAGTGGGAAGGTCAGTCCGTTTCCATTGAGGCAATCGATGATTACCGCGCTCCAGGCGGAGGCGGTAACTTCAAACGCGAACACCGCCCCAGTGGGGGCGGTGGCGGCTATGGAAAAGCAGCCGGTGGCAACTCCGGCGGTGGATTTAATGGAGGGTGGAAAGGTAGCGCTCGGCCTCCAAAGCCGCCATACAACCGGTCCCGGCCGCGGTAATCGCCTGGCGATAAACCTTGTCCTGAACGTCCCCGGCGGCAAACACCCCGGGGAGGTTCATGGACGTGGTGCCCGGAGTGGTTTTTAGGTAACCGGTTTCGTCCATGGTCAATTGACCTTTGAAGATGTCGGTGTTGGGCTTGTGTCCAATGGCCACAAAAAATCCGGAAGCAGGGATGACGTCCTCAACGCCGGTTTCCAAATTACGTACTTTGACGCCTTCTACGGACTTGTCTCCCAACAGTTCGACGGTCTCTGTGTGCCAACGAACTTCGATGTTCGGGGTAGTCAAAACGCGGTTCTGCATGGCCTTGGAGGCGCGGAGCTCGCCTTTGCGCACCAACATGGTTACTTTGGGGCACAATTTGGAGAGGTAGGTAGCTTCTTCGGCGGCGGTGTCTCCACCTCCCACGATCACTACTTCTTGTCCTTTGTAAAAGAATCCGTCGCAGACGGCGCAGGCGCTGACGCCGAAGCCCATGAACTTTTCTTCGGAGGGAAGTCCCAAGTATTTAGCCGTGGCTCCGGTGGAAATAATGACCGTGCGCGCTTGGAGGGTGGTGGTCTCGTCGATCACCAAGGTGTGCCAACCGCCGGGTTCGGAGGCGAAGTCGGCCTTGGAGACCATTCCCCAACGCACGTCCGTTCCAAAGCGCTCTGCTTGATTCTTCAGGTCTTCCATCATGGCGTTGCCGTCCACGCCTTGCGGGTAGCCCGGAAAGTTGTCCACTTCGGTGGTAGTGGTCAGCTGGCCACCGGGCTGCAAGCCCACGTACATGACGGGTTTCAGATCTGCGCGGGCAGCGTAAATGGCGGCGGTGTAGCCGGCCGGTCCGCTGCCGATGATCAAGCATTCAATTTGTTCCATAAAGCAAAATTCTTAGCGTAGTTTTTTATTTGAGGTGCAAAGTTACGCCACACGCAATCGATGCGATTGATGAGAAGTCTCGTGAAAAAGTCAACCTTTTTCGTATATTTGCAGCCCTCCAAGCGAATAATGGAACCTCCGGGTTTCATCGAGCGCGGAACCATCGGGATGTAGCTCAGGTGGTAGAGTACACGTCTGGGGG
>JAXITR010000038.1:0-19325 GCA_034679985.1 Cryomorphaceae bacterium
CAACAAGGAAATGAGTGCCCCTTCCAACTCACGCACGCTGGAGTGAATGGAGTAGGCAAGGTATTCCACTACGTCCTCGGGCATCTCGATGCCGTCGGTGTAGAGTTTTTTGCGAAGAATAGCAATACGAGTCTCTAAATCAGGCTTTTGCAAATCCGCACTCAACCCCCACTTGAAGCGAGAAAGCAGGCGTTGCTCCATGCCCTGTAAATCAACGGGAGCACGGTCTGAGGTCAAAACCACTTGCTTTCCGCTTTGGTGGAGGTGGTTGAAAATCTCAAAGAAAACGTCTTGCGTCTTTTCTTTACCGCTAAAGGACTGCACGTCGTCCATGATCAAAACGTCGATCATTTGGTAGAAGTGCACAAAATCGTTCTTGGTGTTGTTCCGAATCGAGTCGATGAACTGCTGCGTGAACCGCTCCGCGGAGACGTACAAAACCGTCTTCTCCGGGTACCGGTCTTTGATTTCGATCCCGATGGAGTGCGCCAAATGGGTTTTGCCCAATCCTACACCACCGTAAATCAGCAACGGGTTGAAGGAGGTTCCTCCGGGCTTATTCGCCACGGCATAGCCGGCAGACCGAGCCAAACGATTGCAATCTCCTTCGATGTAGTTGTCAAACGTGTAGTTGGGGTTCAACTGACTTTCAACATGAACCTTCTTCAGGCCAGGAATCACAAAAGGATTGCGAATGCCTTCAACACCGCCAATCTCCACCGGCATGGAAACGTGTGGATTTTGTATGGGTGCCCGGTTCGTTGAAGGGATTTTCAACGTTTGCGGCTCCGTATTCCCGTAGGTGTTTTCCATTACAATGGAATACACCAATTTGGCATCTTCACCCAGTTCTTTGGTAATGGCGCTTTTCAGAAGCTTAATGTAGTGGGCTTCCAACCACTCGTAGGTAAACTTGGAAGGTACCTGAACGGTAATCACTTTACCTTGCAACTTAAGCGCCTTGATGGGAAGGAACCACGTGGTAAATGCTTGTGGCGTGATGTTGTCCTCGATAAAGGACAAACAATTCTTCCAAACGGCTTCGGCGCTCCGTTCCATAGGGGGTGTTCTCTTAGTACATTTGGACTTCCGAAGGGTGGCACCTTGCCAAATCCGGGGGGTCGTTTTGATGTCACAAAGCTGTCAATAAATTTGCCATTAAAAAAATGTTTACCCCCTTGATTTTAGGTTTTTTTTTGTGTAAAGAGAATGTGAACAGGACCCTTGCGGATGCCAGTGTTTGTGTTTTAAATAATTGAAATTCAGCGTTCTAATGATTTCGCACAGTACGAAAATTCGCGTACGGTACGCCGAGACGGACCGCATGGGATACGTTTACTACGGAAACTACCCAACCTACTTTGAGGTAGGCCGTGTGGAATGGTTGCGGGCACTGGGTTTGAGCTACAAAGAGTTGGAAGACTCGGGCACCATGCTCCCCGTATTGAACCTAAACGTTAAGTACATCCGGCCCGCTCGGTACGACGAGCTACTCACTTTGATTACCCGGGTTGAAAAGTTGCCGGGTACCCGTTTGGAGTTCCACCACGAGGTTTTGGGACCCAACGGTGAGCGGCTCACTCTGGCAACCGTTGAATTGGTATTTGCCCATACGGACACCGGAAGGCCTAAGCAGGCCCCTGATTCCGTATTGAACGCCATGCGGCCTTACTTTCCAGAAAGCTCAGCGGAATAAAAGGCGGTTAAAAGCCAGTCCAGCGGAAATGCCCGAGTGCTCCATTGGCTTCCCAAAGCAACAGATACGTTCCTGGGGGTACGTTCCAAAGCGCCCGAAGGTTGTGCAGGCCTTCTTCAACACGAACAGTACCTACGATGCGTCCGCTGAGGTCGGAGCAGGTTACCTCCATAGGCGTGGTGGCTACGAAGCCTTCCTCCGTAGCCCAGGCATACTGCGAGAAAGCAGTAGTCAGCTCTTCATCAGATACCTTGGGCATTAATATTTGCCACGTGGCAAAGTCCCGGTGCAATCGCCAAGCGTTGGATCCGTTGTTGCGCAAGGTGTCTGCCTGCAAAACCAATTCCGCAGCGGTTCTGTAGGACATACCGGACGCCCACTGGTGAGCACTTTCCAGTACCAAGGCGTCCATTTCGTTGCGCCCCACGTGCGGCCAACTGCGCATTAAGGCGTCCACGAATACATTGGTGTGCGCGTAAATGTTGAAGAACGAAAGGCCCGGATACATTTTTTGGGTTGCGTTTTGCGCAGATCTGCCGCTCCAGAATTCGTTGTGTCCGTCCCAGCCAAAAACGCGTTGCCAGCCATAATTGTTGAGGTGTCGGGAATAACTAACCGCCCAGTAATCGCCAAACGCTTCGTCCAAGGAACTGCGTTCGTCGCCAAAATTGGTATTGGGTACGATGGCTTGTGAAATGGCGTGGCCGTATTCGTGCACCACCACGTCCGCATCTTCCGCATCGTCTACGCCGCCTTCGCCAAAGTAGAGGCGGGGTGGGGTGGTGCTCCAATCAAAAAAACTGTTGTCTTGGCCGTTGATTGCGTGCGGATCTACGGGGATCGCATAGGGGACGGCCGTAAAACCCAACGCAGAGGTGTGGTTTTTAATCGATTGGATGTGGTAAAACGCGTTGACGTCCTCAAAGCGGTTGTCCGTGCGGGAAAACGCAAAAGACGGGGTGCCGGAAGTCGCGGGTGCGGAGGTAGGCGGATCAAAGTCTTGAATAACCACGGCTCCTGAGCTCAAAACGAATTGGGTGCCGGTCCACGTAGCTTTGAAGTTCTTGTTTACTCTTTGTGGATCCAAAACGGCTGCATTGGCGTCGTTGAGGTCCACGTATTGCCCGCCGTAGGTAACTCCGGCCTTGGTGAGGGGGTCTGGATCGAAAACCAGGCCGGAAACGGTGGTATCCGCTAGAAAAGTTCGTTCGTCGGATTCAAAATGCACCAACAAGTCGCGTTCGTAAAGGGTTGCTCCGGTTTGGTCGTCCACAAAACGCTCCCACCAGCGGTGCTCGGGTACGGTAGTGCGCTCGCGGTTTTGCCAAGCGGTCAGCCACGTTTTCGCGTTTTCGTCATAGAAATAAACAGGGGTATTTTGGTCCGACGGTTCAGGTTTCCAGAGCGGTGTAGGCAGTTGCTCCGCCCGGGGGTAGTAGGGCGCAACAGCAGAAACAACTTGTCCGTTGCGGCGAACGCACACGTTGGCTTGTAGCCCAAACGCAGGCACCGCGCCGGCATAAACACCGTACAGCCGGTAGTTAGCTGTTGGCGTTTGTTCCTTGTGTTCCAGGCGGTAGGTCCAACCTTGAGGCAAGGGGAGACGATGGGTCAACCAAGCATGCGTTGCTTCGTCCGTGCGGGACTCAAGGGGGGCGTCCGGATGATAAATCTGTCCCAACAGGACGGATGGTGCAAATAAGACGATTCCAACGATGAAAAGAATGCGGATGGACTGCATGGTAAATTAATCAGCGGGGTCTGTTTTACGAAGGTATACGCGACACTCCGTGGCGCCTAATTGCTTGGGATAGCCGCGGTTTAGTTGTTCAGAATCGGTCAGGCGTTGGGCACTTTCGGGTAGGGACGGCGCCCAAACGGAAGGAATCCAAGGCCTGTCTTGGGTCAAAACCCGCAACTCGTCCCACCAACCAGCGCGCAAAAAAGATGCCAAAACCGAAGCGCCCCCTTCCACAAGCACCGAGCGAATTCCATTTTTGGTGCACCACGCGAAGGCGTCTTCTGGTGCGACGAAGCAGAGAACGTCTGGCGGTAAAGCAGTGGAAGGAGTGCCCAGCACCAACCGACGGGGAGCGCGACCGCCCACCAAGCGCGCATTCAACTGCGGTCGGTCCAAATCCCAAGTTCGAGCGCCCACCAGGATGGCGTCTTCTTCCGACCGCCATTGGTGCACCACTCCCTGAGCTTCCGGAGACGAAACGGGGTAGGGGCCCGGATGTTCTGGGGTTCGGGCAGCATCCATACCGCCCGCCGGGGTTTGAGCCCATTTCAATACTAAATAGGGCCTTTTTTGTTCCACCGAAACCAGAAATCGACGGTTGATCCAACGGCACCAGTCTTGCAGCTCAGGGGCTGCAGCTTCCACCACCAAACCGGCTGCTTCCAAACGCCGCAAACCATTTCCGGAGACCCGTGGATCCGGATCTTCTGTGCCGTACACCACCCGTCCTATTCCGGCAGACACCAGGGCGTCCGCGCAGGGCGGGGTTTTGCCGTGGTGTGCACAAGGTTCCAGGGTTACGTAGGCCGTAGTTTGCGGCAAGAGCAATCGGTCTGCTGGGGAAAGGGCAACCAAGGCAGCAGCCTCCGCATGCAAATCCCCCGCACGCCGGTGATAACCCTCCGCCAGCAAGCGTTCGTCAGGTTGCCCCGGTAAGTAGACCAAACAGCAACCCACTACCGGATTGGGCGACGTATGCCCCAAAGCGCGCACGGCCAACTCCGCGGCGCGGAGCATACCTTTGCGGTCTGCGGCAGGGGTAGATTGCATGCAGCAAAGGTACTGCAGATGAACGGCAACGAGGCCCAAAAGAGGTTTGTAGCAGCGGCCCAAGCGGGCGGACACGACGAACGCGAAGCACGCGCCATTTGGCAAGCGTGGTTGCAGGATCGATGGGGCCTGACTCGAACGCAGTGGATGCTCCACGAACACGAACCCGTTACCGATGCTTTTGCCGCTCAATGGGAATTGGATACCCAACAATTGCGCGTTGGAATCCCCTACCAATACACCCTGGGCTGGGTGAATTTTGCAGGGGTCCGTTTGGATGTTGGACCGGGCGTATTGATTCCCCGTCCGGAGACGGAGGCCTGGGTTATGGATTGGACCCAACGGCTCCCGCATGCGGAACGAGCCTTGGACGTTTGCTCCGGCAGCGGGTGCATTGCAGCGGGACTGTCCCAGGCTTGGCCCCAAGCCACTGTATACGCCGTAGAATGGGACGCGAAAGCTTGGCCGTGGTTGACCCTAAATTCCGCCCAATTTCCAGGTGTACAGCCCTTTCGTGCCGATGCGTTGGCCCCTCCGCCGTCGGCTTTCGCCTCCCTGGATCTGCTGCTTTCCAATCCACCGTACATCCCGGCGTCCGAGCGAGAATTGTTGGCCAGCCACGTTCGCGATTACGAACCCGACACCGCACTCTTTGTACCACAAACCGACCCGCTCCTGTTTTACCGCTCGTTGGTGGAGTGGGGCGAGCGCTTGTTGCGCCCCGGGGGGTGGTGGTCTGTGGAATGCCACACGGATTTTACTGCGGAAGTTGCTCAATTGGTGTCTAGGCCGGGATGGTCCGCACCGGAAATTCGTGCGGATATTTTTGGAAAATCCCGCTTTGTGGACGCGCAGTGGCTCGGTATCTTTACCCCATGATCCCGTCGGAAATCGACCCCGTTTACGAACGAATTCAGTTCTTGCGCACGGAGCTGCACCGCCACAACCATCGGTACTACGTGGAAGATCGGCCGGTGCTGTCCGACGAAGCGTTTGACGCGCTTTTGCGTGAATTGGAAGATTTGGAGCGCGCTCATCCCCAGTGGGCGGATGACAACAGTCCCACCCAACGCGTGGGCGGCGCGGTCACCAAAAAATTTGCTGCCGTTCGTCACCTCGTTCCTATGCAGAGTTTGGCAAACACTTACTCCCGTGAAGAACTCGACGCCTTTTTTGATCGGGTGGAAGGGGCCTTGCCGGAAGAGCTCGTTAGCTACGTGGGGGAATTGAAGTACGACGGCATTGCCCTCAGTTTGCACTATGCAGGCGGTCGTTTGGTGCGTGCCGTCACCCGTGGAGACGGAGTTTCCGGGGACGACATCACCTCCAACGTACGAACCATCGCCACCGTACCCTTGGTGTTGAACGGCACACCGCCGGAATCGGTAGAAGTTCGGGGCGAAGTTTTCTTGCCCTTCGCCGCTTTTGAGGCCCTCAACAACGACCGTCGGGAACAAGATTTGGAGCCGTTCATGAATCCGCGAAACGCAGCCAGCGGCAGTTTAAAGTTGCAAGATTCTGCAGAGGTTGGAAAACGAGGACTGGCCTTTATGCCCTATCTACTCGTGGGTGTGGACGGGGTAGCGGCACATGCATCAGGCTTTGAACAACTCAAAGCGTGGGGATTTAAAGTGCCCAACGAAGCGGATCACACGCTTGTGGTGGCGCACCACCGCAACGAAATTTATCGTTTTTTGGATCGATGGGATGCGGATCGTGAAGAACTGCCATTTGGCATCGACGGTGCCGTCATCAAGGTAGACGCCACGGATCAGCAGCGTCGGTTGGGCAGCACGGCCAAAGCACCGCGTTGGGCCATTGCCTATCAGTACAAAGCATTGGCGAAAACAACGCGTTTGGAAGCCGTGGTGTACCAAGTAGGGCGAACCGGTGCGGTAACTCCCGTGGCCCAACTGGAGCCGGTTCTGTTGGCCGGTACCGTGGTCAAGCGCGCCAGTCTCCACAACGAAGACATCATCAGGTCCTTGGACCTCCACTTGGGAGACACCGTTTGGGTGGAGAAAGGCGGTGAAATCATCCCCAAAATAACCGCTGTAGAGCCCGGCCTGCGTCCGGCCGGAGCCTTGCCCGTGCGTTTCCCGGAAAACTGCCCGGAGTGCGGTACTGCGCTGGTTCGCCAAGAGGGTGAGGCCCAGCACTACTGCCCCAATGCCATCGGTTGCATGCCGCAGCGCCACGGACGGGTGGTGCATTTTTTGGGTCGACGCGCCCTCAATTTGGAGGGTTTGGGCACCGAGACCGTACAAGCTCTGCTGGATCGCGGACTCGTGCAACAACCGTCGGACCTGTACTACCTGAGCGAATCAGACTGGTACCTCTTGCCCAACTTTAAGGAAAAATCACTCCAAAATGTTCAGTTGGCTTTGGAGGCCAGCAAGCAGGTGCCCTTTGAACGCGTGCTTTTTGGACTGGGCATTCGCCACGTGGGCGAGACCGTCGCCAAAAAAATGGCGCGCCACTGGGGCAATATAAACGCTTTGGCTGAGGCAGACCTAGATTCCTTACAAGAAGCAGACGAAGTGGGTCCCGCCATAGCGGAGTCCGTTCGCGCTTTTTTTGCCGACGACCGCAGTCGAATGGAGGTGGAGCGCTTAAAGGCGGCCGGTTTGCGCATGGAAATCGACGGAAGCCACACCGTTTCCAATGCCCTTCAGGGAAAGAGCTTTGTCGTTAGTGGTGTTTTCACCGGTTACACCCGGGACGGCATCAAGGAAACCATTGAAGCGAACGGAGGCCGCGTAGTGGGTTCCGTGAGCGCTAAGGTGGATTTTGTAGTGGCCGGAGAGGGGATGGGGCCGGCCAAAAAGGCCAAGGCAGAATCACTTGGCGTTCAGGTAATTTCCGAAGTTCAGTTCAACCAAATGCTGCAAAACGAATGAAGTGGATTGCCGACCTACGTACGCGCTACTGGCACTTTCGCTTGCGCCAGCATTTGGAGCGGCCGAAACCCACGCTTCCTTGGATCGGTTGGGAGCGAGCCAAATGGATTGGAGTGGTGTTTGATGCACAATCAGAGGAGTCGTTGGACCTGGTCCGCAAGGCAACAGACCGGTGGAAGCTCCAAGGCAAGTCGGTTAAATTGCTGGGGTACACCGGAACGCGACGGGATAAGCACACCATTTTTTCCGGCAGACAGTTGTTTTTTTTGGACGACTTGGGTTGGGATGGAACTCCTTCCCGAGGCGACTCACTGGAATTCATCCAAACGGACTTTGACGTAGTTCTGAATTTGGATTCCGACCCCTTCAGCCCCAATGCTTTTGTTTTGGCACACGCCCGTGCCGCCATTCGCGTGGGTCCCCCAAATACAGCATCCATCTACAACGTCATGATGCCTTTTGATGTTGCCAGTTTAGAAGAACGATTACCGGAATTAGAGTCCTACTTACTACGAATTATACCCTCATGAGACACAATCCATTTCAAGGGACCGGATTGGCCCTGGT
Organism: Cryomorphaceae bacterium; assembly: GCA_034679985.1. Taxonomy (GTDB): domain Bacteria; phylum Bacteroidota; class Bacteroidia; order Flavobacteriales; family Schleiferiaceae; genus CAMDTE01. The sequence goes on from JAXITR010000038.1 coordinate 7,955, forward strand.
GACTCCCTTTGCAGCCGACGGATCCCTGGATCGTAAGGCGTTGGCACGCTTGGTAAACCACTCCATTGACGGAGGTGTGGACTTTTTGGTGGCCTTGGGGACCACCGGCGAAACCGCAACCCTTACCTCCGACGAGAAAAAGCAAGTTTTGGAGACCGTTGCGGAATCCAACAACGGGCGCATTCCTTTGGTGGTGGGCGTTGGAGGCAACAACACCTCTGCCGTTTGCGCGCAGTTGGAAGCAGGATTACCGAGTGGCTACACCGGAGTACTCAGCGTTTCCCCGTACTACAACAAGCCTACCCAAGAAGGAATTTACCAGCACTACAAAGCGGTATGCGGCAGCACCAATGCTCCCGTCATCTTGTACAACGTACCCGGTCGTACCGGTTCCAACGTAGTAGCAAACACCGTGTTGCGTGTGGCCCAAGACTGCCCCAACGCCGTGGCCATGAAAGAGGCCAGTGGAAATTTGGAGCAAGCCATGGCCATCATTCAGTCTGCCCCGGCCGGTTTTGATGTCCTTTCTGGCGACGACAACCTCACCCTGCCTTTGTTGGCCAGCGGAGCAAAAGGCGTCATCAGCGTCAGCGGCCAGGCCTACCCACGGTTGTTCAGTGGAATGGTTCGGGACGCCCGATCCGGTCGAATGGAAGATGCGCAACGTGCTCATTACGATTTATTTACCTTCACTCAGTTGCTCTTTGCGGAAGGAAATCCCGGTGGGATTAAAGCGGCCTTAGCGCATTTGGGCTTGTGCGAAAACGTTCTTCGTTTGCCGTTGGTTCCGGTGTCTGCTGAATTAAACGGGCAATTGCGCACTCGGGTGGCCCAACTCGCATGACGCCTTTGCGCCTGCTGTACGCTGTTCAAGGCACCGGGAACGGTCATGTTGCCCGGGCACAAGCCCTAGTTCCGCTCTTGCTGGCGCAACCCAATGTTCGCTTGGATTTGGTCGTGTCCGGCACTTTGGTGGACGTGGCCTTGCCCGTACCTCCTCGGGAGCGTTACGAAGGTTTCTCCTTTCGGTACGGAAAAAACGGGGGCATTGACTGGTTCCAAACATTTTGGGCTAATTCCTGGTGGAAACTCCTTCGTTCCATCCAAAAAGCACCCGTTGCGGAATACGATTTGGTGTTCAACGATTTTGAGCCGGTAACCGCCTACGCCTGCAAGTGGCGCAACGTTCCCATCGTCGACGTCAGCCACCAAGCCGGCGTTCGGCATCCTCAAGCGGCCCGCCCCAAGCACCAGGACCCCTTGGCAGAATGGGTGTTGGCGAATTTTGCCCCCGCAAAACGCTGTTTGGGCTTTCATTTTGTGGCCCGGGGCACCAACTACCGAACCCCCGTCATTCGCCCAGCCGTTCGCCAACTGAAGCGTGCTGTGGACGGCTCCGTATTGGCCTACTTGCCCGCTTATGCCCCGGAGGTACTGCTTACGGTTTTGGCGGGGTTGAGCCAACGTACTTGGCACGTTTTTGTGCGGCCGGGCACTGCGCTACCCCAAAACACTCCCGAACACGTGCATTGGCATTCCATTGATCAAGAAGCTTTTTTGGATCGACTGTCCCGGGCCAGCCACGTGCTGTGTTCCGCTGGATTTGAACTGCCGGCAGAAGCGCTTTTTTTGGGTGCTGCCGTGGCGGTTGTTCCGATTTCCGGCCAGTACGAACAGGCGTGCAATGCTGCAGAAGCCAAAAAATTGGGCGCACGCGTTTTGCGCAGTCTGCATCGGCCCAAAGACCGCCTAAAATTGAGTGATTGGCTGGGAATGGAACGTGGACATCCCGTGTTTTTTCCGGACGAAACCGAAACTTTGGTGCAAGATTTGCTGCGACGGTTTCGGGAAAATCCACAACTGCCGGACTACGTCCGCGCCAAATCGTAAGTTTGCGCTCCATGAAAAGTATCCGTTCCGCTGTTGTTGCATTGGGTTTGCTGTTGGCTCTGACGTCCTGCGGTGACTACAATCAGGTTTTGAAGAGCACCGACAACGAGTTCAAATTGAACAAGGCCATTGAGTATTACAATGCAAAAAAATACAACCAGGCCTTTGCACTATTGGACGAATTGCTGACCACGTATCGGGGTACCAGCAAGGCACAAGACGTTTACCTCTACTACTGCAAAACTTTGTACGCTCAGCGCGACTACATCTTGGCGCAGTACCACTACAAGCAATTTTCCAAAACCTTCCCTCGCCACCCAGAGGCCAACGAGGCCGCCTACATGAGTGCCTACTGCATGTATTTGGATGCGCCGTCGAGTAGCCTGGATCCGGCACCCATATACAAGGCAATGGACGAATTGCAGTTGTTCATCAACACACACGCCCAGCATCCGCGCGTTCCCGAAGCGAACGAATGGATGGACGTTCTGCGGAGTCGATTGGAAACCAAGTCGTTCGAAATTGCCAAACAGTACCACCGAACCCAGCGTTACGCCGCTGCGGTGGTGGCTTTTTCCAATACGTTAGCCGAGTTCCCCGATGCTCCGTACCGAGAAGAAGCCTTGTACCTCAAGGCCGATGCCGCTTTCCGACTGGCGGAAAACAGCGTGGACGAAAAAAAGCCCCTGCGGATGAAGGAGGCCCAAACGGCGTGCCGCGAAGCCGGGTCTTTGTTTCCGGAAGGACGCTTTGCGAAGGAACTGCAGCGTATCCAAACCAAGATTGACGCGTATTTGCAAAAAAATTCGTAATTTTGCAACCCTAATTGCAGTTTGGAAATGGACCACAAGAAAATCAACGCTCCCCGTACGACCATCACCCGCAACTTCAACGAGTTGGATGCCGCTACGGACAACTTGTACGAGGCAGTAGCCTTGATTTCCCGCCGTGCAGAGCAAATCAACGACGATTTGCGTGCCGAGTTGCAAGACAAATTGCAGGAATTTGCCACGCACGTGGAGTCTTTGGAGGAAGTATTTGAAAACAAAGAACAGATCGAAGTATCCAAATTCTACGAAGCATTGCCCAAGCCGGTGAATATGGCTACTCAAGAGTGGTTGGAAGGCAAGGTATACTTCCGCTACCCCGAAATCGAGGGAGCAGCGGAATAATGAATCCGATTCATGGGAAGCGCATTCTGCTGGGGGTTACCGGCAGCATCGCAGCCTACAAAACTCCGCATTTGGTGCGGTTGTTAAAAAAATCAGGCGCTGAGGTACGTGTTGCACTGACACGAGCCGGCGCCGATTTTGTTTCTCCTTTAACCCTTTCTACGCTTTCCGAACATCCGGTAGCTGTGGAATTTGTGGAGGGAGCTTCCGGTTCACTTTGGAATAACCACGTGGAGTGGGGGATGTGGGCGGATTTGATCCTGATCGCTCCAGCTTCCGCTAACACCCTCGCTCAAGCAGCACAAGGAGCGTGCGGTTCCTTCCTTTCGGCGGTTATCCTCAGCGCTAAATGCCCGGTGGTATGGGCGCCGGCCATGGACTTGGACATGTACCGATATCCGGCTGTTCTTAACAACTTAAGCCGATTGGCGGATTTTGGACACGTCGTCCTACCCGCCGCCACCGGTTTTTTGGCCAGCGGCTTGGAAGGGCAAGGGCGCATGCCGGAACCTGAGGAATTGGTTCAACATGTGGCCCATTTTTATGCACAAAAAGGACCTGCTCGCGGCAAAAAAGTGTTGATTACCCTAGGTCCGACGCACGAACCTTGGGATTCGGTGCGTTATTTGGGCAACCGAAGCAGTGGAAAAATGGGCAAGCGTTGGCAGAGGAGTGGGCATACCGCGGTGCAGAAGTGCTCGCCTTGGTAGGCCCCGGCGCTGAAGTGCCGTCCTTCCCTTCCATACGTACCATCAGAATCCAAACGGCCGAAGACCTATTCCAGGCTGTTCAGGAATATTTCCCCCAAGTAGACGCTGCTTTCTTCAGCGCTGCGGTTGCGGATTACCGCCCGGCGCGTCTGCTTCATGGCAAACACAAGAAAAACGGTGCACCCGTCAGTTTAGACTTGGTGGAAAATTCGGATTCCTTGGCCTGGGCAGGAGCTCACAAAAAGCCAAACCAACGTGTGGTGGGCTTTGCCCTGGAGGAAGCCGGAGCCGTGGAACGGGGCAAAGAAAAAATGGAACGAAAGGGGTGCGATGCTCTCTTTTTCAACGAATTAGGACATCATAATGCCGGCATGGGGGCGGATGAAAATGGCGGCATTTGGCTGGATGAATCCGGCGCTACGCCCGTGGAACAACGTCCCAAACAGGCGTTGGCGCAGTGGATGGTGGAGCGGGCTTCATCCGATTGGAAGTGGAATCAACAAGACTAAGGACATGAGGCCAACCGCTCTTTTTGCCGCATTGGCATTTTTCGTTTTTGGGACGGTATCCGTGGCGGGGCAAGACCTTCAGTTGCAGGTGCGCGTGCAATCGCAAAACGTTCAAACCACCGATCGGTCGGTCTTTGAGGCAATGGAGCAGTCGCTTCAAGAATTTGCCAACAGCACCAAGTGGAGCACCCGCGAAACAGATTTTGTGGAACGTTTGCAAGGTTCTTTGGTGTTCAACATAACGGAATACAACCAAGCATCCGGAAACATGACCGGAACCTTGCAAATTAAGTTCAGTCGACCCGTATACAAATCAGATTATCAGAGCAATTTGCTTTTCTTTTTGGATCCGGACATTCAGGTGACGTACGTGGAAAACAGCATCTTAGAGTTCTCCCCGCAGCGGCACAGTTCCAATCTGACCTCCATTGTTGCTTTTTACGCCTATCTATCCTTGGGTTTGGAGGCAGAATCCTTCCAAGCGGGTAGCGGAAAAGCTTTTTTTGACTTGGCCTCCAACGTGGTAGCCAATGCACAGAGCGCTAATGCAGGGCGCGGTTGGACCCGATTCGACGGCATCAAAAACCGATTTTGGCTGATTGAGGACCTACAGAACCCATCCAATGCTCCTTTTTTGGCCTCGTGGACGGACTACCACCGAAAAGGATTGGACAAGTTGTACAATCCGGAAACACAGCTAGCAGCTAAAGAGGCCATCAAGACAGCTGTAATGGCCTGGAAACCATTGTACAGCAAGCAGCCCAACTTGTTTTTGCTTCAATGGGCCATCGACAGCAAGGCCGACGAATTGTTGAGTATTTTTTCCGGAGGTCCGTCGGTGCCTGTTACGGATTTAGTGGCCTTTTTGCAGCAGCTGGACGCTACAAACGCAAGTAAGTATTTAAACTTGGGCAAGCAGCGGTAGACGTACTACCTTAGCAAGGTGATTGCTTCTCTACGGATATCCAATTTTGCGTTAATCGACCGTTTGGAGGTGGATTGGCCCGTCGGTTTGACCGTCCTGACGGGCGAGACCGGTGCGGGAAAGAGTATTTTTCTAGGCGCTTTACAACTCGTGTTGGGCGGTCGTGCTGACTTATCGGTCCTGAAAGACACCAGCAAAAAGAGCGTGGTGGAGTTGGACGTGGAAGTAGAAGAATTTTGGCAGACCTGGTTTGAAGAACAAGGTTTGGATTACGCGCCGCTCACTACCATTCGTCGGGAGTTGGCGCCCGGAGGCAAATCCCGTGCATTCATCAACGACACACCGGTAACTTTAGACGTTCTGAACGACTGGATGGGGCGTCGAATTGACGTTCACTCCCAACGCGAGACCGCATTTTTGACGCATCCGGATTTTTTGTTGGATTTGTTGGACGAACTAGGCACTCCAGCAGATCGAGTGGAATTGGTGCGCAACGCCTACCGGGAATGGTCGGCTGCCAAACGCGAGCAATCCGAAGCAATAAATGCGCTTCAAGGTGCTCAAGATGTAGACTATTTACGTTTTCAATTCGACGAATTGGTTCAAGCCGGAGTGGGAGCGGGGATGTACGAATCCCTGCACGAACAGCACCAGTTGTTGGCGAATGCTTCCGGATTGAAGTCGGCTTTGGACGCTCTTTTGATGAGTATTGAAGGCGAAGAGGGTGCCTCCGATTTACTGCTGCGCGCCGCCAAGGCCATCGACGCATCCGGCGATACCGGTTCTGAATCCCAAGAATGGTCCGCTCGTCTGCGGGCCTCCGTGGAAGAATTACGGGACGTGGCGCGCGAAGCGGAGCGAAAGTGGAGTTCGGTAGAGGAAGATCCTCGGCTTTTGGAACAGCTGGAAACCCGGTTGGCCGTATGGCACCGATTGATGAGCAAGCACCGCTGTGCGCAGCCGTCTGAGTTGGTGGATTATCGGTTGCAATTGGAGGAACAATTGGAGGCCATTTCTGGAGCGCAGGGCAACTTGGAGCGCTTGGCCGCTCAGGTTTCCCGTGCGGAAGAGGCCTACCGGATGGCTGCAGATGCCGTTCACAGCGTGCGCCAAGAAATCGCATCGGGTGCGGCGAATCAAGTCTTGGCGCTTTTGCACGATCTCAATTTGCCCCATGCCCGTTTTGAAGTTCGCGTGGAACGGTCCAAGGTGGACTCCGAACGCGGCAATACCCTCGTAGAGCTTTGGTTTTCCGCCAATCCAGGAACGCCGCTGTTGGAAGTGCGAAAGTCCGCATCCGGTGGGGAACGCAGTCGCGTCATGTTGGCACTGAAAGCCGTTTTTGCTCAGGGAAAAGGGTTGAAAACAATCTTTTTTGACGAAATCGACACCGGGATTTCCGGGTCAACGGCATCCCACGTGGCGGCTATTTTCCGCAAAATGGCCCAATCGCTACAAGTAGTCGTCATCACCCATTTACCTCAAGTTGCTGCTGCGGGAAGCACCAATTGGCGTATTGAAAAGGAAGTGTCCGACGGAAATACGCAAACGCGCTTGCGCTTGTTGACTTCGGAGGAAAAAGTAGAAGAGGTGGCTCGGATGGTTTCTGGGGCCACCGTAACTCCAGCCGCATTGGAAAATGCTCGGGAATTGATTTTCGTATCTTTGCAACCATGAACAACTTACTCAAAGGCAAGAAAGGCATCGTTTTTGGTGCTTTGAACAGCGACTCCATTGCGTGGAAAGTGGCCGAAAAGTGCCACGAACAAGGTGCTTCCTTGGTGTTGACCAACGCCCCCATGGCCATGCGCATGGGCGAAATCAACGCTTTGGCGGAAAAGACCAATTCACCCGTTGTGGGCGCAGACGCCACCAGTTTGGAGGATTTGAAAAATCTGTTTGAAACCGCTCAAGCGCACTTCGGTGGCAAAATCGATTTCATTTTGCATTCCATCGGGATGAGTGTTAATGTTCGTAAGGGCCGTCCGTACACGGATTTGAATTACGATTTCTTGACGAAGGGTTGGGACGTGAGCGCTGCATCCTTTCACAAGGTGCTGCAAACGGCCTACCAAATGGATGCCTTAAACGAATGGGGCAGTGTGTTGGCTTTGAGCTACATGGCTGCACAACGTACGTTCCCGGACTACAACGATATGGCCGAAAACAAGGCTTATTTGGAAAGTGTGGCCCGCAGCTTTGGTTACCACTACGGAGTGCGCAACAAAGTCCGCGTCAACACCATCAGTCAGTCTCCCACGCCAACAACCGCCGGCAGCGGGGTTAAAGGTTTTGATGGGTTTTTGTCCTACGCAGAACAGATGTCTCCTTTGGGCAACGCTACTGCAGAAGATTGCGCCAATTACTGTGTGGCGATGTTCTCGGATTTGACGCGTCGGGTCACCATGCAGAATCTCTACAACGATGGTGGTTTCTCCAACATGGGCGTGAGCAATTTGGTTATGGCTCAGATGGAGAAAGCTGCTGAGTAAGGTATACGGCAATCACAAAAAAGGGGCCTTCGCGCAAGCGAAGGCCCCTTTTTTGTGCCCTGGTCCGTTCAAAAACCCGAGCGAAGGCAACTCAGTACTCAGATTTTAGGTGGAACGTCAAACCGTCAAACTTCTCCTGACTCATTTGTAAGGAGAATGCGGAGTCCGCCAAAAACACCAACTTTCCGTACTTGTCTTCCGCCAGGTACCGTTGCTTGAGTTTCTTAAATTCTGCCAGTTGCAGGGGATCGCGCGATTCAATCCAGCATGCTTTGTAGGCAGAGAAGGGTTCGTAGCTGCATTTAGCCCCGTATTCGTGTTCCAATCGGTACTGTATAACCTCGTACTGCAGCGCACCCACGGTTCCAATGATCTTGCGTCCGTTCACCAACAAGGTAAACAGCTGCGCAACCCCTTCGTCCATCAACTGATCCACTCCCTTGGCCAACTGCTTGGATTTTAGAGGGTCCGCGTTGTTGATGAACCGGAAATGCTCGGGCGAAAAGGAGGGAATTCCGGTGTAGTGCAACTTTTCGCCCTCGGTCAAGGTGTCCCCAATTCGGAACAATCCCGTGTCCGGCAAACCCACAATGTCGCCCGGATACGCTTCTTCAACAACGGATCGCTTGGAAGCTAAAAACGTGGTTGGCGAGCTGAATTTCAGTGATTTACCCTCCCGAACGTGCAGGTAATTGGTATTCCTTTGAAACGTGCCGCTCACCACCTTCACAAACGCAATTCTGCTGCGGTGGTTGGGGTCAATGTTGGCGTGAATTTTGAAAACAAATCCCGAGAATTTTGGCTCTTCCGGCAACACCACGCGCTCTTCAGCCGCTTTGGGCAGGGGCGTCGGGGCGATTTCCACAAAGCAATCCAGAAGTTCGCGCACGCCAAAGTTGTTCAAGGCAGAACCAAAAAACACCGGACAAATTTCCCCGCGCAAATAAGCAGCTTGGTCGTACTGCGGATAAACCCCTTGCACCAGTTCCAATTCTTCGCGGAGGGCAACCGCAGCGGCTTGGCCAATGTGTCCTTCCAGCGCGGGATCGGTTAAATCGTCGAACGCAATGGAATCCTGAACTTTTTGCTTGTTGGAACCCACGTAGAGCTCCAACTTTTTCTCCCACAAATTGTAGACCCCCTGAAACTGTTGCCCAATGCCGATGGGCCAACTCAGCGGACACAATCGCAAGCCTAATTTGGATTCGATTTCGTCCAGTACATCAAAGGCGTCGCGGCCTTCGCGGTCCATTTTATTGACAAACACCATGATTGGGGTGGCGCGCATGCGGCAAACCTGAACCAGCTTTTCCGTTTGCGATTCAACGCCCTTGGCCACGTCCACCACCACAACGGCGCTGTCCACCGCGGTCAACGTACGGTAGGTGTCCTCAGCAAAATCCTGGTGACCAGGGGTGTCCAAAATATTGATTTGCCGACCCTTGTACTCAAAACCCATCACGGAAGTTGCTACGGAAATTCCCCGTTGGCGTTCGATTTCCATGAAGTCAGAGGTGGCCCCCTTCTTGATTTTGTTGGACTTAACGGCGCCGGCTTCTTGAATGGCTCCACCGAAAAGCAGCAATTTCTCCGTCAACGTGGTTTTGCCCGCATCCGGGTGGGATACGATGCCAAATGTTCTCCGGCGCTGAATTTCGTCGAGTCTACCCATGAATAATTTTTTGCAAAAGTACTCGGTAATGAACCATTTTGGCCGACAGTCGTTATAAGCAATTGGAATGAACGGCAAATACAGCATAAAGGACCTGGAGAACCTGACCGGGATCAAAGCGCATACCTTGCGCATTTGGGAGCAGCGTTACGGCCTGGTGGAACCCCAGCGAACGGATACGAACATCCGTTTGTACTCAGACGATGACTTAAAAAAGTTATTGAATGTGGCCGTTTTGGTGCACGCCGGACATAAAATTTCTGCAGTAGCATCCATGGAACCCGCAGCACTGCACGCGGCGGTACAAACGGCGGCGCTTGAGGAAGCTGAATACGAATCGCAAATTTCCTCCCTCAAACGCGCCATGCTGGATTTTGATGAGTCTTCGTTTACAGGCGTATTGGAGCAGTCTTTTCGCCAAATAGGGGAGGGCGATACCTTCACGGGCTTGGTGGCGGGTTTCATCTACACCATTGGCACGCTTTGGCAGACCGATGCCATCTCCGTTGCCCAAGAGCACTTTGCGAGCAACCTGATCAAACAAAAGCTCTACGCCGCACTGGATGCTCTGGCAATCCCACAACCCGGTCCGGGAGAAGGCTACACCTTGTTGTACCTCCCGGAAGAGGAGTTGCACGAATTGGGTTTGTTGTACCTCCACTACTATCTTAAATACAGAGGAGTTCCTACCTTGTTCTTAGGTCAGTCCGTTCCCTTAATGTACTTGAAAGACGCCTTGACCTCGGTTCCCGTTCGGCAGGTAGTTTCGGTGTTTACCACGTGCCCCACTCGGGACGACTTGCGCTCGTACGTTCAAGAACTTCGCACCCTGGTTCCGCCCCAAGCATCCATTCATTTGACGGGACTCCAGCTGAACGATGCCTTGAGCGGTCCGGAGTGGCCTGAAGGCGTGCACATCCACCCACATCTGGGGGCATTGAAAGAGTCTATTGTTTAATCTTTTTAAAAAAAAATTAAACAAAATACTTTTTGAATCGACTTCTTGTTTAACTTTACATTATAAATGTTAAACAAGATGAGTGCAACGTTGGACTTCGGTTCCCAAATTCATCATGAGCGTCCCTTTCTGCGTCAGTTGGCCATGAAGCTGACGAAACACGTAGACGACGCCGAAGATTTGATTCAAGAGACTTTATTTAAGGCCCTTAAGAATCAAGACAAGTACCAGCCGGAAACGAATTTGAAGGGATGGCTCTACACCATCATGAAGAATACCTTCATCAATCAGTACCGGAAGAAGAAATTCCAGAATACCTATTCCGACGATTCGGAAAACCAATACATCACCACCTCAATGGAGGCCAGCCGCAGCGACGAGGCAGACCATCCGGCAGAACACAGCTACGTGCTTCAGCAAATCAACACGGTGGAAAAGGCCTACCTCGATGCATTCATGATGTACTTTAACGGATACAAGTACGAGGAGATCTCCGACATTTTGAACATTCCCTTGGGAACTGTGAAGAGTCGAATCTTTTTGGCTCGCAAGAAAATGATGGAAAAATTAAAAGATCACCGCTACGAATGAGTCAAAAAACAGTAGTCATTGGCGGCGGTTTTGCCGGATTGAGCGCGGCATGTTATTTGGCTAAAGCAGGCCATCAGGTTACCCTTCTGGAACAACACGCACAGTGGGGCGGAAGGGCACGTCAGTACAAGGAACAAGGATATACTTTCGACATGGGTCCCAGTTGGTACTGGATGCCGGATGTATTTGATCGGTTTTTTGCGGATTTTGGCAAAAAGACTTCGGATTACTACAAACTTCACTTACTGGATCCCGCCTATTCGGTATACTTTGAAGATGGAAAGGTGGAAATGCCTGCCACGGCAGAGGAGACCATTGCCCTCTTTGAGCGTATGGAGCCCGGTGCCGGTGCCAAACTACAGAAATTTTTGGACGACGGGGCGTACAAGTACGAAGTGGGCATCAACGACCTTGTTCGTAAACCCGGCCGTTCCCTGTTGGAATTTGCGGAC
>JAXITR010000039.1:0-18395 GCA_034679985.1 Cryomorphaceae bacterium
GGGGGGCGCCCCCCCCGCCCAACCCCTGACCTCCCCCAACGGAGAAATCCAAGTGGCGGTGCGCACAGAGGACTCCCTCACCTACACCGTTTTGTACCGGGGAGACACCCTTCTGAACCCCTCCGCCGTCAAGCTGCACCTGCTGCTGCACCGCGCCGGAAAGCCGGACCAAGAACTGCATTTGGGCACCGGAAAGCTGCGCAGCTCGCGGGACAGCGCGGTGGACGAAACCTACACCTTGCCCTGGGGCGAAGTGCGCCAAATTCACCACCAAGGGAACCGTCGGCGAATGGAGTTTGAGACCGACGGCCTCCCGTGGTACGTGGATTTGCACGCCACCAACGAAGGCTGGGCCCTGCGCACCGGTTGGCCCGCCTGGGACGGAGTGGACAGCGTCACCGTACTCTCCGAACGCACGGACTACCGCCTGGTGGGCAACCCCACGGCCTTCTGGATCCCGGGCGACTGGGACATCACCGAACACCTGGTGAACGAGTGCCGACTGAACGAGATCGACGCCACCGCCAAACGCCAGGCCGCGTCGCTCAGCAACACCTACATCCCCTACAACGCCGTCAACACGCCCGTCACCTTCCGTTTTGAATCCGACGACCCCGTCCGATCCGGCGTCCACGTGGCTTTCCACGAAGCCGCGCTGATCAATTACCCGGCGCAAACCCTTCGTCTGCGGTCCGACGTCGCCCAAAATCCGCGCGCGGAAGGATTTGTAACGGAGTTGGTGGGCCGCGCGCGGGACAGCGCCAAGGCCACCCTGCGGGGGGCCTTCCACACGCCATGGCGAATGGCCCTGGTTGCGCCAGAAGCCGCCCCCCTCCTGGAAGCGCACCTCCTTTTGGACCTCAATGCCCCCAACGTCCTGGGCGACGTCCCCTACGCCAAACCCATGAAGTACATGGGCATTTGGTGGGAAATGCACCTCGGCAAAAACTCGTGGGATCGGGCGTCGGGCAAACACGGCGCTACCACCCAAAACGCCAAAAAACTCATTGACTTCGCCGCGCAGCACGGCTTCCAAGGCGTGCTGGTGGAGGGCTGGAACACCGGCTGGGAGCACTGGATTGGGTTCGACGACCGCGAGGGCGTTTTTGATTTCGTCACCCCCTACCCAGACTACAACCTCCAGGAGGTGCAACGGTACGCCCAACGCAAGGGCCTGACCCTCATCATGCACCACGAAACTTCCTCTGCCCCCCGAACCTACGAAAAGCAGCTGGATACGGCCTACCAACTCATGCAGTCGCTCCAGATCCCCGCCGTAAAGACCGGCTACGTGGGCCCCCTCCTGCCCAAGGGCGAATGGCATTACGGGCAGTGGATGGTGAACCACTACCAAAAGACGGTGGAGACGGCCGCTAAATACTCCATAGCACTGGACATCCACGAACCCGTCACGGGCACCGGGCTGCGCCGCACGTGGCCCAACCTGATGTCCCGCGAGGGCGCCCGCGGCCAAGAATTCAACGCCTGGAGCAGCGACGGCGGCAACCCACCCTCCCACATCCCCAACCTGGCCTTCACCCGCATGCTGAGCGGCCCGATGGACTTCACGCCCGGCATCTTCAATCTATCCCTGGAACCCTATAAACAAAACCACCCCCTCCAAACCACTTTGGCGCAGCAGCTGGCGCTGTACACCATAATGTACTCCCCGCTGCAGATGGCTGCGGATTTGCCGGAGCATTACGCCCCAAACGGCCAAATCCACCCCGCGTTTGAGTTCATCAAGGCCGTCGGAGTGAATTGGGAAACAACTCGCGTTCTCCCCTCACGCGTGGGGGACTACGTGGCGGTGGCCAGACAGGAACGCGTTGATTTCCAAACCAATAGCGCAACCCAAAAACCCAAAAACAGCCCCAAAACCACCCAAAACGCCCAAAAATCGGCCGATATATCGACCGTCGGGCCGCATAAATCAACCCCAACAGCCAACAAATCCAACACCACAGCCAACAAATCCAACACCACAGACAACAAAACCACCCAAACAGCCGACCAAAACGCCACCGCTCGCTGGTTTGTGGGCATTGCGAACGACGAAACGCCCCGCACCTACGCGCTGGACTTCTCCTTTCTGCCCCAGAACGGGCCAAATCGGTACACCCTGACGCTCTACGAGGACCCCAAGGTCCCGGCGGCCGTCAAGCTGACGCTCGCCCACAACCCGCCCATCCAAATCACCACCCAAGTGGTCACGCGCGGCACTGTCCTCAACCTTCCCCTGCAAAAAGGCGGCGGCTGCGCCGCCGTCCTGACGCCGTTGACGAATTGAAAAAACCACTATCTTTACTTTTGTTAACTAACTCATTAACAAACGTTTAGAAAAATTAATTCGACCCAACCGATCCCCCCAGCGCCCCGCTTCGCGGGGCGCTGGGCGTTTTGGGACGGCCCAAACGCTTAACGCACATGCCTGAAAAAATCTGCGACCCCTGCGACCAAACCCAACGCCTCACCAACTACGTCTCCACCTTGAGCGCATCGGACCTCTACCACCGGCTTCGGCTCGAAGTGATTGATCAACGGTGTCGACTGCATTGGTCCCAAAACGAGTTGGCTCAAATGGCCAAAATAAGCCGCTCAACCCTGGGGAGTTTTGAGCGCGGAGCAACCATTTCGTTGCGCAATTTCCTCAAAATCACGCAAACACTGCGCATGCACTCCGCTTGGGGGAGCTTCATTTACAACGCCCAATTCAATCCCGGCAAACGCGACTCGTCGGTGCCCATCAAAATTATTCAAACACGCCCCACACGATCCCGGTCCAAAAAGTCGGGTTTGGATGATTGAGGTTGGGTAGTCGGAAGGTTGTCCGACGTGCGTCCTTTGTTGTCTGTTGTGTGCGACTTATGCACTGTTGTGTCTGACTTGTTGGCTGTTAGGGCCAACTTATGAAGCCAAATGGATGACTTATCGACCGATTTCGAGCCTTTTTTGGGCGTTTTAGGTGGTTTTTGGCCGCGCCCAGGGCCGTATCGCACTCATTTTCAAACTGTTCGCTATTGGGCATAAAAAAACCCGAGTTGCCTCGGGTTTCCGTCGATCCAAAAGGGGAAAAATCACATTTTGCTGACGTTCACGGCGTTCAAGCCGCGCTTGCCGTCCTTCACCTCGAATTCTACCTCGTCGCCGTCAGCGATGGGTTGGTTAAGACCGGTGGCGTGTACGAAAAACTCTTCGTTGCTGCCTTCTTCTTTGATGAAGCCGAAACCTTTAGTGGCATCGAAAAACTTCACCGTTCCACGTTTTGACATGGGAAATGGGAATAAAATAATGACGCACCTAAAACACTTTGATCGCGGTGCAGCGCCTGAGCGATGCCGTAAAGGTAATGTTTTTATTAAATACGTCCGACAAAATGCCTTTTTCTGGACTCAGTCCCGCAACTCCAACTGCCCGGAAGCCAGGATGTAAACCACCAGAGCGTCGGGTGTGGGCAGGGCCTTTACCACTTCCAGCTTCTTCATGGAGCCGCGGATTTGCATGCCGGCGCCCAGGGGATAGCCCTTGAGCATGCCGTCCGCCACGCGCTTGTATTCGTCCAGGTAGTCCGCAAAGGAGAAGGTTTGGGCGGCCAACTCCTTCTCAATCTTGCCGTTGAGCATCCAGGCGGCCGCGCCGACGAGCGCGTTCTTGCTCTTGAGCTCAAACTTGACGTCGGCGAAGCCGACTTCCCTTTTCTCCAGATTGACCACCGGCGCCGCCGTCAGGTACACGCGTCCCTTGAGGGGTTTCTTTTCCAGGGGCTTACCGTCCTTGCCCAGCTTCAGGGCACGGAAGTCCAGCCCCACGCGGAGGCGGTCGCCCTGGGGCACAAAGGTCCAGGCGTCGATCAAAAGCCGACGACCCACGTCCGGGAAATCAAAAGGTTCTTCGGCAAAGGCCTTCTTCATTTCGCTTTCCAGGAGGGTGTAGGGGACCGACGCGGCCAAGGTGGTGCTGAATCCTTTTTCGGCGGGCAGCTTGGCGGACGCCCGCGGCAACGGAGTTGCCGCGGGCGCCTTAGGCGCTTCGGTGGCACCCGTGATGACTTGTACCTTGGCTTGCAGCGTGGCTCCCGAGTTCACGGATCGGCCGTCGGCCCGCAGCGGCTCAATGCCCAGTGCCATGGGGGTAATGATCAAGTAGGCGCCGTAGGATTTGTCCAGTTCTAGGGGGGCGAACGCGGTTTTCCAGGCCTTTTCCATCTCCTTCCGGATGTTCAACTGCTGCGCAATGGCGGCGTCGATCTCCTTCCCAATGCGGTCTCCTTGTTTGCGCAAGACGGCGTCCAGTAGGGATTGAATGGGGATTTTGACGGGCCCCAGCACCAAGGCGGGGGTTTCTGCCCACTTCACGCGCGCGGTGGTTTGGGTCTCCATTTTCCAGTCCGGCGTGAGCTTGACGCGGGTCACCAGCGTGACGATGGGCTTGAGGTTGAGGTCTTTCTCCACGGCGAGGGCCTCCACACCCCCGGGGGCGTAGCGACCTTTGACGTAGACGCTGAGGGGCGCCGTGACGGAGAGGCTGTCGCCAAATCCGGCGAGTTTGAAGGCGCCGGCCTTGGTGACGCGCACCTGCACGTTGTCGTTCTCGAAGGAGGGGTCGTCGTACAAAACACCGTTGAAGGCTCCGTTGAGTTCCTTTTCCAAGGAGGCAAAGGAGATTTGCACCGGCAGGGAGACGGTGGAAATGGGGATTTCAGGCGCGGGGCTCACAAAAGCGGCTTGCGCAGCCTCCGGCTGCAGTTTTTTGGGACCGCCGCAGGCGGCCGCCACCAAAAGGGCTCCCATTCCCACCAGCGCCGCGGAGCGGCGCTGGATTTCCAACAGTGTATTCATCATTTTCGCTCAATCGTTCACTTACTTAACCCGCACAGACACCTCGTCCACAAAGAAAAACGTTTGGCCTCCGGCGCCCGGGTGCCATTCCGGCAACGGGCCGGCGTTGGCGAATTTCAGGTACAAAAATCGGACCTTTTGGGCTTGTGGAGCGTCGAAGGTAACGGTGGTCCTGCGCGGGGACTCGTCGGTCTTGGCCGTTGCCCGCAAATCGGTGCTCCAACCCCAGGCAGATCGCACGGATTTCGAGACGGTTTCAAAGTCCTGAGCGGCAAGGGTCGTCGGGTCCACCTCCGTGTTGGACGCCCACACCTGCACACTCTGCGGAAAGGCAATCCACGCGCCAATGTCCTTGAGCAGGCCGACGCTCACGCGGTCCACGCGCTGCTTGCTGCCCAAATCCACCCGAACCACCAGGTCCACCCCTTGGTGGCCCACCCAATTCCCTTTGCGCCACTCCACGTCGCCGGAAATGCCGTCCACCAGGGCGTTGTCGTTGCCGCCGGTGTACTGCCTGTTGGGGGCCGACGAGTACGCCACGCGGTAGGTGTTGGGCCAGCGTGTGGCCGTGGCCACCGCCGTGTGCCCCAGCGCACCGTTGGGCTGCACCAAAGCGGCCTCGATGCGGGTGGTCTGGGTCAAAACCAGGGCGTCGGGGGTTCCAGACCCTTTTTGCTGCGGCCAAAAAATGTCTTTGCCGCGGAAGGGAACGTCCATTGTTTGTTTTTCGGTGCCGTGCAGGGTCACGCGCAGGATGCCGGACTCCACCCCAGCAGGCGGATCCATTCGGAGCTCGGTTTGATCCGCAAAGGAGCGCGCCACCCGCAGGGTGGGCGCGGGTGCCGCGCCTGCGGCGGAACCTATGCCGTTGGCGTAGGGCTCCCAATCTTCGCGGTCTGTTGGCTGTTCCTGCTGTTCAAACTCCAAAACACCGCCTTGCACCAGGGCTTGGTGATCCAAAAAGCCGCCCACCGGGCGGCCGTTGAAGCGCATGCGGGCCACGTAGGGCCCGTCTCCTGCGCGATTAAACTCTACCGTCCTTCCGGAGGTGTAGGATGTGCGGGTACCGCGCGCGCCTTCGGCGCGCGCACCATCGGCCCTCGAGCCTTCCACCTGTGCACGCGAACTCGAAGTTCCCAAGCCGCCCTTAGTCGGGAGGCCGTCGGGCACAACACCCGGCAAAGCATCCGGCAAATGGAGCACCGCCCGGTCCCAGTACAGGGCGCCTGTGGCGTAGCGGGATTCGCCCGGAACCAGCGGGTAGAGGCCCAAGCTGGCCATGACGTACCACGCAGACATTTGGCCGCAGTCCTCGTTGCCGCTCAATCCGTCCGGCGCATTGCGGTACAAGCTGTCCAGCACGTGCCGCACCACGCGTTGGCCCTTCCAGGGATTGGGCGTGGCGTTGTAGAGGTAGGCGATGTGGTGGCTGGGCTCGTTGCCGTGGGCGTACTGCCCCACCAGCCCGGTGATGTCCGCTTGTTCGCGTCCCACGGTGGCCGACGGCGCGGAAAAAAGGCCGTCGAGCAGCGTCTCCAACCGGCTCAACCCGGCCCGACGGTCCCCGTTGCCCAGCTGGGCGGTCCATCCGGCCAAATCGTGCACCGGGGCAAAGGAGTACTGCCAGGCGTTGGCTTCGGTGAAGTGGTTGTTGACCTCGCGCGGCTCAAAGGGGGTCAACCAGCCGCCGTTGGTGCGCGGCCGCACCAGTCCGGTTTCGGGGTCCAGCACGGAGCGGTATCCGGTGGCCCGACGGTCGTATTCCGCGCGCAAATCCTGGCGGCCGGCGGCTTCCGCCAAACGGGCAATGCACCAGTCGTCGTAGGCGTACTCCAGGGTTTTGGACACGGATTCCGGGGCGTCCTCCACGCTCAGGTAGCCCTGCTTGCGGTAGGTGGGAAGGCCAAAAACAGCGGCCTTGGCCGTGGAGTCGGCCGCGCGCAGCGCGGCTTTCAGCGGAACCGGATAACCCTTTACGTACGCATCCGCCAGCACCGACACCGCGTGGTACCCAATCATGCAATTCGTTTCGTTCGCCGCCAATTCCCAAACCGGGAGGCGTCCGCTCAACGCGTAGTGGTCCAGGATCGTCGCCACAAAATCGTTCGTGCGTTCGGGCTGCGTCAGGGCGTACAGCGGATGCGCCGTGCGGTAGGTGTCCCACAGGCTGAAGACCGTGTAGCGCTGGTTCAGGGTGTCTTGGTGCACCGCGTCGTCCATCCCGCGGTACCGGCCGTCCACGTCGCTCCACAGATTTGGAACGGAAAAAGCGTGGTAGAGTGCTGTTCGGAACACCACCACTGGGTCCGACGGTCCCTGCACTTCAATTTTTCCCAATTCGCGTTCCCAATCCAGGGCCGCCGCCTGGCGGGTGTCGTCGAACGTGGGCTCGCGCCGGGTTTCTGCCGTCCAGTTGCGCCATGCGCCCTCGGTGTCCGTGGAGGACAGCGCCACGTCCAAATCTAGGTGGCCTGTTTTGCTCCAACTTCCGGCCGCAAATTCCAGCACAAACAATCCGGATTCGGGCTCCGTAAGCACAAAAGGGACCGACGCATTCAACGCAAAAAACAGCTTTTGACGCGTGGCCCAGGCCCGCGAAAACCGATACCCCTCCGCCCGGAAAACGCCGGCGGCGCTGGTGGCCGCGCTGGTGGAGGTCGCGGCGGTGGAGGCTCCGCTTGCAGGCGCACCTGATGCAGCCGCGGCAGCCACCGGACGCACCGCAAAATCATACGCCTTGTCCCGGTGGTTCATGCGGATCAATACCCGAAACGGGCGACTGGGATCCGCCCAGTACCGATGGCGTCCCACGCGCTCCGACGCGGTCAATTCCGCACGCAAACCGTCGGGAAGTCCCACCGAATAATACCCCGGAACGGCGATTTCCGCCAAGGGATCTCCTGCCGAAGCGTGTTGAAAAGGCAGGGGTTGGTAGCGCAAATCCAAAGCACCGGACTGGGGCACCACCAACAAATCCCCGTAGTCGCTGACGCCGGTTCCGCTCAAATGCGTGTGGGAAAAACCGTACAAAGCCGTGTCCGTGTGGTGGTAGCCGCTGCAGCCGTCCCACCCTTCCAAGCGGGTGTCCGGGCCCAACTGCACCATGCCAAACGGGCGTTGGGCGCTGGGGTGGGTGTGGCCGTGACCGCCCGTGCCGATGAACAAATTGGGTTGGGGCGCAGCCAAAGGCGCGGTAACCTGGAACGCGGGGCCGTTGACCGTTATCGGGCCGCGCACTACGGCCTTGGGTGGCGAAGGCACTGCCTTGGCCGGCGCGCCGGTCGTTTTCTTAGGCGGCGTTGCCCTGGTTTGACCCACTGCGTGACCGGCCGTCCACACCGCGCAAACGGCCCAAAAAATAACCCATTTCATCGTGCGCATGCCCAAAGATAGCCGTACTTTTGGCGCCATGAACGTGAAATCTACCTTCTTGATGACCGGCCTCTTGTTGGTACCGGCCCTGACCCTGATCTCCTACCCTTCCGGCGCCCCCATCAACCGCAGCGGTTCGCCGGCGTCGAACAACCAAACCTGCACCAGCTGCCACAACCCCGTGGGCAACGGAGCGGAGTCCATTGTCATCACGTCCAACATCCCGTCCGACGGTTTTAAGCCAAACACCAACTACACCATCACGGTCACCGGCAACGCCAACGGCACCACCACCCCGCGCATGGGATTCTGTGCGTCGGTTGAGGCCAACGGCGCTCATGTGGGATCGGTACAGCCCCAGTCCGGCTCGCAAAAAATCAGCGACTTCATCACGCACCAGTCCACCAGCATTTCCACCGCCAACGGCACCAAGTCTTGGAACTTCACGTGGAATTCCGGCAACACCAGCGGCTCAGCTACTGTCTACGTTTCCATGCTCTTCGCCAACGGCAACGGCGGCGACAGCGGAGACCGCACGCGCACCTCAAGCGCTACCTTCACCCAGAGCTTTGTGAGCCAGGAAGAAAACACCGCACCGGAAGTGGCCATTGGCCCCAACCCTGCGCAGAACTTCACGCGCTTTACCTTCCCCGCCACCACGGAAATCCAGATGCTGGAAGTGGTGGACCTGCAAGGCCGAAGCACCTACCGCGCCGCCGTGGAATCCGGCAGCACCGCGCACTTCCTGAACGTGGCCGATTGGGCCAACGGCACCTACCTCGTTCGCCTGGGCGCAGCCCGCGGCCGCTTGGTGGTTCAGCACTAAGCGTTTGCAGCTACCGCATTAAGCGCTTGCACCCATGACCCTTCATCCCCTGTTGTTCTCCGCGTTATCCCGGGCCCAACAGGGGATTTTTCATTTCCGGACGGTGGCCGCAGTGGGCGCATGCCTTTTGGTGACGTCTGCCTTCGGACAGGCCACCCCCGCGGACACCCTCTCCCCCGCACCTCTGCCCGACGCCGCTACCTTCCGCGCTTTGTTTGGCGCCGCCGCAGACTCCGTGGTGGGACCGTCGGACTCCGCTTCGTTTCTGGTGCAAATTCCGCAATCGGTGGACATGGAGGAGGTCATCGCCTTCGGCAAGACGCTGATTGGCCGTCCCTACCGTTCCGGCAGCAAGGGCCCCAGTGGGTTCGACTGTTCGGGTCTGATGCACTACATTTTTGGGCAACACGGCATCCTGATGCCGTCCAGCAGCCGCGACTACGCCCAACGCGGTTCCCCCGTACCCTACGGCCAGTGGGAAGTGGGAGACTTCGTTTTGTTTGGCGGCCGAGGCGCCCGCAGCATTGGCCACGTGGGCCTGGTGGTGGGCATTGAGCCCGGCGCCGTCTACATGCTCCACTCCGGCACCAGCCCCGGCGTCTGCGTCCAAAACTTCCTCGCCATGCCCTACTACAAAAAGCGGTACGTGGGGGCGAGGAGGTTGTTTTGAGTTGCGCAATGAAGTTCTTGCTCCTTGCCCTAATTCATTTGTACCGACGGTTGGTACGTCCCTTTATTAGGGCAACATGTTTATTCCGCGAATCGTGTTCGGTATATGTTGAGCGCGAAACGAAAAAAAACGGATTTCGAGCTGGTCTTAAGGCGTTGCGGTACCGCTTTCAAAACTGCCGACCCGGCTACTTCTGGATCCATCAAGACACAAATCCTCATTTGGTAACGGTAAAAGGGATCCTGCTCGATGTGGAGGAGGTCAATCCGGAGCTGATGAATGACCGCCAAGGTTTCAGCAATTGAAAGGATTACTCCGGATGGGGTACAACGGTCACTCAAAAAGATACGACAACCCCAAAGAAGTTACCCGGCTTCGGTTGAGGCCAATGCTCGGGGGCTTGCGATCAAAGTAGTGGGTGTATTCCGCCTTTAACTGCAGTCGTTTGGACAAAGAATACACCAAACTGTGCTGCCCGGAAATTCGATAATCGCCAAAATCCGTCAATCGGGGTTGAAAGTAGGCCGTACTGGATAATCCCCACTTCTCCTCGTTGCTCCAGTTGAAATTCAGGTAATTGCTGGATCGAAAAACGCCCGCATCCACCACGCCGTCTACCGCCCATTCGTTCTCCAGCATGACCGTAGTGCCGCCGTACAAACGGCTTTTTTCGTGCATCAACAGGCGTATACGGGGACCCGTACCCACCAATTGACGAAGGGCAATACCCAAAGGAGGATTGTCTTGAAATTGCACAAACCCCTCCCAGCGTATTGCTGGGTTTACTTTTATGGAGCCCCGAAGGTGTGCCATCTTGTAGTTGGTGTACACCTCGGCGGTACTTCGGGAGTAGCCTCCGTCTAAGAGGAGCAAAACGTAAATGCGCCCTGTTTTTCGCTGGGTTGCAAAACGCCCAGTAAGCGTGGTCAAATCGTCGTCGAACTGCTGCCGAAAATAGCTTACGTCCAAAGACGTTTGCCATCCAACGGAATCTGCGTTAACGCGCGCTTGCTCCACATTAACTACCTGAGCTACAGCCTCAATCGCGCTGAGGAAAACGAGCAGACAAATACTTTTCCAATGCATGTTTATGACCGGCTAAACTCATGTTCTTTAAATCGAAAACCTTGGACTTGCGCTTTTCTGAAAAAACTTCCAAATGCCACGTATTCGTTTGGGAATAACTAGCGCTCAATGCTTGCGACTCTGCCTTAAAGAACCTATACGCATCTATTGGAAGAGACGCTTCCTTGCCTTCGTCAAAATACAACAATTGATCCCCCCGAATCTCAAGAAAATCCTTGCGGTTCAATAGATAATTGATGGACAAGCCCAAAGGAATCAGCAGCATCAAGACCGGAAGAATGGCTTCGTACCACTTTACATCGCGGGTGTAGAGCTCGTAACACGTGGAACCAATCCACAGTAAATTCAATGCATGCAGAATAAACTCAGCGAAGGCAGAAAGCTCAAAACGCACCCCTTCCGGTGTTGTTTTTGCTCTGCAAAAAATCAACCGCCAAAGCCATTGAAGTCCCAAAACAACCAGTACAGCAGCTGCCACAAGTCCATACAGAGGCAAATTTCCCAACCAGCCTTCCACACCGTTGTTGAGGAAGTCCGCACCAAAAAGAACCAGTACAACGAAGGCACCAACGGCCAAGCGCAGTTTCAATAGTTTATTCATGGTTCCCTTAAATAACAATAGGTTCCAAATCTAAAGTAAAAGACTGCGCTCCATCGCGGAAGGCCTGAAGCATCGGAAATTCAGTCACTTCCGTCGCTCCGAGTACGTCGTGGGAATCAGAATAAACTTGAGCTTTCAGTTCTGCCGTGGTCTCTGCCAAGTGCAACCCGCTGACAAAAAACTCAAAATCAACGAAGTCTGGAACGCTCCGGTCCCGCAAAAAACCCATGGCATTGCCTTGCAAAGATTCCACCTTTACCCCCAACAAATCGTCCCGGTAGGCATCGACCTCCAAAAGTTTTACGTAAAAAGTGCCCTGATAGTGCTTTGGTAGGACCTTAATATTTATTTTTACTAACATACCGACATTCCTCTAGTTAATGAATTCAAATTTTGTTCGCGACGTGCGCGTTCGCGCCGCTTTTTTATTGGTTGTTTCGATTGCGCTGTTTTTGTTGAGCAAAAACATGCGTCAAAAGATACAGCAAGTAGTTGATTCAAGTTATACGTCCTACGCATTTCAGCCAAACTCCTCGTTGTCCCAGAGGCTGAACCACGCGAACACCTACTACTGGTATGCTCGGTACCGAAAAAATGCGCAGCCGGAGTTCCAAAAAGCGTTGGCCATTTCGGAGCAAATAGTACGTGAAATCCCAGACTCCGTTCGTGCGCAACCCCTTAAATTGAACGCCTACCGTTCCCTAGAACAGCAGGCCAAAACCCTTGCCCAATACTGCCGCGAACAGTCGGACGTTTCGCAACTGAACATTGCCTCCTACGTTCCATTCTATTTGGAAATGATGGGGCACGACGAGTCCTTTATGGAGCAGGACTGCGAGGCCGAAGAAGTGGAAACCCGCGCTGCCAACCGGGCCATCGACGTTCTTTTGGAGCTCACGGCACCCGAAAAAAATGCCAAAATTGGAGACCGGCCGTTGTTCGCTCTTGTGGAAGCCAGTGGTGAATCAAAAGCTATTCACGAATCCATCATCCAAAAGCTGAACGCAGAATCCAAATTTTACACCGTTTCGGACCACGAATTGGTCAAAATTCTGGGGGACGGAGCCACCTACTCCAAAGTTTTTCGCGACTCCGCATCGTTGGTGCGGGTTGCCGATTTCTTTGGCGCAAAAAGCATCGCTCTTATTGAATTGATCAACAACGACAAGGTGGACGGCATCCACTACTACGGCATGCGGTACAACGTATGGCAGGGGGGTGACAATACCATCAAAGACGGTGTGTACACGGAGTACTTCCTGCGCAACCGGAACTTCAACCAAATGACCCTTTTCAAAATCCCTTTACTCCTCTACTTTGCTGGACTGTTGGGGATGCTGGGGTGCTGGATTGCTGTGGGATTTTTGCTGCTGAAATGGCCCCCGTTTTCATGGCCTTCCGTGCTTTTGGCACTGGGTGTTTCCGTGGCAACAATCATTGGCTTGGTGGACTACCTGTACTTGGATTTTTTGAACCCGCTTCCGTCGGATTACTACGCTACCGATGCCGGGGAAATTTGGCAATTCAGCCTGCCCGCCGCGCTCTTGTTGGTCCCCCTCTTCATCAATTACGTGGTCCTTGGGCGTTTGGACAAACACATTTCCCAGTACCGATCCCGTTTGGACGAGCCCCAAGGGCTGTTCATTTTAATCAGCGGCAGTCTTGCCTCGATTCCCTTGATCTGGACCAACTACCGCATCATGCGCTTTGGCATGGAATCCAATACGTGGGTCATCGGGGTGTATTCCTTGATCCTGTTCACGGCCTATGCTTTTGCACTCAGCAGGTGGGTGCATAAAATCATGAACTTCCCACAAGAAGTAGACCCGCGCAGAAGGGTACTCTCCTACGCGGTGACTGCCTTGCTGGTGTATGGCCTGTACACCGAAACCGCGGAATTAGTGGTTGGCGGCACGGTATCTGTGAACCAATGGAAACTGTTGGTATTGCTTCTTTTACCGTTGGCATTGGAAAAACTGTACCTCCGTATACCCGCGCGCAGTTTAGAGCCGGTGGTGCCGGACGAGTTTCGTCCCGTCAATTTAGAACACCTCCATCTGGACCAGGGTCGGTGGAATTACCGAAGTAAAACCGCCTCCCTGCTTCTGGTGCAATCGTCCAATTCCTTGAATGCCGCCAATTACTTGGTGGCCGTTGACCAACACCACAAACGGGACTGGCACATCGTGGATTTCAGTCATCGCGGCGACGGCAAAGTCCATTATTTTCCTTTTGCGCATGCCTTTGAGCACTTGTTTACCTATAAGCGATTCAACGACGTTACCGAACAGTCCCGCATCATTGGCAATTTGTTGGGGAAACTGATCAATACCGTTTCCAGCATTGGGGATTACCTCATCGACGAAAGCGATCCCAAGCCTCGCAATCCGCAGGAGGTAGCCGCCATGATTGCGCAAACGCTGGCATCAACTTCGTACGGACTGATTTTCCAGCACCCGGAACGGGCCGCGGAAGAAGATTTGGAGCTGATGGAAGCGCTTTTGGAATTGCTTGTGGTACAAGAAGCGTCGACTCCTGTTGCTTTTTGCGAAGGGGGTGCCTACTCTTTGCAGCAACGCTTTCAACAAGCCCTTCACAAATTCAGCACGAATGCGGGGGACGAGCCCGTTCGCTTCCCATTGGCGTTCAAGAACCTCGCCGTCGCCGTTTTGGCCAATCGGAACCTAGACCCCACCAGCCGGGTGTTGATTGAAGAGCGTCTGGTTGCCAGCGAACTGGACCAATCGCCGGCCTTGGCCAAACGGGCGGTAGACGACCTTCTGTCCAGCGGACAAGTGCTTACCAACGAATACGGCCGGATCCAACTCAAGTCTCCCTTGTTTGAATTCCATGCGGAGCCGGAAAAGTTTGCCGGTTTGGCGGACCTGGATCGGGATTTGCGCGCGGTAGTAGAAAGCGCCGCCATGGCCTCCAACGAATTGGGCGTCTTCAACCTGGACCTGGTGACGGCATTAGCAGAGCGCCCCCGCAAAGAAGTTTTGGCGGCTCTTCAAACGCTGCAAGACCGGCACTTGATCATTGACCTGCAGGACGATGCCCACGTAGATTTGTACCGATTTGCAGACATCGACACGCTGAAAACGCTCCGGCAAGAGGACGAACACGAAAAACACAACCTCAGCCAAAGCACGCGCGAGTACTACCGTTCCTACATCCGGTTCTTCTTGCCCCACGAGGCTTGGGACCCAAGCCAAAAGCACCTGGAGCATTGTTTGGCCACCGGGCTGGTCAGCGAACGCGAACTCACCTTGTTGGCGGCGCGCGTCCTCCGGGTGGGAGGTATTGGCTTTACGGAGGACTTTCTGGACTTTGTGTTCCACAAAATCATTGCCGTGGGGGCCACCGCCAACTTCCACGGAGCGCAGCAACTGATTCTCCGCTACCAAGCAAACCAAAAGAAGTCCTCTCTAGCGTTATCGGATAGTTTGGCCTGGCACGCCTTTGTACTGCACGTAGAAACCGGGAACTACCTGGAAGCTAGAGCCTTGTACGAAGCGGGCATCCGTACTCGTGCGGAGCAAAACACCCTCAGCTCGTCCGAACGGTTGGTGTGCGTTCGGTACTGTTTTGGGGACATTATGCACGCCGACTTGGCCGCGCACGGCAAGGCCCTCAACGATGCTTTGCTAACCGACCCTGCCGTGCCGGAATTGGACCGACTGCGCGCACAGTTTTACACCGTGAAACTGATTTTCAACAGAACAAAAAGTTTGGAAACCGCCGATAACCTGCCCAATGTGCAGCACGTATTGCACACCTACCAATCACTCCTGCTGGTTCTCACGGAAAAAACGGCACCGCTCCAAGGGAAGGACGATTGGGACGACAACGGGCGCGCCGCCGTTGCATTGCTCAAAGAAGTCTTGAACGACCACCTGGGCTACTACGCGGATTCCATACTGCCGTACCAAGATCATTTAGCGTGGATTCAACTGGATGCAACCACGGCGTGGGACCGAGTACAACAACTGAAAACGCAACGATTTACGTGGGAGCGTACCATTGACGGAGACAATTGGTTGGATCCCAGTTGGATCCAGCGCGGCACCAGCACGGACTACCGCAGTCTGTGCTTTACGTACAACTTTCTGCAGCGTTGCGCCTACCAGTTGAATCAATTCGACGAGTCCATCAAAATTGGACAATTGTCTTTCACGCTCAACAGTTTCATTGGCGACCACAACGGAAAGCAGCTTTGTGCCGGGTTTATTTCCAAGGCACATGGGGCCCAGGGGAAGACCCAAGAAGCCTTGTATTGGGCCGAACAAAGCGTGGCCTACGCACACACCCACGGGTTGTATGCGGTCTATCCGTTGACTACGTTGGCAGAAGCCTGCGCTTCCGCAGCGGACTTCTCTTCCTTCCGCCAGCTCAGTCGGTTGATTTCCGAACGCCACACACTCAAGCATTTTGACGACACCATGCCCGCAGCCCAAAAGAAGGGATTGCTCCTCACCGGGCCGGAGCTGCTGGCGGCTCAAACGGAAAAAGGTTCCCGCTTCTTCTGGGGGCAGCCGGTTGATTTTGACTTCTTGCAAACGTTGGTGGAGGCCTTAAAATCCTCCATGCCGCTCAAAGAAGGAACATCGCTCACCGTGAACGATCAGCGCATACAGATTGATCGCGTCAAAATTTTCACCACCCACAAGACCGACGTCCAGCCGGCAATTGAAGTTGTTTCAAAACTTGAATTGAACCTGACGTTCTCCGCGACGATCGGAACCACCCACGTCGTGCCCATTGGCCCCGAACACCAACCTCTTGAGGAAATGCGCGGCGGGTCCAAGGTTTGGGTGTTAAAAGGAGTCGAGCCGGCAAAAACAACCCGATGTGCTTTGATCATTCAGGTGATCCAACCGGAAAACCAGTGGCACGTAGCTACCGCACATCCGGGAACGGTAGCGCCACCGCTTCCAAAACCAACTTATACCGGCGCCGGAAGTGCCGAGAGTATTGAATATTGGAAACAGCATGCTTTTGTTGAATAACGCATAAGACACTTCCTTGCCCTTAAAAACCCATTTCAACACCCACCCTGTTTTCTTAAAAAAGCCCTAACCGCATGAACGACCTCCTTCAACAACTCAAACAGTATGCAGAACTTCGGCTGGAGTTGTTTCGCCTTTCTGCAGCAGAAACGGTCATTAAAGCCGCCTCCAGTACCGCCGTTCAATTGGTTCTGGGAGTTTTCCTGCTTTCCAGTGTGCTGATGGCCGAATTGGCGTTGGGCCTCTATCTAGGTGAGCAATCGGGCCGATGGAGTCTGGGCTTTATGTGGATGGCCGCAGGCAATTTACTGATCTTCTTTTTGGCCGTTTTACTCAAAAAACCATTACTGCACTCCATCCAAAACGGACTCAGCAAATTCGTCAAGAAGCCATGACCTTCCAAGAACTTCAAACCCAACGCGCGCTGCTGAGCCAACAGGTACAAGAGCAGGAGAAAGTCCTTCAAAACGAATGGAAATCCACCCTGGGCGGCAACCACCCCGTGATGATGGGACTGAACCTCCTTTCTAGTACATTCAGCCAAGCACGCTACAATCCGTACGTGTCCATTGTTCAAGCAGCAGTGTACGTCTACCAAGACTTTAAGGAACAAAAACTCCCCACCAAAGACAATTTCTTGGAGTACTTCCTCTCTCTTGCCAACCGAATCACGGGAAAAACACCGAAAAATGAAGGCTAAACGCGTATCGGAATCGCAGACGGAACTCAGCGAATTGATGGTTCCCTCCTACGCCAACTTTGGCGGCAACGTACACGGCGGCATCCTCCTCTCCCTCATGGACAAAGCCGCGTACGTGTGTGCCAGCAAGCACGCTGAAGCCTACTGCGTCACAGTTGCCGTGGAAGGTGTTGAATTCCTCAACCCCGTCAAAATTGGCTCCATCGTCAGCATCAAGGCCTCCGTCAACTTCGTGGGAACAACCTCCATGATTGTAGGCATGCGCATCGAAACCTTGGATCCCATTACCCAGGTTCACACGCATACCAATTCGTGCTACTTCACCATGGCTGCCAAGAACCCCGACGGCACCCTCAAAGAGGTCCCCAAGCTCCACGTGGAAGGCGAACAAGAACTCCGACGTTGGTGCGAAGGGCACGCACTCCGCGAACTCTCCAAGCAGAAGCGGGCTTCGTTGAAGGTTACGTTTGAGAATTATTCTTTGGAGCAACTGAACGATTATTTAAAAAACAATCAATAATTCTGACTCAATTATTTATTATTCTTTTTGCTGATGAAAAACTACTTTCTTGGGTACTTCAATCCCAAATGGTCGCTTGTGAAAATATCCATTTCACTCGCAATTTTCTATCTATACACCAATTTGCTCCAAAAAAGCATTTTACCTCATTTGATTGAATTTGATCCTATAACCAATCTACTCACCATAATTGGGTTCTTGTCTCTGTATTCTTATGTTAATTTCTTAATATTCAGCAAGATAAACAAGCAAGTTATCGTGTTCAAGGATATTTGGTTTGGGGTTTTGTGTATGGTTGTCTATATGATTTCAATGGAGGCAGTTGCAATTGTTTTAATTTAAGGTGAAGAGTTGGTAGAGGTTACTCGGACGAAGTCTAACTTAGGAACCATTATCTATATATAATATATTTTAAGAGCAATATTTTAAAGAATAACTTGACATATTAAAACTATAATCCAATTCATACTGTTTTGATTAAAGAAACTAACTTAAACAATTTCAATTAAACAATGGACAGGAAATTAATATCCGATTACCCAGATGTCATGAAAGCATGCAATGAAGGTCAAAAATTAAAAGCTCTAAAACTTCTCAAGAGTCAAACAGATTGGAGTTTAGACGAATGTAAAAATTTTATAGATTCTTTGATTGAAGGAAGAAATCCTTCACAAAAATTAAATATCAGCATTAATAAGGAGCCAATTACTTCTTCAATTAATGCAATAATAATTGATCCGAAAAGTTCAGAGATTGAAAAAGAAATTGAGCAA
>JAXITR010000040.1:0-18149 GCA_034679985.1 Cryomorphaceae bacterium
AGGCTTTGGGCAGCGGATTGCCCACGATCGCCGTGCGGGACATCGACGTTCAACGTCGGGAAAACGACTTGGCGATTGCGACGTTTGGACGCGGTTTCTACATACTGGACGACTACAGCCCGTTGCGTCACCTGAGCAAAGAAACTTTGGAGAAGCCCGCCGCCATTTTGCCGGTTAAGGACGGTTTGGTGTTCCACACGGCAAACCCTTTGGGATACGGACCTCCCGGATTCATGGGAGCCTCCTACTTTATGGCGGAAAATCCGCCGATGGGCGCGGTGTTCACAGTGCACGTGAAGGATGTTCCAAAGAGTTTGAAGGCGCAGCGCCAGGAGAAGGAAAAATCCGGCGTCACGGGTTATCCTTCGGCGGAAGCCATTCGGGCGGAAGACCAAGAGGAGAAGGCCTATCATTTGTTTGTGATCACGGACAGCAACGGCAAAGAGGTGCGTCGGTTCAGCCAGGCCGCTTCCAAAGGCATCCAGCGCGTGGTTTGGGACGGCGAGCTGGGACGAATGGACGGCAGCAGCCGCGGCTCAGAGCCCATTACCACGGCACCCGGTGCACACTTTGCTCCGGAAGGCACCTACCAGGTTTCGATGTACCAACTGGTCAACGGCGTGGGCGGTCTGCTGGCAGGACCGGTGTCTTTCCGCCTGAATCATTTGAAAAACGGAACCACCCACCCCACCGCGCCTGCCGACGAGGCCGCGCGGAATGCGTTTTGGGCGGACGCCAACAAAACTACTCAGTCCTTGGAATCTGTGGAGCGCACGTTCCGCGTTTTGAAGGAGCATGTGGTGGAGTTGAAGTCTGGCTTGCGCAATACGCCGGGCGCCTCGCTGGAAACGTTGGCGGAGGCGCGCAAACTGGAGGTTCAATTGGCTGCTTGGGGCATTGAACTGTACGGCGACGGCAGCATGAGCAAGCGCGAATTTGAAACGGCACCGGGATTGACGGACCGCATGGGCAATGCCACCTGGGGTTCTTGGTCCCACCGCTCGGCACCCACCAGCACGATGGTGAGCGATTTGGCTGCGGTGAAGGCAGGAGTGGCTTCGTTGGCGCCGCAGTTGGCCGCCGCTTGGGCGTCGTTGAAAAAGCTGGATGCGGAACTGGTGAAAGCTGGTGGCCTGTCCGTGCTGGCGACGGATTTGGATTGACGGATTTCTGGCGCGCGCAGGTGCGCGCGACCGGGTGAAAATGGAATCGCCCGCCTCCGGATGGAGGCGGGCGATTTTCGTTGGTACGGTTTGGAGGTTGCGTCTTACCAGCGGTAGACAAAGGCATTGATGGTCATGCCGGCACCTACGGATGCAAAAAGGAGGAGGTCTCCGCGTTGAATTTTGTGACCCTGGTATTGGGTCTTTACCACCAAATCCAAAAGAGTAGGAACCGTCGCGACGGAGGAATTGCCCAGCCACTGAATGCTCATGGGGGCGATGGCGTCGACGTGATCCACTTTCATGCCGTACAAGCGATGCAGGCGTTCAATAACCGCGTGGTCCAGTTTGGCGTTGGCCTGGTGGATGAAAATCTTCTTGATTTCAGAAAGATGCACGCCAGCGTTGTCCAGGGCGGCCTTCATTCCGTCCGGAACGTGACGCAAGGCAAATTCGTAAATCTTGCGCCCCTTCATCTTGATGAGCATTTCCTTAGGATCCGAACCCGGTTTATTGGATGGGTTGGATTTGAGGTAGTACGCAATATCGTTAGACGTGTAGGTTTGCATGGCCCGGCCCAGGATATTGGAGGGGTTGTCTTCACCCGCTTCCAAAACCACCGCGCCTGCACCGTCGGCAAAAATCATGGAATCGCGATCGTGCACGTCTACGGTACGGGAAAGCATTTCGTTACCAACCACCAGGGCTCGTTTGGCATGACCTGCCAACATGTAGGACTGCGCGGTGAGGACGGACTGAACCCAACCGGGACACCCAGCCAATACGTCAAAAGCAACAGCATTGGGGTTGCGAATTCCCAGGCCTGCCTTAACGCGCGAAGCCAGGGTAGGCATCTGATCCGTGTGGCGCGACCCAAAGGCCAAGTCGCCGAAATTGTGCGTTACGATGATCAGGTCCAGTGTTTCTGGATCTATCCCGGCGTGTTCCAAAGCATGAGCCGCTGCGCGAGTTCCCAGGGTGGAGCACTGCTCCTCCGGATTGGCCCAACGACGTTCCCGAATTTCCGTGATCTCTTCAAACTTTTGGATGATGATTTCGTTGGAATGGGGAAAAGGTTGACCCTTTTCGTCGTAAAATTCGCGGTCCAAAAAGGCGCTATTCGGTACGATTTGGTCCGGTATTACGCTGCCCGTCCCAATGATGCTCACGGAGATACTCATGGGTACAAAGGTACCGATTCCCCGCGAAAGACCCGTACCTTTGCACCATGAATCCACACGAAGGCTTGGAAGATCGGGAAATGGACCACCCCAAAGGGTCGGTAGAATCCCCGTTGCGCGCCGATGCGTTTGCGTTGAGCGACGAAGAAAAAATCGAACGAATTGAGGGCGCGGTGCGCACCATCCTGGATACTTTGGGCATGGACTTAACGGACGACTCGCTGCGCGGAACGCCCCGTCGGGTTGCCAAAATGTATGTCAAAGAAACGTTTGGCGGTTTGCACCCGGACCGAAAGCCCTCCTTGAATACCTTCGAAAACAGCTACGCTTACGGCGAGATGCTGGTGGAGAAAAACATTGTGGTGTACTCCACGTGCGAACACCACTTGCTGCCGATTGTGGGCCGGGCGCACATTGCTTATTTGAGCAACGAACGGGTCATCGGACTGAGTAAAATGAACCGCATTGTGGACTTTTACGCCAAACGTCCCCAAGTGCAGGAACGCTTGACGCGGCAAATTGTGGCTGCGCTGCAAGAGGCCTTGGGAACCGACGACGTGGCCTGCATCATCGACGCCAAGCACCTGTGCGTGAACGCGCGCGGCATACGCGACATCGACAGCAGCACCGTGACGGCAGAATACGGCGGACGCTTTTTGCACGAAGAAAAGTTGCGTCGGGATTTGATGGACTACATTCGTTTGGAAACGAAATTTGGAGCATGAGCTTGCAGCTGTACAATACCTTATCCGGTCAAAAGGAACCGTTTGAAGCGTTGCACCCACCGCACGTAGGCTTGTACGTGTGCGGACCGACTGTTTATTCCGACGTGCATTTGGGCAATGTTCGCACCTTTTTGAGCTTTGATTTGGTGTTCCGTTACCTTCAATTTTTGGGGTATCGGGTGCGCTACGTGCGCAACATTACGGACGCCGGCCATTTGGAGAACGACGCCGACGAGGGCGAAGATAAAATTGGAAAGAAGGCGCGATTGGAGTCTTTGGAACCGATGGAAATCGTTCAACGCTACACCGTTGGTTTTCGCGAAGTGATGCGGCAATTCAACGCTTTGCCGCCCAGCATCGAACCTACAGCCACTGGCCACATTGTGGAGCAAATTGAAGCGTGCAAAGTGCTCTTGGAACGCGGATTGGCCTACGAAGTCAATGGGTCGGTCTATTTTGACGTTGCCGCGTACTCTAAATCCAACCACTACGGCAAACTGTCCGGAAGGGTTTTGGACGAATTGCAGGCGGGTTCGCGCGAATTGGAAGGCCAAAGCGAGAAGCGCAGCCCCATGGACTTTGCCTTGTGGAAAAAAGCATCTCCTTACCACATCATGCGGTGGCCGTCTCCTTGGGGAGAAGGGTTTCCCGGTTGGCACTTGGAGTGTTCCGTCATGAGCACCAAGTATTTGGGCGCTTCGTTTGACATCCACGGCGGCGGCATGGATTTGAAGTTTCCGCACCACGAATGCGAGGTAGCGCAAAACATCGGCTGCAACGGAACCGATGGAGCGCGCTACTGGATGCATGCCAACATGCTGACTTTGAACGGCAAGCGCATGTCCAAGAGCACCGGAAATACGTTGCTTCCGGAAGAGTTGTTCACCGGAAACACGCCGCACCTGACCCAAGGATTTGCACCTTCTGTGGTTCGATTCTTTATGCTTCAGGCGCACTACCGAAGTGTTTTGGACTTTAGCAACGACGCACTTTTGGCCGCGGAAAAGGGCTACGACCGGTTGCTCGCAGCGTGGAAGGTACTCAAAGAACGCAGTGCCAAGCAATTTGCGGGGCCGAGCTCGTGGTCTTTGTCGGCGTGGAAAGCAGATTGCCGCGCCGCCATGGACGACGATTTCAACAGCCCCATTTTGATTGCGCATTTGTTTGATGCCGCCAAGGCCATACAGGCAGACGCAGACGGACGTGCACCTTTGACGGATGCAGACGCATTTGAACTTCTTGCGGAATTGTCTGCCTGGTTGTTTGCGGTTTTGGGATTGGAAAATCAGGAACGAAGCGCGCAATCCTCCGGTACGACGGAGGCCCTTGATGCAGCCATGAGTGCGGTGATTCACGTGCGCCAAAAGGCACGCGCCGAACGCGACTTTGCCACCAGCGATGCCATCCGGGATCTTTTGGCAAAAGGTGGGATCGTTTTGAAGGACGGAAAGGAAGGCACCGAATATTCGGTGGACCGTCGATCCTAGGCAAACCCATGGCCGTGAAACGTTTTTGGGTATGGTTCTTCGCCAGTCCACTTCTGGCGCTGGTGGGTCTTTACCGGTATGTTGTTTCGCCGCTCACTCCTCCCTCCTGCCGGCACACCCCTACTTGTTCTGCGTACATGGGCGAATCCCTACGCGTGTGGGGGCCCTGGCGCGGAAGTCTTTTGGGATTACGCCGACTGAGCAAATGCCATCCGTGGGGCACGTGGGGATACGATCCTGTGCCCAAAAAAACCGAAGCTGATTTAACTTCCAAGCCCCACTGATTTCACGTAACTTTCCCTCATGTTTGCCACTGCTACACTTACTTGGGCTGCCGAAAACGGATTGGACCTTGGTTTTTTCACCCTTCGCTACTACAGCCTGCTCTTTGCGGCTGGTTTTTTCCTGGGTTACCGCCAGATGCGGAAGTGGTTCGCCAGCGCGGGATTGACCAACGAACAACTGGACACCTTGCTCACCACCATGGTGGTGGCTACGGTGGTTGGCGCTCGTCTGGGGCACGTCTTTTTTTACGATTGGCACTACTACCAAAACCACTTGGTGGAAATCCTGTACGTTTGGGAAGGTGGATTGGCCAGCCACGGCGCAGCCGCTGCCATCTTGGTGGCTATGTTTTGGTACGCCAAATACGTCATCCACAAGCCCTACCTCTGGATGATGGATCGATTGGTCATCACGGTTGCACTGGCAGCAGTCTTCATTCGCACCGGAAACTTGATGAACTCAGAAATTTACGGAGACCCCGCTAACTCCGTAGCCCAAACGGTCTTTGCACGCCCGGTTTTGGACTTGATCGACAACCACTACGGCCATGCCCTTACGGGGGCTCGCTTGGAGCGTGATGCCAACCGACCGGACCGGGAAACAGACTCCTTGAGTTTGCCGGCCTATCGATTGGTGGTACAACCCGTTGAGGGCATGGGACCGGGTGAATTGGAGGCACTTTGGGAAGGGCAACTAATGCCACACTTGCAATCGCGCCCCACAGACCGCATTCATTTTGTGGGTGCCCCGGAAGCGGAAGTTGTGGCTCTGGAAAATGGCGAATTTGCCCTGCCGGGGTATGGCATTCCGCGCCATCCTACCCAAGTGTACGAAGCACTCTTTTATTTGTTGGTCTACGGTCTTTTGCTTTGGATGTCCCGACGGGGTTCTTTTGAGGCCGGGGGGCGGATTTTTGGCACCTTCCTGATTGGTGTTTTTGGCTTCCGGTTTGTGGTGGAGTTTTTGAAGGCCAATCAAAGCAGTTTTGAAGCGGGCATGGCACTCAACATGGGTCAGTGGCTTAGCCTCCCCTTGGTTGCCGTTGGACTGTACCTTTTGTGGCAGTCGCGCTCGAAACAACAAAACGGCTGACCAGTGAACCCTGGTCACTGAGTAAATAGCTCATTTTTTAGTTTTAAAACATCTTTTATTTCTGGCTATGAATCGACTGATGAAACAAGTGGGCACCGCATTGCTCCTCCTGGCTGCTCTTGGATTTGTAGCCGTGCAGATTGGGCCCGCGTGCCAGCGTCAAGAGCCGGAGTCGGTTCAAGACCTCGGAGTTGAGGAGACCCAGGAGGCGTACGAGCCACCGTTTACCCAAGAAGGCGTTGGCGCATTCATCTCTGCTTCTACCGGGGATACCTTGCGAAACTACCGCGTGGAAGTTGCCGAGCGTCCGGACGAGGTGCAGTACGGTATGATGTACCGGAAACACATGGATGAGGACATGGCGATGGTCTTTCTCATGGGCGAGGAAACGCAACAGAGCTTTTGGATGCACAACACGTACGTGTCGTTGGACATCGTGTTTGTTAACAGCAAGGGTGTTGTGGTGAGTGTTCAGGAGAACTGCACCCCGCTCACGGATACTCCGCGCCCTTCGGAAGGACCTGCTAATGTGGTGGTTGAGGTCCCCGGCGGAACGGCACAGCGCATTGGCTTGAAGGCCGGTGATCAATGGGTTTGGAACCGACTTTGATTTTTTTTGCCTGAGGTCTCAGGAGTTTGGTGACCCCAAAAAAAGCCCGCCCCGATGCAATCGGGGCGGGCTTTTTTTGGTGCCTGAGCAGAACGCGCACAGTCCACAAACTTCGCGCTCTAGGGAACTTACTTCTTTCCCAAACCGGCTTCCTGCATGGGATTTGCCGGGCGGCCACCGCGGCCGGAACCGGACGGCGCCCACTCCAGGTAGGTATCGGCAGAAGCAGGCCATACGTTGTTCTCGGTGTCAATATCCGCCGTCTCCAATTGGGGGTCCAGCTCAATCCGTACGGCCTTTCCGGGCAACGCAAACGTCTTGAGGAACTCGTTTTCGTTGCGCAGCCACACCTCGGCCGGAAGACGCTCGTCCATTACTTGGCCGTTCTCCAACGTAAAGCGAATCAGTACCGGCATGATGAGACCGCCCTTATTGGTGATGGTCAACTCATGGAAATAAGTACCGGCGCGCTTGGTAGCAGCGGCTTTCTGCGCCTCCGCGTTGGCCTTGGCCAGAGCGGACTCCGCTTTGGTCAGTTCTTCTCTTTTGTAGGCGGAGTTGTAGTAATCAGAAGCCTCCGGGACGCGGTCTACCACCGTAGACGAATTGCTTTTTTGATTCCGACCGTACCCAATATGCGCGTTGCGTCGCTCGCGCTCCGTGTTCACCTTGCGTGCCTTGGCTTCCGCGGGGAAATCAGGCATGGCGGCAATCCGAACCTTAGTGAGCGCTTGGTCGCAGGGCTCCGTGGTGTAGAACCAACCGCGCCAAAACCAATCCAAATCCGTTCCAGAGGCGTCCTCCATCGTTCGGAAGAAGTCTGCCGGCGATGGATGCTTGAACGCCCAACGCTCGCAGTAGGTTTTGAAGGCAAAATCAAACAACTCACGCCCCAAAACGGTCTCGCGCAAGACGTTCAACGCAGTAGCCGGTTTCCCGTACGCGTTGTTCCCGAATTGAAGGAGCGACTCCGAGTTGGTCATGATGGGAACCTGGCTGTTGGCCGGTGACTTCATGTAGTCCACAATCTTGTAGGCGGGGCCGCGTCGGGCCGGGTAGTCCCGATCCCACGCTACCTCCGTGAGGTACTGAACAAACGTGTTCAAGCCTTCGTCCATCCACGTCCAATCGCGCTCGTCGGAATTGATGATCATGGGGAAAAAGTTGTGGCCCACTTCGTGGATGATGACGCCAATCATGCCGTACTTCGTTCCTTCGGAGTAGGTCCCGTCGGGTTCCGGACGACCGCCGTTGAAACAAATCATGGGGTATTCCATGCCGATGTCTGCCGTGTGCACGGAAATAGCGCGCGGGTAGGTGTAGTCTACGGTAAACTTGGAGTAGGTGGCGATGGTGTGGGCCACTACGCGTGTGCTGTACTGCTCCCACAAAGGATTGCCTTCCTTAGGGTAGAAGCTCTCCGCCATGACGGTCTTGCCTCCCACCCGAACGCCCATGGCGTCCCAAATGAACTTGCGCGAGGTCGCAAAGGCAAAATCCCGAACGTTCGTGGCTTTGAACTCCCACGTTTTTTCCGATTTGGCACGACCTTTTTCCGCGGCCTCCGCTTCCTTTTGGGTCACGATGAACACCGGTTTGTCCAATGCGGTGCGTGCTTTGGCGTAGCGGCGGCGCTGCTCCGCAGTCAGTACGTCCGACTCGTTCTGCAATTCTCCCGTTGCTGCCACCACGTGATCGCCGGGAACGTGGATGCGCACGCGGTAGTTTCCAAAGGGAAGGGTAAACTCGCCCATGCCCAGGAACTGCTTGTGCTGCCAACCCACATTGTCTCCATAAACCGCCATGCGCGGGAAGAATTGGGCCAAGGTGTAGAGGGTGTTGTTTTCCTCCTTGAAATGCTCGTAACCGGACCGTCCGCCGTCTTGCATGCGGTCGTTAATGGTGAAATGCCATGCCATCTGCAGCTGCAGCACTTGTCCGGGTTTCAACGGTTGCGGCAAATCAACCCGCATCATGGTATTGACCACGGTGTACTGGAGGGGCTTGCCGTTTTGGGCCATCTTGTCGATGGAGAATCCGCCGGGAAAATCGTAAAAGAAATCTTCCAATCGTTCCGGGGTCATTTTTTCCGGAAGGGCGTTTCCGCGCGTGATTTTTTGGTTGACGCTGTTGGGGTTCTTTTCGTTCTGATCCAACTGCAACCAAACGTATTCCAATACGTCCGGGGAATTGTTCGTGTACGTGATGGTACCCGCCCCTTTCAGCACGTGGGTGTCTTCGTTCAACCAAACTTCCAAATCGTAATCCGCCTGCTGCTGGTAGTACGCCGCACCCGGGGCGCCACTGGCCGTACGGTAGCTGTTGGGCGTTGGGAGTTCCGTTCCCAATTGCCGGAATTTGGATTGGTTCGTGCGGTCAAACGGGACGGATTGCGCAGTTGCGGCCCAGGAGAGACTTAATGCAACGAGCGCTGTGATGGATTTAACTAAATGCATTGGGGAGTAAAATCGGTCAATTAAAGAAGTGCGGAACGAGTAAATAAAGCGACAAAAATAAGGTGCCTCCGGAACAAAAAAGCACCCACTCGCGGGGTTTCCATTTTGCGGCAGACTCCAGCAAGGTTGAAAAAGACAAGGCCACCAAAACCACTACCAACTGGCCCAGTTCAATGCCTGCGGTAAATGCCAACAGCGAGGAAACAGTCAAGGATTCATCCAGCACCATACCGCGGAAATCTTTGGCAAAGCCCAAACCGTGCACGAGTCCCAGCAGACCCGAAATCCAGGCGCGTCGGTACCCTTTGGGGCGAATGGAACGCGGGTGCAGGTTGATCGCAGCCGTCAGAACCAGGGTCAAAAGGATGGCGATTTCAACGGACGATTCCGGCAAGGGAATTCCGGAGGCCATGGAAAAAACCAAACTCAGGGTATGGCCTAGGGAGAATGCTGCGGTTGCTGCTCCCCATTGCCTCCAGTTCTCCAAGCCATAAACGGCCACCAAAACCACCAAAAACAACAGGTGGTCCCAGGCCCTCAGGTCCAAAATGTGGAAAAATCCTAGTTCTAAAAAGAGGTTCCAAACGTCCATAATGCGGCGAATCTACGGAATTTGGAGCGTCCATAAAGTTCCAGACTCCTTGAACGAATGAGACGATCGGAAATCTTGTCGACGAAAATGAACCAAGTGGATTTGTTGCGGCAGGGCTGCGCGCAGGGCGTCGTGTTGAATGGTTATGCTTTTGCCAAGAGGATCAACGCCGCGGGATTTCCAGCGCAAAACGGTAGACTCCGGCGATGAAACGCGGTCGATCAGAACCCAGGACAGGTTTTTCTTGCCGCACTGCACCCGAAACTGGGACAAAACCCAATTTGAAACCGCCGTGTCCACGCGGGGCAAGGCGTTGTCCAGCCGAATCTTCGCCGAGGGATGGGCCAAGTTGTAGGCTTGTTCCAAATCGTCGGTGAACAACTTTTGCTCCCATGTCCAAAGCTTGGCTTCCGGAAAATACCGGCACTCCGCCACTCCCACGTAGTACTCGTGATCGTTCGATCGAAAGGCGCCGCCCAGGAGCACTGCGGCAACAAGAGCCGCACGCGTCGGTTTGAGGGGTTGAAGGAATGCTGTCGCCCTTTGGAAGATGCGGGCACCGCGCCGTTGAATGCTGTCGTTTATCACGGGAGCAAGTTACTACCTTTGAAGCATGACTTCAGCATTTCGCTTGTTGGTTGGAACTGGGTTTTGGTTGGTCGGAACCTTCGATTTGTTTGGCACAGCTGCTTCGTCCCTGTTGCCACTCCGAATGACCTCGGTGCCATCTTTGTCCGTCCCGGATTCGTTGGGGTATTCCCCGTTTCCCGGAGCCTTGGTGCGCAGAATTGCCACGGCGCGGTCTGGCCCGGGAGAATGGGCCTGCGAACCGGCGGTGGCCGTGCACCCCACCAACCCAGCGCAAGCCGTTGTGGGAACCGTTTTGAGCCGCATCCACCGAACGGCTACGCTCGGCGCACAATGGGAAAGCCAAACCGTTCAATCCCCCTTTGGGGTGTACGGCGACCCCGTCTTGGCTTACGGACCGGACGGCAGACTGTATTATTTTCACCTGTCGGACTCCGACGGCAAAGGCTGGAAAGGAGAAGGTCTTTTGGACCGAATGGTGGTGCAGTGGTCCGACGACAACGGCGAAACGTGGTCTTCAGGCGTCGGCATTGGCTACCGACCTCCTAAAGACCAAGATAAGGAGTGGGTTTGCATCGATCCGCGCACCGGACATTTGCATTTGACGTGGACTGAATTTGATGTCTACGGCTCCAAGAAAG
Source organism: Cryomorphaceae bacterium (assembly GCA_034679985.1). Taxonomy (GTDB): domain Bacteria; phylum Bacteroidota; class Bacteroidia; order Flavobacteriales; family Schleiferiaceae; genus CAMDTE01. The sequence continues at coordinate 10,821 of JAXITR010000040.1, forward strand.
CAACGCACCGCTCGCGCATTTTATACGCAAAATCAACCGACCGAGGAGCCACCTGGAGCTCCCCTACTATTCTGTCTCTTTTGGAAGGCGACTGCCGGGACGACGACGGGACGACAGAGGGCGCGGTGCCGGCCCTGGACGCACGAGGCCGATTGCACGTGGTTTGGTCCCGAGACGGTAAGTTGTGGTACAACCGCTCCGACGACGCCGGCGGTACCTGGCTTGCCAAAGAGCACCTGGTTGCAGCCCAACCCGGTGGATGGACCTTTTCCATTCCCAGCCTCGGCCGCGCCAACGGGCTGCCTTTCACCGTCTGCCGCGGAGAGGAAGAGGTATTTACTTTGTTTGGAACGCAGCAAAACGACTTTACTCGGCTGTGGACCGTGGTTTCCCGGGATCAAGGCGAGCACTGGCAAACACCGGTTGAGTTCCGTCCGGAACCCGGTTGCCAAAATGCTTTTTTTGGTGCACTCTCCGTGGACCCCACCACCCAGCACCTGCACGCCATCAGCTACGCACAGGATTCGGAATTGAAGATCCGCACCTACTACAGCCGATCTACCGATGGGGGCCGAACCTGGACGCACCTTCCCCTTCAAGCATCGGGATTCACCACCCAGCCGGAAGTCTTTTTTGGCGATTACAACCACTTGGAAGTTAAAAACGGTCAGGTATACGCCGTTTGGACGGAACAACACAACGGAGTCAACAGCGTGTGGTGCCTTTCGCTGGATGAAGTTGCCTTGTTTGGTGAAAATCCGCCCCGACATCCGTAGCGTACCCAACAAAAACGTGCACACCCGCCCACACCAGAACCTTCGCCTGCAATCCCATTATGGTATCGACCCAGCTGAATCTACTATTGGCTTCTACCTCAACCGTCCATGGAGCGTCTTATCTGTCCTATTTGGAATCGGCGGTACGCGCCCATTTTTCAGGATGCAAAACCATTGCCTTTGTGCCCTTCGCACGTCCGGGCGGCCTGACTTGGGACGATTACACGGTACGCCCCGCGGCGGTTTTTGCGGAATGGGGGTTGGAATTGCGCGGAATTCATACGTGGGAAACGCCGGAACAAGCAGCCGCTGAGGCCGACGGTTTTTTTGTTGGCGGAGGCAACACCTTCGTTCTTCTGGACACTCTGCAACGCGGCGACTGGATGGATCCCCTGAACGAGGCCGTCCTAGGCGGCAAACCCTACATGGGCAGCAGTGCCGGAACCAATCTTGCCGGACGAACCGTCGGGACCACCAACGACATGCCCATTGCGCACCCGACTAACCTCAATGCCTTTGGTTGGGTTCCCTTCAACCTCAATCCGCATTACCTGGACCCGGACCCCCACTCCACCCACAAAGGGGAAACGCGCGAACAACGCATTGGCGAATTTCATTGCTTCCACCCGCAGCCGGTCTTGGGCCTTCGCGAGGGAAGCTGGTTGGAGCTGCGCGGAGGTAAATTGGAGCTCAAAGGTTCCTTAAATGCGCGCCTCTTTCAAGCCGGATTACCTGCTTTGGAATTGAGCCCAGGCGCCATCCGAGTTGGGGAATAAGCGTACCTTTGCTCCATGAAACGCAAGGCGGTATTGATGATTCTGGACGGCTGGGGCATCGCAAAAGACAAGGCCGTATCTGCGGTTGATTTGGCCCACACGCCCTTCATGGATGGCTTGGTCGGAAACTACCCCCAAGCCCAATTGGAAGCGAGCGGCTTGGCCGTTGGACTGCCAGAAGGCCAAATGGGTAATTCTGAGGTGGGCCACACCAATTTGGGAGCCGGCCGAGTGGTCTACCAGGATTTGGTCAAAATTTCGTTGGCCGCACAAGACGGTTCGTTGGCCGAAAACCCCGGTTGGTTGCGAACGGTGAACTACTGCAAATCCGAGAACAAACCGCTGCACCTCATGGGGTTGGTTTCCGACGGCGGGGTACACAGCCATGCCGAACACCTTCATGCTTTGCTCCGGCTGGCTGACGTTGCCGGTATCGATCGTGTATTTGTTCATGCCTTTACCGACGGACGCGACACGGATCCCAAAAGCGGCTATGGCTTTTTAAAGGACCTACTGGAGGTTTGCTCCGAAACAGGTGCCCAACTGGCCACCGCAACGGGACGGTATTTCGCCATGGACCGGGACAACCGATGGGAGCGCGTAGCCAAAGCCTTCCACGCTTTGGTAAACGGTGCGGGCACACCGTGCACCGATGCCCTGGAGGCCCTGAACGATTCTTATGCGGCGGGCGTGACGGATGAATTTTTGGAGCCGTTGGTGTGCGTGGACGATGCGGGCAAGCCTATTGGTGTGCTGCAGGAGGACGACGCCGTATTGGTCTTTAACTTCCGCACGGACCGCGGCCGCGAGATCACCCAAATGCTGACGCAGCAAGCCTTTATCGAACACAATACCGCCCCACTCCGACTTCATTTCGCCACCATGACGCGCTACGATGCCTCGTTCCGCAACGTGGATGTGCTTTTTGAAAAAGCGGATCTTAGCGAGACCTTGGGTGAGGTTCTAGCGCAATACGGAAAGCGTCAATTGCGCATTGCGGAAACTGAGAAGTACCCCCACGTAACGTTCTTTTTCTCCGGCGGTCGGGAGGAACCTTTTCCTGGAGAGGAGCGCATTATGTGCCCTTCTCCCAAGGTCGCTACGTACGATTTGCAGCCGGAAATGAGCGCCCCAGACCTGCGGGATGCGCTGATTCCCGTTTTACAAGCCGGTGAAGTAGATTTCGTCTGCCTCAATTTCGCCAATCCAGACATGGTGGGCCACACGGGTGATTTACCCGCAGCTATTCGTGCGGTAGAAACGGTTGACTCGTGCGCTCAAGCCGTTGTAGCAGCCGGCTTGCCACAGAACTACACTTTCTTCATCATCGCAGATCACGGAAACGCAGACTGCATGCGCAATCCAGACGGCACGCCCAATACCGCACACACCACCCAGCCCGTTCCCTTCTTTGCAGTCGGACCGGAAACCGCGGACATGAGCTTGACCAATGGCGTCTTGGGCGACATCGCCCCCACCGTGTTGCATTGGCTCAACGTACCGCAGCCCGCTTCCATGACGGGCCAAAATTTACTGCATCCGTGAAATTAAAATCCCCCGACGAAATCGCCTTGATGCGCGAAAGTGCACAATTGGTTTCCAAAACGCTTGGGCTTTTGGCCACCGAAGTGAAACCCGGAGCTACCGGGCTCCATTTGGACCGATTGGCCGAAGAATTTATTCGAGACAACGGAGGAATTCCCGGATTTAAGGGTTTGTACGGTTTCCCAAACACCCTTTGTTTGTCCCTGAACGAAATGGTGGTACACGGAATACCGTCCGACCGCCCCTTTGCCGAAGGAGACATTGTATCCGTGGATTGCGGGGTGGTTCTCAACGGATTTTACGGAGACCACGCCTATACTTTTGAGGTGGGCGAAGTCAGTGAGGACACCCGAAAACTCCTGCGTGTGACCAAGGAAAGCTTGTACATCGGTATCGATAAAATGCGCCAAGGCAACCGCGTGAACGACATCGGAAACGCCATACAAAAACACGCAGAATCCCACGGTTACGGCGTTGTCCGCGAGTTGGTGGGCCACGGATTGGGCCGGGAACTGCACGAAGAACCTCAGGTCCCCAACTACGGAAAGCGCGGCACCGGTAAACTTTTGCAGGACGGACTCGTCTTGGCCATTGAACCCATGATCAACCGCGGCACCCACCGCGTGGTCCAATTGAAAGACGGTTGGAGCATCGTGACCGGCGATCGCAAGCCGTCCGCTCATTTTGAACACGATGTAGCACTGGTGGACGGACGGCCGGTGGTTCTTTCTACTTTTGACTACATCTACGAGGCACTGGGCCTGCCCAAAAACGACCCCCTCTTTGCATGATACGCTGGGCATTACGAAACCTACCTCGTCCGTGGCTCATACGTTTGAGCTATTTGGTTCAATGGGTTGCCCCGATACTGTGGGCAGGCAAACGCTTTACAGACCCCATTGACGGGCGTTCGTACCGACGGTTCCTCCCCTACGGATACGGGAACCAAATTCGCGAAAATGCCTTGGCTCCGGGCACCAATTCCTTGGAGCGGCACCGTTTGCTCTGGCTTTACCTACAGCGATTTACCAACTTTTTCGAAAGCCCCCAACACGTCCTGCACATCGCTCCAGAACAATGCTTCCACGGCCGGTTCAAGCGCTTAAACAACCTCACCGTCCTGACCGGAGACATCGAATCGCCCTTGGCGGATTTGCATTTTGATTTACACCACATCCCGTTGGAAGACAATCGGTTCGACGTGGCCTTCTGCAACCACGTCTTGGAACACGTCACGGACGACGCACAATGCTTGCGCGAACTCTACCGCGTCCTGAAGCCAGGCGGATGGGGAATCTTCCAGGTTCCTTTTGTTCCTACCCAAATCGTCACGGACGAGGACCCATCGATTACAGACCCCGCCGAACGCGAACGTCGTTTTGGCCAGTACGACCACGTGCGAATCTACGGTAAGGACTATCCGGTGCGCCTGCGGGCCGCCGGGTTTGAAGTGGAGTGCATCAACATGGAGCAACACCTTGCTTCGGAAGATTTTGAGCGCTACCGTTTACCGGTGGGCGAGCCACTCTACATTTGCCGCAAGCCCGTCGCGTAAAGAAAACTCGGCGCTATTCGCACTGGTGTCGTGCTAAAAACAAAAAGGGCTGCCTCCAACGAGACAGCCCTTTTTTCATAGGCATCAACCCTATTCCGGTTCAACCTTGAATCATGCCAGCCAGTACGATGGCCATTTTCTCTTCTTCTTGACGTGCCAATTCCGGATCCACCAAAATGCGTCCAGAATGTTCGTCCGTGACAATCTTCTTGCGTTGAGCAATCTCCATTTGACGCTGCGGAGGAATCATGAAATACGAACCAGCAGAAGCGCCACGTTCAATGCTCACCACGGCCAAACCATTACTCACTTTAGTGCGAATGCGTCGGTAAGCCACGTACAAACGTTCTTCAATCTGGGTAGCTAACTCTTGGCTTTTGGCATCCAGGGCAGCTTCCTCCTTGGAGGTCTCCGCAAGGATACCGTCCAACTCGCTTTGCTTGAACTCCAAGTGGCTTTTGCGCTCATTAAGTCGTTCTTCAACCGACGCAATCAACTCCTTTTTGTGGGTGATCTTGGCGTCAAACTCCTTGATTTTCTTATTGGCTAAAACAATTTCCAGCTCTTGGAACTCAATTTCTTTTGCAATAGCATCAAACTCACGGTTGTTCCGTACGTTGTTCTGCTGCTCTTGGTATTTCGAAATCTTCTCTTGAGCCTCTTTAATACCAGCCTTCTTGGCTTTGATTTCTGCCTCTAGCTCTTTAATCTCACGACCCATTTTGTCGAAACGAGTCTGCAATCCGGCAATCTCATCTTCCAAATCGCGCACTTCCAAGGGCAATTCCCCGCGAAGGTTGCGAATTTCATCGATGCGGCGATCAATGATCTGCAAGTCGTACAACGCGCGCAGCTTCTCTTCTGCCGTAGTTTCTTTGGTCTTTGCCATGGTTATGAAGTCGTTACAGGATTGGTGCGTGTTTCCGCTCCAAGGACGGCAAAATTACGGAATTTTTCGCTAATGCGGGCAATCATTAATTCAACCGTATGCTGTTCGCTTTCTGCGTGTCCAATGTCCACCAATGCACACCTTGAATCGGCATCGAAGTACCGATGGTACTTAACGTCGCTCGTTATAAACAACTGTGCTCCAGAACGTTGGGCATTCTCCAGCAAGTCGCTGCCGGAGCCTCCACAAACAGCAACGCAGGTGATCAATCCTTTCGGAGGGGAACTGTGCCGCATGCACGAAAGGCCCAAGGAGGATTTAACCGTTTGAACGGCCTCTTCCCATGTCTTTCCCTCAGGCCAGTAGCCAACCGCGCCAAACCCAACGTCTTCCCAAAGACCATGGTGTTCGTGCCAAAAATGAGCCACTACCTCGTACGGATGTGCCGCAAAAAGGGCCTTTTCCACGGCAAGTCGTCGTGTTTTCGGCACCAAAAATTCAATACGTACCTCATTCACCTCCTCTTCCTTTCCGACGGTCCCCACCGCTGGGTTCGCGCGTTCCAAGGGCCGGAACGTCCCAACTCCTGGCGTGGAGAAACCACAACGGTCGTAATTACCCACCTTACCGGCACCTGCAGCAAATACCGCTTCACGGACAGCAGACACCGACTCCGTGGGCACAAAAACCGTCAAGTTCAACAGCTGTTTCGCCCGGGGTTCCAAAATGCGAACCGTCTCAAGTCCTAATTTCTGGGCCAAGTGCACACTAACCCCATCGGCAATCGCATCCAGATTGGTGTGTGCTGCCAACAAGGCAATCCTGGACTGAATGGCGCACTCAACAGCCCGAACCGCGTCCGACTGCCCTACCAACTTTTTAAGCCCTTGAAAAACGACGGGATGGTGTGCAACGATCGCCTGTGCACCGCGCTGAATAGCCTCTTCAACAATGGCCTCCGTAATGTCCAAAGCAACCAATACGCGTTCAACGTGCCATTCTCTGCGCCCCACCAGCAACCCCACATTGTCGTAAGATTCGGACAAACCAACAGGAGCCCAATCGTTCAAAAAATCAGCTAATCCGCCAACCGTCGCCGTGTATTCCATTTCCTAAAGATACAACGGCACCCATGGCCTCCAAACAGTTTGCAATACTGCGGTCCGCAAAATCCAACCGATTAAAAACAAAAGGGCCGCCTCAAAAGAGACGGCCCTTGATCGTGCGAACTAATCGCAGCTTACGCGTTGTTGTCCATTTGATCTTTCAAGCGCAACAAAGCATCCAAGTCACCCAGGGTGGTTTTTTCAACAGCAGCATTAACTTCGTTGATTCCACTGTTTCCTGAATTGCTCTTCTTGCCTTTGGATCCACCGGAAGTCTTTTCTTCAGCTGGCATTTCCTTGTGCGTTTGTGCATGGCTCACCAAAATGCGACGTGAATCGCGATTGAATTCCAATACTTTGAATTCCAAAACATCACCAACTTTAAAGTTAGCTCCGTCTTCTTTGGCAGCATGGCGTGCAGGGCAGAAACCTTCAACACCAAACGTCTCAAACAATACGTTAAAGCCCTTGTCTACAGCCTCCGTTACTTTACCTGTATGTGAAGTTCCCACTTCAAATACTGCCTCGTAGTTGTCCCAAGGATTCTCGGAGATCTGCTTGTGACCCAAGCTCAAACGACGGTTTGACTCGTCGATGTCCAATACCTTCACTTCCATGATAGCTCCCACGGAAGTAAACTCACTCGGGTGCTTCACCTTCTTCGTCCAAGACAAATCAGAAA
>JAXITR010000041.1:0-17450 GCA_034679985.1 Cryomorphaceae bacterium
ACCCCGTAATCCACGTCCCCGCGGATTTCCCAACGGCGTTGGTTGGGCAAGGTGCGCTCGTAGGCGCCGCCGATGTTGTGGCGGTAGCCGCCCACGCCAAAAAAGCGCATCTGCGCCACCAACGGATCGATGTTCCAAGCGTACCCCTTCACCCGCGATCGGTAGCCAATGCCGGCCACCAAGGGTTCCCACCAGCGCAACTTATTGTATTCCGCATCCACGGAATCGATGTAGGCGTCGGACGAACGGTAAACCAAAAGACTGTCTTGCTTGGTGGCAAACCGTCGCTCCTCCACGGTCAGCGGTGCGCGGCGTACCGCGGCCCAAGCCGCTGCGCCCGCCTCTTCTGCACCCGGCGCAAACCGAACCACCGCCAGCCCAACGTCCGCCACCCGAAGGGGTGGGTTGATTTGCCAGTCGCTGTGGTACAGGCGCAAAGCCCCCGTGTCCGTGGCCAATTCATCCCATCGGTAGCGAACCACACGTTCCACCGGAACCAGTGCCTTGCGCGCGGGATCCATCCCGGCCCAGCCGTGCTCTTGAACCACCACCACGCGGCCCAGAGTGCCCAAGCGCAAGCCCTCCGGGACGCGCCACACGAACCGAACCACGCTCCAAGCGCTGTCTTCCACCGTCAACTCGCCCACAAACCCCGGAGCCGCCAAGGCCGACGGTCCCACGCCAATGCGGTATTCGGTGCGTCCGCGCACGGAGTCGATGTCCAACAAAGTGAACTTGTAGTGAACCAAGGCATCGTCTGCCAAAGGCGACGGAACGGCAATGGGCAACAGGCGCGGCAATTCCAAACTGCTGCGGTACAGGTTGAGGTCAAAATCCTTCCAGCCGTCGTAAAAATGCGCCCCGTCTTGGGCCACAAATTGACGCGGCGCAATGTTGTCTTGCCGATCAAAGGAAAGCGACGCATTGATTTCCACCGACTGCCCGCCGCGCGGACCCGCCTTGTGGTCGTCGAACAACAAGATCTCATCGCTCATTTTGCCCGGCCCCAGGTACCGGGTGACGGCCAATTGTTCGCGCAGGCGGACTTCGCCACCTTCCCAATACGAGGACTTGGCGTACGTGGTGCACTGAAAAGATTCAAGCCGCTGCGCCAAAACGCTGCGCTGGGCAATGGCGGCCCGCATCACTTCCCGGGCGCGATCGGTAGGTTTGGCCACTACGGTAGCCGTGCCCAAAACCTCGTGTTTGGGAGGTTGCTGCGCGCGTGCGTTCGGCACGGCCGCAACCAACAGCAAAAGCGTCAATAAAGCAGCGCTAAGACCGCGGGAGGAGTAGAGTGTGCGCAAGTAAGTACGTTGGTAGCTGAAGTGATGGACTATGGGGACGTCCGTTAGATGCAAAAATCGGACAAATCGTTGCGCGGTGCGCGAAAAAATCCAAGCAACGGCCAACAGACCGCGGAACGAGCCCCTTAAAGCCGGAACGACGCCCCCACCAAAGGAAGGGCTACCGCCCATCCCCAATGATCCACGTGCACGCCCAATCCTGCATCCACGCTGAAGCGCGGCCACAGGTACCGGGCATAGGCAATGCCTGCATTGGAAGTGCCGTCGAGCGTGAATTCCGTTCCTCCGGTCCAGGTAGTGATTCCGGTGAAGGTGGTCAAGGCGTACTCGCCGCCCACCAACCAGCGCCTCGCCACGCGTCGGGTACCGGAAAAATAAACCGTTGGGTAGCGCGCCCATTTTTTCACCGGCGTGCCGAAAATCAAATCGTCGTACACCCACGCCATTCCCGCAGTAACGTTGCGATCGGCGGTGCCCCACGTGTACGCCGCAAAAGGCATTACCGAGCCACTTTCGTACGCCCCTTGCCACGCACCCACCAGGCCCACCGCACCTACCGCCGCGTGGCGGGTTGGGCTGAAGGAGTGGGCGTATTTGACCGTTGGCGCTACTTGTAGCCCCCAAAGGAGGGAGGAAAAAAGCAAGCCCGACGCCCCAACGGAAACATGATCCGTGAGGGCGTATTCCACCGTATTGTACTCCACCAGGACGTTGCTGTAGAGCAATTCGCCGCGCTTCATGGGAATGGCCGTAGGAGCAAAGAAACTGCGCGAACCGTGCGGGGATTGACGCAGTAGCTGTGCCTGGCTTCCCTGCCCAACGGCAGCTCCCAACTCCACCCGGGCTACTGCAGCTCGGTAGACCCGGTCGCTGCCGCGCTTGGCGGGGGTGAAATAAATGAACCGATCCGTAACCGAATCCAGCACGCCGGAAATTCGGGTGCTGTCCAGCAAGGTAAAGGTGTAATTGAGCCCAACTTGCAGCGATGGGGAGGTTTGGGCGTGGGCCGACGGTGCCGTACCAAAAGTGAAAAATGCCGCCAAGCAAAATGCAACGGGAGCAAGAAGGGTACGCAAGAACATGGAATAAACTTTAAGGCAACCAAGTTAGGAACTTCCACGTATGCCGGAGCCGTAAACCTGTGTCCCGAATTTGCAAAAAATGCAACTGCAGGTACCCAAACTAGTCCGAAATTGCAATCTTCAATTCTGTCTCCCGCATAATCCACTTCCCAGTGTTGCTCCACATCCTACCCATCCGTTTTCCACGCCTACTCCAACGAATTTCCGCCCTGCTCCTACTGGTGCTTGCTGCCTGTACGGTCGACTACGGCGAAGTGCCGGTTACCGTGTACGTGCGCGCCGCAGAGCCCTTGGATCCCTACGACTACGATTATTGGAACAACATCCAAGACGGTCAGCGTGTGGTATTTGCCCTCAGAGATTACCACGAATGGAAGGAGGGTGGCTCTTCGCAAGCCTTCAACGAATACGCCGTTCGCGGTACCGAAATAAAGTACTGGATCTACTTGGAGGACCTCGACACACGCGGCCCCCTGGGGTTTCAATTGGACGTGGTGGCGTACGGGGATACCGTGCATACGGAAGCGTTTTCGCTGGAGGACGACGGTACCTATCCGGAGCCGGGACGGCCGAACTACCGCAACGGATCTTTTGTTTGGCAATAGAAGAATACGTCCAATAAAAAAGGCTGCCTCTTGACGAGGCAGCCTTTTTTTATAAAGAGTCAACAAATCAACCCCTTCGCGGGCTGATTAAAACCGCTGCGTGTAGCCAAATAAAGGAAAGGGAACCACGTCGCCGTAGGGGCCTACTACCGTGCACACGGCAAAATCCCAACTGCTGGAGGGTCGAATGTTGCGGCCGTAGAACATGGCTATGGTAGAGGACTGTGTTGTGGGAATCACCGTGCCGCCCGGCCATGTATCGTACTCGTTGTACATCAGTTGGTAAAATTCCCCGCCGATCAACCAACCGCGCGCCACGCGGTGGGAGCCGGCGGCATAAAACGTAGGGAACAAAGCCCAACCGCCTCCTCCATTCAGCAACTGGTCGTCGTACAACCAACCCAGTCCCGCTGAGATTTGGGATTCCGCACCGCCGTAGGTGTATACGGCAAACGGAAGCGCACCGGCTCCCTCGTAGCTAAAGTCCTCAAACACCATCAAACCAATGGCCCCCACAGCCACGTGGTGTTTCTCGTTGAGGGAAACCCCGTACTTAAAATTTGGCATCAACACCGGGTAACCGGCCAGTGTAGAGAACAAGCCAAAACCCATGCCCACGGAGAGGTTATCGGTCAGGCCGTACTGAAACGTGTTGGCTTCCAACCACAAGTTGTTCCAATACAGTTCCGATTTGCGTTGCGGGATGGCCGACGGTCCAAACACATACCGGCTGTAGTGCGGCGAGGCGAATTGACCGTTTTTGCCCAGAATTTGAAGGCGCGCGCGGCTGACCGCCTTGCGGTAGAACTTGTCCGGACCGGAAACCAAATTGGTGATGTAAACGTAATCGGTATCCACAGAATCCAAAACGCCGCTGCGGTTGGAACCGTCGATCAATTCAAAGCGGTAGATCTGCCCGACCTGCATGGATTCTGCATTTGGAACAACCTGAGCCCCGGCCTTTGCTGCGCATAGAGCGAATAAAACGGCGCAAGCAGCTATTTTCAGTAGGTTCATGACGTTTGTTTTTTGAGCTTTTTACGAATTTACGCGACAAATGCTACATGGAGCCGTAAACATCCGCTGACTTTTTGCACTAATTGCAAATCCGTACCGCTAAAATTTCACGAACTTAGTACCGACAGCATGGGCCGTCCTAACGGCACCAGCCGCATCAACCAACCCTCGAACCACATTTCCATGATGCTCACTTTCTTCCCTTCAGGCCGGACCTTCAAGTTGTTCCTTTCCGCAATCCTTCCCGTGCTTGCTTTTGCCGGATGCGACCGCGTTTACGAAGAAGTTCAAACCACGGTTTACGTACGGGTAGATCCACCGTTGACTCCATACTCCAGCCGGTACTTCAACGGAGATTTTATTCAATCGGGGCAGATTTTTAATTTTGCGCTTCGGAATTACGGAGAATGGACCAACGGAGGCGGTTATTTTGTCCTAAATGAAATCGTGTTCCGGGACTTGGACATCAAGTACCAAATGCAATTACAAGATTATGGTTTGCGCCAAGAGCACAACGTCCGCGTGGACGTGGTTTATTTTGGCGATACCGTACACCAAGCCGTTCACTCGCTGCGCGATGCTGCTAACCTTGCGAACGACCCCGCTGCACGAGCCAAGGGAACCTTCCGGATTCGCTAAGGGGCCGCCCTTTTTTGTGCTGCACCGTTCGGCAGCATTGCACGGTTAAAACCGATGAGAATACCCCAACAACGGAAAGGGAACGACGAATCCATCGAGATCAACCACAGCGCACAACGCGAAATCCCAACTGCTGGACGGGCGGATGTTGCGGCCGTAGAACAGAGCCAAGACGCTGGATTTAGCTCCCGTATAGTACGTCTCGGTCCACGGATCGTAGTACTCGCCGTTGTAGGTCAAAGCGCAAAATTCCCCACCCAGCAACCACCTGCGGGAGACCCGATGGGAGCCGGCAGCGTACAGGCTCGGGAAGCTGGACCAACCGCTTTCCCAGCCGAGGAACGCGTCGTCGTAGAGCCAACCCAAGCCCGCGGAAAGCTGCGATTCTTCGTCGCCGTAGGTGTACACGGCAAACGGCAACGCGCCGCCATAATTGTAACTGTAGCGATACGGTTCCGTCGCAATCAATCCAATGGCGCCCACCGCCACGTGGTGGTGTTCGTCCAACGAAACACCGTACTTGACGCTGGGTACCAGGACGGCGTATCCCGTCAAGGCGGAGTAAATGCCAAACCCCACGCCCGCGGAAAGGTGGTCCGTGAAACCGTACTGCAACCGATTGGCCTCCAACCATGCATTGTTCCAGTACAACTCCTTCTTGCGCAGCGGGATGGCCGACGGACCAAACAGGTACCCGTTCGGAGCGGCAAATGAACCGTTTTTTTCCATGGTTTGAAGGTGTGCCTGGCTCACCGCTTTGCGATAGAATTGGTCCGGTCCCAAAACCACGTTCGTCAGGTACACGAACTCGCCGTCCACCGAGTCCAAAACCCCACTGCGGCTGGAACCGTCGATCATTTCAAAGCGGTATGCTTGACCCACCTGCAGTTCGGCGGCCCGTGCAACCACCTGCGCTCCTGCCGGTGCCGCATAGAGCACCGCCAGTGCGGACGCCACTGCTTTGAGGAGGTTTTTCATGGGGCGTTGGATGGCGAATAAAAATCAAATTTACGCCGAACGAGGCGTTAGGGTCCCGGAAACGGTCGCAAACTTTTTGCGAAATCTGCAACAGCCCCGGCCCAAGCGACGAAACAGGACAGGCCTCCGCCCGAAGCGCCGTACCTTTGAGGATATGCTTTCAAAATTGATTCTTGGCCTGCTCTGCGAGCGAAAAATTCCGGTGGACCGTCGGGCGGTTCTCACACCGGCGCAATGCGCTTCCCTCCTGCAAAACGGGGTAGTGGAGCGCATCTTGGTGGAGCCCAGCGCGGTTCGGATTTTCGACGACTCGGAGTACGCCGCGGTAGGCTGCCAAGTGACTTCTGAACTATCCGACGCGGCCTATTTGTTGGGCGTGAAGGAAGTTAAGCTGGACTATTTGCGGCCCGGACAGCGCCACTTTTTCTTTTCCCACACGTTTAAGTTTCAGCCGTACAACCGCGGTTTGCTCCGGGCGTGCTTGGACAAAAAGGTGGAATTGATCGATTGGGAGCGCATTACCCAACCCAACGGCCAGCGCGTGATTGGATTTGGACGGTTTGCCGGTTTGGTGGGCGCGTACGAAGCGCTGCGCGGCTGGGGTTTGGCAATGGAATCTTGGAACCTGCCGGACCCACGTTCCCTCCACGGTTTGGCCGACTTGCTTTTGCACTTGCCGCAATTGCCCTACCCGACAAATTTTAAAGTGGCCGTCACGGGCCGCGGTCGGGTGGGCGAAGGGGCGGTGGAAGTTTTGCACGCCGCCGGTTTTTTGGAATGCACGCCGGAAGAATTTTTAGCACACGAGGGGGCGGAACGCGTTTATGCGGTGTTTGCGTCCCAAGACTATGCGGAACGCGCCGACGGGGGTGGTTTTGACCGCACCGAGTTTCATCAGCATCCGGAGCGCTACCGCAGCACTTTTGGGCGCGTTTTGCAAGCTGCTGACCTGTACTTGCCGTGCCACTACTACGCCGAAGGAGGGCCCGCCTTTTTTACGGCAGAGGAAGCCTTGGGAGCGCGTACGAAGTTTGTGGGGGACATTTCCTGCGACATCGCCGGTCCCATCCCATGCACGTTGCGCCCCTCCACCTTGGACGAGCCGTTTTACGGCTGGGATCCGGGGTCCGGCCAAGAGGTTCCCCTGGGAACCCCCGGAAGCATTGGCGTTTTGGCCGTGGACAACCTGCCCACCGCCCTGCCTCGGGATGCGTCGGAAAGTTTTGGCGAACAATTCATCGAACACGTGTTGCCGGCGCTGTTGAACGCAGACGCCGACGGCCGCTTGGAACGCGCCACAGAATGCCGGAACGGCGCCTTAACGCCCCAGTACTCCTACCTCCAGGGGTACGTCACCGCCCTGGATTTTTCCCAACGGGATCCCGAATCTTGGGAAAAAGAGATTCGGCTGGAGATCGACCGCGCTCGAACGGCGGTTGAATCGTTGGCCAACGCGCCCGAACCAGCCACGTTCAACAACACCGTGGCGGCTTTGGAACGCTCCAGTCGTGCCTTAGACGCTTTGACGGAGGAACTGTTCAACGCCAACAGTGCGTGCACCACCCCAGAAATTCAAGCCTTGACGCAGCGACTCACGCCCGCGTTGAGTGCCTTGAGCAACGACATCGGCCTGAATCCGCAGCTGTTTGCGCGCATTCGCGCCGTGCACGACGCACCGGATCGCGCGTTGCATGCGGAAGAGCAGCGGTTGCTGGAGCTGACCTACAAGCGTTTTGTGCGCAACGGCGCCCTTTTGGACGCTGCCGGCCAGGAGCAACTGCGCGCCCTGGACGAAGCCTTGGGCTTGGCTTCTTTGCGCTTTGGCGAGAAGAATTTGGCGGACTTGGAGGGCTTTGCGTACCACTGCACGGCACCCGAAGAGGTTTCCGGCATACCCGCTGAGGCCTTGGCGGCGGCCGAACAAGCCGCCCGCGCAGCCGGGAAAGAATCGGGCTGGTTGTTCACCCTGCACGCACCGTCGTACCTGGCGTACCTGACCTACTGCGACCACCGACCCGGCCGGGAACAACTGTGGCGCGCCTTTGGGCAACGCGGTTACCGCGGAGATGCCAACGACACGCGCGCGGTGGTGGCGGAACTGGTGCGCTTGCGCAGCCAACGTGCCCAACTGCTGGGGTACGCCACGCACGCAGACTTTGTGCTCGAAGAACGGATGGCCAAGAGCCCGGAGGCCGTGCGCGAATTTCTGCTGGACTTGGCCCAGAAAGCGAAGCCGATTGCCGAACGCGAAGCCGCAGAACTGCGCGAATTGGCGGCGCAGCACCTCCACCTGACGGAATTGCGCCGTTGGGACGTGGGCTACGCGTCGGAAAAAATGAAAAAAATGCGTTTCGACGTGGACGACGAGGCCCTCAAGCCCTACTTCCCGCTGCACCGCGTTTTGGACGGGGCCTTTGCAGTAGCCACGCGCCTGTACGGACTGCGGTTTGTGGAGGCGTCGGGCCAACCCACCTACCATCCGGACGCACAAATGTTTGAAGTTTGGCGGGCCGACGGTCGTTTTTGCGCGCACCTATTGGCGGATTTTCATCCCCGCGCGGGCAAACGCCAAGGCGCTTGGATGACGTCCTACCGGTCCCAATCCACCGACGCTCAGGGCCAGGAGACGCGCCCGGTCATCAGCATGGTGTGCAATTTTACGCCGCCTTCCGCCGACGGAACCCCGGCACTCCTGACCTTCAACGAAGTACTGACCCTGTTCCACGAGTTTGGCCACGCCCTGCACGGCATGCTGGCAGAAGGAACCTTTGCTTCCCTGACCGGTACCAATGTGCGGTGGGATTTTGTGGAGCTGCCCAGCCAAATCATGGAAAACTGGTGCACGGAACCGGAGGCCTTGGCGCTGTTTGCGCAGCACTACCGCACGGGCGAACCTTTGCGCGCCTCGGAGGTGGCCAAGTTGCGCGCCGCCGCGAATTTCCAAGAAGGTTTGGCCACGCTGCGCCAATTGGGTTTTGGCCTGCTGGATTTGGCGTGGCACCACGCGGATTGGTCCCGAACCGAAGCCACGGACGTGGAAGGCGTTGAAGCGGCGGCCTTGACTCCCGTGGAATGGATGCCGCGCGAGCCCAACACTTCCTTGAGCACCGCTTTTTCCCACCTGTTCAGCGGCGGGTACTCCGCCGGTTACTATTCCTACAAGTGGGCGGAGGTTTTGGACGCCGACGCCTTTGCTCGGTTTGAGGAGGAAGGAATTTTCAGTCCCCAGGTAGGTGCCGATTTTGCTGCCTTGTTGTCCGCCGGCGGCACCGTGGAGCCCGGTATTTTGTTTGAACAATTTAGGGGACGTGCACCGCGCGTGGAGCCCTTGCTAAAAAGAGCCGGTCTGTTGTGAAATCCGTACGCGCAAAAAAACACCTGGGGCAGCACTTTTTGAAAGAGCCGTCCGTAGCCCAACGTTTGGCAGACGCCGTCCAAATCCCAATGGACCCGGAGTCGGGCTGCAAACGGGTACTGGAAATAGGACCGGGAATGGGAGTTTTGACCCAATTCCTTTTGGAAAAACCGTTTGAGACGTGGGCCATAGAATTGGACTCCGAGAGTATTCCCTACTTGGTGGCGCACTACCCGCAGCTCGCTCCCCGCTTGGTGGAGGGCGACTTTTTGCGTTGGTCTCCCCCGGCCAACTGGGGAACGGATGCATTCGCGCTGGTGGGGAATTTTCCGTACAACATCTCCACCCAAATCGTTTTCCGTTTGCTGGAAATGCGGGACCGCATTCCGGAACTGGTGGGCATGTTTCAGAAAGAAGTTGGCGAGCGTTTGGCGGCCGGGCACGGTTCCAAAGTGTACGGCATCACCAGCGTTTTGACCCAAGCGTACTTTGACGCCACGTATTTATTCACCGTGAGCGAGGGAAGTTTCAATCCGCCGCCCAAGGTTAAGAGCGGGGTGATTCGTTTGGTTCGACGCGAGGACCCGCCCGTTGTGCCCTACGGTCAATTGGCTGCGGTGGTGAAGACCGCCTTCAACCAACGGCGCAAAACTCTGCGCAACGCGCTGAAATCCTTACCTTTGTACTCTGAAGACGCGTTGGCCCCGTGGGCGGACCGTCGGGCCGAGCAACTGAGCGTTGCCGAATTCGTGGAACTCACTGAACGATTGTACCGTGGCAGCTGAATTGACTCAAGCTTTGCTGGACGCTTACCTCCTCCGCCTGCAGGCTGGGGAAAGCGCGGCCATTGCGGTGGAGCTGAGCGAAATGCACCCCGCCGATGCGGCCGAGGTACTGAACGAGTTGGGCGAATCCTCCATGCTGGCGGTTTTGGCCGAATTCCCGTCGGACAAGTTGTCCGAGGTCCTGATGGAAATGGACGACGACCGGCGGGCGGACATTCTGGAAACATTTTCCGGAAAAGAGATTGCCGAGGTATTGCTGGACAATCTGGATTCCGACGACGCCGCGGATTTGCTGGGCGAGTTGCCGGAAGCCAAGAAACGTGAAGTCCTCAGCAACCTGGAAGACGTCGAGCTGGCCAAGGACTTGGCGGACTTGTTGACGCATGCCGAAGGAACCGCTGGAGCCCTGATGGCTACCGAATTGATCAAGGTTCAGGCAGATTGGACCGTCATGCACTGCGTGCGTGAAATGCGTCGACAAGCGGAAGAAGTGGAGCACGTGCACGCGGTCTACGTGGTGGACCCCAACGACGTGTTGCTGGGGCTCCTTTCGCTGAAAAAATTGCTGACCTTGAGCACCCGCACGCCCATTGCGGAGGTCTACGACCGCAAAATTCGGTCCGTCACCAGCACCACCGACGCGGTTGAAGTGGCGCGAATCATGAAAAAATACGACCTCGTGGTACTGCCCGTGGTGGACGATTTGGGCCGACTTCTGGGCCGGATCACGATCGACGATGTGGTGGACGTGATTCAGGAGGAGGCAGACAGCAACTACCAATTGCTTTCCGGTCTTTCGGAAGAGGTGGACTACGACGACAACCTCTTGGAGTCTACCCGCGCCCGATTGCCCTGGCTGTTGGTGGGCCTGGTAGGCGGCCTGGTGAGTTCCACGGTCATTTCCTCCAACGAAAGCCAGCTGGCCTTCTTGCCGCAAATGGCCTTTTTCATCCCGTTGATTGCGGCTATGGGCGGCAACGTGGGCGTACAATCCAGCGCCATTGTGGTTCAGGCCTTGGCCAACCAAACCTTGGACGACGGTTTTTGGCAGCGAATCTTCAAGGAGCTTCGCGTCGGCCTCTTCAACGGATTGATCTTTGGTGCACTCATCCTCATCTACGGTTGGGCGGCTCAACTGGGGTTGCAATTCAGCCTTACTGTAGCGCTGTCTTTGCTGGCCGTGGTGGTCTTTGCCTCCCTTTTTGGCACGGCCGTGCCGTGGTTGCTGCACCAACGCGGGATAGACCCCGCCTTGGCCACCGGCCCCTTCATCACCACCACCAACGACGTCTTGGGCCTCACCATTTACTTCGCCATTGCGCGGGGAATTTTTGGATTTTAATGCTCCCGTTTTGAAAAAAGTGGTTTGCCTGGACTCGACAGACCCTTTGTTGGAGTCTGGTTTGACCGAGCGCGGCTATGGCGTGGAACGCCACTACACCACAGCGTTGGAAGATTTGCCGTTGCACGAAACAGAGGGTGTAGTGGTTCGCTCCCGCCTCCCCATCAACGCAGATTTTCTGGAGCGTGCACCGCACTTGCGGTGGATCATGCGCTTGGGCGCGGGATTGGAAAACATAGACCTGCAGGCTGCTGAAGCGCGTGGAATCGTGTGCATTGCTGCAGCGGAAGGCAACGCCACCGCCGTGGGCGAACACACCGTGGGACTGCTGCTGGGCCTACGGCACCGCATTGCGTGGTCGCATCGGGAAATCGAACAAGGATTGTGGCTGCGCTCGGAAAACAAGGGCGACGAACTGGAAAACCAAACGGTTGCCGTGGTGGGCTTTGGTCCTATGGGTGCCGCTTTTGCCCAACGCTTGTGTGGATTTGGCTGCCGCGTTTTAGCGTACGACAAATACAAAACCGACTACGCCCCGTCGGGTGTTGAAGAGGCCGATTGGGCTACCGTGGAGCGCGAGGCCACCGTGGTGTCCCTGCACCTACCCCTCACCCCGGAAACCCGCGGATTGGTGACTTCCGAATGGATTTCACGCTTCGCCCATCCGTTTACCCTCTTGAATACCTCCCGGGGGGCCATAGCACCCACCTCGGTGCTGCTCCGCGGCTTGGAATCGGGCCAACTGTTGGGGGTGGGACTGGACGTACTGGACTACGAAAAAGCCAGCCTCACCGGCCTGGAAACCGACGCTTGGCCAGCAGAACTTCAGGCCTTGCTGGCGAATCCGAGGGCACTCTTGACCCCGCACATAGCGGGCTGGAGCCACCAGAGTTTTCCCAAAATGGCCCAAGTGCTGTTGGACAAACACGATCAACGGTTCTCCTGATTCAATTATACTTGCCGGACGTAAATGGAGCATGGGCAGTGGTCCAATGTTAATTTTTCTCGGAACTTTTGGTTTGTGTTAAATTAATGTTAACTTTGAGTGTTCTCAGTTAATAATTAATTAACACCACCGCCATGAAAAACTTCCTTTTCTCCCTCTTCGTATTGGTCTCTGTAAGCGCTTGGAGCCAAAATGAACCTGCGAAGTCCATGGTGCCTTATGTGGTTTTGCACGCCTCTGGCTCTACCCACATTTCCGCATTCAAGTTGGACGGTCAGTTCCACGGAAAGTATCTGGAATTCGATGAAAACGGCCAAGTGTTGAGCGTGGGTCAATACGACCGCGGCGTTAAGGTGGGCACTTGGTCCGTCCGCACCGCCAACGGAAAATCCTTTTACGCGTTGACTTACCAGAACGATCGGATCCAATCCGCCCGTGAATTTGCCTGTGCAGACGCCCAGTAAATCCGTATATCTTACCTAAAAAGCCGCCCACGGGCGGCTTTTTTTCTGCCTTGAATCCGTACATTCGCATCATGACCCGTATTGTTGCCGTCTCACTTCTGGCTTTTCTGGCGGCTTCTTCTGCCGAATTGTCCGCACAACGCTCCCTGCGTACCTATGATTTATCTGCGTTTGCAGGCACTTCCAACGCCATTGGCAATTTTGCCAACAATCCCAGCATCAACAACCTCCTTTCTGAAGCGCGTCCCCAATTTGGCGTAGGCTTTACCCATTTCACCGGTCCCCGCTGGGGCTTGGGTTTTGAGGGTCGGTACGGCACCCTGTATGCAGACAACCGCAACCACACAGCAGCCGGTTTTACGGGGATTGAAATGAACAGCACGTATGCTCAAGTTCAGGGCCAATTGACCCTTCACCTGCGCAAATTTGGGAAGTACTACAAGCGGCATTTCCACACCCCGTACCTCCGTCCGGGTGCTGGAGTTGTTTTCAGTCAGTCCTCCTACATGTACGACGTTCCCTATCCGGCCAACGCAACGATTTACAACGGGACAAACCCCAGCCTCACCTACGGTTTGGACTTGGGATGGAAGTTCCGCCTCAGCGAGTACCAGTCTTTGGCTTTGGAGTGGGGAACGCATTTTGTACCTGGTGATAAACTAGAAGGCTTTACCGTTGCCAACGACGACACCCCGGACCGCATCAACGGTTTGCGCGTGCGGTACACGTACCACATTTACACCTGGGAGTAGTTTCACTTTTGGGTTGAAAACAAGAATGCCGGGCTTCGCCCGGCATTCTTGTTTAAAGGCTCCGCGGCCGGCGGCCGCGGCACTATCCCTTCGTCAAGCCCGTGCCAAGGCCTGAAACGTGGTTCGGGTGGACTGCTCCAGCATGCGGTCGCCTTGGGCGCGTACCCAATGAATGGCCTCGTCGTTGGGATGACGAACCGTGTAAAGCACCAAGTTCTCATTGTAGACCACGCGGAAATCCGCTTGCAGCGCTACCAACAGCTCCGGGAACAAGACGGGATCGTGCGTCAGCGCAAACGACGTTTGGGTGGCACCGTGCTGGACGGCATTCACCTCCGCACCGTGGGCGTGGAACTGGCTGTACAGATGAGCCAAATCGCGTTCCGCCAAAAATCGCAAATCGCGTGAAGCCACCGAAACCAACACCTGATTCGCTTTTCGAATAAAGCACGGAACCTTGGGCTCCAGTTTTTCGGTACCACCAACGCGGGTGGATGGAAGTTCCGGATCCACAAAAGACCGAACCCGCAACACGATGCCTTTGGCTTGCAGCGGCTGGATGGTCTTGGGGTGAATGACCGATGCACCGTAGTAGGCCAATTCGATGGCCTCCCGGTACGGAATTTCGTTGAGCTGAACGGGATTTGGAAAATAACGGGGGTCGCCGGACAACACCCCCGGAACGTCCTTCCAAATGGTGACTTCGTCGGCCTCCAAACAATGCGCCAGAACCGCTGCCGTGTAATCCGACCCCTCCCGACCCAGTGTGGTGGGAACTCCGTCCGCAGTGGCACCTACAAAACCTTGGGTCACCGCAATTCCGGAGGCGGGCCAATGGGCCAACCGTTGGGCGGTAGCGGCAAAATCCACGGACGCCCGGCGGTGTTCGGCTGAGGTAATGATGCAGTTCCGGGCGTCTTCCCAGCGCGCAGGCAAGCCTTTTTGCACCAGGGCAGCCACCAAGATTTGGGCACTGGCCCATTCTCCTCCGCCCACTACTGCATCGTACGCGGCGGCATAGGGCGTGGGCGCTGCCTGCAGCAGGGATTGCCAATGAGCGTCCAATCTGCCGAGTAGTTCTGTATCCGCAAGACCCAGTTGATGCACCACCTCCCGATGAAACGAAACCACCGGAGCGAGCAGCGCTTCCGCCTCCGTGCGTTGACCGTGGGCCAGAGCCTGAACGACGCCTTCCAAGGCATTGGTGGTCTTGGCCATGGCGCTGACCACCACCGCCAACGGCTCCTGGCCGTAGCGTGCTACCAGCGAAACGGCGTTCCGAACCGCGTCGGCATCTTTTACAGAGGCGCCGCCGAATTTAAAAACGCGCCAAGTGTTTGTGGGGGATGGGGTCATGGAAACAGCAGATTTACGGTTGAATCCTTGCGTCCCGGGAATCAACGGTAGGAAGGGAAGACCCTACCAATCGTTCCAAACCGGCTCGGTCCAAGCGGCAAGGCCACCAATCTCGGGCAATTTCAGCACCTAAGGATTCGTAAAAGCGAACGGCGGGTGTGTTCCAATCCAATACTTCCCAATGCAAGCGCTGTGCCCCGTTTGTTGCGGCGTGTTCGGCCACCGTGCGGAAGAGCAAACCGCCCAATCCGCGTCCCCGGTAGGCCTCGTCCACCACCAAATCTTCCAAGTGGTAGGTGGGGCCTTTCCAGGTGGAGTAGCGCCAAAAGCCCAACGCCATGCCGCGTACCGAACCGTCGGTTTCGGCCACCCAGACGTCGAACCGACTGGCTTTCCAATCCTGCAAAAGGGACTCTGGAGTGACCTCCACTTCGTTGGGCGCCTGTTCAAAATGTGCCAAGGCGCATACCAACGCGTGGACGACCGGAAAATCATGGGCCTGGGCGGGACGAACGGAATTCATGAGGTCAAAAGTACGCTGCAGGTCGGCTATCTTTGTAGGACTCAGAAATCAAACCACACCAACCCAACGCCAATGCAAACCTCCAGACCCCTGACCCTGGGCGAATTCTTGGTTGCCAAGCAAAGCGACTTTCCCTTCGCCACCGGTGAATTATCGGCCCTGCTCTCCTCCATACGATTGGCCGCAAAAGTGGTCAACCGCGAAATCAATAAGGCCGGTCTGGCGGATGTCTTGGGCGACGTCGGCAACGACAACGTTCAGGGCGAACGGCAAATGAAGTTGGACGTCTACGCCAACGATACGTTTGCGCGGGCGCTGCGCAGCCGCGGGGAAGTTTGCGGCATGGCCAGCGAGGAAGAAGAGGATTTCATTGCCTTCAACGATCCCATCCACGCCAACGCCAAGTACGTCGTTTTGATTGACCCGCTGGACGGTTCCAGCAACATCGACGTCAACGTTTCCATCGGCACCATCTTTTCCATTTACCGACGGGTGACGCCCGTGGGAACCCCGGTGCAGTTGGAGGACTTTTTACAGCCTGGAAATCAGCAAGTTGCCGCCGGCTACATCACCTACGGCAGTTCCACCATGCTGGTCTACACCACCGGGCACGGCGTCAACGGCTTTACGTTGGATCCGTCGATTGGGGTTTTCTCCCTGTCCCACCCCAACATGCAGTGTCCGGAGACCGGAATCATTTATTCCATCAACGAGGGAAACTACGTGCATTTTCCGGAAGGCGTGAAGCAGTACATCAAATACTGCCAAGCCATTGACGTGGCCACCAATCGTCCGTACACCTCGCGGTACATTGGCTCGCTGGTGAGTGATTTTCACCGAAACCTCATCAAAGGAGGCATTTACATCTACCCCACCGGCACCAAAAGTCCACAGGGAAAACTGCGGCTGTTGTACGAATGCAACCCCTTGGCCTTCATAATTGAACAAGCGGGCGGCAAAGCCACGGACGGCTACCAGCGCATTTTGGATTTAACCCCTTCCGCCCTGCACCAACGCGTACCGTTCTTCATTGGAAGCACCAAAATGGTGGAAGACGCTGAAGGCTTCCTAGCGGGAACACCTGCGCCGTAATTTCGCGGCCTCACTTAATTCCATGACGCCAGCCCACCTTCTAGACCTGTACCGAAAGGACCTCCGAACCACCGAATGGCTGGAACGGTGGAACGAAACTCCTGCGGGCCGCAGCACGGGCCTGCACGGCGCGTCCGGATCGCTAAAAGCCATCGCTGCCGCCTGCGCCACCTTGGCCCTGGGGCGCTTGGTGGTAGTGCGCTCAGACAAGGAAGACGCCGCTTATTTTTTCAACGACCTGGAAAAACTGCTGCCCCCGGGGCAAGCCGTCTTTTATCCGGACAGCTTTCGTCGGCCGTATGCGTTTGAAGAAACGGCCAACGCCAACGTAGTGCTGCGCGCGGAGGTGCTCAACCGCTTGGGGCGTCCCGCGGAGGTACTCGTGGTGGTCACCTACCCGGAGGCCTTATTTGAGCAAGTGGTTTCCCACAAAACGCTGCAGGGACAAACGTTTTCCCTCGCGGTTGGGGATGCCTTGGGACTGGACTTTCTGAACGAAACGCTCTTTGACCTTCATTTTGAACGGACGGACTTTGTTACCGAACCCGGGCAGTTTGCGGTTCGCGGCGGCATTGTGGACGTGTTTTCGTACGCATTCGACCGTCCGTACCGCATTGAGTTTCTGGGCGACTTAATCGACTCTATTCGCACGTTTGACGTGGAAACGCAGTGGAGCGACGGCACCGTGGAACGCATGGACGTGGTGCCCAACATCGAGAACAAATCCGTCTTGGAAACCCGCGAAGCCTTTTGGGACTTTGTGCCGTCCGAAACGCGGTGGTGGGTGGAGTCCCCCGAGGTAGTGGGCGAAAAGCTGGAACGCGATTACGCCCGCGCGGAGGAAGCTTTTGCGCAACTTACCGGTCCCATCCAACGGGGAGAACCGCACAAATTGTTCGCCAATCGGGCGCGATGGGAGTCGGGAATGGCCCAACGCTCGCTGACCGTGGACGGCGAGGGAACGCACGCCACCGTTCATTGGCAGACCCTGCCATCGCCCGCGTTTGGCAAGAACTTCAGCCTGCTGGCAGACACCGTGGAGAACCACCGCCGTTTGGGACGATCGGTTGTTTTGATGGCCCACGCCCAAACCCAAATAGACCGACTGCGCACCCTGTTTCAAGACATGGGCCGATTGGTGGAATTTGAACCCGTACTGGGCGCCTTGCACGCCGGATGGGAAGACCCCGTGGGCGGCCGGGTGGTG
>JAXITR010000042.1:0-17434 GCA_034679985.1 Cryomorphaceae bacterium
CGTGGTCGCCGTAGAAAGGTACCGTAAAGGGAAGCGTGAATATGGAGTCGTAGCTGGACAAATCATCCGCCCACAAAAACGACTCCTGACGCAACTCAATGGAGGCCGGGAAGAACCGGAACATGGCAATCAGAATGGGGAACTGCAGCAACTGGGGAATGCAACCGCCCAGCGGATTGACGCCGGCCTTGTTGTACAGCGCCATCAAAGCCTGCTGCTTTTGCATGGCGTCGCCGTCCTTGTGTTTTTCGTTGATTTCGTCGATTTCCGGCTTCAAGACGCGCATCTTGGCCATGGATTTGTACGACGAGAAGGTCAATGGAGACAGAGCCAACTTGATGATCAAAGACATCAAGAGAATGATCAGGCCGTAGTTTAGGCCGTAGCTGTCCAACCAGTCGAAAATGGGAACCACTACGTAGCGCGAAATCCAGCCAAAAATGCCCCAGCCAAAGGGAATGATGACGTCAAAGTGGCGATCAAAGGCCACCAAATCGTGGTACTTATTGGGTCCCAGGTACCAGGCACCGGCGGAATTGACCCGCCCCTCCTGCACGGTCTCCGTCAAGCTGGAAACAAAGTTCCGGGTGTGGACGGTGTCTGTTTCCAAGGGCGTGGTGGACGCTACCTCCACCGCAGACCAGTTGCCGTCGCGCGTCAACAAGTTGCTGAAAAATTGTTGTTTGTAGCCCAACCAAGCCAACGACGTAAAGGAATCGTCGTCGTCACTGCCGTCGGACAAGCTGACGTCGTCTGCTTCCGCAGCATCCCATCCGTAAACGGTGGTGGCCATGGCTTCGGTGCTCAAACTTTTCTCGTGACGCAAAGACTGCTGTTCCCAGCGCCATTGGGTGGTGCCGTTGGCCCAGCCGGTGCCTTCTGCACGCCACTTCAGCGCATAACCGGTCTTGGGGAGAATGTAGGTCAGTCGAAGTGTTTTACCGTCCTTGGATCCGGACAAAACCACGGAGCTATCGGTTTGACTTTCTACAGCAAAAGGCCACGTGCGGGTTTCCACTTGCTTGCCGTCGGCCAAATACAAGGCGTGGTTGTCGTCCAACAACAGCAAGGAATTCTTCTGCCAATTTTTGTAGGTGCGAAGTTCCGCGCGCTTCAACTGAGCACCTGCCGTGGTCCACGTCAAGGTGACGTGTTCGTTCTGCAAGGAAACCTCGGCGGGAACAAATGCGGTATCCGAAGGCACAACCGCTGTTGCGGCGGGGGGTGTAGGTTGCTCCGTGGTTGCGGCTGTTTCAACAACGGCGGTTTCTTGGGGAGCTGGGGTCAACGACTGGGTCCAAAAACTGGCACCCACGAGAATGGCCCCAATGATCAGGAAACCAATAAGTTGATTGCGGTCGGTGCCGCCGCGATTTTCTAGAAGCATGAATCAGTGCGATTGTGCGTGGCGCAAGCCCGCTTGAACAAAGGAAACAAAAAGCGGGTGCGGATGAGCAACGGTGCTCTTGTACTCCGGATGGTACTGCACCCCAACAAACCAGGGGTGCGCAGGAATTTCTACCACCTCCACCAAACCTGTCTCCGGATTGATGCCGCTGGGAACCATGCCTGCGTTGCGCAAATCGTCCAAGTAGGCGTTATTGAACTCAAAACGGTGGCGGTGGCGCTCGGAAATAACGGACGCACCTCCGTAAACATCGGAAGCCAAAGTTCCCGGTTGAAGTGCGCAATCGCAGGCCCCTAAACGCATGGTGCCGCCTTTGTGGGTCACGGATTTTTGCTCTTCCATCAGGTCAATGACGGCGTCTGGCGTGTGGGGATTAACCTCGCGGCTGTTGGCCTCTTTCTTGCCCAAAACGTTGCGGGCGTACTCTATAACGCTGGCCTGCATGCCAAAGCAAATGCCCAAGAACGGAATGTTCTGGGTACGAGCGAGGCGAACCGCTTCAATCTTGCCTTCAAATCCACGTTCGCCAAAACCGGGAGCCACCAAAACACCGTTCAGGCCGCTCAGTTGTTCGGAAATCGTGGAGGGGTCCAAATGTTCGGAGTGAATCCACTCCACTTGGACTTGGGTGTTGTTCGCAACACCGGCGTGAATGAGGGCCTCAGCGATGGATTTGTACGCATCCTTAAGTTCCACGTACTTCCCAATCAAGCCAATGCGCACCGTTTGTGTCGGATGCAGCAGGCGCTCCACAAAGGAACTCCAAGCGCTCATGTCTGCGGGCTGCTCGCTGGTGAGACCCAATTTTTGCATGACCACGCCGTCCATGTTTTGCTTCTGCAGCAAAAGCGGTACTTCGTAGATGGTGCGGGCGTCCAAGGACTCAATGACCGCATCGCGGGTCACGTTGGTGAACAAGGCCAGCTTGGCCTTCATGTCGTCGGTAAGGGGATGTTCCGCGCGGCAAACTAGGATGTCTGGCTGAACGCCAGACTCTTGCAGCATTTTTACGCTGTGCTGGGTGGGCTTGGTTTTCAACTCACCAGTTGCCTTCAAATAGGGAACCAAGGTGAGGTGGATGGAAAGGCAATTTCGGCCCAGTTCCCAACGCAATTGACGGACGGTCTCGATGTACGGAAGGGCTTCGATGTCCCCCACCGTTCCGCCGATCTCGGTAATGACCACGTCGTACTTGCCGGTATCGCCCAGCAAGCGAATGCGACGCTTGATTTCGTCCGTGATGTGGGGAATGACCTGAACCGTTTTGCCCAAGTAATCGCCGCGGCGTTCCTTTTCAATGACGCTTTGGTAGATGCGTCCGGTGGTTACGTTGTTGGCCTGGGAGGTGGGACGGTCCAAAAAGCGCTCGTAGTGACCCAAATCCAAATCAGTCTCAGCGCCGTCGTCCGTCACAAAACACTCTCCGTGCTCGTAGGGATTCAGGGTACCCGGATCAATATTGATGTACGGGTCCAGCTTTTGAATGGTTACGGAAAATCCACGGGACTGCAAAAGAGCTGCCAAAGAGGAAGAAACGATTCCCTTGCCGAGGGAAGAGGTCACGCCGCCGGTGACGAAAATGTACTTGGTAGAATCGGCCATCGGCTGCAAAAATACGACTTTAAAATGCGTAACTCAGCATGAGCGTGGGCATAAATGGCAACTGATTGACGCGCTTGCGCTTGACGGCGTCGTAGTAAAAAATATTGCCCCGGTTGTACACGTTCGTTGCCGCCAAGGCCGCCTCAAAACGATTGTGCTTTCCGGATTTCCAAACCCGCTTCAACGTTGCGTCCAAACGGTGGTAGATGGGGAGTCTGGCGCTGTTCAAATCGCCGTACAGAATGCCCAACTGGCCGTTTTCGCGGGCGTAGTCGTAGCTCAAATCCGCCCCGCCAACGGGCGTTACGAAGGGTTGGTTTTGGAAATAACCGCGGATGGGCGTGAAGGGAAAACCGGTGCCCAGGTTCCAGCGCAGGTTGAATTCCCAGGGCATTTCCTTGCCTTCGCCCCACTTGTAAGCCACCACGGCGTTGGCGTTGTGCCGACGGTCAAAATGCGGCGCGTACCATTGGGTGCCGTCGAATCGTCGAACACGTCCCAACGAGTAAGTGCCCCAGAAATACCAATGCGGATCTTCGTACTTCACCAAGAAATCAAGCCCCATGGCGTTTCCGCGTTCCACCATGAAGTCCTTGCGAAGGATTTCCGGTTTGTCGCTGTAGGCGTCGGAATCGTCGTAAAGTTTGAAGCGGTTGATGTTGGTGATCAAGTGGAAGGCCTTCAGGTAACCTTCCACCTCCAACGTCCAACGCGGGGTCAGGTTCCACTCCGTACCCAAAACGGCATGGGTTGCGGTTTGCAGTTTGGAAGTTACGGGAGCACCGTCGAACGTACTGGGTACGTCTCCGCTTCCGCTCAAGAAACCGTAGAACAAATTCACTACGTCGCGGTCTGAGTTGGCCGCCACCAAATTCTGGGAATACATTCCACCGGAGGCCTTGATGCGCAGGTATTCTGTAGCGTTGTACTTCAAGCCCAAACGCGGTTCCGGACGCACAATGCCCAAAGCTCCGTAATTGTGGACCCGGAAACCGGGCTCCACCAACCAGCGGCCGGTTTGGTAGCGGTATTGGAGGTATCCGGCCACTTCCGTGGTGTTGTCGTTCTGCTGCAAAACGCGCCCAACCCCATTGGTAAAACGGTACTTCGTGTTGTACCCGATCATTTCCAACCCGTAGGTGAGCTGGTCGTACTTGCGCATGAAGTAGGTAAAGTCCAAACCACCATTGAAACCGTCGATGGAGGATTCGCGCGGACGTCCGGCGATTTCCGTGCTGGAAATGGAGTAGTCCGACTGTGCGAAGTGCGCCTTGATGATGGTGGAACTGGACGGCGGTACAATGGTCATGTCTGCGCCGTAGCCGGTGGCCACCCAACCGATGGCCTTGTCCACCGCCAATTGGGTGCCGTCCTCAAACCGGAAGCCGAACACGTTGGCGTTGGAGCCGTTGCGGCCCTGAAAACCGTATTTTCCGTACACGTCGGTAAACGTAAAAGGAAGTCCCCCGAATTCGGTTTTAACGTAGGGGTAAAATAGGCCCGCCGTCTGATCCAAATACGACTTTTTGGCCGTGAGCAGCAATGAACTGGGGGCGATGCCGTCTACCTTCTTGCCAATGGGGACCTCCACCAATGCCCGGCTCATGTAGGTACTGGAGCTGACTTTTCCCGCCACGCGCTGGCGGTTTCCCAAACGGGTTTTGATGTCCATCACGGACGAATTACGGCCGCCGTACTGGGCATTGAAACCGGCCGTGTAAATGTCTGCAGACTTCAGGATGTCCGTTTCAAAGACCGAGAAAAAACCGATGCTGTGGAAGGGATTGTACAAAATCATTCCGTCCAGCTTGACCAAATTCTGGATGGGGGCGCCACCGCGGATGTACAGCTGGCCGCCTTGGTCTCCCGTGGATACCACCCCCGGAAGTACCTGAACCGCGCGCACCAAATCCGGCTCGCCCCCAATGGAAAAGGTTTGAATGTTTTTGGCCGACAAATTGATTTGAGCAGTCATGACCTTGCCCTGCGCCTCTTGACGTTTGGCGGTAACGTTGGCGTCTTTCAAAACGGTGGACTCCTCCTCCAAATAAAAGGTTTCCGACGGCACCTTTCCGGCGCGCAAAACAACTTTCCGAGCGGCTTTTTGGTAACCAAACAACTGAACCTCCAAAGTGTAGTCGCCAAAAGGCAACTGATTGACCTGGAAATAACCCTCCTTGTTGGTGGAAACCAATCCTCCCTTGGGAAGCACCTTAACGGAGACGCCTTCCAACGGCAATTGGGTGGATTTCTCAAACACGTAACCGCGCACCACCCCCGTGGTTTGAGCGGCCAAAGGCACCGATGTTATCAGGGCCCAAAAACCAAAAGCTAAAGCTACCATCCGGCTGGCCGGAACGCGTAAATTCAATTTCATACCAGTATTTTAAACAACAACTCGCGCAGCAATTCGTCGGTGGTGGCACCTCCCGTTCGCACGCCCTTGAAGGCCAAATCGGCCTCGCGAAGGTAACGCACAATCCGCACGAGTTTGGCTTGGGGATACTTGGCGCAAATGGCTTCGTAATCCTTCAAAGCGTACGGGTTTTTCTGCCCCATGGCTGCACCTGCTGCGGCGCTGCCCAAATGCCTTAAACTGCCGTAAACAAGTGCTTTTCCAAAGGTTGCGTACAAAAAACCCAAGGTCATGGGCAACGGGGTGCTCTTGGTTTGTTTGGACAGACCGTCTGCGATTCGGTACGCGCGGTTGGGATCTTTGTTGACCAAAGCACGGATCAATTCCAAATTGTTGAACTCGCGGGAAATTCCCACGTGTTTCTCCACCTCCACCGGCGTAACCATCCCACCTTCACCCAAAGCCACCGCAAGTTTGTCCAACTCGTGGGCCAGTCGGGTTAAATCCGTGCCGACGGATTCGTAGAGCAAGGAGATGG
The DNA here is from genome assembly GCA_034679985.1 of Cryomorphaceae bacterium. GTDB lineage: Bacteria > Bacteroidota > Bacteroidia > Flavobacteriales > Schleiferiaceae > CAMDTE01. The sequence goes on from JAXITR010000042.1 coordinate 5,905, forward strand.
CCGTATCCTCGATTTTCAAAACGCGTCGGGTAGACTCCGAGCGGATCCAAGCCTTCGCTTGGCCTTCGTTTAATGGGATCGCTTCAATGTACGCGTGGTGGTTGGCCAGCAAGCTTTTGTACCCCTCCCGGCGCTTGTCTGGGGTCTTGCCCATGAACGCCAAAAAAAGCACCGTAGTGGGATTGGGATTCTTGAAATAGGCCGACAGCGCTTCAAAGTCGCGCAGGTTTTGCGCTTCCCGCACCACCACCAAAACGCGGTCTGCCATGAGGGGGAACCGTCGGGCCTCAGACACTACATCCGCGGCAGAAACGTCCCGACCGTACAAAATACTGGCGTTAAACGCCTTTTCGTCCTCCGTCAACGCCGTAGCCTCCAACCGATCGCACAAAGCGTCGATGAAGTACGTTTCGGCACCGGCCGCAACCACCACCGGAGGAAACTCCCGTCGGGAAAAACCCTCCAATAAAGATGCGTACGTGTGTGCCACAGGCGCCAAAGATAGGGGTTTACGCGTGGTGGTAGGGTTCGTTTCGCAGAATGGTGTGCGCGCGGTACAGCTGCTCCACAAAGACCAAACGCACCATGTCGTGGGTGAGGGTCATGGGGCCCAAAGCCAACTGAAACGACGATTTGGCCCGAAAATCCTCCGGAAAACCGTAGGCATCGCCCACCGCAAAAACCAAGCGCTTGGGGCCGCTGTTCATCCACTTTTGCATCTGCTGCGCAAATCCGGTGGAGGGCAACAGTGCCCCGTGTTCGTCCAGCAAAACGAGATAATCCCCTGGTTTCAAGGCGCTCGTGAGGCGGTCCGCCGCGGAAACCACTACATGACTGAATTCCGTATAGCGCTGCAACCGTTTGGCGTACAGCAAAATCCCCTCTTTGAGGTATCCTTCCTGGGTGGCTCCAACGGTGAGTAATACGGTTTGCACGGTGCTGTTTTGTACCTTGCAAAGGTAGTTCACACCCCATGGATGCCAATCATTTCTCCTCTTTTGAGCTCGTTTGCGGATCCCGTACGGAAGACGTTGACGCCCTGATTCGGGCGGCATTGGCTGAGGATTTGGGCACCGGAAGGACGGATTTTCCCGGGGACCACTCGGCCCTGGCGTGCTTTGGCCCTGCCGAACGCGGACGTGCGGTTCTGCGCGCTAAGGAAACGGGCGTTTTGGCCGGGGTGGATTTGGTTCCCTTGGTGCTTCAGGCCGTGGATGAAGCACTCGTGTGGAAACCCAATTGCACCGACGGATCCCCCCTGGAACCGGGAACGGTGGTGGGTTGGGCGGAAGGTCCGTTGGTTTCTTTGTTGACGGCGGAGCGCACCTTGCTAAACTTTGTGCAGCGTTTGAGCGGCGTGGCGTCTGCTGCCCGGCGCTGGACGCAACGCGTGGAAGGCACGGGAGTGACGCTATTGGACACCCGAAAAACCACCCCCGGCTGGCGAGACTTGGAAAAGTACGCGGTTCGAACCGGAGGCGCCCAGAACCACCGCCAAGGGTTGTACGACCTCATCATGCTTAAGGACAACCACATCGACTTTTGCGGCGGCATTCCCCAAGCCGTGGAGCGCGTTCAAGCGTACCTGAAAAAATACGATCAATCGCTGCGCATTGAGGTGGAAGCCCGCTCCTTGGCCGATGTGGAGCTGGCCTTGAATACCCCGGGAATAGACATCCTGATGCTGGACAACTTCACCCCGGAACAATGCCGCGTGGCGGTGAAATTGATCGACGGCCGCTTGCAAACCGAAGCTTCGGGCGGCATTACGGAACAAACCCTCCGCGCTTATGCCGAAACAGGCGTAGACACCATTTCCCTAGGGGCGTTGACGCACAGCGTAAAGAGTTTGGACTTGAACTTTAAAGCAGTTTGCGCATGAACAGTGTTTTGCGCACGGTGCAGCTTTGGCTCCAAAAAATTCGCCCTCCCTTTCTGGAAAACCTCAGCTTGTGGGACCTGGGGACCTTTTTTTACCGCGCACTTTACGAAGGAGCCGTATCCAGCCGGGCGGCTTCCGTTGCCTTCTCTTTCTTTATGGCCCTTTTTCCGGGCGTCATTTTTGTCTTTACCCTCATTCCCTTCATCCCCATCGACGGTTTTCAGGAAGAGCTCTTTGCGTTGCTTCAGGACGTACTGCCGCCCAACAGTTTTGAGGCCACACAGTCCACCATCAACGACATCCTCACGGTTCAACGCGGAGACCTGTTGGGCGTCACCGTTCTGGCCGCTTTGATTTTCGCTACCAACGGCACCTTGGCCCTGATTGCCAACTTTACCCAAAGTGTCTACAACATAGGGCACCGGAATTTCTGGTCGCAGTACCTGGCGGCATTCGTACTGACCGTCGTTTTGTCCGTTTTATTGATCGCTGGAATTGCTTTTTTGGTGGCCTCTGAGGGCCTCCTTGCCGCTTGGATGCAACACCGAACACAAATCGGTACGGAATGGAAACTGCTGATTGCTTGGCGCTACGCCATTCTCATCGTCTTGATTTTGTTGTCCGTTTCCTTGGTTTTCAAATACGGCCCTGCTTCCAAGGCGCCTTGGCGGTTGATCAGTCCCGGCGCTGTTTTAGCCACGGTATTGGTGGTAGCCTCGTCCGCAGCGTTTGGTTTTTACGTCGCGCATTTTGCTCGATACAACCAACTCTACGGCTCCATTGGAACGTTGTTGATCCTCCAGCTCTGGATCTACATCAACGCCATCGGCCTGATTGTGGGGTACGAATTGAATGCGAGTGTGGCTCAGGCACAACGTACCCAAGAAGAAAACTCGGGTCAAAATTCTGTTTTGTAAAGGATTGTATATCTTCGTCCATGAACTCAATTTCAATTTGAAAACCCATGAAAAAAATTGCATTCCTCCTTGCCTTAATGATCGCACTCCCCTCTTTTGGACAAAAAGCAGACGACTTGGTAGGTGTATGGTTCAACGAAGAAAAAGACGGTAAAGTAGAGGTCTATAAAAAGGCCGATGGGAAATACTACGGTAAAATTGTTTGGGTGAAAAACGATTTCAACGACGACGGTTCCAAACCAAAACGCGATCGTAAAAACCCAGACGAAAAATTGCGCAGCCGCCAAGTGAACGGATTGGTTGTTCTGACGTCTTTGAAGTGGGATGCCAACGATAAAGAATGGGAAGACGGTCAGATTTACGACACCAAATCCGGCAAGACCTATTCCTGTTATTGCAAATTGCAGCCCGACGGATCTTTATACTTTAAAGGTTATGTTTTGGGCATGACCTTTTTGGGTCGAAGTACCGTGTGGACACGGGCAAAGTAAAACTTAGTCCCGGAACGCGCGATTGCTCCCCGAGCCACCCGCCGTTGGGCGGGTGGCTCGGGGATTTTTTTAGTCCAGCACTTCTCGGTAGAGTTCCGCCAACTGTTGCCCAATGGCCCCTGGGGAAAAGGATCCTCGTTCAAAAGACTCCACCGGAACGGGCGCCCGATTAACCTCAAAGGATTGAATTCCGGCCAAAAAGGACTCCGAATTCAAGGCCGTGAGCACCCCAAACTCGGATTTCCACCACGAAAGATTTGCCGGGATTTTCGTACTCACCACCGGCAGTCCGGTGGCTAAGGCTTCCCGTACCACCAATCCAAAGGTTTCTTGGGTTGTGGGGTGCAAAAAGAGATCGGATGTGCGCATCAAATCCCCAATGGCTTCTGGTGTTTGTGCACCGGCCCAATGAATGAAAGACTCCAGGCCCCGTTTGCGAGCCATCTTTTCCAAGGCAGGACGTCGAGCCCCATCGCCCACGTGGGTCCAAAAGACCGCCACCTCCGGCCGATGGGAACGGTACCAGGCCAGGGCGTCCAAAATCCACTCCACGCGCTTGATGGCGGCGTTGCTGGGGATCAAACTGGCCACAGAAAGCCAGTGCCAAACCGTCGGATCGTTGGTGGCTGCCGATCCTTCCGCACCCTCGGCGCGGTGGGCGTACGGACCAAAATCCACCACGTTGGGCACCACCGCCACCTTCTTGATGCCTTGAGCGCGCAAATCATTCGCCAAATGTTCGGACACGGCCAGAACGCGTTGGGCACCGTCGTACGCGCGGCGCAGTTGTGCCCCAAAGAGCGGATGGCCCAACCAGCTTTGCGCCTTGGACCAATGTTCCGTGACTACGTAAGGCAGGGCCCAGCGTCGTGCCAAAACCTGCGCCAACACTCCCCCGGGGAAACCAATGTTTCCGTGTACCAGATCCGGTCGGTTCAGGCTCGGCAGCTTTCGGAATGCTTGGCGAGCGGCCAATAAGGCCAGGAAACCCGGGGCGTGGCGCAAAAACTTCCAAAAAACGCTCCGAACCTCCCACGTAAACACGTTGGGTTCTGTGGTGATCCACCGGGACTGCCACCAACCGGAGCCGCGCTCCACATCCACAAAGAGCAGCTGGGCCTCCACTTGGCCGGCCGTAGCGCGAAACTGAGCGCGGATGTAGGCCGCGCGGTACGGATGCGTTGGGTCCGGATACCAGGGCGTGAGCCACAGTACGCGTGGAACCCGGCTCACAGATTGGGCTGTTTGGGGAGGAGTCGACGCGTCCAACCGTTCCACATTTGTTTAAAATCCGGCAACTCGGGCGATTGAAGGATCCACATTAAAAAGAGGATTCCCTGCAGGCTCGCTTCCACCAGTGCGACAAGCACCGTCCCAAACGGCAACCAGAGTACCATTAAATGAACCCCCGCGGCCAAAACAAAATACAGCATTGCCCATTGGGGCTTCACCCCAGACGGCCAAGCATGCAGCAGTTTTTGAACCAAGAGTGCTTTGAACAGATTGTACGCCACCGCAGACGCCACCAGTGCCCAGCCCATGGATAGGGTGCCGTAGCGCGGCAGTGCCCACCAACCCAACGAAAACAGCAGGACAATGAGCAACGCGTTGGCCCAAAAATCCCACCGATACAGCGGACTGGCCAGCAACACCAAACCGGAAACCCCCGTGGCTACATGGATCAGCTGCGCCGCCGCCACCCAGAGCGCCAAATCAGAGACCCCGCGGTAGGACGCCGGCAAATACAGCTCTACCGCCGGAAGTAAGGACCACAAGCCAAAAACCAAGAAGGCGGTTGCATAGAATTGATGCACGCCGCCGCGTCGAACCAAATTCAAAAGGGTACCGGTGTCCGAACGGGACCACGCCTCCGCAATCAGGGGCCGGAGGGAGTACCCCATGGCCTTGGCCGGCACGGAGACCACCACCCCCAATTGAAAAGCAATGCTGTAGCGGGCCACTTCGGCCAAATTCAAACGCTTGCCAATGAGGACCACGTCCAATTGCCCCATAACCATCTGAGCGCCGGCGGTCAAAACCATGAATCCCGCATACGCCAAGAAGGCGCGCCACGGCAAGTTGGACCAGTTCCACCCCACCCGAATCCACTTCCGCGCATACACCACCAGAACGGCGGTCAACAGCACGTGGCCGGCGGTAACCCACCACAAAAATTGAAGAAAAGTGAGTCCGCCCAGCACCAGGGCCAGCGCCCCCAGGGTCAAAACGGATTTACGGCCCACGTCCTTAATCCACTGCGGGGCCACAACGCGGTAGGCGGATTGAGCCTGGCTCGCCACCAACTCAAAGAGCACGTAGGAGGCCACCAAGGCCCACAAAGGCGCCCAGCCCCACCCAAAACGCGGGTTGTTCACGGCTGCGGCCACCCAGCCGTCCCCTCTCCAAAGCCCCAGGGCCCCCAACGCCAACAGCACCACCGCTGCGGAGGCCAAACCGGCGCCAAAAAGATCTGCTTTGCGCTCCGGCGCTACCCGCGGAGCAAAAGTCACCAAGGCGTGTGGATACCCCAAATGGCCGACGGCGCCCACCAAAAGCGCTGCAGACAAAATCCATCGGACAAAACCAAACCCATCGGGATCCGCTGCAAAGGCCCAAGGCAACAAAACCAAGGCGTTGACGGCTCCCACCACCACCCCCAGGTAGCCGCCCACGGCGTTCCAAATACTCTGTCTTTTTACGATCCCCACACCGACCAATCCAAGTCCGGAAAAAGGGCCTCCAATCCCGGTTGCAGCGTACGGTAGTGAGCGCGCACCTCTGCGCGTACCCGGTCGTCATCGGGGTCCTTGGCGGGCATTTTTCCGGCGTTCATTTTCAAATACAGCGGCAACAAGGCTTCCTGCACGGAATGGGGAACATACCGCTGGAGCGCCAACCCCAGGCGGTGCAGCCGCTTGGATCGAATGGCCACCGTTTCGTTGTGCTGCACAAAAGAATAGTTGGCGTAAAAGCTTGGATCCACGTTCAAAAAACGCGCCATGCGCTCCATTTCTCCGCTTGGATTGCGCAGCAAGGATTCAAAAAGCACCACGTGCAATCGATCCGCACCCAAAGCCTCCTGCCACGGCCTCAGCCAGTGCGCGTAATCGCCGTGCCGCAGCAAGACGGGATCGCTGGCGTATTCGGCATAGGACTGGTTGATTCGCTTGGTTCGGAAGCGTTCAAAACGGTATTGGCTGTAGAGTCGGGCCGACGGTTCCCGCAAAACCACGATGCATTTGGGGCGGGACGGCAGCGCCGGAATGTGCTTCAACGCCTGCTGGTAGTACAAATAAGGAGCCGTGGCTTCCAAAACCACCGGTGCCTGAGCGCAGTTCTTAAAGTACGCCGCGTAAGCGCTTATACCGTGCTCAAGTACGTTGGCCGAACGGTTGAATCGGTTGACGTCGTCGGCAAAAAAGAAGGTCTCTTTGACCGGAGAAGCGCAGATTTCCGGGTGGGCAGACAGCCAAAAATAGAGGGAACTGGTCCCGCATTTGGGCGCACCGATGACCACTGCATTGGGAAAGGTGAGGTTGTTCATTCCAACCCCAAAGTAACGGCCAATTCTTCGTAAACTTGTGCATTCTTGTAACCCCCTACTCATGAACGCTCTCTTTTCCTGGAAATCCAACCGCACTTGGTTGTTGCCCGTACTGGTTTTGGCCGCTTTGAATGTGGTTTATTTTGCCCCCGTGGTCTTCCAAAACAGATCCATACCGCAGGACGATATCCTAATGGGCCTGGCCAAGGGCAAGGAAATTGTGGATTACCGGGAAGCCACCGGCGAGGAGCCGCTCTGGACCAATTCCATGTTCAGCGGCATGCCCACTTTTCAGGTGTCCACCCTCTACCCCAACAACATTTTGGGCTACTTCCAAACGGCCATCAGCACCGTTTTGGGCCTGGATTCCGGCATTTACATCATTGCCACCCTCATGATTGGCTTTTTCTTTTTGCTGCGCGGTGAGAAGGTGGATCCGGGACTGGCCGCGGTGGGTGCCATCGCTTTTGGTTTCAGTGCCTTCTTCATCATTTCCCTGGCGGCCGGCCACAACGCCAAAATCCGTACCGCGGCCTACATGGCGCCGCTCCTTCTGGGCGTTTTGCTGACTTTGCGCGGGCGCTTGGCCTTGGGCTTTGCACTGACTGCTTTGTTCACCGGCATGAGCATCCACGCCAACCACTTCCAAATCACCTTCTACACCGCACTGCCTATTTTGGCGATGGTGGTGGCCTTTGGCGTTCATGCTTTTCGCACCGGAACGGCGGGCGGATGGGCCAAGCAGTTGGTGGTGCTCGCCCTGGCGGCACTGGTGGGCATCGGTCCCAACATCGGCAACCTGTGGAGCTCCTACGCCTACACCAAGGCGTCCATGCGCGGTGGACATTCGGATTTAACCCCGGAACAAACCGACGGTTCTGCGCAAAAACCCGCGGCGGGTTTAGACTTTGACTACGCCATGAGCTGGTCCTACGGCGTCAGCGAAACCTTGAATCTTTTCGTTCCCAACCTCATGGGCGGCGGGGCCAAACAGTCCTACGCGGATACGGAAACGTACCAATTTGTGGAAGGCGCACTGCGCCAGCAGGGCTACAGCGGCAAGGCATTGGAGGCCAATTCCAATCAATTGGTGGGCTCCCGCATGTACTGGGGCGATCAATCGTTGGTCAACGGAGCCTACTACGTGGGCGCGGTGGTCTTCTTTTTGTTCGTTTTGGGCTTGTTGGTGGTGCGCGGTCCCACGCGGAACTGGGCGTTGGCGGCTTTGCTGTTGAGTGCCGTTTTGGCCTGGGGCAAAAATGCAGAATTCATCAACCGTTTGGTGTTCGACTACCTCCCGCTCTACAACAAATTCCGCGTCCCTTCCATGGCGTTGGTGGTGGCCTTCTTGGTCATCCCCTACCTGGGTTTTGTGGGCTTGCAGACCTGGATGAACGGCAACCAAGGGCGCGAGTGGCTGCAAAAGCGTTTGCTTTGGGCGCTGTATGTCACCGGCGGACTCAGCTTGCTGTTGGCGCTTTTTGGCCCGGCATTTTTGTCTTTGGAAAGTCCGCGCGACGCCGGATTTGGCCAAGAGGGATTCGACCTGAACATGCTCCGTTCGGACCGCGAGTCCCTGCTGCGCAGTTCTGCCTTCAGCACCCTGCTGTTTGTGGTGCTGACGGCCGCTTTGCTGTGGGGACACCTGCTGGGCAAGGTCAAAACCCTGCACGTGGTTTTGGGCCTGGGTGCTTTGGTGTTGGTGGATCAGTGGCGGTTTGACCGCGACCAACTGGGCAGCGAAGAATTTGTATCCAGCCGGGACTACGAGGCCGCCTTTGCCCCCTCGCAGGCGGACTTGTTGATCCAAAAAGACACGGACCCCCACTACCGCGTGTTCAACACCAGCGCGGGCCTAACCTCCGACTCCTACACCTCCTACCACCACAAAAGCGTGGGCGGGTACCACGGCGCCAAACTGGCCCGCTACCAAGATTTGATCGATCGGCAACTGAGTAAGGGCAACCTTTCCGTCTACAACATGCTCAACACCAAGTGGTTTATTGTCAAAGACAACAACAACCAGCCCATCGCCCAACCCAATTTGGCGGCCTGCGGACACGCTTGGTTCCCCGCGGAAGTGAACCGCGTGGACGGTCCGGACGCCGCCATGGCGGCACTCTCGGATTTTGATCCCCAGCGCACGGCCGTGGTGGACGCGCAAGACGTTGCCCCAGACGTTGCCTTGCCCGTAGCCGCGGATTCCGCCGCACAAATCGGCTTAAAAACCTACGACCCCAAAACCCTAACGTACACCGTTCGCGGCTGCACCACGGACCGTTTGGCGGTATTCTCCGAACTGTTCTACGAGGTTCCCGGTCAGCGCTGGATTGCGGAGGCCGACGGCAAGGAAGTGGACGTTATTCGGGTGAATTACGTGCTGCGCGCGACCGTTTTGCCCGCCGGCACGAAGGAAGTGGTGTTCCGTTTTGAACCCACCACCTACACCACCGGAGAACAAATTGACTTGGGCTTTAGCGTTCTGTTGGTCCTGGCCTTGGCCGGGGCGTTTTGGCAGGAACTGCGCAACCGAAAAGAGGCAAGCGCGGCTTAATGGCCGGAAAAATTCTCATCGTAACGTACTACTGGCCGCCGGCGGGAGGTCCAGGCGTGCAGCGCTGGCTGAAAACCGCCAAGGAATGGCAGCGCAGCGGGCAGGAACTAACCGTTCTGACGGTAGACCCGGCCGCCGCCACCTACCCGGTGCAAGACGAATCGCTGCTGCAAGAGGTTGCGGAAATTAGAACGGTAACCACGCCCGCCACCGATTGGTTTGCCGCATACCAGCGCCTTACGGGACGCAAAGAGGTTCCGTACTCTGGATTTGCCAATCAGGCCGGAAAACCGGGGCCTCTGCAGGCCTTGTCTCGTTTTGTTCGCGGGAATTTCTTCTTGCCGGATCCGCGCAAAGGCTGGAACCGCCACGCCCTACGCGCCGCGCGTCAACTGGTGTCCGAAGGAGGATACACCGACGTCATCACCACCGGGCCGCCACACTCCACCCACCTCATCGGCCGGCAACTCCAGCGGGAAACGGGCATCGCATGGACCGCCGATTTCCGGGACCCGTGGACGGACATTTACTACTACGACCGCTTCTACCCTACCTCGTGGGCCCGCGCGCACGACCGAAAACTGGAGCGCACGGTGTTGGAAGAAGCCCGGCGGGTCTTGGTGGTCAGCGAAGACCTCAAGCGCACCTTGTTGGGCAAATCCAGCCGGGTGGACGCCGCCAAATTCTTGGTGCTTCCCAACGGATACGACCCGGAAGACTTTGATCCGAACCGAAAACCACCCACCGAGTCCCATACCCCCGTTCTGGCCTACACCGGAACCCTGTCCCTGCAGTACCCGGTTGCGGCCCTGGTGTCCTCCTTTCAACAAACCCTGCGCCAAGGCAAATCCTTTGTCTTCCGCATGGCCGGAAAACCGGCCGACGAAGCCGTGGACGCCTTGCGTGCCTTGGAACGCGAATTCCCCGACGACTTCCGCCTGGAGCTCCTAGGGTACCTCCCCCATCGGGAGTCGGTTCAACTGCTTCAATCCGCAGACCTACTGGTACTTTTAATCCCGGACCTCCCCAACAACCGCGGCATTCTCACCGGCAAACTTTTTGAATACCTGGGAACCGGCAGGCCCGTTTGGGGCTTTGGGCCGGAAACCAATGGTGACGCACATTTGCTGCTTTTGGAAAACCGCGCCGGATCCTTGTTCGACCCCACCGACGACGGTTGCCAACGCGCTGCTCAGGCCCTTCAAAAGGCATTGGACAAACCCGGAACGGGTGCGGCAGACCCGTCCGCCTACACGCGCGCTGCTTTGGCGCAGAAGTTATTGAATTGGATGCAATCAACCCTCGATTCATGAACCACAAAAGCTACCGATGGGGAGCGTGGCTGCTGTTGCTTTGTCCACTTCTGCTCCTTCCTTTGGCTACCCAAGACGGCCCCAGCCACGTCTGGCAAGCCTTGGCCTTGAACCACTTAGCGGCAGGAGATCCTGCATGGACGGCGGTAGCGGAACCCAACCACCCGCTGCTCTCCAACCAACTGATCCACCGCGTCCTTCAAGTATTGTTGGCCTTGGGAGCTACGGGACCCGTAGCGGAGAAAATCCTCCAGCTGCTGCTGGCACTACCTTTTGCTGCCGCCATTTATTGGGCAACCGGCCGACGACAAAAACACCCAGAACTGGCTGCATGGATTCCCGTTTTCTTCTTCAACCTATTGTTTTTTAAAGGCTTTTACAACTTCATTGCCGCAGCGGGATTGGCCCTTCTTGCCTTCAGACTGCTCCAACTTCGTCCTTCCAGTCTCTGGATACACCTGCTGTGGCCAGTCCTTTATTTTGCACATCCATTGGGTTTGGCCTTTGTGGGTTTGGCAGCTCTACTCCTTTATGCATCCGGCTTCGTTCAAGCAAAACCCAGCTATTTTCAGAACTCCGCAAAGACTCGCCTCCCTTTTCTTTCCTTGGCGCATGGCGCTTTTTGGGCATTGGTATTTGGGTACACATGGTTTGCTTCGGGTGCTTCCGGCGATGCAGCATCCGCACCGCGGACGGTCCCTTTTTTGGAACGATTGGCACGACTGGCATTGGGCGATGTATTGGCCCTACGCTTGGACCTTCGATTGCTACTGACCTGTGTGCTAACCCTTGCTGTTTGGGTTGCCGCAGCTGTGCCGCTGCGCCTGCC
>JAXITR010000043.1:0-16087 GCA_034679985.1 Cryomorphaceae bacterium
CCAAGCGCCAATCCATTCACCTGCAGCCAATTTGGGGAGCCAACGCATTTTCTGTTCTTCGGAACCAAAAGCCATAATATGACCGGTGCACAAAGAATTGTGGGCCGCCACGCTCAATCCGATGGAACCACAAACCTGCGAAATTTCATCGATCACAGAGATGTAGGATTGGTAGTTCAGACCGGAACCGCCGTACGCCTCAGGCACCAAAACACCCAAGAATCCTTGTTGCCCCATAGCGTGAAAAACCTCCTTGGGAAAAAATTGAGCCTCGTCCCACTCCATCACGAACGGTCGGATGTGCTGTTCGGCAAAAGCACGTGCGGAATCCGCTACCATTTTACGGGTTTCTGCGGCTTCGGGTGTTTCGTGGATCCACTGCATGGGGAGAAGAATTTTTCTAAGGAACGAAAGGACTTAATAAATTGTTTTGACGGATAGCTTGGGAAGTGAAAAATTACCGAGGGAGGGGGTAAACCCGGTTGTCCTCAAGCACATAGACTTCCCCGCTTTCCGGGCACGTGGCTTTAGAATCGGCACCAAAATCCAAACGATGGCCGTAGGCAGACATCCACCCTACTTGACGGGCGGGATTTCCCAATACCAAGGCGTAATCCGGCACGTGCTTGGTAACCACAGCTCCGGCACCAATAAACGCATAGGAGCCGATGTCGTGCCCGCAAACAATGGTGGCGTTGGCGCCAATGCTTGCGCCTTTGCCCACATGCGTTTTCGCGTATTGGTCCCGACGGTTCACCGCGCTGCGCGGGTTGGTTACGTTGGTAAATACACAAGAAGGCCCCAAGAAGACGTCGTCGTCGCAAACAACTCCTGTATAAAGGGATACGTTGTTTTGAACCTTGACGTTGTTTCCCAAGCGTACACCGGGAGAAACCACTACGTTCTGACCAATGTTGCAGTTTTCGCCCAAGACCGCTTGGGGCATGATGTGGGAAAAGTGCCAGACTTTTGTGCCTGCTCCCAACACTGCTCCGTCGTCTACGACGGCCGTGGGATGAACAAATACCGAATCGAAATCCATGCTCCGAAGATACGGCTCAATTGCCGACCTTTGCGGCATGAAAACACGTCTTGCTGCTCTGGTATTGGTTTTGTTTTGGAGCACCGGTACCGCTTTGGGTTGGGGCCAATTGGGCCATCGGGTTGTGGGTGAAGTTGCGTGGAAGCACTTGACGCCCAAAGCCCAGAAACGAGTGGCGTCGGTGTTGGGGGACGAGTCCTTGGCGCTCTCCTCCACGTGGATGGATTTCATCAAGTCCAATCCGGAAAAGAAACACATGGATCCTTGGCACTACTGCACGGTGTGCAACGGGTGCAGCTACGCAGACTCCATGCGCCCAAAAGAAGGCGACATCATCGGCACGCTGGAGCGTTTGTTGGTGGAATTGGAAACCAAGAAATTTACCGACGGCGATGAAAAGCAGGCCCTTCGGATGCTGGTGCATCTGGTTGGTGACTTGCACCAACCGCTGCACGTGGGGCAACCCGGAGATCGAGGAGGTAATGACTTCAAAGTCAAGTGGTTCGGTCAAAGCACCAATCTGCACACGGTTTGGGACACCCACCTGATCGACGATTACGGATTGAGTTACACGGAGTTGGCGATGGCTGTGGACCGCTACGGAGCGGATACCGTTCGCCAATGGCAGGCCACCACCGTCCGGGATTGGGCGTTGGAATCTCGTGTTTTGCGCGAGACCATTTATCCTGCCGAAGACAAAACCAGTTTGAGTTACCGCTATTCCTACGACTACTTGGACGACGCTCATCTGCGCTTGGCGCAGGCGGGAATTCGTTTAGCGGGATTGCTCAACCGCATCTACGGATAAAGCCTACTTTCAAAAAAGTCCTACCTCACGTGCTGAACAAGCGAACCGTTTATGCGCTCCACGCGCTCATTCACCTGGCAAAAGAAGGGCGTGGTGCCCGATTGGGCGCTTCTGCTTTGGCCGAACGGGTGGGTTGCTCGCACAAATTTTTGGAGCGCATTTTAACGGAACTGCGTCAGGCCGGAACCCTTACCTCCACCTCCGGTCGCTCCGGTGGTTATTCTTTGCACCCGGATGCAGCTGGAATCAGCTTGGCCGAGATCGTACGTCCGTTGGAGGGCCCGGTGGCACTTTTGCCCTGCGCGTCGCATCGTTTTTACGAACCGTGCAGCACCTGTTCTACACCGGGTCAATGCGGGCTCCGTTTGGCGTTGGTGGACGTGCGAAACGCGTCGGTGGATGTTTTGAAGCGTTGGACGCTCGCCGAAGTGGTTGCCGCCGAACGTGACTTGTGGGCCGGAATCCGCTCCAGGGAACATCCCAGTCCGTACGTAAACCGACCGTCGGGCGAATCCAACAAATCGTTTTAAAATTCACTAATTAGTTAGAAATGAATCCATTGCTCCCTCCTGTTGCGTCGTCGATTTTGGACACCATTGGCCGTACACCCATGGTTCGGCTGAATGCCGTTGCGTCGGATCTTCCCGGTACGGTGCTCGCCAAGGTGGAGTACTTCAATCCGGGTCATTCCACCAAAGACCGCATGGCGCTTCAAATGGTGGAAGACGCCGAACGCGCGGGGTTGTTGAAACCCGGCGGCACCATCATTGAATGTACCTCTGGAAATACCGGCATGGGCTTGGCCTTGGCCGCCTGCGTCAAGGGATACCGCCTCATTTGCACCATGAGCGACAAGCAATCCAAGGAAAAAATGGACGTGCTCCGGGCATTGGGCGCAGAAATTCACGTATGCCCCACCAACGTCGCTCCGGATCACCCGGACTCCTACTACTCCGTGGCGCGCCGGTTGAATGCAGAAATTCCCAACTCGTTCTTCCCCAACCAATACGACAACCTGAGCAACCGCGCTGCGCACTACGCCACCACCGGGCCGGAAATATGGGAACAAACCGAGGGAAAAATTACCCACTTCGTGGTGGGCGTGGGCACCGGAGGTACCATTTCCGGAGTGGCCAAGTACTTGAAAGAGAAGAACCCCAACGTTCAGATTTGGGGCATCGACACCTTCGGTTCTGTATTCAAGAAGTACCACGAAACCGGCGTTTTTGACGAGAATGAGATTTATGGGTACATCACCGAGGGTATAGGCGAAGACATCTTGCCCAAAAACGTTGACTTCTCGTTGATCGACCGCTTTGAAAAAGTAACGGATAAGGCCGGAGCTTTAACGGCGCGTGAGTTGGCCCGCAAAGAAGGTCTTCTCTTGGGTTATTCGTGCGGTTCTGCTTTTCAAGGGTTGCGTCAATTGAAGCATTTGTTGAATGAAGACAGTGTGGTGGTGGTTTTGTTCCACGACCACGGCAGTCGCTACGTTGGAAAAATTTACAACGACGACTGGATGCGCGAACGTGGCTTTTTGAACGACGTAGTTCGGACGGCAGGAGACGCTGTTGCTGCCCACGCCGCACAGCCCGCCGTTCAGATTTTGGCGGAGGAGCCCTTAAGCAATGCCGTAGGGGTTTTGAAAAAATTTGGAATTTCCCAGGCACCCGTGCGCGACGCCATCGGACGCGTGGGAAGCATTGACGAAAGTGCCCTGCTGGGCGCACTCGCTGCGGGAAGAACGCTCGATACTTTGGTACGGGACATTATGCTTCCTCCCCTCCCGGAGGTAGACGAATCTACTTCGCTTGCGGAGGTAGTGCGGTTGACGCACTCAGGGCATTCGGCGGTACTGGTTCGCTTGGCTAACGGTTCCGAGCACGTTTTGTCTCGCCACGCCCTTCTTTTGTCCGCCGCACAAGGATTGTAAAACAATTTGGTTGGTTTTAAGCAAAGTTATACCTTTGCACCTTCTTAAATAACCGGGTTTCGGACCCTTTTAAAAATTTAACCGCATGGCAACACGCATTCGCCTCCAACGCCACGGCCGCAAAGGTCGTCCCATCTTCACGATTGTTGTAGCAGACAGCCGCTCCAAGCGCGACGGACGTTTCATTGAGCGTTTGGGTCAGTACAACCCCAACACCAACCCCGCGACCATTGATTTGGCGTTTGACCGCGCTTTGGATTGGGTGATGAAAGGTGCTGAAGCATCGGACACTGCACGTGCTATTTTGTCTTACAAGGGTGTTCTGATGAAGAAGCACTTGTTGGGCGGCGTTTCCAAAGGTGCTCTTACTGCTGAGCAGGCAGAGGCTAAGTTCAACGCTTGGTTGGAGTCTAAAGAAGCGCAAATCACCGGCAAAGTGGCCAACTTGGTTGCATCCAAAGAGGACAGCAAGAAGGCGCGCCTGGCTGCTGAAACAGAAGCCAATCAGAAGCGTGCTGCTTCCATCCAAGCCAAAAACACTCCTGCTGTTGAAGTTGCAGAAGAAGTAGTTGAAGAAGAAGTAGTTGCCGAGGCCGCTGAGGAATCAGCCGTTGAAGTTGCTCCAGAGGCTACCGCTGAAGAAACATCTGCTCCTGAGGCTGCTGCTGAAGAAGCATCTGCCGAGTAATACGCTTTTGAGCGGAAGTTAGTGGACGGTCATTTTCAACTCGGTCGCCTAACCCGCAAACACGGTTTTAAGGGAAACGTGGTCCTGAAATTGGACACGGATCGCCCCGAAGCTTATACCCATTTGGAATCCTTCTGGTTGGAATCAACCTCCGGAAGGATTCCTTTTTTTATTCAGGAGATCAAATCGCTTAAGAGCGACGAGTGGGTGCTCACACTGGAAGGAATTCAGTCGGAGTCTGACGCGGATCAAATACTGGGCTCCTTGGTTTGGTTGCCGGACTCTTTATTGCCCCCCTTGGAACCTCATCAGTTCTACTATCATGAATTAGTTGGCTACCAGGTAGTTAACCCTGGCGTAGACGAGCCGATTCGCGTGAAAGACGTTTTGGATCGACCCGGACAACCCTTGTTGGAATTGTTGGTGGGAGAAGAAGGTCGTGTGGTCTTCATTCCCTGCGTGGACCCGTTTATTGAGCGGATGGACCGGGATGCCCGCGTCCTGTACTTGACGGCTCCCCACGAACTCTATTTTTTATAGTGGTGTTTCATTTCCGCGGAATCTCCGTGGAGCATCGCGCGTCCGCCCAAAAAATTGGAACGGACGCAACTTTATTGGCCGGTTACCTCCGGACGCACGGCGTTGAGTGGGGATTGAGTACGGAAACGCGCGGCGCTGACTTGGGCGCTGGCTGCGGGGTCATTGGGTTGCTGCTGGCCCACCGATGGCCCTATTTGCGAGTAGATTTAGTGGAAAAAGATGCGTTGTCCGCGGAAGAATGCCGGTTCAATGCAGGAAATACGCAGCTGGACGAGCGTGCAACGGCCGTCCAAGCAGCTCTTCCCCAATGGACCCCCGCCTATCCCCTGGATTGGGCCGTGAGCAATCCGCCCTACTTCAAAGGTCTTCCAGCTGGAAACGAGCGTCGGGATGCAGCTCGTCACCAGTCGCACCTTCCTCCGGATGTGTTGGCCAGTTGGTTTCGCCGGTGGGTAAGGCCCAACGGGTGGTTGGCATTGATTGTGCCCGAACCGTTGGACTACATTTCCGCATTGGGATCGCCTGTCTGTTGGGTGGCTTTCCGCACGCTGCACGGCGAGGAGCCAAAACGGCACCTACTTTTTTGGGTAAATCAATTGGACGGAATCCATGCCCCGAATCCCTTAACGGAGCCGGAACACATTCTGTCTTTGTACGATGAAAACGGACTTGCAAGCGAAATGTACCGACACTACTGCGGCGATCTATTGCTCCGATTTCCGGAGCGAACCGCGCCCAGCAGTCCTAAAACCAGCGGGGTTTAAGGTCGCAAGCGCTCTAGTTGGACAAGGTGCGCAAAACGTCGTGAAAGACAATTCCGTGCTCACGCAATTCGTCAAGTAGCGGTTCGTACCATTCGGGCGTAATGGGAATGACGGTGCCTCGGTCCTTGATTTGGTCGGTAAGGATGCGTTTAACCGCCATGCCCAAAGGCAAGCCCACCGTATGGGCCATCGCAGTTTTCTCCGGACCTTGCCCCTTCACCACCAAGCTGGAGGTAAGTTCGTAGGAGGTTCCGTGCAAACGGTACGTCAATTTGTGCCACATGACGAGCATGTCCGTGTCCAGCGGGCCCAGGGTCCATTTTTTGGACAGAATATGCTCCAATACTTGGGCTGGGGTTCCTCGGTCCAAACCAACGGGTACTTCCTCAAACAAGTCCAACCACGTCAATTTTTCCATGAGGTCGTCGTCTTGCGGGATGCTTAAATAATGCATGAGTTTAATTTCCAGAGAATTGAACTCATGGTATGCAAGAAATGCATTAACAAAAGAACGGTGCGTCATTTGATCCACACCTTCCATTTCGTAGGAATCGTCGGTCATCCCCAATTTGACGAAAACGTCCCAAGCGCGGCAAAATCCAGGCCGACGCAGTGTGCCTCGGTAGATGGTGGGGATGGTGTCCAAACCATAAACGCTCCGGTACTGAAGCGAGTCGCGGTTGGCGTAACCTTCAAACCGACCGTATCCCGGAATGTCGATAAACTCCGTTCTGCGGAAGAGTTGATGGTACGGAATGAACTTGTACAATCCTTCTTGTTTGAATTTTACCGCCCCACCGGCCCCTGCCAAAACCACGTTTCGTGGATTCCACGTAAACTTGTACTGCCACGGATTGGAGGGAGACTCCGGCGCTAGCAATCCTCCAGTAAAACTTTCAAAACCCAGTAATTCAGCTCCTTGAGCCCTTACTTCATCCAGCAACTTCATGGCCGAAAGGTGGTCAATACCCGGGTCGACTCCGATTTCATTCAAAAAAATCAAACCTTTCTGCTTGGCCGCCTCGCTCATCTTTGCGAGGGCCTCCGATTGGTAGGACGCCGTAGCCAGGTGAACGCCCAGCTCCAAGCAATCCGCAGCAACTTCCGGATGCATAAAGGCTGGCAACATGCTGACGGTGATGAATTTACCTGCAATCAACGCTCTGCGTGCTTCTCGGTCACCTGCATTCAGGGCAACCGCAGTTCCCCGCTGATGTCCGCGCAACTTCTGCTCCGCCCAAGCCAAATTTTGATCGGCTAGGGTCAAATGCCAATTTTCGGTTTCCGCATGGTGAAGCAGATAATCGATTAAACTTTGGGTAGAGCGGCCTGCTCCAAGTACCAAAATAGTGCGCATAGTATTGTTCTAAATGTGCTTTCAAAAGTACACCTCGTCCACGTACCTTTGCACAACCCTTGTATTAAAAACACCATGCTAAACCTTTCTTCCGCTCACTGGAATTTAAGTCCTGCTGAGCTCACGGAAGCCGCATTGGCTTCCGGCCGCGCCACGTTAACCAACAAAGGCGTTTTGTCCATCCGCACCGGTACATTTACCGGCCGTTCTCCCAAAGATCGCTTCATCGTTCGCGACGAATGGTCTGCTGATCGCGTTTGGTGGGGCGACGTGAATATTGCTTTTGATTTGGAGCAGT
The DNA here is from genome assembly GCA_034679985.1 of Cryomorphaceae bacterium. Classification (GTDB taxonomy): domain Bacteria; phylum Bacteroidota; class Bacteroidia; order Flavobacteriales; family Schleiferiaceae; genus CAMDTE01. Next base: position 7,431 of record JAXITR010000043.1, read on the forward strand.
TCAAGTCTTTGCGCGCCAAGGTGGAGACCTATTTGGGCGATAAAACCGTTTACGTCAGAGACGTTGAAGCTTGTGCGGATGCGCGCTACGCGCTGAAAGTTCGGACCGTCACGGAATGGGCTGAGTGCAGTTTGTTTGTGCACAACATGTTCCTGCGCCTGTCCGACGAGCAACGCGCCGCCTTCACCCCGGAATGGACCTTGCTCCACGCACCCGGTTTTCAGGCAGATCCGAGCGTTGACGGAACCCGTCAAGGCAATTTTGCGATCTTGTGCTTCAGCGAAAAGACCATTTTGATTGGAGGTACTGGTTACACCGGAGAAATTAAAAAGAGCATTTTCTCCGCACTTAACTTCCTACTTCCTACGCACCGCGAAACACTCCCCATGCACTGCTCCGCGAACGTTGGAAAAGCAGGGGATACAGCACTGTTCTTTGGATTGAGCGGCACCGGTAAAACCACCTTGTCCGCAGATCCCAACCGCAAGCTCATTGGCGACGACGAGCACGGATGGGCACCGGACGGAACGGTATTTAATTTTGAAGGCGGCTGCTACGCTAAGGTCATTGATTTGTCCGAGGAAAAAGAACCGGATATCTACCGTGCCATTCGCCCGGGTGCTTTGTTGGAGAACATTGTTTTCCAGGAAGGCACCACGGTACCGGACTACGCGGATTCAAGCATCACGGAAAACACGCGTGTCTCCTACCCCATCGACCACATCGACTTGATTCAAGTGCCCTCCTTGGGTTCTTCACCCAAGAATATTTTCTTCCTCACCGCTGATGCCTACGGGGTGCTTCCCGCCATCTCCAAATTGAGTCCAGAACAAGCGGCGTACCATTTCATGTCCGGGTACACGGCTAAGGTTGCGGGCACTGAAGTGGGCGTGACCGAACCCTCTGCAACCTTTTCTGCTTGCTTTGGTGCCGCCTTCATGCCGTTGCACCCGGCGGTTTATGCCGAGATGCTCAGCAATAAGCTAAAAGACAGCGGAATTCACGTTTGGCTGGTCAATACCGGCTGGGTGGGCGGCGCATACGGCGTTGGCGAGCGCATCAAACTTAAGTACACCCGTGCCTTGATTACGGCTGCTCTGGACGGCAAGCTGCAAAGCGAAACCTTTGCACGAGACGAGCGCTTTGGCATGGACTTCGCCGCTACCTGTGCAGGCGTTCCCTCGGAATTCTTGACCCCGCGCGCTTCTTGGTCCGACGGAGCTGCTTACGACGCGCAAGCGGACATGTTGGCCAATAAATTCCGGACGAATTTCACCAAGTTTTCAGACCAAACGCCGGAGGCCATTCGCAACGCTGGGCCTCGGGGATAATTCTTAAGTTAATCCAACGATTGTGGGGGGTGTCTCGTTGGAGTCACCCCTTTTTTTGAGTCCAATGGGTATGTTCGTTTTTTTCAGCAATCAGCATGGACAGCAAATGACTTTATTCGAATTTCCTGGTACGAAACGTATCTTAGAGTTGCATCAACAGCACATTAGTACATGGATCAAGAACAGCTCATCAATCAGCTCAAGGCATTCGGCTTCACAGACCAATTGTTGTTAAAAACGTTACTAGAAGAAGGCAAACTACAGGAAGTAAAGTCTGGAACGTACATTGCCGATCCGGGAACACCCGTAGACTTCGTTCCCTTAGTTCTCTCCGGCACGCTGCGCGTGGCACGCGTTGACGCCGTAAACGACAAAGAGCTCTTCCTCTATTTCTTGCGCGAAGGAAGCACGTGTGCCAGCACCATCAGCTGTTGCATGTCCTCCACGGTAGCCCACGTAGAAGTGGTTGCTGAAGAGGACAGCGTATTGTTCATCCTCCCGCTTCAACGCGCTGCACAGTGGTTCGACGATTTTCCCGAATGGCGTCGATTTGTTCTTCAGTCCTATCAACAGCGTTTTGAAGAAGCATTGAATGCCTTGGATTCAGTGGCATTTCGGCAATTGGACGAACGGTTGATGGCGTATTTACACGAGCGCCGGAGTGCCCTAAACCAAAACTCCGTACTTCCTTTGAGCCATGGGGACATTGCTACGGCCCTACACTCCTCGCGCGAAGTCATTTCTCGACTCCTCAAAAAATTGGAAATCGACGGCCGAGTAGCTCTGGGCCGCAACCGCATTGAACTTCTGGACTGATACCGTCTAACTTTTCTGAACTTTCCAGCGTACGCCTCAGTTCGCGCGTCCGTGCTTTGCCTGTTGTACCTTTGACGCATGATTCAACGCATTTTACGCATCGGCATTGCCGTCTTGTTTTTCGGACTCGGCATTTGGCAGTTTATTGAAGGAGAAATAGGCAACGGTATTTTCTGGGTATTGCTCACGGCATTCCCGGTATTCTTGTACTTCCGTCACGAGCGCATTCTTATGGCTTTGTGGTATTTGCGAAAGCAAGACATGGCGTCCGCGGGCAAACACCTCGCGGCCATTCGCACTCCGGAAACAACATTGATTAAAGGCCAGCTGGCGTACTACTACTTTCTGCAAGGGGTGCTCGTTTCCCAAACCAACCTGAATAAGGCGGAGCAGTGGATGCGCAAGGCGCTCCAGACCGGCCTTCGGCAGAAAGAAGACCAAGCCATGGCCAAATTGCAATTGGCGGGCATGGCGCTGTCCAAACGACGGAAAATAGAAGCACAAACGCTTTTAACCGAAGCCAAAAAATTGGATTCTCGTGGATTGATGACGGATCAAATCAAAATGCTGCAGCAGCAACTGAAACGCATTTAACGTACCTGCTTAACCGGTACTAAAAAGCCCCGAACGACTGCGTCGTTCGGGGCTTTTTCTTTGACCCGAATTCCTCGGGGGTCCTTATTTCTTTTCCTTGGATTGGAACTGAGCCGATAGTTCTTTACTCACCGCGGAACGCTCCACACGTAGCTTCGTGTTTTCCGATTCAATCAACACCGTGGTGTCGTTGATCTCCAAAACCTTTCCGTGGATGCCGCCAATGGTCACCACCTTCATGCCTTTTTCCAGTGCAGAACGGAAAGCCGTTTCTTCTTTCTGACGCTTCATTTGCGGACGAAGCATGAAAAAGTACATGACCGCAACAATGGCGATGATGGGTAAAAAACTCATGATGCCGCTGGCATCTGCTTGCAATAGAGACAAGTAAGTCATTTATTTCTTGGGGTTTACGTTGGCTGTTATTTTCAATACATGAACATTGGGAACCGTGTTCGCGGTCAAAGTAACGGTCTTCTCTTGCTTACCTCCACGCTTGTTGGAATCAAAAGAGACGTTGATCACACCCTCAGCACCCGGCGCAATCGGCGTACGAGGATAATCCGGGACGGTACAACCGCAAGATCCTTGTGCCGCACTGATGACCAAAGGAACATCTCCCGTGTTGGTGAATTTAAAATCATGGGTAACCACATCGCCTTCTTGGATCAAACCAAAGTCAAACTCTTCCTCGGCAAACGCAAAAACGGGCAGGCGGCCACTGTCTACGGCATCGACACCCAAAGACTCTTTAGCATCTGTAGACTGGATCTCATCCGAAGGACTGGTGCAGGAAACCAGCAGTCCTAGAAGAGCAAATAAAAGTAAATAGGGTCGTGTTTTCATGGTTTCAAAGGTAACGAACCGACGTAGATTCTCGAAGCCCAAAACGGGTTGAATTTTGGCACTCGGAAAACGGTTTACAACAGTCCCCTGCCGATTTTCTGGACCTTACCTTCGGCTTTCAAGTCGGTGAAAATACTGTCGATCAAACCGTTGACAAATGCGGCGGACTTCGGAGTGGAGTACGATTTGGCCACGTCCAAAGCCTCGTTGATGGTTACGCGGGGCGGGACTTCCGGAAAGCCAACCAGTTCGGACAAAGCCATTTCCACCAACAAGCGATCCACCAAAGCCATGCGGTCAATATCCCAATGGGTGGACTTCTCGATCAAGCGCTTTTCCCAGTCGGATCGATCGTCCAGAACTTTGAGGATTAACTCTTTCCCAAAACGTGCATCATCTTCGTCCTTGTACAATTCCACTAAAAGGGGTTTGTTCTGACGCAGGTTTTTCATGGTTTTAACCACCATCATTTGTGCAGCCTCCAAATCGTCTGCCCAGTGCATTTCCATGCCTTCGTACACCGCGTGAAGATCTTCGTTGTTGGCGACGTACTGGCCGTAGAACTGCTTCAACCAACCTTCTCCAAGCGGTTGATTTTCATCAAAATGCGTTTTAGCTAAGTCCGATTGCCAATAATCAAAAAGCAACTTGCGGACCACGTCCGAGGCGTCTCCAAAATGAACGCGATGAATCTCCAAAGCAGACACCAAATCGTCGTCGTCGGCTAAGCGGCGTAAAAAGGGATGCGAAACCGCGGTATCCAAGGTCTTGATGAGCGCCGGAGACGGAAATTGTTTCTTCTCCTCAATGGCCTTGCGTTCTTCCAAGAAGTACACCAGTTGGCGCAAAATCTGAAGATCCAGTAAATACAACCGGTAGATGTTGGCCAAACTCTTTTCCAATTCGCTCAAGGCCTTGGCTCCAGACGTTCCTTCGTTTTGAATGAAGGCGTACAAACTTTGGAGGACTTTGATCCGAATATGGCGGCGCGTCAACATAGAGAACGATTTTGAAGGTGCAAAGGTAGCTTATTTCCCACGAAGCAAGGGTATTTTTGTGCAACTATGGATGCGGTTACTGGGACGTCGAATGGCTTTGTGTTGGGTTGCATTGCGTTATCCCTTTTGCTTTTCGCTTGGGGAAACCGCTTTTGGCGGTTCAAAGAACAGCCAGCCCCCACTCTATTGTTCATTGGAATTCGTTCCTTACTAGGTAGTTTATGGGCTGCAGCGGGTTGGTGGATTTGGAGTGGCGATTTGCCTTCCTGGACTTGGAACGGCGCCGCTTGGCAAGCCGTTGGATTGGGTGGATTGGGCTTTTTGGGGCTGTGGGCCTTTGTGCGGAGCTTGAATTCAGACCATTCCGCATCCGCTTTGGTGGGTCAATCCCTCAATGTTGTGGTGGGTTTTGCGGTGGGAACGGCTTTGAGTGGCACCTGGCCCAGCGGATACCAGGTACTTGCCGCTACCTTGCTGCTCTCCATTCAATTGCTTTTGTTGTTCCGACGCGGTGGTATTCGCGGCTGGATCCCCGCCGCCGCAGGCTTGGCGTACGGCTTGTACTATCCGTTATCCGTGCCTGCCCTCCGGGAATTGGGGTCCCTACCGTTTTTCCTGATTGCGGAATGGACGCAAGGGTTGTTGGCTTTGGCCTTGGGTACCGTTGGGGGCGAATGGAAACGATTTAACCGTCCATTGCTCCGACAAGCAGGAATCCAAGCGGCCTTCGCAACCGGTGGTCAACTCGCCTATTTTGGTGCTTTGGGTGCTGCGGCCCTGCCGCAGGTGGTGCTGCTCAGCGGGTTGGGATTTTCCGTCAATTACTTAGCGCTTCACCGCCCAAAATCGAAAGAAGACTGGGCGTATTTAGCCTATTTTGCCGCCGCCGGACTCACGGGCGCCTGGCTGACGCTGATGAGTTAAAGGTGGTCCCAGGTAGCTTCCACGCTCCATTGACGCGGCTCGTGCGTCCAGGGATCGTCAAACCCCAAGAAACCTGCGTGCAGTCCAATACAGGAGGCATGTTGCCAAGGTTGTGCTCCATACGCCACATCGCCACGCACGGGGTAACCGTGGGCACTCAATTGAGCACGAATTTGGTGGTATCTGCCCGTCAACAGTTCAACCGCTACCCGGTCTGGATCTGCAGTTGGTTGGGCCCGAAGACCCATTTTTAAAGCCCCCGGCTGTTCGTTTGCCACAACATCCATTCGGAATGCAGCAGGGTTTTTCACGCCCAAATCCCACCATTCCACTGCACCCTCCTCCCAGTGGCGCTCCAACCAAGCAGTGTATAATTTTCGAACCCGACGGTGCTCAAATAGCTGCATTAAGGGAGCTACTGCTGATTTTTGGTAGGCAAACAACACCAAGCCGGAAGTAGGACGATCCAAACGATGAATGGGCCAGACGGCCCTGCCCAAACGATCGGAGACCACCTCCTGCAAATTCGGGTGCCCCAACCGATCAGGCTCCACCATCAAGCCCGCGGGCTTGAACCAAACGCCTAAACGTTTGTCTTCTTCGACCGGGTACGGTGCCATTCTACTGCGGAGGTATACAAAAGCATCATGAACATGCCGTAAAAAGCATCTTCTACGGGGATGGTGCCCAGACGTATGCCCATGTTCTCTTGGTTGTTGTACCAAACTACGGGCTCGTCCAAGCCCGTGCCCGTCAACACGCCGTTAACCAGGAAAAACGGCACCAAACTGATGGCCCAACCCCGAAAAAACGGGCCCAACCAAGATACCCGATAGCGTAAAACCAAGGCCAACGCCAACGCAGTATAGGCAAAGGTGAGCGCCGGATAGGCACGATCGGCGAAGGCTGCTGCGCCCAGCGCCGTCGCCACCAAAAGAATCCAAGCGGTAACCCGGGGCCATTTTTGGCCGCGCTCCGTCCAGGGAAAAAACAGATTCAGCACTTCGTAGATGAACATACACGCAAACGGCACCACCACAAAAAACAGCCACTCTTCAATCGGCAGTCCTAAGGGCTTCCAACCCACTACGTAGCGGTTGGAAAATCCCCAATATCCTTCCGCAGTAAAGTGAACGTCCCACGGTATGAAAACCACCAGCACCGCAAGTGTGCCTACCAACAAGGAGCGCCAGTATTGAATGTACCGGATGCGGGATTCAAACGAGCGGGACAGCGGTCCAAAAAAAGTGAAGGCAATCAGGCCTAAATACAGGTATTTCTCCATGCTAAGCCTGTTGTTGTGCGCGTTGCTGTTCCCTTTTTAGGGCGGCTGCTTCTTCCCGAATCAATTGACGGGGAACCCACAACATGCCAAAATGGGCAGATTCCTCCTTAGTCAGAACTTTGTGGTGCATTTTGTGCAGCCGACGAACGGCCCGAAAATAGGGGGTATCGATGTTTCGGATCCACCGAAAACGCTGATGAATGAACAATTCGTGCACAAAGAAATAAGCCAAGCCATATGCAGCAATTCCGAATCCGAAGCCCACGGATACCCAAACGTTGTTCATCATGCCCAACATGATGCACAACCAACTGGGAATGGCAAAAATCAGGAAAAAGGCATCGTTTTTTTCAAAAAAGCCCGGTTCCTTGGTGTGGTGGTCTGCATGCAAAAACCACAACCATCCGTGCATAAGGTATTTATGCGCCGCCCATGCAGCTCCTTCCATCAATACAAACGCGGCAACACCGGCCAAAAGGGGTCCCCAATTTTCCATATTTTTTCTAACCGCTTCGGTGCGGGAATGTTTGCCGACGGTCCGAATTAATGGACCGTCGGGACGTTTTTCAGTACTTCCACCAAATAAGCAAAACTCTTGGCCACCGACGCAATGTTTACGCGCTCGTCCGGGCTGTGCGCCCCGGTGATGGTGGGGCCAAAGCTGATCATCTCCATGCCCGGGCAGCGCTCGCCAATGATACCGCATTCCAGTCCGGCGTGGCAGGCGTTGACGTGGGGCTCTTCGGCAAAGAGCGATATGTAGGTTTCGCGCATCAACGAGGCCAAGGCTCCTCCCGGTGCGGGATCCCAACCGGGGTAGGAACCGGCAAACTGGGTATCCAAACCCGCCAAGGCAAATTGCCCACGCAGGGCCTGGGCTGTAGCCATTTTCTCAGAATCCACGCTGGAACGCGTTAAACACTGAACCGATACCGATCCGTTGCCCACTTCCAACTTGCTGATGTTGTTGCTGGTTTGAACCAAGCCCGGTATGGACGGACTCATGCGAACGATTCCGTTGGGTGCTGCCGCGACGGCGCGGATTAATTTGCCTTGAAGCACGGGGTCCAAGCTCCATTCGGGCGTCTCGACTTCCTTCCATTCAAGAGTCAATCCACTGTCTGTCAGCAAGTATTCCGACGTCAATTCGTCTTTTACTTTAGCCAAGCAATCCAATGCTTTTTGCAGGTGGCTGGAGGCGACGGCCACCACCGTTTTGGCCTCGCGGGGAATCGCGTTACGGAGGCTGCCTCCCTCCCACTGGGCAACAAGAATGCACGCTGCTTCTTCCAAGGCGACCAAAAGTCGGGCCGAAAGAACATTGGCATTGCCGCGTCCCAGATGGATGTCCATGCCGGAATGCCCGCCGGTCAGACCGCGCAAGCGCAGTTCCAAACCGGTGTACCCGGAAGGAATGCGGGACGGCGTATAGGTCCCTTCCGCCGTTACGTCGATACCGCCCGCGCAACCCACGGTCAGTTCGCGATCGTCTTCGGTGTCAAGGTTCAAGAGAAATTTTCCTTGCACCCAGCCGGTTTCCAAGCCCAAAGCTCCAGTCATGCCGGTTTCTTCGTCCACCGTAATCAACAGTTCCAAGGCCGGATGTACCGCGCTGGAGTCTGCCAAAAGAGCTAGGCCCATGGCCAGTCCCATGCCGTTGTCCGCACCCAAGGTAGTTCCCCGTGCGCGCACCCAACCGTTGTCCACATACATGTCAATGCCTTGGCGCTCAAAATCGTGGCCGGTGCCCTCGTTTTGTTGGCAAACCATGTCCATGTGGGCTTGCAGTACCACCGGTACGCTGTTTTCAAGTCCGTGCGAAGCGGGTTTGTACGCCAACAGGTTGCCCACGGCATCCTCGCG
>JAXITR010000044.1:0-15873 GCA_034679985.1 Cryomorphaceae bacterium
AACCCAGGGCTGGGTGGCGCGGGCCACTCCGGCGTTGCGCGCCGCACCCAATCCGGCGTTTTGGGGCAGTCGGACCACTTCCAGATTGGGGTAGGTGTTGTTGGCCAACAGAGAATCCAGGAGGCGGGCGGTTTCGGCGAGGGAACCGTCGTCCACTACAACAATTTGTGCGGCCCCGCGCGCGGAGGCCACCGCCGCCTCCACGGTGGAGGAGGCATTGTAGCAGGGAATGACAACGGTGAGGCTCACGGAGTGGGGTCAAAAAAAACGCGCGGAAACCAACGGTGCAGCAGCCGCCGCAACGGCTTCTTTAAATGTACGCATTCCAACGCGAAAACAGCCAAACGCACAGCGCCTTCGTACGGGATGTGCAGAAGAACCAGTGGGTGAATGCGCGCAAAACGAAGGAGCAACCGCAGGTTGATGCGCCCATTTTCCAATGCTTTGGAGACGGTCCATTCTTGCCGGTACAGCGAATGTGCCCACCAGGCGGCAAAATTGCGGTACGCCTTTTTTTGGATGGCGCGCGGAGGGGAATGCCGGGCCACCAGGTCATCCGCAAGCGTTAAAAGCTCCTCGTACACCGCGCCGCTGGCATTGGCCGCTTGACGTTGGGTTTGCGCGTGCACCCGAAAGCGGTTCAGCGGCGTCGGAACGTAGGCAATGTCTCCGTGCTCCAACAGGCGCGTGTAAAAAGCCCAGTCGCCGTTCAAGCGGTACCAGGGATTTGCTCCCCCGGCGGCCAAATAGGTGTCGCGTCGGATCAACGCTCCGCTGGCATTGGGCACGACGTTGTGCAGGATGAAGTACTCGCGCAGTTCGTCGATCCCGCGGGCGAAGTAGGGTTCTTTCCAACGCGCGGCCCGCGCACCAAACAGGTAATCGTAGTTCTGCTGAAAAGAGTGCAGGGTGCGGCTCTCTTCGTCCATCAAGAGGGTTTGGGCGTACACCAAAACCGCTGTGGGATGTGCTTGTGCGGTTTGGAGCAGAGTCTCCAACAGGAGCAGGTCCGCGGCGTCGTCGCTCTCCGCAATCCAAACGTATTGGGAGGTAGCCATGCCAACCCCCTTGTTCCACTGCGCAAAAGGACTCCCGGAATTCTGCTCGTTGGCCACCACGCGCCAGGTGGGTCGCTCCGCCGCGTAGGCCGTTAAGATGGACAACGATTCGTCTGGAGAGCAGTCGTCCAGCAACAAAACTTCATTGGGGACCACCGTTTGGGCCAAAATGCTGTCCAACCGCTCGGGGAGGTAGCGGACGTGCCGGTAATTGGGAACCAAGACGGTAACGGAGGGAAGCATCTCCCAAAAATACGCATTACCTTGGCGGTATGCGGGTTTTGGTAGTGGGAATGCCCAAAAGCGGGACGACGTTGGTGTATGCGCGCCTGGTACAGGCGCGCGGTTTGGATCCCAATCAACCGGGGCCGACGGCGTTTTTTGAACCGGAGCCGCGCGCGTTCTGGCCCGAAGTAGCAACGGCGAAAGCGCTGTTGGTGGACCCCGTCGGCGGATGGGGAAGTGGGGTGTCTGAGCCGTTTCGCGGATGGACGGTGGAACAAGCACTGGAGCAGGGGCAATCCTTTGACCTGCCTATTTTGCTGCTGCGCGACCCCCGAGACCGTTGGTTGTCCGCTTTTTTTTACCGCTGGCTGTACGTGCACGAGCCGGATCCGCGCGATTTTCAGCGAGCGCTCCGCTTGGTGCAGCACAAGGAGGCCTTCCCCAGCGAGCTTTCATTTGCAGCGCTAGCCCGGCCACGCGGCTTGCCGCAAGAAGATTGGCTCGCGGACTTAGCTGTTCGTATGGATCGATTGCGCTCTTTGGAGAAGCAGGCGCGGGCCGTCGGTTGGGCCGTCCTTCGGTACGAAGACTTCCGACGGGGCAATTTTGACGCGTTGGCCGGTAGAATTCCGTCCGATTGGGTATTAACTGCGGAGGGGGAGCAAGCCCGAAATTTCAGCCACATCGCCCGAACGCGGGGAGACGGAAATTGGCGCCGCTGGTGGTTGCCCGAAGACGAAGCTTTGTTTCGCCCCCTGTGGCAACCGCATTTGGAAGCGTGGGGGTACGAATCCGGTGGGGCATGGGAGTTTGACCCCCAGCCGCTCTTAAATCCGACGGAGGGATCCGAGTACATGAAGGGGCTGTTCCACCACGAAAACGGTCCGCACGCGTCCTGGGCGCAACGCTGGACGCGCACCAAGCGGTCCGTCAAAGGTTTTTTACGGCGTTAAGCCGGGTCCGACGAGGCTACGGTCCAATGGGGATCCAGCCACAAGCCGTTGAAGCGCGGGGCAAAGGTGTCTCCTTTGGGGAAGTAAAGTCCTTCTTCAACGGCAAAGGGCAACGCAATGGGCAGGTGCACCAGTTCCAGGTCGTTTTCCGTCAGGCGGAGGCCCAGGTGGTACGTGCCGCGCATCAGGGGCAAACGGTCAAATTCCAGGGCAATTTGCGCGCGTTCGGGCCACCAATCGGACCCCAGTCCAGACGTTACGGGACTCAGCGGCGCCAGGAATTCACCGTGTTGGTTGAATAGGGTCAGTCGGAGGTTGGGCCGCTGCAAGGGGCTGATGTTGTTCAAAGCCACTTCCAGACGTGCAGGTTGTCCGGCAACCAAGGTGCCCAACCAGCGCACGGATGCCACCCACGGATTGTTGGGCAGGGTTCCGGTATTCTCGGAGGACGCATGGGCATTCTTGTACGCTTCCAACACGTCGGCAACCGCCCCGGAATGGCGCTCGCGACCGGCGTCGATCCAAAGGGCTTGGGTGCACATGCGGCGAATGGTGCCCAAATGATGCGACACCACCACGGCCATGCGTCCTTCTTCGGACAAAAGGGACTGCATGCGTTCAAACGACTGCTGCTGGAAGGCGGCGTCGCCCACGCCCAAAACCTCGTCCAGAAGAATGATGTCCGAACGCAGTTGCGCTGCTACGGAAAATCCGAGCCGAATTTTCTGGCCCGACGAAAAGTGTTTGAGCGGAAGATCCAACTGGGCCGAGACCCCGGAGAAATCGGCAATGGCATCCAATTGGGCGCGAATTTCAGCGCGGCGCAGCCCCAAGATTTGACCGTACAAAAAGATGTTCTCCCTACCGGTGAGCTCCGGGTGAAAGCCGGTCCCCACCTCCAAGAGACTTGCCAACCGGCCGGATATTTTGAGCGTCCCGGACGTTGGAGCTGAGATTCCGGAAAGCAACCGCAACAAGGTGGACTTGCCGGCGCCGTTAGCGCCCACAATCCCCACGGAAGAGCCGGCCTCCCAGCGTCCAGACAAACGGTCCACGGCCGTGTGTGCCCCGAATTTCTTGGTCAGTTGATCAAAGTGGATGAACGGTTTCATACCCAGTCCGCTGCATGTTTACCCCAGCGCTTGAGCACGCCATAACCCGCTGCAAAGAGGAGCAAGGCCGCTACCCACAGGTACCCGACGTCGGAACTCAAAGATTGGGTCAATACTGCTTGCACCGGGCCCCAACCGGGAATCCAAGGCAGGTGTTCGGAAAAAGAAGTGCTGGTGCCCAGCAGGAGCGGGGAGAGGAGCAATCCCAGTTGCCCAAGAAACGGCAATGCTACCGCCACATCCCGAACCCGAGCGGCAGGGAGCGCCAAAAGAGCACCCAGTCCAAGACCTCCCGCCAGCGATGCCGCAAAGGCAACCAATGCATCAGCCGCCAGAGATGCGTTCGCATGCGTTCCGGTTGCTGCCGCAAAAATTCCCCACAGAACCAACCCAACGGCTCCATCCACCGCCGCAACGATGGCTTTAGAAAGCGGATACGAAAAAGGAGGGATGGCGGTTTTGGTCACCAATTCCCGGTTGTGTGCCAATGCCAAGGCGCCCGCAAACGCGCTGGACGAAAAGACATTCCAAACCACCCAACCCAAAAGCCACAGGTCTGCGGATACCGTCCGGTTCCAGGCCTTTCCCACGAAGAAGAGCGCGGTTGCCATCGCCAGCGGCTGAGCCAAACTCCACAAACTCCCGAGTACACTTTGTGCGTACCGGGTGCGCAAGTCGCGTTCGGCCAAAGTCCAGCCCAACCGGAGGGTTTGCATCAGAAGGGCTTGCGTTCCAAACCTCCAGCCGCCTCCGGCGTGCTGGTTTCCGGCGTCGAGACCGGCACATCGTCCACAGTTCCTTCGTCGTCCAAGAACATCTGATTGATCTCGTCCATCAAGCCGGGTTTGTAGTCCGGACAGCGCATTTTTTCTTCCAAGGCCGCAGACAACGGTTTGAAGGGCACCACGTACCGACGGCTCAATCCAGAACGCTCCACGGAGCCCATGAAATTGGCCCAAATGGGCAGGGCCGTGGCGTTGCCTGCGCCGCGTGCATCGCGGAAGTGAACCAAAGGCGAAGAAGCTCCTACCCACACGCCGGCCACAATTTTTGGGGTGTAGCCCACAAACCAACCGTCGGAGTAATTCTGTGCGGTGCCCGTTTTTCCGGCATAATCACCGGAGAGACCGTAGGAGCGGACGCTGTTTCCCGTTCCTTCGTTGATCACCGCGCGCAGCATGTCCGTCAGCATGGAAACGTTGGCCGTGTCCATCACAGCGCGCATGCCGGTGGGTTTCCGTTCGTACAAGACATTGCCCATTTGATCCGTAATGCGCGTCACCGCCACTGGGGTAAAGGCCTTGCCGCCGTTGGCAAAAGCGCCGTACGCCGCAACCAACTCCAGCAAGGAGGCCGTGTTGGCGCCAAGGGCCATTGCTGGCCGGTCGTCCATTTCGCCCTTGAATCCCAACTTACGGGCCATGCGCACCACGTTGCCTCGGCCGGTTTTCATCAAGGCCTCTACGGTAGCCACGTTGATGGACCGCTTCAGGGCACCGCGCATGGTGTACTCACCCCCGTACATCCGGTCGTGGTTTTCCGGAGTCCAATTGACAAATTCCGGATACGTTTTCAATTCGTTTTCAAAGTAGGTGCACGGCGAAATTCCTTTTTCCAAGGCCGCCGCGTACACCACCGGTTTGAATGCAGAGGCCGTTTGCCGACGAGACAAAACGTGGTCGTACGGTAAGTACTGGAAGCTGGGGCCGCCCACCCAGGCCTTTACTGTTCCGCGCACCGGATCCAAAGCCACCAAGCCGCAAGACATCAGCGCTTGCGCGTACTTCACGGAATCCAGCGTGCTCATATTTTTGCGCTCGTCGCCTTCGTCCGTGTAGGCAAAGACCACTACGGACTTTTCTTTATTCAGTTCGGCTTCAATTTCTTCGTCGCTGGCGCCGTCCGCTTTCATGCGCTTGTACAGCACCGTGTTTTGCACCTCACGCTTCAAAAAATCAGGAAGTTTCTTCCAGGCCGACTCCCCCCAATGGGCGTTGAAATTGCGTTGAATGCGCTGCATTTGACGCCAAACTGCCTGGTTGGCATATCGTTGCAACGAGGACGATAGTGTTGTTTCCACCACCAAACCGTCCCGATCCAGGTCGTATTCGGAGCCGTCGGGTTTGCGCAAGTCGCTCAAAATTTCCTCTACCTCAGGACGAATCGCCGCTAAAAAGTACGGTGCTGGCTTCTCGTCTTCCAAATTGTAGTAGTTGATTTCCAGCGGCTTGGCGCACATTTGTTCGTATTCCTCCTGCGTCAAGTACTCGTACTTCAGCATCTGACCCAACACAACATTCCGTCGCTCGCGGGCATTTTCCGGATTCTTGCGCGGGTTGTACTTGGAATTGGCTTTCAACAAGCCCACCAAAACGGCGGCTTCCTCCAGGTTCAAGTCTACCGGCTTCTTGTTGAAGTAACGCAAGCTCGCCGTTTCAATTCCGTACACGTTTTCGCCGAAGCTGACGGTGTTCAGGTACAGCTCCAAAATTTGTTCCTTGGTGTACAACTCCTCCAGCCGTCGCGCCACAATAAATTCCTTGACCTTGGCCAGAACCAAGGACAACGGCCCGTAGTTCTCCCGGCCGAACAAATTTTTGGCCAATTGCTGCGTAATGGTGGATCCGCCACCGGATGACTCGTTTCGGAGCACCAAGGTTTTGATGACCACCCGCGCGAGGGATCGACTGTCTACGCCGTCGTGCTCAAAAAAGCGCACGTCCTCCGTTGAGACCAAGGCATCGATCAAGTACTGCGGTATTTCTTCCAAATCGGCGCCCGTTCTGTTTTGCAAGAAGTATTTCCCAATCAAAACCCCGTCTTCCGAATAAACTTCGGTGGCCAAATCGTTGCGGACCGACCGAATGTCGTCCCGGGTGGGGATGATGCCAAAGGCCCCCAAAGCAATGGACCAAATCAGGAGCAATAGGACCACCGTTCCGCTCACGGCAAGTTGAATGCCTTTGCGCAACCATGCCCGCTGCATGCCCGGCCATTTCGCCATTTTGGCGTCCAATTTTCGGTATCCGGCGACCAAGGTGGTAACCCATTGGAGGACCGTCGCTTTCGTATTTTCCAATCGACTATTCATAACGCAATGCTTCAATAGGATCTAGTGCGGCGGCTTTCCGTGCGGGGTAGAAGCCCGCTACAACACCCACCACCAAACAAACACCAAAGGCCAATCCAATCCAATTCCAAGGCAAAATGAAAACCCCGCCCATGGCGGAGCTCAGTCCATTGCCTACCATGATTCCCAAAACGGTACCCACCAATCCTCCCATCAGGCTGACCAGGATGGCTTCCAACAAAAACTGAAGAGCGATGGCGGAACGCGTGGCGCCCAAGGCTTTGCGCGTGCCGATTTCGCGGGTTCGCTCCGTTACGGACACCAGCATGATGTTCATTAGGGAAATACTGGCCCCCAAGAGCGTAATGGCTCCGATCACCGCCGCGGCCACGGACACGCTGGAGAGCTGTTCAATAAGGATTGCAGAAATGGCGTCGCTGCGCCGCACGTTGAAGTTGTTTTCCTCACCCGGGCGAAGGCCGCGCAAGGCTCGGAACTGGGCCATCGAAGCCTGAAGACAAGCGTCCAATTCATCGGGACTGGGCGCCATAACCTGAACCGCGTAGCTGCTCGACGGCGTCCCAAACAAGCGATGACCCGCCCGAACCGGTACCAAAACGGCTTGGTCCTGTGCCATGAACGCACTGTTGCCCTTGGGGGCCAAAACACCAACCACCAAAAAAGGGCGGCCTTGAACACGAATGGTTTGTCCCAAAGCGCCGCCTTCCGGGAATAACTTGGTGGCCACATCAAAGCCAAGCCAAGCAACGGATTTGCCTTCGTCGCGCTCCGTGGCGCTGAACGGCCGTCCCTCGTTGATGGTTAAGCCCGTCGTGGCTAAGTATCCGTTGTCCACCCCCACTACCTGAACGTTTGGGTTGGTTTTTAGCGAACCGAGGGATACGGTAGCGGTCCCGCTCAGAACATCGGAGACGCTGACGGTGGCTCCCGGATAGGTAAATCGTTGCTGGAAGGCCAGGGCTTGGTACAGGGGAATTTGCGGTTGGGGTTTTTCCTCCACCCGACGGCCGCCCCCCAGCCGAATATTCATGCCACCGGACTGCAGGGTAAAAGTCGTTGCTCCCATTGTGGAAAACTGCCCAGTGATGGCGCTTTCCATGGCGGTAGTGCTGGTGAGCATGCCCACCAAGGCCATGATTCCAATGGCGATGATCAATGCCGTGAGGACTGCACGCAACAAATTTCCGCGCAGGGCCGCTAAGGCCATTCCTACGCCTTCTGCAAACAAAGGAGAAATCAGTCGAGTACCCATGGATTTATAGAAACAAAGGTACCGAAATTGTAGACGTGCACGCAGGCCGCATTCAGTCCGACTGCAGCCGTAAAAAGGCATTTGATGCAGAGGAGGCTGTGGGTGCAATGGAGCGATCATCCGCGGGTACAAAGCACAGTCATCTATTTAAAAATCAGCATGATAAAAAATTCTCAGAAAAACGCCACTTTCGTTAGAAATTAACAAGTAAAAACGCGATTTCATTTGTAATTTTGCTGTACACACAGCAACTACTGACCATGAACGTGTTCGATATTGAAATGATCCGCGCCTTTTACGCGGCCTTCCCGGAAAAAGTACAAGCAGCTCGCCAAACCTTGGGCAAGCCACTGACCCTCAGTGAGAAAATTTTGTATGCCCACTTGTGGCAAACCAACGCTACCGAAGTCTTCACCCGCGGCCAGTCGTACGTAGACTTTGCTCCGGATCGCGTGGCCATGCAAGATGCCACCGCTCAGATGGCCTTGCTTCAGTTCATGCAAGCCGGACGCAAAAAGGTAGCGGTTCCTTCCACGGTTCACTGCGACCACTTGATCCAAGCGCACGTCAGCGCCACGCCTGATTTGCAAGAGGCCGTCAACAAATCCAACGAAGTGTTCAACTTCTTGGCGTCGGTATCCAACAAATACGGCATTGGTTTTTGGAAGCCCGGCGCGGGCATCATTCACCAAGTGGTTTTGGAAAACTACGCCTTCCCCGGCGGCATGATGATCGGTACGGACTCGCACACGGTCAATGCCGGAGGTCTGGGCATGGTGGCCATTGGCGTAGGCGGTGCCGACGCAGTGGACGTTATGGCCGGAATGGCGTGGGAATTGAAGTTTCCCAAGCTGATCGGCGTAAAGCTCACCGGCAAACTCAGCGGTTGGGCCTCTGCCAAGGACGTTATTTTGAAGGTTGCCGGCATTCTGACCGTAAAAGGCGGAACCGGGGCCATTGTGGAATATTTTGGCGACGGCGCGGTATCCTTGAGCTGCACCGGCAAGGGAACCATCTGCAACATGGGTGCTGAAGTAGGAGCTACTACGTCCACCTTTGGGTACGACGCCTCCATGGAGCGCTACCTGCGTGCCACCGGGCGGGCGGAGGTTGCCGACCTCGCGAACGCCGTAGCGGCAGACTTGACCGGCGATGCGGAAGTGTACGCCAACCCAGAGCACTACTTTGATCAGGTTATTGAAATCGATTTGTCGACTTTGGAGCCCCACGTCAACGGTCCGTTTACACCGGATTTGGCTACGCCCATTTCGCAGTTGGGCGCGTTGGCCCAACAAAACGGATGGCCCATGGAGGTGGAGGTTGGTTTGATCGGTTCCTGCACCAACTCGTCCTACGAAGATTTGACGCGTGCGGCCTCCGTGGCGCACCAAGCAGCCACCAAAAACCTGGAGGTGAAGTCAGAATACTCCGTGACCCCCGGGTCCGAGCAGGTTCGCTTCACCGCGGAGCGCGACGGTTTGTTGGCGGAGTTTGAAGCCATCGGGGGTAAAGTGTTTGCCAATGCGTGCGGACCCTGCATCGGTCAGTGGAACCGTCCGGGAGCGGAAAAAGGGGAGAAGAACACCATCGTTCACTCCTTCAACCGCAACTTCTCCAAGCGTGCGGACGGCAACCCCAACACGCACGCTTTTGTAGCCTCTCCGGAAATCGTAACCGCCTTGGCGATTGCGGGCCGATTGGATTTCAATCCCTTGATGGACCGATTGATCAACAAAAACGGCGAAGCCGTGCTGTTGGATCCGCCCACCGGCGAGGAATTGCCCGCGCGCGGCTACGCCGTTGAGGACGCCGGCTACCAAGCCCCAGCAGCGGACGGCAGCGCCATCACCGTCGCCGTCAATCCCGGTTCCGAACGCCTGCAGTTGCTGGACGAATTCCCGGCTTGGGACGGCAAGAACATCCACGACGCCCGTCTGCTCATCAAAGCACAAGGCAAGTGCACCACGGACCACATTTCCATGGCCGGCCCTTGGTTGCGTTTCCGCGGTCACCTGGACAACATCGCCAACAACACCTTAACCGGTGCCGTGAATGCGTTCAACGGCGAAACCAATTCCGTGAAGAACGTACTCACCGGTACCTACGGAGAGGTTCCCGCCGTCCAACGTGCTTACAAGGCCGCTGGCGTTCCCACGTTGGTGGTGGGCGACCAGAACTACGGCGAAGGTTCTTCCCGCGAACATGCCGCCATGCAGCCGCGCCACTTGGGCGTCAAGGCCATCTTGGTGAAGAGTTTTGCGCGCATTCACGAGACCAACCTCAAAAAGCAAGGCATGTTGGCACTGACCTTCCAAAACGAAGCAGACTACGATCTGTTCCGCGAGGATGACGCCATTGACTTTGCGGATTTGGTGGATTTTGCGCCGGGCAAACCCCTCACGCTGGTTTTGAAGCATGCCGACGGTTCCCAGGATACCGTCCGTGCCAACCACACCTACAACGACCAGCAAATCGGCTGGTTCCGCGCAGGCAGTGCGTTGAACCTGATTAAATTGCAGGAGCAGGCCTAAAATCCTACCTTTCGTCCATGAACAGCACGGACGAGCGCGTCAAGCGCGGATGGGTTTTTTACGACTGGGCCAATTCGGCGTACACCTTGGTGGTGGGCACCGCGGTTTATCCGATTTACTACGGAGCCGTGATGGACTCTGCCGAGGTGTCCGCTTTTTTAGGAACCGTCAGCCCGACCGCCGCTTACACCTTTGCCATAGCAGCCGCTTATCTGTGCATCAGCCTGTTGGCGCCCTACCTCGCCGCTTTGGCGGAGGTGGCCGGGAACAAGCGAACGTACATGCGCACCTTTGTTTACACCGGGGTAGCGGCCTGTGCCTCCATGTTTTTCTTTACCACGAATGCCTTGTGGCTGGGCTTATTAGCGCCGTTTTTGGCTTCCTTTTCCTTTGCAGGCTCCTTGGTGTTCTACAACAGCTACTTGCCGGAAATTGCCGCCCCAGACGAACAAGATGCCCTGAGTGCCCGCGGTTTTGCCATGGGGTATTTTGGCAGCAGTTTTTTGCTCATCGCCGTACTGGTAGCCGTTCAGAATCCGCAGTGGTTTGGGGCTGAGGCCACCACGGCCTTGATTACTCGGTGGAGTTTTGTTTTGGTGGCCCTTTGGTGGTTGGGGTTTGGGGAGTACGCCCTCATGCGTTTGCCCCGCGGCGCTGCGCACCGCTCGGATGCACCCAAGGCTCCCGCTAAACCGGCTACGGCCTACCGCGCCTTGTACCGTTCGGTTGCTGAATTGCTCACGGATCGTTCTTTGCGCCGGTTTGTCTTGGCTTTTTTCTTCGCCAGCGCCGGGGTCCAAACGGTCATTTTGATCGCGTCCTTGTTTGGGAGTCAAGTTCTTGGCTTGCCCACTTCCGCGCTGATTACCACCATTTTGATGATTCAGTACGTAGCAATGGCCGGTGCCTGGCTGTTCTCCAAAATGTCCCGCAAGTGGGGCAATATACCCACCTTGATTGTGGGGGCAATCGGCTGGTCTTTGGTCTGCGTGGGAGCCTACTTTGTGCAGCGAGAAGCTCAATTTTACGCCTTGGGAGCGGCCGTCGGCTTGGTCATGGGCGGCCTCCAAAGCCTTTCGCGAAGTACGTATTCAAAAATGCTTCCGGAGGCGGAAGACCACGTGACTTATTTTTCCTTTTACGACATCGCGGAGAAGTTGGCGACGGTTTTGGGCATGGCTTCCATTGGTTGGCTGGAGAACGCCACTGGAGACCTTCGTTTGGCCGCTTTGGTGCTGGTGGTCTACTTTTTGTTGGCCCTATACTTCTGGTATCTGATCCGACGTTATAACTTTGTAGAACATCAACCCACCGCATCATGAAGGTTTTTTGGAGCATAGCTGCCGTATTGTCCCTTTGGGCGTCTGCCACAATAGCAACGTCCTGCTACTACGACGACTACCAAACCTTGTACGGCACGGGCGGTGCCTGCGATACGGCGGCGGTTTCGTTTGCTGCGGACATTCAGCCCATTGTGAGCGCCCAGTGCGCGGGATGCCACGGAGCAACATCGCCCAGCGCCGGCTTGTCCCTGACCAACCACACCCAAATTGCTGCGGCTACATTGTCCGGCTCCCTACTCAATCGGGTTCATTTGCCGGCGGGCAACCCCTTGGCCATGCCGCCGTCCGGCCCACTATCCTCTTGTCAAAAAGCCAAATTGCGCACCTGGAAACGCCAAGGTGCTTTAAATAATTAATCCACTCGTCCCCATGAAAAAAGTTTTGTTCACCGCGCTGGTAGCGGTATCCGCGCTCAGCGCCACCGCACAGCGGTATTTGGCCAAAGAAACCTACATCCGATTCTTTTCTTCCACACCGGTTGAAGACATTGAAGCAACTACCAGCACGGCCGTTGCGGTATGGGACAAGGCCACGGGCGAGGTGGCGTTTCAGGTGAATATCAAGTCGTTCACCTTTGAAAAGGCCCTGATGCAGGAGCATTTCAACGAAAATTACCTCCATTCGGACAAGTACCCCAAAGCCACGTTCAAAGGCAAGTTGACAGACGCTTCTGCCGTGAATTGGGACAAGGACGGAACGTACCCCGCCCAGCTCAAGGGCACCATGAACATCCACGGTGTGGACAAGGTGATTGTGGTGCCAGCAACCGTGGTTATTAAAGACAAGTCGCCTTCGTTGTCCAGCAAATTCAAAGTAAAGTGCGTGGACTACAACATTGAAATCCCCACCGTGGTCTTTGCAAAAATTGCAGAAGAAATTGAAGTTACGGTGAAGGCCAAGTTTGATTTAGTGAAGTCCTGATGCGCGTATTTTTTCTAGCACTCATTTTGGCGTCCAGCGGTTCTCTACTGGCGCAGGACGACTTGTTCAGCATGTTGGACGCTGCGCAGGGCCCCGTGAAAAAGGCACCCGTGGCAGCAACCTTCAAGGGAACGCGAGTAGTCAATTTACAGACCAATGAATTGCCCGCTTCCGGAGTAGGTCAGTTGATCATCAGCCACCGTTTTGGCACCATCAACGACCGCCCGCTTTACAATTTCTTGGGTCTGGACGTAGCACAAATGCGTTTGGAATACAGCTATTCTCCCGCGCATTGGTTGAATTTGGGATTGGGACGGTCGTCGGGCAATAAAACCTACGACGCCTTTGCCAAGGTGCGCTTTTTGCGCCAAAAGGAGGACGGGACGCCCTTAAGCGCGGTGTACTACCATTCCACCAACCTCAACACCACGGATTTCAACGACGGAGTGAATCACTACTTCACGGACCGCCTGGCGTTTACCCACCAATTGATTCTGGCCCGCAAATGGTCCGACGAACTCTCTTTTGAGGTGGCCCCAACGGTGGTGCACTTCAACTTGGTGGCCACTCCCAACGACCAATACGGCGTTGGCTTGGGCGGCCGCTACAAGTTGACGGACCGCATGGCCTTGACGGCAGAGTACTTTGCCCGCATGCACCGCCCGGATGGCTTGTACGATCCCTTGAGTGTAGGCTTGGACCTGGAGACCGGCGGGCACGTTTTTCAGTTCCACGTGAGCAACGCGCGGTACATGAACGATCCCTCGTGGATGATGCTGACCCCCGGAAGCTGGGGCAAAGGCGACTTGTATTTTGGGTTCAATCTCTCCCGTGTTTTCACCCACCGCGCCCCTAAAATGGCCAAAGAAATCGACGTTTTATGAAACCATTAGCTCGTTTTTACGTTGCCGCAGCTTGTGCGGTATTGGGCTGGTCCGTATCCACCGGATGCGAACACGACCCCATCAACCCCGTGGACCCCAATCCAACGGATACTACGTCTCCGTGCGATCCAGGTACGGTGGACTTCAAAAACGAGGTTTTGCCGCTTATTACGAGCAAGTGCGCCAGACCCGGCTGCCACAATTCACCCAACGGGGAAGATGGGGTGGTTTTGGACTCGTACGCCAAAATCCGTCGTGAAGTTAGTCCGGGCAGTCTCAACAACAGCGAGTTGTGGGAGGCCATCACGGAAACGGACCCAGACAAAATGATGCCGCCTCCCGGATATCCCCAATTGACTCCAGCCGAGAAGGAGCTGATCAAGAAATGGATTCAACAAGGGGCAAAAGAAACCGATTGTGCCGGCAACGTGTGCGACACGGCAGCCACTCCGTCCTTTGCAGAAGCCAACTCCATCATCCAAGCCCAATGCGTGGGCTGCCATGCGTACCCCAACGTCAGCGGCAACGTACAGCTGGATTCCTACTTGGGCATCAAGAATGCGGTGGATAACAACAATCTATTGGGCGCTTTGAAAGGGGTAGGTTCGTCGCAAATGCCTCCGTCTGGGGCCATGAATGCGTGCAACCAGCGCAAAATTGCGCGTTGGGTTGCGGCCGGCATGCCGCAGTAAGTCTTAAGGCGCCCCCGGGCGTTTTGTCAATCGGTCCATCCCCCAAAGGCGTTCGTACCTTTGCGGCATGGACCGATTTGATTTTGCTGTTGTTGGTGGGGGAATTGTGGGCGCGGCTACTTTGTACAAGTTGCAGCGCAAGTTCCCCGATGCGCGTTTGGTGCTGTTGGAAAAGGAGTCCGAATGGGCGCTCCACCAAACCGGCAGAAACTCCGGCGTCATCCATTCGGGACTGTACTACAAGCCGGGCAGTTTAAAAGCAACTACGTGCCGGGACGGATACCTGCAATTGCTGGATTTTTGTGCAGAGCATGGAGTGGCGCATGAAGTGTGCGGCAAAGTGGTGGTGGCCACAACGGTCGAGCAAGCGGAGCGTTTGAAGGGTTTAGCCGAACGCGGTAAGGCCAACGGTCTCGACGGTTTAGAAAACTTGGATGCCGCGGGAATACGGGAGCTGGAACCGCACATTGCCGGTGTTGCGGGGCTTCGCGTGCCCCAAACGGGCATTGTGGATTACCGGGGAGCCACCCACGCGCTGCTGCAGGCGGCGTTGGCGCTGCAACCGAAATCTAAAGTCATTTACGGTTTCCAGGCGGTGCAAACCGCACAGACAGAAGGAGGCGTCCAAATCACAGGTGCGAACGCAAGTCAAGCCGTTTGGGCCCAGAAAGCCGTTTTTTGCGGCGGACTTCAAGCAGACCGACTGGCCCGTCTTGACGGGGCGGAAACGGACGTGCGCATTGTGCCCTTCCGCGGCGACTACTACGAACTTTCCCCCGCGGCGCGCCACAAAGTGCGCCACTTGGTTTACCCCGTTCCGGACCCCAATTTCCCGTTTTTGGGCGTCCATTTCACGCGCATGCACGACGGCAGCGTGGAGTGCGGTCCCAACGCCGTGTTCGCCTTCAAACGCGAGGGATACACCAAAACGTCGTTCAATTGGAGCGATACGGCGGATGCCTTGAGCTTTTCAGGGACCTGGAAGTTGTTCCAAAAGCACTGGAAGTACGGCTTGGGCGAGTACCACCGCGCCTTCTCCCGCGCGGCCTTTTTAAAGGCGTTGCAGGCCTTGATGCCGGATTTGGAAGATCGGGATTTGGTGCCCGGGCGGTCTGGGGTGCGCGCGCAGGCGTTGCAGCCCGACGGTTCCTTGGTGGATGATTTTGTTTTGGTTCGGGGAGCTTCTGGCGTTCACGTCATCAATGCGCCGTCGCCTGCGGCGACGGCCTCGCTTTCCATTGCAGACCGCATTGTGGAGCGGTTGGAAGAAATGGCATGAGCGAAGGTCGGAACGACTGAATCGACGGATTCAATCAATCGATTTCCGGTACCTCAGGTGCCTCCGCGGCCACGTGGAACAGGGCGTCGCCCCGATGCACCAAAGGCATGTTGTTGTGTCCAATGAGGTAGCCGGTCATGGGGCTGTAAATTTTGACCGTGAAGGAGTCGTTGGGGTTGTGGATGCGTCCAATTAGTTCCCCTTCTTCCACCGCCTGTCCGCTGGTGCGGAGCGGCAAAAACAGACCGCTGGCTTCTGCACGAACCCAAGAATTGTCTGCCAGCCAACGAACGCGCTTGCCTTGCCTTCCATGCCGGTCCGCCAGTCCGCGGGATTTGGGCGATTTGGTGCGCATGCCCCATCGGGTCAGGACGCGCTTGATGCCGCGGATGCCTTCGTCGATGGCAAAGGAGTCAAAGCGCATGGATTCGCCTCCTTCGTACACCACAATGGGCACGCCCAATTTATGTGCAGCTTCCCGCAACGAACCGTGTATTAAGCTGCTGGGCATGCTCATGGGGGCGCCAAAGGC
>JAXITR010000045.1:0-14341 GCA_034679985.1 Cryomorphaceae bacterium
AGTTTGAGCAAGTACTCTGTGGATTTGAACGAACGAGCGGAGGCGGGAAAATTAGATCCGGTCATTGGCCGGGACGACGAAATACGACGGGTGCTGCAAATTTTGAGTCGTCGGACCAAAAACAACCCGTTGTTGGTGGGCGAACCGGGCGTGGGCAAAACGGCCATCGCAGAAGGATTGGCCCACCGCATTGTGCGGGGTGACGTTCCGGAAAACCTGAAGGACAAGCGCATTTTCTCGCTGGACATGGGCGCACTCATTGCGGGCGCGAAGTACAAGGGCGAGTTTGAAGAGCGGTTGAAGGCCGTGGTGAAAGAAGTGCAACAGAGCGACGGCCGCGCCATCTTGTTCATTGACGAAATCCACACCCTGGTGGGTGCGGGCGGCGGCGAAGGCGCCATGGATGCCGCCAACATCCTCAAGCCGGCCTTGGCACGGGGAGAACTGCGCGCCATTGGAGCCACCACCTTGAGCGAGTTTCAGAAGTACTTTGAAAAGGATAAGGCTTTGGAACGACGTTTTCAGCAGGTGTACGTGGAGGAACCGGATACCGAGTCTTCCATCTCCATTTTGCGCGGAATCAAGGACAAGTACGAGGCACACCACAAGGTGCGCATCAAGGACGAAGCGGTGGTGGCGGCCGTCACCTTGAGCCAACGGTACATTTCCGACCGCTTTTTGCCGGACAAGGCCATTGATTTAATGGACGAGGCCGCAGCCAAGCTGCGCTTGGAAATCAACTCCAAACCCCAGGAGTTGGACGCACTGGATCGGAAAATCCTGCAATTGGAAATTGAACAGGAAGCCATGAAGCGCGAGGAGGATACCAAAAAACTGGCATTTCTCAAGCAAGAATTGGCGTCGTTGAACGAGGAGCGGGCTTCACTGAACGCGCGGTGGTCCGCGGAAAAGGAGCGCATTGAACGCGTGCAGAAGATCAAAGCGCGCCTGGAAGATTTGCGCCTGCAGGCGGAAACGGCCGAACGGACTGGAGAGTACGGAAAAGTGGCAGAGATTCGGTACGGATCTTTAAAGTCCAGCGAGGCGGAACTGGTAGAGGCCTTGGCGGATTTGGACGCCTCCCGCACCGGTAAAAATTTAGTACAGGAGGAAGTGGGCGCAGAGGACATTGCGGAAGTTGTTGCGCGTTGGACCGGCATTCCGGTATCCCGGATGTTGGAAGGCGAGCGCAGCAAGTTGCTCCGGCTGGAGGAAGTGCTGCACCAGCGCGTGGTGGGCCAAGATGAGGCAATCGCCGCGGTGTCCGACGCCATCCGGCGGAGTCGGGCCGGACTGTCTGACCCCAAACGCCCCATGGGTTCCTTTTTATTCCTGGGCCCCACCGGGGTGGGCAAAACGGAATTGGCGCGAAGCTTGGCGGACTTTCTGTTCGACGACGAAAACGCCTTGGTGCGCATTGATTTGTCCGAATACCAGGAGCGGCACTCGGTGAGTCGGCTGCTGGGAGCGCCTCCGGGCTACGTGGGCTACGACGAAGGCGGTCAATTGACCGAAGCAGTGCGGCGTCGGCCCTACTCCGTCATCCTTTTGGACGAAATGGAAAAGGCGCATCCGGACGTATTCAACGTGCTGCTGCAGGTGCTGGACGACGGCCGCCTAACGGACAACAAAGGGCGCACCGTGAACTTCAAGAACACGTTGCTCGTGCTGACCTCCAACCTGGGCTCTGACCTCTTGTTGGAAGGCGCAGACCCTTCCGAGGTGTTGGAATTGCTGCGCAAAACCATCCGACCGGAGTTCCTCAACCGCATCGACGAAATCTTGATGTTCCACCCCTTGGCGGCCTCCGATTTGAACCGCGTGGTGCGCATTCAACTGCAGTTGCTCGCCAATCAATTGAAAGAGCAAGACATCACGGTGGACTTCACGACGACGCCGTGGCCTTTTTGGCCAAAGAAGGATACGATCCCGCCTTTGGCGCGCGACCGGTCAAACGTTTGATTCAACGCTTGGTCACCAACGCGTTGTCCAAGGAACTGCTGGCTGGCCGAATTTTGGCCGATGCCGTGGTCTTGGTGGACATTGGTCCCAACGGCTTGGAATTTAAAAATATGGGGGCCTAATACGCGCAACATAGCCCCTTTTTGGTAAAAAATCAAGGGGCCGCCTCACCACGAGACGGCCCCTTAACCTACCGCGGTTCGTTCCGCGTCACCGGTAAATTTTTCGCCTATTCAACCAGGCGATGTAATCCAGTCGGTTCTTTTCGTGCGCCACATCCGTCACGGCAAACCGGTGAAAACCGGGACGGTCCGGATCCGCGCACATGTAGATGTACCGGTGTTTCTCTGCTTGCAGTACCGATTGCAACGCCTGAATTTCCGGCACCGCAATGGGTCCGGGGGGCAATCCCATCACTTGGTAGGTGTTGTAAGGTCCTGGCGCGCGAAGCATGTAATTCAAAACCCGACGCACGGGCTTGGTCTGCGGCCGCCACGCCCGGTAGGCATAAATGACGGTGGGATCGGACTGAAGCTTGATGCCCTGGCGAAGTCGGTTCAAATACAACCCCGCCACGCGCGGCATCTCCTCCCCTTTCGCCGTTTCCTTCTGCACAATGGACGCCAAGGTAGCCACCTGCACGGGCGTTAAACCCTGAGCTTGGGCTTGCGCCTTGCGTTCTGGGGTCCAAAATGCCTCGTAACCTTCCAGCAATTTCACCAAAACTTGCTCGGGCTCAGCGGACCAGTACACCTCAAAGGAATTGGGCACAAAGGCCGCCAAACGCTCTGCTTTGGGAATATTTCCGTTGGCTACCCAAAAGGAGTCACTCTTTAGGACCGCGTCAAAAGCAGCAGAATCCGCATCCAATTGAACGCTTAGCTTGGACGCCAGCGCACCAAAATCATCCACGCTGTTGAACGATATCCGCACGGGGTCTTCCCAGCCGCCGGCAATGCGACCGTACAAAGACCGACTGCCCTCCCCAGATTCCAACACGTAATGTCCTCCGGGAACAGAGTCTGGCGGGTTTTTAAGCGACGCCCAAACCCGAAAAAGAACCGGAAAACGCAGCGCCGGACGAATGGAATCCACCGCCTCTTCCCAGGGAGCTCCCCGCGGAATGCGCACCGACGTTGGTTCCTGGGGACCGTTGGGGAAAAACGGAACGGCGCCCACAAAGGCTGCAGCCAACAGCAGACCGCTTCCCAAAAGGACCGCTGTTTTCTTGGAAATGCCTAACAAATTCATTGCGTCTAAATTCACTATTTGGGTTCGTACGGAGGGGCAAAGCACTGGAAAACCAGAACATCTTCAAATCCTATGTGCGTGCGGTGCCACTGACTGAGTTGACCCGCAGGTCGGTACCCAGCACGTTCAAAAAGCTTCCTACTGGCTTCGTTATTGGCGTGAACTTCCGCATGCACTTGACGCAGCAACGCGTGGTGAAAAGCCCACTCGTGGACCGCTTCCAACGCCAATAAGGCCCAGCCCTTTCCTCGCGCGGATTCGCTCAACAAAATGCCAATTCCGGCCCGTTGGTGCACCGGTTGTGCGTCAAAAACGTCAACCGCGCCGACCGATGCTCCGGTCTCCACGCATTCGATGATGAACCGAATTTGCAGGGCCTCCCAAAAGTCCTTCCCGGCCTCGTCCAGGTAGCGGCGTAAAAAATCTTCGCTGTACGGCGTGGTTCGGTTGCTCACGGACCAATTTTCCGGACTGTTCTCCCATTCCAAGGTTATGGCCAAGTCCCGAGGTTCCGGCAAGCGCAGCCGTATGGGACCGTTTACAGGATAGGCCATGTTCCAGAAAAAACAAGTTCCGCGGGGCCCTCCAACTCAATTCCTTGAAAACCACCGCGTACGGATTGCGCGCGGACGCGGAGCAGCCCGCCTTTTGTGTGCAATTCCGTCCAAGTCTCGTGGGAAGGGTGCAAATAAGCCAACACCAACGCAGCGGCCGTAGCACCCGTTCCGCAACTGAGGGTCTCGTCTTCCACTCCGCGTTCGTAGGTGCGCAAGTGCCAGCGGTGGTTGTGGTCTTGTTCCAAAAAATTGGCATTGACCCCGGACGGACCGTACACTTCGTTCCGTATTCTTTTTCCTTCGGAATAAACCGGGTACTCCGCCAAATCGGTCACCAATCCCACCCAATGCGGCGAACCGGTGTCCACAAAGTACCCGCCGTGCTCGGCTTGGGGCAAACCGGCGTCGGCCATGCGAATGCGAACCGTGCCGTCGGACTCAACAAAAGCGGTGCGCTCGCCGTCTGCCGCCTCAAAGGAGACCGCCTGACCGGAAAACAAGCCCAAAGATTTGGCATAGGCCACCGCGCATCGGGAACCGTTGCCGCACAGCGAACCCAATTGACCGTCGGCATTGTAATAAAGTAAGGAGAAAGACTGCCCAGCACGAACCGGCGGACGCAAGAGCATCAACCCGTCCGCCCCTATGCCAAAATGGCGGTTGCACATGCGGGCCACCAACGACGAATCGTTGTGGGGGAAAACCGCAGCAAAATCGTGCAAAAGCACGAAATCATTGCCGGTTCCGTGGTACTTTACGAAGGCGTATGCCATGCGTTAAAGGTACGGGTTGGCATCGTTTTTGAAAGTACCTCCTGCAAGAATTTGCCTTTCTGTTAACCTACTATTTGCAAAGCAATGGACAAAAAAAACTGGATGCCTTTGGGGCTGGGATTGGCCGGCGGACTGTTGGCCTTTGGCGCGGTAAAGACCGTTGAAACCGCTTCCGGAAGTGGGTGGGCCCCCTTGAATGCACCCATTCAAACGGTGGCCAACGTGCCGGGAATAACCTCGTCTACGGATTTTTCGGCAGCAGCAGAGAACGCCGTTCATTCGGTGGTGCACGTCAAAACGTCGGTGGAGCAAGGTTACTACTTCAATCCGTTCCGAGACTTCTTCTTTGGTTTTGGCGAACAAGCGCCGCAAATGACGCCCCGGATTGTCCAAGGAAGCGGATCTGGCGTGGTGATTTCCAAAGACGGGTACATCGTCACCAACAACCACGTGATCGACAAGGCCAAAGAGGTCCGGGTATCGCTCAACGACAACCGCGAATACGTTGCGGAAGTGGTGGGCACAGACCCCACCACGGATTTGGCGGTGCTCAAAATCAAGGCGGACAACCTGCAACCCCTTGCCTTTGGCAATTCAGACTTGCTTCGTTTGGGCGAATGGGTCATGGCCGTGGGCAACCCGTTCAACCTGACGTCTACCGTGACCGCAGGCATCATCAGTGCCAAAGGACGCAGCATCAATATCATTGACAACCAAAGCGCCATTGAGGCCTTCATCCAAACCGACGCCGCCGTCAATCCCGGAAATTCCGGCGGAGCATTGATCAACACGCAGGGTGAATTGGTGGGCATCAATACCGCCATTTCCACGCGAACGGGCAGCTACGAGGGATACTCGTTTGCGGTTCCGGTCAATATTGTCCGTAAGGTGGTGGACGACCTCACCCGGTACGGAGTGGTGCAACGGGCGTACTTGGGGGTTACGTTGTCTGACCTAACGCCCGAATTGACCAAGGAAATGAACCTGAACATCTCGCAAGGTGCCTACCTGACGGATGTTGTGGCCGGTGGTGCCGCGGAAAAGGCAGGACTGCAACGCGGCGACATCGTGGTGCGCGCAGGCAACAAAACCGTCACCCGAATGAACGAACTGCTGGAGGTGGTGGGCGCCAAACGCCCGGGCGACAAACTCACCGTCACCGTTCTGCGCGACGGAAAATCCCGCGATTTTGAGCTGACCCTGCGCAATCGGGAGGGAAACACCGATTTGGTGAAAAAAGACGACTTGACGGCCGTATCCAGCTTGGGCGCGCGCTTTGAACCGCTGTCTGCCGAAGAAAAGCGTCAGTTGGGTTTGCGCTCAGGCGTCAAAATAACGGATCCCGGAACCGGCAAGTTGCGCCGGGCGGGCGTTCCCGCCGGATTCGTGTTGGTCAAACTGAACAACACCCTGGTAAATACCGTGGAGGACGTGCAAAAGATCATTGGCCCCTTGAAGCCAGGCGACGGTATTTTGCTGCAAGGCTACCGGCCGGACGGCGGTGCAGACTTTTATGCCTTTGGTCTGTGATGAAGCTTTTGCGTGAAGCGGAGCGGATCCTCGATTGAACCCGCTCTACCCACTACCCCAACGGCCTCCTCGGAGGCCGTTTTTTTTGCGGTCCCGTTCCGTAAGCGAGCACGGATGGTAGGTACAACTCCAACCTTCGCGAAGGCCATCAAGCAAAAAACAGCCGCCTTGGTGTGAAAAATACACACTCTATTCTTTTGATTATCTGTGTTTTAGTAGATTTTCAAGCCGGTATTTGCGCCCGTACCTTTGCACCATCAAACCAAAAAGTCCCTAACATGCGTACAGCAGCTCACTACAACGAATCCCTAGCCGAACGCGTCGAAAAAGAAAAAGCAGCCGCTGCATTCACCAAAGCCGTGTCTGATTTGTTCTACGACCAAGGCGTGGAAGTCGTGCTTTTCCGTCAAACGCTTTTGGACTTGAAACCTTCGCAAGTTTTGTCTGCACACGCCCACGCGGCGGTCATGTCCGGCTCCCCTATTCAAGTGGAAGAAAGCTTGTTGATGGCCAATGCCTTGAGCCAACTGAACCTGGCCCCTTCACGCATCGACATCGGCCGATTGGCGGTGGAATGGAAACGCGAAGGTGCAGCACACCTGCAGCGCGATCGTTTTTTGGCGGCTAAATTGACTGATTTTGCACAGAAAAACCACCAGCAAGAACCCGTAGACGTAGTACTTTATGGCTTTGGGCGCATTGGACGCTTGGTGGCGCGAGAACTGTTGGCGCAGGAAGGCAAGGGCGAGCAATTGCGTTTGCGCGCCATTGTGGCGCGCGGAAACGACGCCCTGAGCATTGAGAAGCGTGCTTCGTTGCTGCGCGTTGATTCGGTGCACGGAGCATTTGCCGGAACGGTGGAAGCGGACGTGGAAAACCAAGCGTTGGTGGTGAACGGTCGGCCCATCTACTTGATTTCTGCCAAAGGGCCGGAGGAAATTGACTACACGGCCTACGGCATTTCCAACGCCCTGGTGATCGACAACACCGGCGCTTTCCGGGACGATGCCGAGCTGAGCCGGCACCTAATTTCCAAAGGCGCTGCCAAGGTTTTGCTGACGGCTCCCGGCAAAGGAGTGCCAAACGTAGTCATGGGCGTCAACGAATCCATGGTGGGATCCGATACCACTATTTTGTCTGCCGCGTCGTGCACAACCAATGCCATCGTGCCGGTCTTGAAGGTGATCAGCGAACAGTTTGGCATTGAAAAAGGACACATCGAAACCATCCACGCCTATACCAACGACCAAAATTTGGTGGACAACATGCACCCCAAATACCGACGCGGTCGGGCTGCAGCCTTGAACATGGTCATCACCGAAACCGGTGCTGGAAGCGCCGTGGACAAGGCTTTGCCGGGTTTGGGCAGCAAGTTGACGAGCAACGCCATCCGCGTGCCGGTGCCCAACGGGTCGTTGGCCATATTGAACCTGACGTTGTCCCGGGATGCCAACCGCGAGCAGGTGAATGCCGCCTTGAAGCAGGCCGCCTACAGCGGTCCCTTGGTGGAGCAAATCATGTACAGCGTGAGCCCGGAACTGGTGTCGTCGGACATCGTGGGCAATCCCTGTCCCAGCATCTTGGACAGCGAGGCCACCATTGTTCACACGGACAACCGTTCGGTGGTGCTCTACGTTTGGTACGACAACGAATACGGCTACACGCGCCAGGTGCTGCGCCTCTCCAAGCATTTTGCGGGCGTGGAGGGTTTGAAGTACTATTAAGCGGGCAGCAGCACGGCCGCGCTTGGCGAGGTACGGGCAAAAAAACGGGCGGTCGCTGTTCCAGCGGCCGCCCGTTTCTGGTTAAAATCAAGGATGTTTTATGCGCTCCCAGCAGGGAGTCGTTGGAATCAAGCTTGAATGATGGAACGCAACAAACCTTTGCTGCTGTTCACGCATTCCTCCAAGGCAATCATGGTTTCGGTGTTCTGAACGCCTTCGATGTCCGAGATCTGAAATATGATGTCTTTGGCGTGGCGCGCGTCCCGGCAGCGAATTTTCGCAAACAGGGCAAATCGGCCGGTGGCCACGTGGGCAACCGTCACTTCCGGTATTTTCTCCAATGCGGTAATGACAGACATCGTAGCGCTGGACCGACTCAGGTAAATGCCCACAAAGGCGATGAAGCCGTAGCCCAAAACGTCGTAGTCTACGTGCAAACTGGCCCCTTTGATGATGCCGGCTTTCTCCATTTTCTTCACGCGTACGTGAATGGTTCCGGGAGAAACGCTCAAGGATTTTGCAATGTCCGTGTAGGAGGTACGGGCGTCGTCCAGCAGCGCCAAAAGTATTTGACGATCCACGTGGTCCAGCGCCGGCAACGGCAGATTTTGCTCGCTCATGCTTTTTTCAAAAAAGGCAAGCTCACTACTTCTGCGGCCAGCGGTTGGTTGCGGACTTCTACAAAAATTTTGCTTCCCGGGGTGCTGCTGGAAACCGGGACGTAGCCCAGACCAATGGACTGCCCCAAGGTAGGCGATGGCGAGCCTGAGGTGACTACGCCAACAGCAGTACCGGACTCGTCCACAATGGGATAACCGTGCCGTGCCACGCCGCGGTCGGTCAGCACAAAACCCACCAGCTTGCGTTCCACTCCGTTGGACTTGACGTTTTCCAAGTGCGGTTTCTGGATGAAATCCTTGCTGAATTTCGTGATCCAGCCCAAGCCGGCTTCCAAGGCATTGGTGGTGTCGTCGATGTCGTTTCCGTAAAGGCAATAGCCCATTTCCAAGCGCAGTGTGTCCCGGGCGCCCAAGCCTGCGGGAACGGCTCCAGCATCCAACAATGTCTTCCACACGGTTTCTGCAGCGTCGTTGGGGAGGTACAATTCAAAGCCGCCGGCTCCAGTGTAGCCCGTTGCGGACAATAGCACACCGGGGAAGCCCAAAAGCGCTCCCTCCGCAAACGAGTAATACGCCAACCCACCTAAGTCGATGCTGGTGAAGGGCTGGAGCAATGCTGCGGCGTGAGGGCCCTGCAAGGCCAGCAAGGACCACTGCTCGGACTGGTTCTCCATGCGCACGTCAAATTGGGGAACCCACTGCTGGAGCCAGGCCCAGTCTTTGTCTATGTTGGAAGCGTTGACTACGAGCAAATACTTCTGTTCGCCGCGGCAGTACACCAACAAATCGTCCACAATACCGCCTTCGGAATTGGGCAGGCAGGAATACTGCACCTTGCCGGGTACCAACTTGGAAACGTCGTTGCTGGTAACGTACTGCAAGAAGTCCAAGGCCCCCGGGCCTTCCACCGTAAATTCCCCCATGTGGGAAACGTCGAATAGCCCCACCGCATTGCGGACAGCATGGTGTTCGTGCAAAAGGCCGGCGTACTGAACCGGCATTTCGTAGCCCGCAAAAGGGACCATTTTGGCGCCCATCGAACGATGGATGTCCGTGAGGGCAGTTGTTTTCAATGATTCCATATGCGTAACTAGATCGTTAATTAACCGTGTATGTGTTGCGGGCGTCCAAAGGAGGCCATTAAATTCTTCTCGTATTCCAGCAATCCTTCCCACAGGGGGTCCACTTGTTCCCGTCCGGCCGTCTCACGGGCCAATCGGAGAAAAA
Source organism: Cryomorphaceae bacterium (assembly GCA_034679985.1). GTDB lineage: Bacteria > Bacteroidota > Bacteroidia > Flavobacteriales > Schleiferiaceae > CAMDTE01. The sequence continues at coordinate 9,645 of JAXITR010000045.1, forward strand.
GGGTGTAGTGTCCGGCCTCAGAAGCCATCAATCCGCGGTAAAACCGGGCCAATTCTTCGTCCTGTAGGGTCTCCGAAATTACCCGAAATCGCTCGCAGCTTCTCGCTTCAATCAAAGCGGCCACCAACAAACGATGAATCAAACGGAGGTTTCGATCCTTGGTCTTGGGGAAGTATTGCTGTAGGGCCGCCACGTACTCGTCTTTGCGTTCCCTTCCCAAAACAAAGCCACGCTTCACAATTAACTGATGAACCAATTCAAAGTGACTCATTTCTTCGCGTGCTAAAGCGGCCATTTCACGCACCAACTCGGTGTGTTCGGGGTAGGTAATCAGCAGGGAAATGGCGGTTGATGCCGCCTTTTGTTCGCAGTAGGCATGGTCCGTCAAAAGGTCTTCCAGATGGTGCTGCGCAGCGGTCGCCCAGCGAGGATCGGTTGGAAGCTTGAGGCCTAACATGTTGCAAAAGTACGTCCCATTGCGGCGAATTTGATTACCTTTCGGCGTGAAAAAGCGCCTGATTATCGGACTTTTTGCGGCTCTTGGACTGGTTTTTTGGGCCGACAATCGGTGGTCAGACCGGGACGACCGGGACGCCCTTTTTCTTCCCGGCTTGCGGGAACCCGGGCGAATAAAAGCCGTTTTGGTGCCGGATTTTGGCGTGTTTCGAATTCAGGAAGGACTTCCCACGGGTTTTGATTACCAGCTACTTAGATGGTTCGCTGACGATGCACAGCTCAAACTGGAAATCACCTTTGCCCCTACCCGATTGGCCGCTTTGGACAGTATACGCCAGGGACGTGCAGACGTCGCTTGCGGTAATATTTTGGCACAAGATGCGGTGGGCATGCGCTTTGGTGTTCCCTTGTGGAAGGGGCCCCTATATTGGATGTCTTACCAACGGGAATCACTGCTGCCCGGTGATACCTTGCTGGCATTGGGTGAGTCACCTTACAATGCTGTATTGACAGAATGGGCGAAAGCCGACGGAGCCATTCATGTTGCCCCATCCGCGGCTTCAAATTTGTTTTTGGAACTTCTGAATGAACCGCTCCAGCGGGCAACGCAGTTGGCCGTTGCCCCCAAGTGGATGGCCTTGGCTTGGAAGCGCAAAAACCGACGTGGATCGTTGGGGGTACTGTCGGGCGCAGAAGTGGCTGTTGGGTGGGCTTTTCGGGCAGAAAGTGTAGCATTGGAAGAACAGATCTCCAGTTGGTTGACCCAAAAAAAATCCAGCCGACGCTACCGTCATTGGTTCCAAACGCACTACGCGCAGGGATCTTTGCGACCGGCCAGTTACAGCATCAGCACCGTGGACCCTTGGGCCAAAAAATGGGCCGACGCCAAGGGGTTGTACGACGCACCCTTGGTGCTGGCCGTGGCGTACCGGGAAAGTCGGTTCAAGCGACTGGTGGTTTCACCGGCGGGGGCCGTTGGTTTGATGCAGCTGATGCCCCGTACAGGCAAAAAGTTCGTGCCCAAAGGAACCGATTTGTACCATCCGGAGGGCAATTTGCGCGCTGGAATCAACTACCTGCACTTTTTGGATAAGTTTTGGGCAGACCGACAGGTTCCTGCACCGGACCGTCTTTATTTTGTTTTGGCCTCCTACAACACCGGGCCTGCGCCGGTGGTTCGGGCACACAAACGAGCACGTATCAAGGGTTTGGACCCAACGCGATGGCACGGAAATGTGGAAACAGTTTTGCGGAGCCCAGGGAGGCGCTATGCGCGCGAAATTGCGGAAATCGCCAACGTGTACCGAAACTATTGGCGATTGAATATGCCCCCACAACCAGAGGGCTTCAACCCTCCTGTTCCGGTTAAATCGCTCAAAACTGGAAGTAAATAAAGGGCTGCGCGTCGGCGGTCATGACTTGGTACATAAACAGTACCGCCAAGACCGAAATTCCGGCCTGAGCCCAAACCGATGCCCGCGCAAACCGCCGTCGGTACGCCGCTTTAATCGCTTCAGGAATCCAATGAATGCCCATGCCTAAGGCGAAAACCAGTAGGGGTTTCCAAAATCCAAGAACAACGTCGTCCAGTAAGTTCCACTGCATGTTGGTGGTCATTCGGCCTACTACTTCTAGAGCGCCGTCCCAAGTGGGTGCGCGGAACCAAATGCGGGTAAACGTTATGAACAAAAAGGTGATCAGGACCCCCAGCACTTGAGCCAGCCAGTGACTGGCATCGTAGGGTCGGATGCGCTTCCAGTATTTATGCACCACCAAACCGGCGCCGTTCAGTCCACCCCACAGCACAAAATTCCAAGAAGACCCGTGCCAAAAACCGCCCAACAGCATGGTCAACAGCACGTTGATGTTGGTATTGACGTTTTTCCGGAACGACGGCGAACGACGGTAACCCAAGTAAAAAAGCCCAACCAGCACGGCCAAAGCCCCCGAAACCCAGTAAGCGTCTACCGCCACGGCCACCCCAAAAAGCGCCAAAAATGCCAAAACATAGGACATCCAAGAACCCGTCCGGTTGCCGCCCAATGGGATGTACACGTAGTCTTTTAACCAACCGCTCAAGGACATGTGCCAGCGTTGCCAAAATTCACCAACGTTTGCGGCCTTATAGGGAGAATTGAAGTTTTTGGTCAAGCTGAACCCCATCCAAAGTGCTAGGCCAATAGCCACATCCGTATAGCCAGAAAAATCCGCGTACACCTGCAAAGAATAGCCAAAAAGAGCCAACATCGTTTCAACCCCGGAATAGAGGGTGGGTTGGGCAAAAACGCGGTCGATGAAGTTTACCGCCAAGTAGTCCGCCAAGAAAACCTTCTTCAGCAATCCATTCAACACCCAAAATAGGCCCAAACCAAACGTTTTGCGATCTACGTTATACGGTTGGTACAATTGGGGAATAAAGTCCGACGCGCGCACAATGGGCCCGGCCACCAATTGCGGGAAAAAGCTGATGTAAAAGCCAAAATCCAGCGGGTTTTTTACTGCCTGTATCTGCCGTCGGTACACGTCCACCGTGTAGGAAATGCACTGGAAGGTGTAAAACGAAATGCCCACGGGCAGGGCAATGCGGTCGATGGGAAAATCCGTCCCAAAATGAGCGTTGGACCAAAGCGCGTAGTGCGGTAGGGGGCGCCAATCAATGCCCGCTAGATCCTTGATGGCGTCGGCAAAAAAATAGACGTACTTGAAGTAGAAAAGGACGAACAGATTGACGACCACGCTGGCGGTAACCAAAGCCACCCGTAGCGGCTGGCGAGCCGTGTTTTCCATCCACCGAGCCAAGGTGTAGTCCACCCCCGTAGAAAACAGAAGGAGGAAGAAAAAGAAGTAGCTGGTTTTGTAGTAAAAGTAGATGCTCACCAAAAAAAGGTAGGCATTTCTCCACGCCAAACGCTTGTGAATCAAGGTGAAACCCAACAGAACCACGGCGAAGTAGCCCCAAAAAAACAAGCTCGCAAAGTTGAGCGGTCGGCTGGGGTCAAAGGCTAAATGCTGCAAAAATTCACTCATGAGTTCTTCGCTAAATAGTCGTGGTAGGCGGCTTCCAACGCTTCATCCAACCACCGAGCTTGAAGGATGTAGCCTTCCTTGGTCAGGTGAATGCCGTCTTTATTGGCCAAGCCCAAACGAATCCAGGAATAAATGGAGGCTTGGCCACCCATGAGGGCGTGAAAATCCCATACTGCCGCGTGGTTTCGGCGCGCCAAGCGGTATAGGGTCTCCACCACCAAAGGCGTGTGCCGGTTGACCGACCCGTTGTACAAACAGTCGTTGTTCGTCAAAAACACAAAAGAACAGGACGGATTCACGGCACGTATTTGCGTCATCAATGCTTCGTACCGAATGCGGTAGGCCACGGTGTCAAAATTTCCAAAGGGCAGGTGTGCATCGTTGATTCCAATGCCAAAGATAACCAGGTCCGGGGCGAGCGCCGGCCATTGCTGTGCCGCACGATCTGATTTTAAATACGAATGCGTTGCCGCTCCATTAACCCCAATAGCGTGGTACTTCAATCCCACACTGTCCCGGATCAATTGAACCCCCTCCAAGGAAAAAAAACGTTGTTCGGGAGCGGTTTTGCGCAAACGAACGCGAACGGTGTCTTGGTCGGTGGCATAGTGCGCCTCAACGGCGCCCAAATCCGGCCGAACCACCACGGAATCCGGCTTAGGCCAAAACTCGGGCGCATAAGAGGTATCCGCAGTACGGTAAAAAACACGCGCAACGCGGTAGGCAAATGGCTGGGTTTTGCCAAAAAGAGCAAACCAGGCGGCGGGATCGTGGGTGACCGCACGAATTCCGCTGACGCCCCAAGGGCCTTTGTGTTGCGGCACCGCGCATCGTTGCCCTTTCCAAGTGCCTCCGTACCGAACCCCGTAAGACGCGGGGTTGTTGCTGCCGGCCAATGCAAAGGGAAATAAAAACCCTCGCTCCCCTTCCAAGCCCGGAGCCCAAGCTTGCAGGTGGGCGCGCAAAGCGTCCGACAAAATCCCTGCCTGCACGTGCGAGCCGCCCATGTGCACCACGTTCACGGAACGATTGCCTTCAAAAACCAACTGATCCAAGGATCTAAAAAACGGGTTCAAAGCGCTGTCCCCAGCTGGCATCCAAATTCGATTGACGGCCTTTGGGGTTACTTGCGAAGCCATTGGCTGAGTCATCAACAGCACCGCACCAGCGAATGCCACGGCCAGGCGAAGTCTCCTTAAACTCCGCTCCAAGTG
>JAXITR010000046.1:0-13817 GCA_034679985.1 Cryomorphaceae bacterium
GCGTGACAAGCAGTACATGAAAATTGTTTCTCTGGCACCAGAAGTGCTTTAAGTATAGAACGATGGCGAAGTTTCATATCAAAACCGGCGATACCGTAATGGTGATTGCAGGTCAGTCCAAAGGACAGACCGGTCGCATCATTCGCATGATCCCCAAACAGCACCGCGCTGTTGTGGAGGGTGTGAATATGGTGACCAAACACCAAAAACCTACGGCCTCTAGCCCCCAGGGCGGTCTTTCTCAGATGGAAGCACCGTTGCACGTCAGCAATTTGATGCTGATTGATCCGAAAACGGGTACACCAACCCGCGTGGGAATGAAAATCAACGACAAAGGCCAGAAGGTTCGCGTTGCGAAGAAATCAGGCGAGACGATTAAATAATGGAACAGCGTTTGAAGAGCATGTACCGGGACAAGGTAGTTCCGGCTCTGCAAGAAGAATTTGCCTACAAGAACATGATGGAGGTTCCCCGCCTGCAAAAGATTGTTCTTAGCCAAGGTATTGGTGCAGCGGTAGCTGACAAGAAGTTGGTTGATTACGCCGTTGAGGAGATGACCATCATCGCAGGTCAGCGCGCGGTTTCAACCCGTTCAAAGAAAGACATTTCGAACTTTAAGTTGCGTAAAGGCATGCCGATTGGAGCACGCGTAACGTTGCGTGGAGAGCGTATGTACGAATTCTTCGACCGCTTGTTGACTGCAAGTCTTCCGCGCATTCGTGATTTTCGTGGAGTCAAAGAAGGATTTGATGGCCGTGGGAATTTCACTTTTGGAATCACCGAGCAGATCATTTTCCCGGAGATCGACATCGATAAGGTGAATCGCATTGCCGGTATGGACATCACCTTTGTTACTACGGCGAAAACCGATAAGGAGTGCAAAGCGTTGATTACGTCGTTTGGATTTCCGTTTAAAAAATAATTGAAGGACCCGTGGCAAAAGAATCCATGAAGGCCCGCGAGGCCAAGCGTGAAAAGTTAGTAGCCAAGTACGCTGCCAAGCGTGAGGCTTTGAAGGCTGCTGGCGACTACCTGGCCTTGCAGAAATTACCTAAGAACGCATCGCCGGTGCGTTTGCACAACCGGTGCAGCCTTACGGGACGCCCCCGTGGTTACATGCGTCAGTTCGGCATTTCGCGCGTGACGTTCCGTCAAATGGCGAATATGGGCTTGATCCCAGGTGTGAAAAAGTCCAGCTGGTAATAATCGATTAAAGGAACGACGTTATGAATACCGATCCGATTGCAGATTTCTTGACACGCATTCGCAATGCGAGTCGCGCCGGTCATACGGTGGTAGAAGCTCCGGCTTCGAAGATGAAGATTGAAATTGCGCGCATTTTGATGGACCAAGGTTACATCGCAAGCTATAAGCACGATGCAGAAGGCCCACAGGGTGTCGTTAAAGTTGCCTTGAAGTACGATAAGGCTACGAAAACTCCGGTTATTCGTGGTATCGATCGTGTTTCAACTCCTGGCTTGCGCAAGTATTTTTCAAAAGTGGATATGCCCCGTGTTAAATACGGATTGGGTATTGCCATTGTAACTACCTCCAAAGGTGTGATGACGGACAAAGAAGCTCGTCAAAACAACGTTGGTGGAGAGGTTATTTGCTACGTATATTAATTACAAGTCGATACTATGTCACGCATTGGTAAGGCCCCGATACAAGTACCAGCTGGTGTGGAGATTTCTGTCTCCGGAACCGTGGTTACCGTCAAGGGCAAGTTGGGTACTTTGACCCAAGAAATTCATCCCGACATTACGTTGCAGCAAGAAGGCGGCATCGTAACGGTTCTTCGTGCGAACGAGGAGAAGCAGACTCGTGCTAAGCACGGTTTGTACCGGGCATTGATCAACAACATGGTGGTTGGTGTGTCCAACGGCTGGAGCAAGGAGCTCGAATTGGTAGGTGTGGGTTACCGCGCTTCCAATCAGGGTCAAATCTTGGATCTTTCCCTGGGTTATTCGCACACCATCATGGTTCAAATACCTGCGGAGGTTGCTCTTGAGACCAAATCCGAAAAAGGTAAGAATCCTATGATCATCCTCAAATCCTTCGACAAGCAGTTGTTGGGTATGATAGCTGCCAAGATCCGCAGCTTCCGCAAACCAGAACCGTACAAAGGCAAGGGTGTGCGTTACGTCAATGAAGTGGTACGTCGTAAGGCGGGTAAATCAGCCGGTAAAGGCAAGAAATAAGCGATATAGATTATGGCACTTTCATCCATTGATCGCCGCAACCGAATCCGTCGTCGGATTCGCAAAGTGGTACAGGGCACCGCGGAGCGTCCTCGTTTGGCTGTTTTTCGCAGCAACAAGGCGATTTACGCACAACTTATTGACGATGTTACCGGTACCACATTGGGTTCGGCTACCAGCGTAACTAAAAAAGGTAAAGCATTTGAAGGTGCGAAGACCACCCAAGCGTTTGAGGTAGGCAAGGCTATTGCTGCAGTTGCCCAAGCGAAAGGAATCTCCGCAGTCGCTTTTGATCGCGGTGGTTACTTATACCATGGACGTGTAAAATCTCTGGCCGACGGTGCCCGAGAAGGTGGACTCAACTTCTAAGCAATTGATATGAAATCAGCACAAAATTCGCGTCGTGTCAAGCCGAGTGGCTTGGAGTTGGTGGATCGCTTGGTGGGCGTTCAACGCGTGACCAAGGTTACCAAAGGCGGCCGTGCATTCGGTTTTAGCGCCATCGTCGTTGTTGGCGATGAGAGTGGAATCGGTGGATACGGTTTGGGTAAGAGCAAGGAAGTTTCCGAAGCGGTTACCAAGGGCATTGAAGATGCCAAAAAGAATCTATACCGCTTTCCTATTGTAAAGAAAACGGTTCCTCACGAGCAGGATGGTAAGTTTGGTGGCGCACGAGTTTTCTTGCGTCCCGCTTCGCACGGTACTGGTGTAATCGCCGGAGGTGCAATGCGTGCCGTTTTGGAGTGCGTTGGTGTACACGACGTATTGGCGAAGTCAAAAGGGTCGTCGAATCCGCACAACTTGGTTAAAGCTACTTTTGAGGCGTTGCATCAGTTGCGTGACGTGAACGAAGTTGCTCGTCAACGCGGTATTGCCATTACGAAGGTTTTTAACGGTTGATAGCGATACATCATGGCGAAGATTAAAATCACACAAGTGCGCAGTACGATCAATCGTCCCGCACGCCAAAAGGCCACGATGGCCGCTTTGGGCATTCGTAAAATGAATCACTCTGTTGTTCACGAAGCAACCCCCCAGATCTTGGGCATGGTTCGCAAAGTAGAGCACTTGGTTCAGGTACAAGAAGTTGAACAAGCCTAAACGCATTAGATCATGAACTTGAATGAATTAAAACCCGCAGCAGGCTCGGTTCGCAACAACAAGCGATTGGGTCGCGGTCAAGGATCGGGTCGCGGTGGTACTTCCACACGTGGTCACAAAGGTGCTAAGTCACGTTCTGGCTTTTCGATCAAGATTGGTTTTGAAGGTGGTCAGATGCCGCTTCAGCGTCGTGTTCCAAAATTTGGATTTACGAATCCAAATCGTGTGGAGTACCGTGCAATCAATTTGGACGTATTGCAAACCTTGTCGGTTGAAAAAGGATTGGAGCGTATCGACGCTGCAGTTTTGATTGAGAACGGCTTGGCGTCCAAGAATGATTTGATTAAAATCTTGGGTCGTGGAGAATTCACGGCTAAGGTTTCCATCTCGGCCCACAAGTTCAGTGCATCAGCCGTCAAGGCAATTGAGGCAGCTGGCGGAACCATTGAGCAAGCTTAATTAAGATTCCATGAAGCGTTTGATCGATACCTTCCGCAACATTTGGAGCATCCAAGAACTGCGCGACAAAATTTTGTTGACGTTGGGTCTGCTGTTGGTCTACCGTTTGGGGTCCAACGTGGTGTTGCCCGGCATTGATCCGACTTCGTTGACCAATCTTCAAAGTCAGGCAAGCGAAGGTTTGATTGGCATATTGAATGCCTTCTCCGGAGGTGCTTTTGCCAATGCTTCGGTTTTGGCTTTGGGCATTATGCCGTATATCTCAGCATCTATTTTGTTGCAATTGTTGGGATTGGCTGTGCCTTCCATACAGAAAATGCAGAAAGACGGAGAGAGTGGTCGCCGCAAGTTGAATCAAATAACGCGTTACGTTACTATTGCTGTAGCATTGTTGCAAGCACCCGGATACATCACCAATTTAATGTACCAAGGTGTGGGATTGACTTTGCCTACTTCAACGTTTTGGACGCTGGCTTTGATTACCCTAACGGCGGGAACCATTTTCGCTATGTGGTTGGGTGAGCGCATTACCGACAAAGGAATTGGCAACGGTATAAGCCTATTGATCATGATTGGTATCATCGCTCAATTGCCTCAGTCGTTCTTGCAAGAGTACGTAAAGCAGGTGAGTGAGGCAGGTGGTGGCATCGTTGTATTTCTCCTGGAGTTGGTAGCGCTGTACTTGGTTATCTTGTTTGCGATTGCCATTACTCAGGCGGTGCGTCAAGTGCCGTTGGAGTATGCCAAGCGTGTGGCTGGTGCATCCGGTGATTCTGCTCCTCGTTCTATTGGACGCAGTTACTTGCCCATCCGCGTGAACACCGCCGGTGTTATGCCGATTATCTTTGCGCAGGCCTTGATGTTCATACCGATTACGGTATTGCAGTACAGCGGTGCAGGAACGGACACGATGCCTTGGTTGGTGGATATATTTGGGAACATACAGGGTTTCTGGTACAACTTCATCTTTGCGGCATTGATTTTGGTCTTCACCTTCTTCTACACCGCCATTCAGTTCAACACTAGCCAGATTGCAGAAGATTTGCGTCGAAGCGGTGGTTTTGTTCCCGGGGTAAAACCTGGCGCAGATACAGCTGAGTACTTGGACCAGATTCTATCGCGAATCACGTTACCGGGTGCAATTGCCCTTGCATTTTTGGCGATTCTTCCTTCCCTCGCGAATATTGCAAACCTAACTCCTCAGTGGGCTAATTTCTATGGAGGAACCAGTTTGTTGATCATGGTTGGGGTAATCCTGGATACCTTGATGCAGGTCGAAAGTTATTTGTTGAACAGTCACTACGACGGCCTCATGGAAGGTGGTCGGATAAAGGGTCGTTCCACAAACGCAAATTAAGTCATGGCAAAGCAAGGAGCAATTGAGCAGGACGGCGTGATTACGGAGAATCTCTCCAATGCCATGTTCCGCGTGGAGCTTGAAAATGGTCACATGGTGACTGCGCACATATCTGGAAAGATGCGCATGCACTACATTAAGTTATTGCCGGGTGATCGGGTAAAGTTGGAGTTATCTCCATACGACCTGTCTAAGGCTCGAATTGTTTATCGTTATTAATTGCCGACTGAGATATGAAAATCAGAGCATCCCTGAAGAAGCGCAGCCCGGAGTGCAAAATTGTTCGCCGCAAGGGCCGTTTGTATGTCATTAACAAGAAAAATCCGAAGCTGAAACAGCGTCAAGGATAATTTAATTAACCAACGAAATGGCGAGAATAGCTGGTATCGACCTTCCGAAGAATAAGCGCGGAGAAATTGGTCTAACGTATATCTATGGAATCGGCCGCAGCCGGTCCCGGGAAATCTTGGCTGCTGCAGGTGTCGATTACGACACCAAGGTGGGTAATTGGTCCGATGACCAGTTGCAGGAGATCCGCACGGTAATTTCTGATAGCTTTAAAGTAGAAGGCGAATTGCGTTCGGAAACGCAAATGAACATCAAGCGTTTGATGGACATTGGTTGTTACCGCGGCATCCGCCACCGTTCTGGTTTGCCCCTCCGCGGTCAACACACCAAGAACAACAGTCGTACGCGCAAAGGAAAGCGCAAGACGGTAGCGAATAAGAAGAAAGCGACCAAGTAATCCCTGATCCTCATGGCAAAGTCAACAAAAACGGTCAAGAAGCGCAAAGTGAAGGTGGAAGCCTTCGGTGAAGCGCACGTGACGAGCACCTTCAACAACATCATCATTTCCTTGACTAATTTGCAAGGACAGGTGATTTCCTGGTCTAGCGCTGGGAAAATGGGATTCCGTGGTTCTAAGAAGAACACACCTTACGCAGCCCAAACAGCTGCTGAGAATGCTGCATCTCCTGCCATGGAGGCCGGTTTGCGCAAGGTGAAAGTATACGTAAAGGGCCCAGGTAATGGTCGCGAAAGCGCTATTCGTTCCTTAAACAATGCTGGAATTGAAGTAACGGAGATCATTGACGTTACCCCCATCCCACACAACGGCTGCCGTCCTCCGAAGCGTCGCCGCGTATAATCATTAATCAGAAGAGTTAAGAGTTATGGCACGATACAGAGGCCCATTGACGAAAATCGCCCGTCGTTTTGGCGAACCTATTTTTGGACCGGACCGCGCTTTGGAAAAGCGCAATTATCCTCCAGGTCAACACGGTTTTGCCAAGAAGCGTGGCAAAAAGAGTGAATACGCCGTTCAGCTGGCGGAGAAACAGAAGGCAAAGTACACCTACGGTATTTTGGAGCGTCAGTTCCGTACCTTATTTGAAAAAGCCCACCGCTCAAAGGGCGTTACGGGTGAGGTTCTTTTGCAATTGTGTGAATCCCGTTTGGACAACGTTGTTTACCGTTTGGGTTTCTCGCGTACCCGCCGTGGCGCGCGCCAATTGGTTTCGCACCGTCACATTTTGGTGAATGGCGAGTTGCTCAACATTCCTTCCTACCAGGTAAAGTCTGGCGATGTGATTTCAGTTCGTGAGAAGTCAAAATCGATGGAGGTTATTGCTGATTCCTTGTCCGGTCGACGCGGTGAGTACTCTTGGTTGCAGTGGAACGATGCAACGCAAATGGGAACCTTTACAGGTGTACCTTCGCGTGATTTGATCCCCGAGAACATCAAAGAGCAATTGATCGTCGAATTGTATTCTAAATAAACGATTATGGCCATTCTTTCCTTTCAAAAGCCCGAAAAGGTCATTGTCAATGCTGCAACCGAAACCGAAGGTCAATTCGAGTTTCGTCCCTTGGAGCCTGGCTTTGGTCTCACGATTGGCAATGCCCTTCGCCGGGTCTTGTTAAGCTCGCTCGAAGGCTATGCGTTTACTTCGGTACGCATTTCCGGAGTGGATCACGAGTTCTCGACCCTGAAGGGTGTGGTGGAAGACGTGACCGAAATCGTTCTGAATCTGAAGCAAGTTCGTTTGAAGCGTCAAATCGATGCAAGCGAAGGCGAAACGGTAAAGGTGAGTATTTCCGGTCAAGAGCAGTTTACTGCTGGTGATTTAGGGAAATTCACGGCTGCCTTTCAAGTGCTGAATCCTGATTTGGTAATCTGCCACATGGAATCCAGCGTAAAGATCGAGATGGAATTAACCATTGAGAAAGGCCGTGGGTACGTTGGAGCAGAGGAGAATAAGCGTTCAGAAGCCATAAAGGGTACCATCGCATTGGATTCCATTTATACTCCGATCAAAAACGTAAAGTACAGCATTGAAAACTACCGGGTTGAACAGAAAACGGACTTTGAAAAGTTGGTTTTGGATGTTCAAACCGACGGTAGTATTCATCCGCAGCACGCAGTTACTGAAGCGGCGAACATCTTGATTGAGCATTTTTCTTTGTTCACCGATGAGCGCATCAAGTCAGAAGAGAAGGTTGTTGTAGAAACGGAATCGTTTGATGAGGAGATTCTTCACATGCGTCAATTGTTGAAGACGAAATTAACCGATCTCGATTTGAGTGTGCGCGCTTTGAATTGTTTGAAGGCGGCTGAGGTTGAGACCTTGGCAGACTTGGTTACCTACACCAAGCAAGACTTGATGAAGTTCAGAAACTTTGGCAAGAAAAGTTTAACCGAATTGGATGAGTTGGTGGAGACCAAAGGTCTGGTATTCGGCATGGATGTTACGAAATACAAATTGGAAAAAGAGTAATGAGACACGGTAAGAAATTCAATCACTTGGGCCGCACAGCATCGCACCGCAAGGCGTTGTTGATGAACTTAGCGAATTCATTAATCGAGCACAAGCGAATCAATACGACTTTGGCGAAGGCCAAAGAATTGAAGAAGTACGTTGAGCCTTTGGTGACTAAGTCAAAGGTGGACAGTACCCACAATCGTCGTACTGTTTTTGCTTATTTGAAGAGCAAAGAAGCGGTTACGGAGTTGTTCCGCGAGGTTGCTGTAAAAGTTGGTGATCGCCCCGGCGGCTACACCCGCATCATCAAGACGGGCAATCGTTTGGGCGACAACGCCGAAATGGCCATGATTGAGTTGGTGGACTTCAATGAAGTTTACGGCGCAGACAAGGTTGCTAAGAAGGGCACACGTCGCGGACGCAAGAAAGCTGATGTTGTTGCAGAGGCCGTAGTTGCGGCACCTGTAGTAGAAGCGGCAGCAGTTGAAGAAACTCCTGTTTTGGAGGCTCCTGTTGTTGATGAGGCCGCTTCGAGCGAAGATTCAGAAACCAAAGAATGATTCATTGGTTGTTCATTTTAAGAAAAGGATAAGGTGTTCCCTTATCCTTTTTTTATGCAGCAATCAGTCGTAAATTAAGGGACAGAATGAAAGGACGATCCGCACTATTGGTTTTGGCAGACGGCACCGTTTTTCACGGTAAAAGCACGGGCTTAGATGGTACCGCGTGGGGTGAAATTTGCTTCAATACGGGCATGACGGGATACCAAGAGGTATTTACCGACCCCAGTTACTTGGGTCAGTTGATGGTAACGGCAACGTCCCACATCGGGAATTATGGAGTACACAACGATGAAGGGGAAAGCAATCGGGTTCAAATATCAGGATTGATTTGTAAATCCTTCAGCAGCGTACAAACACGCCCCGGCAATACCCGAACTTTGGCAGAGCTTTTTGCAGAACAAGGAAAGGTTGCCATTTCGGATGTAGATACGCGGGCATTGGTTCGCCACATTCGTCAGGCAGGTACCATGAATGCGATTGTTTCTACGGAGATTGAGGATGTGTCTGAACTTTTAGCACGTTTGGAGAAAGTTCCTTCTATGGATGGGTTGGAATTGTTGCCCCAGGTAAGCACCAGCGAGGTTCGTAGAGCACACGTGGAAGGTTCCGCGTACCGAGTAGCTGCGTTGGATTTTGGGATCAAGGAGAACATCATTCGACGTCTCAATGCGGAAGGTATTTCCGTTGATTTATATCCTTACAACACCCCTTATTCGGTACTGGATTCCGATTCTCCGGATGGGTTCTTCTTGTCCAATGGACCTGGTGATCCTGCAGCATCACCGGAGGTTGTAGATACCGTACGGGAGATTGTAGAAAGTGGCAAGCCCGTTTTTGGGATTTGCTTGGGTCACCAAATGATTGCGTTGGCGTCAGGTCTAAGAACGTACAAAATGCACAACGGCCACCGAGGCATCAACCATCCTGTGAAAAATGTGTTAACCGGTAAAGGGGAGATCACTTCACAGAATCACGGTTTTGCCGTTTCAATGGAGGATGTTGTTGATCATCCGCTGGTTGAATTGACGCACGTGCATTTGAACGACGGTACGGTCGCGGGAATTCGCAGAACCGATAAACCTGTATTCAGCGTGCAGTACCATCCCGAAGCGGCTCCAGGGCCTCACGATTCCCGCTATTTGTTTACGCAGTTTGCATCTTTAATGAATCAACAACACTAATCCATGGCTTTAATTGCAGCGGTGCACGCGCGCCAAATTTTGGACTCTCGAGGAAATCCGACGGTCGAGGTTGATGTCGTAACTGAAAATGGTGCCTTTGGACGAGCGGCAGTGCCCTCGGGAGCATCTACTGGTGCGCACGAAGCGGTTGAATTACGCGACGGCGATTCCCAGGTCTATTTGGGACGAGGGGTGTTGAAAGCAGTCGATAACGTCAACAGTGAACTAGCTGAAGCGATTGAGGGAATGTCTGTATTTGACCAGCCGGCGTTGGACGCCGCCTTGTTGGAGCTGGACGGCACGGAGAATAAGTCCAAGTTGGGTGCTAATGCTTTATTGGCGGTGAGTCTTGCCGTGGCCAAGGCAGCTGCAGAAGAGGCTGGAATGCCCTTATTCAACTACGTCGGAGGTTCCAATGCGCGGACCTTGCCGGTGCCCATGATGAACATCCTCAACGGAGGTGCGCATGCGGACAATGCCATTGATTTCCAGGAGTTCATGGTGATGCCGGTAGGGGCGGAGAGCTTTTCGCATGCCTTGCGCATGGGTACGGAAATTTTCCATCATTTGAAGGGTGTTTTAAAGGCCAAAGGTTACAGCACCAACGTTGGCGATGAAGGCGGTTTTGCGCCCAACATCCGGTCCAACGAAGAAGCGATTGAAACGGTCTTGGTGGCCATTGAGAAGGCCGGTTACAAGCCCGGTGACGACGTTTTAATCGCCATGGATGCGGCCATGACGGAATTGTACGACGAGAAAACGGGCCTCTACACCTTCAAGAAGAGCAGTGGGGTGCAGATGTCTTCTTCCGACGTGGTCAATTACTGGGCCGACTGGTGCAATCGTTACCCCATTTTGAGCATTGAAGACGGTTTGGCGGAGGACGATTGGGCCGGCTGGAAGCAACTCACGGAGAAATTGGGTGCTAAGGTGCAATTGGTTGGGGATGATCTATTTGTCACCAACGAAACCCGCTTGGCGCGAGGTATTCAAGAAGGCATCGCGAATTCGATTCTGATCAAGGTCAACCAAATTGGAACCCTTACGGAGACCATCAATACCGTTCAGCGCGCACAGCGAAATGCCTACACCAGCATCATGAGCCATCGTTCGGGCGAAACCGAAGATACCACCATTGCAGATTTGGCCGTAGCCTTGGGCACGGGCCAGATCAAAACGGGATCCGCCAGTCGATCCGATCGCATGGCGAAGTACAACCAGTTGCTTCGCATTGAAGAAATGTTGGGCGATCAGGCTATTTATCCTGGAAGAAATTTGCGTTAATCAACCCTTGTTCAAAAACTCTATCTAATCCAAAATAACATGGACCGCTTAAAAGAGCACTTTGCATCCAAAATCCCGGGTGCTGTAGCCGAAGTAAAACAGTTCATTGCCGAAAAAGGCGATGAAGTGGTCGGTCAAATCACAGTTGCTCAACTGTATCAAGGCATGCGCGGCATGCTGGCCCTGATTTGCGAAACGTCGAAATTAGACCCCGAAGAAGGCATTCGTTTTCGCGGGTACAGCATACCCGAATTGCAAGAAAAATTGCCGAAGTACCCCGGGGGCGAAGAGCCGTTGCCGGAAGGTTTGTTCTATTTGATGCTCATGGACGAGATGCCCACCGATGACGATGTTCGTCGTTTGAGCAACAGCTGGGCGCGTCGGGCCATTGTACCGCAACACGTTTTTAAGGCTATTGATGCCCTACCGACGACCGCACACCCCATGACCCAGTTTGTGGTGGCAATCATGGCTTTGCGTACGGAAAGCGAATTTGGAAAGGCGTACAAAGCAGGAATCCCAAAAAGTGACTACTGGTCCTATACGTACGAGGATTCCATGAATTTGATAGCTCGACTGCCTCGAGTTGCGGCGTACATATACCGTCGTACCTACTGCGAGGGGGTTCACATTGAACCGGATCCTAAATTGGATTGGGCAGGAAACTTCGCCCACATGTTGGGATTTGAATCCGAAGAGTTCCGAGAGTTGATGCGCTTGTACATGACGATTCATGCGGACCACGAAGGCGGCAACGTATCGGCACACGCGGTGAAGTTGGTGGGCAGCGCGCTCTCAGACGCCTACCAAAGCTTTGCAGCAGGAATGAACGGTCTGGCAGGTCCGCTCCACGGACTTGCCAACCAGGAAGTCATGGTTTGGACCTTGAACATGCTGGAAGAGTTGGGTACAGAAACGCCTACGAAAGATCAAATTTCCGACTACTGCAAGCGTACGCTCGCAGAGGGTAAGGTGGTTCCAGGTTTTGGTCACGCAGTACTGCGCAAAACAGACCCGCGTTACACAGCGCAGAGAGAGTTCGCCTTGAAGCATATGCCCAACGATCCTTTGTTCCAAGTGGTGTCCAATATTTACGAGGTAGTCCCAGAAATTTTGCTGGCTACCGGTAAGGTAAAAAATCCATGGCCAAACGTAGACGCCCACAGCGGACAGCTTTTGATGTACTACGGTTTGAAAGAATACGATTTTTACACCGTGTTGTTTGGTGTTTCCCGTTCGTTGGGTGTTTTGGCCAACCTTATTTGGGATCGCACCTTAAGTTTCCCTATTGAGCGTCCAGGTTCCACAACAACCGCGCTACTGAAGAAGAAATTTGCGTAACTTTGCACTCCTTTTTGCGGCAGGTAAATCCCTGAGGCGCTGCAAAAAAGGTGTTATCCAACCGTACAACCCTCCTGCCGAAGGCCGCAGCCTCAGGTTTCGCAGGATACAAAGGTGATGAGTGATGTCTGAGGAACTCAACCAGAATGAAGAAACTACCCCTGAGGCGGTAGTACCTACGGAAGCAGCTGCAGAAGCGGCTCCCGTTGCAGCAGAAACACCTGCTCCCGTTGCGGAAGTAGAAGAAGCTGTTGCAGAAGCCCCCGCGGCCGTTTCCGGAGTGGAAATGGACGAAGAAGAAGGCGAATTGGACTTGACGATTGTTGAGGAAGAGGAAGCTTTTGACTGGGATAAGTTTGAATCATCAAGCAAGCACGATGCGGCTTACTTGGAAATGGAGAAGCGCTACGAGGCGACTTTGACGACTTCTGTTGAACACCAAGTGGTGAGTGGCGTTGTGGTCAATAAGTCCGATCGCGACGTTATCATCGACATTGGATCGAAGTCTGAGGGCGTGGTCTCTATGAACGAGTTCCGCTACAACCCCGATTTGAAGGTTGGGGATTTGGTTGAGGTATTGGTAGACAAGCAGGAAGATAAGTTGGGCCAGTTGGTGCTTTCGCACCGCAAAGCCCGCTCCATCAAGGCTTGGGACCGCGTCAACGATGCGTTCTTGAGTGAAGAAGTAGTACAGGGCTACGTGAAGTGCCGCACCAAAGGCGGTATGATCGTAGACGTATTCGGATTGGAGGCCTTCTTGCCTGGTTCGCAGATTGACGTCAAGCCTATTCGCGACTACGACATCTTCGTGGACAAGACCATGGAGTTTAAGATTGTCAAAATCAACCACGAGTTCAAGAACGTGGTGGTATCGCACAAGGCGCTTATTGAAGCGGACTTGGAAGAACAAAAGCGCAAGATCATTGGTCAGCTGGAAAAAGGACAAGTCCTGGAAGGCGTGGTCAAGAACATCACCAGCTACGGTGTTTTCATCGATTTGGGCGGCGTAGATGGATTGGTGCACATTACCGACCTCTCTTGGAGTCGTATCTCTCACCCGAGCGAAGTGGTGGAGTTGGATCAGCGTTTGAACGTGGTTATCCTCGATTTCGACGAGGCCAAGACGCGCATCCAATTGGGCTTGAAGCAATTGTTCCCGCACCCGTGGGAAGCATTGACAACCCAAATCAACGAAGGCGACCGCGTGAAAGGCAAAGTAGTGGTTTTGGCCGACTACGGTGCGTTCGTGGAAATTCAGCCGGGCGTAGAAGGATTGGTTCACGTTTCCGAAATGAGCTGGGGTACGCATTTGCGCAGTGCTCAAGACTTCGTGAAGGTTGGCCAGGAAGTTGAAACTGTGGTTTTGGGTATTGATCGTGAAGATCGTAAAATGTCTTTGGGTATCAAGCAGTTGACGCCAGACCCATGGGCTTCCATCACCACCAAGTATCCTTTGAATTCAACCCACAAAGGGACCGTTCGCAACTTCACAAACTTTGGTGTATTCTTGGAGTTGGAAGAAGGAATCGACGGTTTGATTCACATTTCTGATTTGTCTTGGACGAAGA
>JAXITR010000047.1:0-13434 GCA_034679985.1 Cryomorphaceae bacterium
ACGGGCAGTTCTTTTTTACAAGAACCGGTGCTCAACAGCACCAAAGCCGCGGCACAAAGGGTCAAAAAAGTATTTTTCATGGTGCACAGCCGTTGTCGAGGACGCCGTAGGGTTTGAGAATTACCACGACCTCTTTGTTGGTTCCGGGTTCAAAATAGACGTACGAACAACCTTTCCAGCCGCCTTTGCCGCACTCGATGTCGAAAAAAGCGGGCAAGTCGTGCCGAAAAATGGCTTCACCTGAAGCCTCCGAGTACCGGTATCGGTTCACCACGGACGTGCCGTTGTTGATGGGCGCGTACAAGCGAACCAAGGCGTTTTGGATGGGAATACTGTCCGCATTCATGACGCGCACCTTGATTTCCCCGAAATCGCGCGACTGTTCGTAACAGCCGGTCGAAACCAAGGTTAGGGCGATGAGTGCCGAAAAGGCACTCCAGGAGAGAATACGAAGGCGCATGGTTTTCGTTACTTTTGCAATCTTAGGCAAGGAACAAATATAATGAAAGAAGCCATTGAGGCGCATCTGCGCCAAGTAGAGGACTTTGTACCGACGGACGCCACCGCGTTGGAGGCCTTTCGCGTCGCGTATTTGGGCAAAAAAGGCCACGTTACCGGCTACTTTGCGGCCTTCAAATCGGTTCCGAACGAAGAAAAAAAGGAGTTTGGCCAGTGGGTCAATTCTCTAAAACAAGCCGTTGAGGCAAAAATTGACGCCTACCGCGAGCAGTTTTCTGCCGCACCGCAGCGCACCGGAGAGGATACCACGCGTCCGGGAGTTGCTTTTCAGCCGGGCGCATTTCACCCCATTACTTTGGTTCGCAACGAAATTGTGCGGATTTTGGAGCGCATGGGTTTTGCGGTGGCTGAGGGCCCAGAAATGGAGGACGATTGGCACAATTTCAGTGCGTTGAATTTTCCACCGGACCACCCCGCACGGGACATGCAAGACACCTTTTTCTTGGCACAAAACCCAGATTGGGCGCTCCGCACCCACACGTCGAGCATCCAGGTGCGCGCCATGGCGCAGCAACAGCCGCCCATCCGGGTCATTGCGCCCGGTCGCGTTTTTCGCAACGAAGCCATTTCGTCCCGTTCGCATTGCGTTTTCCACCAAGTGGAGGGCCTGTACATTGACCGCAACGTGTCTTTTGCGGACCTGAAGCAAACGCTTCTGGAGTTTGCGCAAGCCTTTTTTGGCGAACAAACCCAAATCAGACTCCGCCCCTCTTACTTTCCGTTTACCGAACCGTCGGCCGAGGTGGACATTTGGTGGGGACTGGAAAACGAGGTGGATTACCGCATGACCAAAGGCACGGGTTGGTTGGAAATTATGGGATGCGGCATGGTGGATCCGGCTGTTTTAGCTGCCAGCGGCATCGACCCCGAAGTTTATTCCGGTTTTGCTTTTGGAATGGGGATTGAGCGAATTGCAATGCAGCGCTTTCAGATTCCGGACATCCGCGCCTTCTACGAGAACGATTCGCGCTTTCTGCGCGCGTTTCAGGGCGCTCTCTAGCCCTTGGTGGTTTAAACGAAAAAACGCGCCCCAGGGCGCGTTTTTTGCGTTTTCAACTTTTTAAATCGCCCTACTCCACCACGGAGACTTTCAGCATGTTGGTGGTTCCGCGCGCAGCAATGGGCATGGAGGCAACCGTAATGACCGTTTCGCCGCGTTGAACGTAGTCTTTTTCGCGCAAAACGTGCAACACATCGGCAAACGTTTGGTCCGTGCTGACCATGCCGTCGTAGTAGAAGCCCCGAACACCCCAATACAAATTCAGTTTATTGAGAATCTGTCGGTTGGAGGTAAACACACAAATGCTGGACGCCGGACGGTGCGCGGAAATTTTCTCCGCCGTATAGCCGGAATACGTCATGGTTACAATCGCAGAAGCGTTTACCGCGTCGGCCATTTTGGAGGCCTGGTAACACACGGTGTCCGTCAGGAATCGGTCCGAATCCCGGGAAGGAGGATTGTCGGTTACTTTCAACAAGCGCGACGCCTCTACGTTGCGGATGATTTTGGCCATGGCCTGAACCACTTCGACGGGGTATTTGCCCACCGACGTCTCGCCACTGAGCATCACGGCGTCGGCCCCGTCCAACACGGAATTGGCAACGTCGTTGACTTCCGCCCGCGTGGGCGTCATGGATTCGATCATGGTCTCCATCATTTGGGTGGCCACAATGACGGGTTTGCTCAGGGCAATGGCTTTCTGCGTGAGCATTTTTTGGATCAGCGGAACCGACTCCATGGGCACTTCTACGCCCAAGTCACCGCGGGCCACCATGATGGCATCGGTAGCCGCCAAAATCCGATCGCAATCCGCAACGGCCTCCGGCTTTTCCATTTTGGCCACAATGCCGGCGTTGCTTTTTCTGCCGTCGATGATTTTGCGCAATTCCCGAATGTCTTCGGCGTTGCGCACGAAACTCAAACCAATCCATTCAACATTTTCGTCCAAGGCCACGTGCAAATCCACGAGGTCTTTTTCCGTCAAACAGGGCAACGAAACCTGGGTATTGGGAAGATTGACGCCTTTTTTGCTCTTGAGGGGACCTCCCTGAACCACCACGGCCACCACTTCGTCTATCCCATTGGTGGAGACAACGTCCATCGCCAACTTGCCGTCGTCGAGCAGAATGCGCTCCCCGGGCTTGACGTCCTTGGGAAAATCCTGGTAGGTCATGTAGACCCGTTCCTTTGTGCCTTCGCACTTGTGGTTGGTGAACACCACGCGGTCTCCGGGCGCCACAACGGCACCTTCTTCCACAACGCCAACGCGCAGTTTGGGACCTTGCAGGTCTGCCAAAATTGCGGCCGTCATGTTGTTTTTTTCCAAAACCTGCCGGATTCGACGGATCAGGAGTCGGTGTTCTTCGGGGTCGCCGTGCGAGAAGTTGACGCGAAACACGTTAACTCCGGCCCACAACAGCTCCAACAATTTCTCGTCCGAGCTCGAAGCGGGCCCCAGGGTTGCTACAATTTTAGTGCGTTTCATGGGGAGGGGATGAATCCAATTCGAGGGCGAGCTTTCGCAAAAGGGTCTGGGGCAAAGGTACGGGTTTCCCTGCGGTTGATAGGCCCACGAGCAAGTCGTTTGGGTTTTCCGGCGCGGGATGCACCAAAACCAGCCAATCCAATGTTGGTTTGCTGCACAAAGGACGCAGGGCCGATGGCACTTCGTCGGCGAACAAGGAATTGGAAGCGTTAACGGGGGCAGTCAACCACGAACCGGACTCCGGCACGTTGACCAACACGGTCCACCGGCAGCCGCGGTCTGCGTCCCAACACGAATATTCGGCATGCGAGGTGCGGGCGTTCTCGTGCACAACCTCGCGATCGTTAAGCGTGCGCGCCAAGTTCAAGCCCAAAGCCCGATTCCAACGGTAAACGGCCGTGAAATCCGGCACACTTCCCAAAAAACCAACGGACCACGGTACCTCGTCGTCGGCCTCAATTTCGAGAACGTACCTGCTGCTCACCGCTTCTAACTTTCAAGAGTTTACAGGCTCTTCGGGCCGCATCTTCTTCTGCTTTTTTCTTGGAGGGCCCGGTTCCTTCAACCAATTTTTCTCCGTCCAAAAACAAGGCCATCGTGAAATTCAACTTATGGTTTTGGCCGCTGGACTCCGCCAGCTCAAAGCGAAAAGCACGCTTGTGGCGCTGGGCCCATTCAATCCAAACGCTCTTGTAGCTAATGACTTGGCGCTCGACTGCCCCCATGTTGATGAAGGCGTCCACCAGTTTTTGTTCCACAAATCGACGCGTCCGACGCATGCCCAAGTCCAAGTATACGGCTCCAATCAGCGCTTCCAAAGTGTTTCCCGGCAAGGAAGAACCCGGTTGTTGTCTCCGTCCACCGCCCTGGCCTGGGTCCACGTAATCCGTGAGCCGGAGTTCCTTGGCAATGGCATTTAATGCAGTTCTACTGACCACTTTACTGCGCATGTTGGTCAAGTATCCTTCGTCGCCGTCGGGGTATTTTTTGTACAGAAAATCGGCCATCAACGCCCCAAGGATGGCGTCGCCCAAGAATTCCAGTCGTTCAAAAAACTTGCTTGCATCGCGCGGATTGTAGCCCTTGGTCTTGCGCCGAAAGGCCAACGTATACAGGGCCCGGTTCCTGGGCGCATACCCCACCATGGACCCAATGGCGCGCAAAAATGCAGCCTCCTCGCCCGTTGCTGGGGAGAGCCACAAGCGAACCCGGTACAGCATGATTATTCTTCGTACTTCTTAAACAGCACCGAGGCGTTGTGCCCGCCAAATCCAAAGGTGTTGCTGAAAGCGGCGCGCACGGTGCGCTTTTGCGGTTTTCCGTACGTCATGTTCAGCTTGCTGTCGATGTCCGGATCGTCCGTGAAGTGGTTGATGGTGGGCGGGCAAATGTCGTGGTAGACCGACAAAACCGCAACGGCAGCCTCTGCGGCACCAGCAGCACCCAACAGGTGGCCCGTCATGGACTTGGTGGAGCTGATGTTCATTTCGTACGCGTGCGCACCAAAAACATTCTGAATGGCTTTGATTTCTGCCACATCGCCCAACGGCGTTGACGTTCCGTGCACATTGACGTAGTCCACATCTTCGGGACTCATGTGCGCATCTTCCAACATGTTTTTCATCACGTTGGTAGCGCCCAAACCCTCTGGGTGAGGAGCCGTCAAGTGGTAGGCATCTGCGGACAGACCGCCTCCTACGAATTCGGCATAAATCTTGGCACCACGCGCTTTGGCGTGCTCCAATTCTTCTAAAATCAAGCAAGCAGCACCTTCGCCCAACACAAAACCATCGCGGTCTTTGTCAAACGGACGCGAAGCCGTTTCCGGACTGTCGTTGCGGGTAGAAAGTGCGTGCATGGCATTGAAACCGCCAATGCCCCCGGGCGAAACAGCTGCCTCGGATCCGCCGGATACGATGACGTCTGCCTTGCCCAATCGGATGTACATCAACGCGTCAATCAATGCGTTGGTGGACGAAGCGCATGCGGAAACGGTGGTGAAATTCACACCGCGCAATCCGTACTTCATCGAAATGTGACCGCCGGTAATATCAGCAATCATCTTGGGGATGAAAAACGGATTGAACCGGGGCGTACCATCGCCCCGGCCGTAATCCACGCATTCGTTTAAAAAGGTGTCGAGTCCGCCAATTCCGGAGCCCCAAATGACTCCTGCGCGGTCCAAATTGATTTTCTCCAAGTCCAAACCGGAATCAACAACAGCCTCGTCAGCTGCTACCAATCCCAACTGGGTGCACCGGTCCATTTTCCGCGCTTCTTTGCGGTCAATGAAATCAGTCGGTTCAAATCCTTTGACTTCGCAGGCAAATTTGGTTTTGAATTTCTCCGGGTCGAACAACGTAATGGGACCCGCACCGCTGCGGCCTTCCAACAAGCCCTGCCAAAAAGCAGGAGCCGTGTTTCCCACCGGTGTCAGCGCACCGATGCCCGTTACTACAACCCTTTTTAACGTCATAAACGCTTAAAATTCAATTACTTGTTGTTCTCAATGAACGATACCGCGTCGCCAACAGTAGCGATGTTTTCGGCTTGATCGTCCGGGATTTGGATGTCGAATTCTTTTTCGAATTCCATAATCAACTCTACGGTATCCAAAGAGTCCGCGCCCAGGTCTTGGGTGAAGGATGCTTCGTTGGTTACTTCTGCTTCGGTTACGCCCAGCTTATCTACGATAATGGCTTTCACACGGGATGCAATGTCGGACATGCTTTCCAGTTTTTTTAAAATTAGTGTGACAAAGGAAAGAAATCTAGCCCACACGCACAAACCGGTCCCGCAAACAAAGTGTATCTTTGAAAGCGTCTAAACAGTGTGAATCCCTTGATAAAGCTCGGTATTTTGGCCTCTGGATCGGGCAGCAACGCCCAAAGGCTCTGGAACTATTTTTCTTCTTCGGATGCGATCACGGTGGCGTTGGTTGCTTCCAATCGGGCGTCGGCGGGGGTTGTAGCGCGTTCTGCTCAAGACCAAGTCCCGTGTGTAGTCTTTGAGGCAAATCCAGAAGGATTTGCGGATTTACTCGCCCAATTTAAAGCCGCAGGCGTTCAAGCCGTCTTTTTAGCTGGTTTTTTGAAGCCGCTCCCCGTTTCGTGGATTGCGCATTTTTCTGGTAAAATTTGGAATTTGCACCCCAGCCTTCTCCCGAAGTTTGGCGGAGCCGGCATGTACGGCATGCACGTACACCGCGCTGTAGTCGCTGCGGGTGCTGTGGAAACCGGAATTACCCTCCACGAAGTAACCGAGCGGTACGACGAAGGCCCCCTATGTTTTCAGGCGCGCACAGCGGTGCTCCCATCGGACACTCCGGAATCGGTGGCGGAGAAAATCCACGCCTTGGAGCTGGAACACGTGCCGGTTGAATTGGAGCGGTTGCTTCGTGCTCGCTTCCAGGGCGCATGAGCTACGTAGAGGTTTACACCGACGGTTCTTCCCGGGGAAACCCCGGCCCCGGAGGTTATGGGGTCGTTTTGAAGTACGGAGACATTCAAAAGGAACTGTCGGAAGGCTTTTTACGCACCACCAACAACCGCATGGAATTGATGGCCGTCATTGTGGGCCTGGAGACCCTCACCCGACCGTGCCAAGTGCTGGTGGTCAGTGACTCCAAGTATGTAGTAGATTCCGTTGAAAAGAAATGGATCGACGGCTGGGTCCGCAAGCAGTTTAAGGGCGTTAAAAACCCCGACCTGTGGCAGCGTTATTTGCGCGCAGCCCAACAGCATTCGGTTCGCTTTCAATGGGTCAAAGGCCACGCCACCCACGTGCTGAACAATCGGTGCGACGCTTTGGCCACGCAAGCGGCCCTGAAAGGACCGCACCGGGTGGACGCGGGCATGGAGTAAGCCGTTTCTAAATCCTCAACGGGCGTTTTCCACCAGCCAATCCGCAATTTTTCGGTCGTTGGCCAGTCGGGGCAATTTGTTTTGCCCCCCCAATTTCCCGATGGACTTCATGTAGGCGTTGAAGGCGTCCAGGGGAACCTGTTGCACCGCGGCAGGCCGCAGGATGGAACCCGTGATGAGGTCGTTGTAGTACGTGTTTTTGGCCCGCAGTCCGGCGTCCAGTGCGGCACAGAAGGCGGCAAAATCAGTTGGCGCTTGATCAAAGGCCACAAACCACTCGTGGTGGGGCAATCCACCGTCTGCGGGAGCCACTTGCGGGGCCACCGTGAATTCCCGAACCACGCACGGCTGTGCGGCCACCGCCGCTTGGAGTGCAGCTTCCACTTCGCTGCCAATGACGTGCTCGCCAAAGGCACTGATGAAGTGCTTGATGCGCCCCGTAACCCGGATGCGGAACGGTTGAAGTTCGGTGAACTCGATGGTATCGCCAATGGAGTAGCCCCACAAACCGGCGTTGGTGTGCAAGACGAGTGCGTAGTGCACGCCCAGCTCCACTTCTGCTAAGGTCAGGCGCGGTGGATTGGGGTCAAAGTACCGGTCGGCCGGAATGAACTCGAAGTACATCCCGTTGTTCACCAGCAGCAGCAGGCCCTCTTCGTCGTACCGATCTTGGTAGGCAATAAAACCTTCCGAAGCCGGATAGGGATCGATGCGGGTGATGGGCCCGCCAAAGAGTTGCTCAAAGCGCGATCGGTAGGGCTCAAAAGCCACCCCGCCGGCAATGTATAGCTTGAAATTGGGGAACAGGGAACGGATGTCCGTCGTGCCGGATTTTTCCAGCAAGCGCTCAAAATACATCTGTACCCAAGGTGGAATTCCGCCCAAAGCGCGCAGGTCTTGTCCCAGGGTCTCCTCGCAAATTTTGTCCACCTTGGTTTCCCAGTCTTCAATGCAGTTGGTTTCCCAACTGGGGAGCCTGTTCTTTTGCAGGTAGGACGGAACGTAGTGTGCAGAAATGCCGCTGAGACGGCCCACCTGAATCCCGTTCTTTTCCGTCATAACCGGACTTCCCTGCAAAAACATCAATTTTCCGTTCACCAAGGAGGCGTCCCCGCTGCGGTGGATGTACGCCAACAGCATGTCCCGGGCCGCGTTGATGTGGCACGGCATGGATTCCTTGGTCAAGGGGATGTATTTGGTTCCGCTGGTGGTGCCGGATGTTTTGGCAAAGTACAGGGGCTTGCCGGGCCACAAAACGTCCGGCTCCCCGGCAACTACGCGCTCTACGTACCCGCGGATTCCTTCGTAGTCCACCACGGGAATGGCGTTTTGAAAGTCGCGCACGGTGCGGATGTTTTCAAAACCGTGGTCCTTTCCAAACGAGGTTTTTTTGGCCGACGCCACCAAATTTTTCCGTACCCGCTCTTGCGCCTCCAGTGGATGTTGAATCCACTTTTGGTTCTTGCGGTGCATCCACGCGGCAAAGGCTTTTGCGGCCCATTCTTTTGCGGTCATCGTTTTCCAGTTGATCGTTTAGGGGAGGTACACCAAGGGGTTTACGGGTTGTCCGTTCATCCAGAGCTCAAAGTGCACTCCTGCGGAGGCGTTTTTGAGCCCCTTTCCGCTGATGGCCAATGCTTCACCGGCCCGTACACGCGTTCCCCGTTTTTTCAACACCTGCGCATTTTGGCTGTAGAAAGTCAAGGTGTTGTTGGCGTGTTGAACCCACAAGTAATGGCCCAAATCCGGGCTCCAGTCGGCCTGTACAACGGTTCCGTCCAGGGCGCATTTGACGGTGGTTCCTGAGGAAACGGACCAATCCACGCCGAGGTGTCCGCGGGCAGGTGCATATTTTTCCACCAGGGTTCCGGCAACAGGAGGAATCAAACTCGCTTTGGTCTGAACATTGGGCCGTCGGGTCAAACGGTATTGATCCTGCTCTTCTTGTTGTTTGCGAAATTTTTGTTCGGAAGGCGTTGGCTTCAGTTTATTCGGATCCGCTTGGGCCGACGGTGCCTCCGAAACCACACTGTCCGGCAAGGGCTCGTTGGTGAGCAACCGTCGGACCGTGCTCCACTGTTTTTCGTGGTAGTTGACTACGGATTCCAAAGAATCCACTTGGGTGGAAAGGTGCAACGCTTCCCGACGAAGCTGGGTGGACGCATAGCCCGGAATGTATTCGCGCAACGGCGTGTACGCAATCAACAACAGGGTCATTCCCACCAAAACAACCACCGTAGTACCGGCTGCCAGAAAAACGTTGAATCCGGAAAGGGTAAACGAAAAACGTTCGGCAAAGGTTTGTGTGTCCACCAAGACCACGCGGTACTTGTGCAGCAGCTCTTTTCGAATCTGTTTCCAACGCTTTTTTGACACAGAACAAATATAGACATCCCCGCAGGGGCTTTTAAAATAACTTTGCGGTCTTGTGCGTTACTCCTCTGTCGTGAAATGGATTCCTTTGGGCCTGTTGGGCCTGGCCCTGTTGGTGGGGGCCTGCAGCCGGTCAGTAGACAAGGTGCCCAATCGTTTTTACCACCGCACCACCGCCCATTTTAACGTTTTGTTCAACGGGCGCGAAGCACTGTTGGAGGCACAGCGACAAGCAGAGAAAAACCACAAGGATGCCGTAGACGATTTCCTGCCGGTTTATCCAGGGCGCACAAAAGCGGCGCAGCAAGGCAATGAATCTGCGGCGCGACGGGCCGTAGAAAAAGCTGGAAAAGCAATCCAGGAACACAGCATGATGGTAGGCGGGCGTCAAAAAAATACGGCCGTTTTTGATGCTTACCTGCTCATGGGCGACGCTTACGGCGCTTCCGGACAGCCTTACAAGGCGATGGAGGCCTACGGTCAAGTGTTGCGGAATGCACCCAAAACCCCAGCAGCGCAAAAGGCCAAATGGGCCACCGCGCGGCTGTATGCGGAACAGGGAAATGCTTTTGCTGCGGCCAATCTATTGGAAGAACTGGAGCGCGATCCGGAGTTGATACGGGCATTGAAACCACACGTTCAGGCGGTTTGGGCCATGGTCCACCTCAAAGAAAAGCGGTACGACGAGGCCGTTGACGCCTTGTTCAAAGCGGCTCCCGGTGTTCCCGGGAACACCGCCGCGCGTTGGTACTTTCTGGCGGGCCAAATTGCCCAAAAGATGGACGATTCAGAACTGGCGGCACAGGCGTATCGTCGTTGTGCGCGCGGCACACCGTCGGAATACACCCTGGTGGTTGAATCCACCTTGCGCGCTGCGCTTTTGCAATCCAGCGGCCAGTCGGAGGCCAAGCGAATCGCCACTTTGAAGAAGTTGGCCAAAGAAAGCAAGAACGTGCAGTACCGAGGTCAAGTGTACTATGCCATCGCTCAGATTTACTTGCAGGCCGGAAAACGAGCATTGGCCTACGAAGCACTGGGGGAGAGTATTTCCTTGAGCACGGCCCAGCCCGAGCAGAAGGGTTTGGGGCACGCCGCTCGCGGACAATTGCTTTTTGAAGACCGCTTGTACCCCAAAGCGCAGTTGGACGTGGACTCTGCGGTTCAACTTTTGCCGGAGGGACACCGACTGAAGTCTGAATGGGCCAAGCGTCGGTCCGCCCTCAACAGACTGGTTGCGGAATTGAATTATGCTTCTCTGCAAGACAGTTTGCTCCGGCTTTCGGAGAAAACCCCCGGAGAGTTGCAACGGTACTTTACCGAGTACGTGGGTCAGTTGCGTTTGGCCGACGCGAAAAAACAAGAAGCAGACCGCCGCGCAGACGAAATTGCCCGCATGAATGCGGAGCGTGGCGCCTTATTGGCCGATGCCGGACCTGCGGCAGGCGGTGGTGGGAATGCGTGGCTTTTTTACAACCCGCAAATCCGTGCGGCGTCTTTGGCCACATTTACGCGTCAATGGGGCGACCGGCCCGATGCGGACAACTGGAAGTGGAAGTCTGCGGCGTCTGGTTTTGCGGATGCGTCTGCCACCGACGAAGGCGAAGAAGCATCCGATGGCCTGAAATCGTCGGAACCGTCGGGTGAACAACGCTACAATGCGGAAGCTTACATCGCCCAGGTGCCCAAGTCCGAAAACGAGCGCGATACGGTTCGTTCCCAGCTCCGCAAAAGCCGCGTCCGGCTGGGGGCCATTTACCGCGACGAAGTGGGCGACTTGGAAGAAGCATTGACGGTATACAACGACTGGATCAAAACCTACGGCGCCAAGAATTATCCGGAAGAACCTTTGGTTTGGTTTGCACTCAGCCGAATGTACACGCAGAACAAGCAACAGTTGCGGGCTGAAGATGCCCTGAAAACGCTGTTGCAGCGCTTTCCGGACCATCCTTTATCCCGTAAGGCACGCGGCGAAAACACGGTGGAAGAAGTAGCCGTGGACCCGGTAGTTGCCGCCTACGAGCGCGCTTTGGCGGCCTTTGCGCAAGGCAAGACCCAAGAGGCACTGCAAATTTTGCCGCAAGCCGCTTCGTTAGGAGCGAAACCAGCGCTCCTCAATGCCTTGTGTGTGGGAAGGTTACAGGGAGAAAAGGCGTATATTTCCGCCCTGAAAAACGTTGTTTCCAGTCATCCAAACTCACCGGAAGCTACTCAGGCTCAAAATTTTCTCACCGCGCTCGGCGAGTCCGCGCCCAATTAATTTTTGTACAACATGGCTTTGATGAACTCCAAACCCCAGTCCGACAATCCGCAAATCAGCAACCGGATTTTGGCCGGAACGGACATCGTGGGCGACATTCAATCCACGGGTGACTTTCGTGTGGACGGTCGGATTAAAGGCAATCTAAAACTCGCTGGGAAGCTGGTCATTGGAGACAAGGGCTGGGTAGAGGGCGAAGTGCATTGTGCGGAGGCTTCCATTGGCGGTTCGTTCAAAGGAAAATTGCACGTCAAAGGACTGTTAATGCTCCAAGTAACGTCCAAGGTGCACGCCGATGTGGTTACCGGCAAATTGGCGGTGGAACCCGGTGCAGAGTTCGCCGGACAGTGTGCCATGACCACCGTGGTGCGCACGCTAAGCGATTCCGATGCTGCTGCTCCACCCGTAAACGCTGACAAAAAGGCTGTTTGAACCCCTTTCTGCGTTTCTTGGGGGCGGCCTTTCAAATGGGCGCCATTATTGGCCTGTTTGCTTTTTGGGGAACGTGGACCGACACCCATTGGGGTTGGGCTCCTTGGGGAACGGTAGGCCTCACGCTCTTGGGGGTTCTATTGGCTTTGGTTTGGATCATTCGTGAAATACAAGCAACAAAATGAAGTATTTGTACGCCCTTTATCCGCTCACGGCGGTCTTGCATTATTTGGTGTCCACCGGCATGGGCAACACCTATTATGGACTGGGAGACATTTATTTATTGGTCATGGGGTTTGGTTTGGTTTGGGTAACCCAACGCTTTTGGGAACGCGACCCAGAAAAGGCCGGAATGGTGTACATGGCCCTTTCCTTGGTGCGTATGCTGCTGGGCTTGGGCGTTGTAGTACTACCGCTTGCCCTCCGAAAACCAGAGGGTTACCGCACAGACGCCTTGGTGTTTGTAGGTCTCTTTGTGGCGCAAATTGCCTTAGAAACGGTGGTCTTGGTGCGGTTGCTGAGAAGCCGGTAGGAAATCTCCTGTTTTGTGCGTAATTTTGCCGCGCATTTAAAACGGCGCATGATCAAGATCAAAACCCTTGGATTTATTGTTTTTGCATTTTTGGTTTCGGCCGGAAGTGCTTGGGCATCGGCGCACTCAGAGGCGGAGCACGCTTCTGCACCCGCCGCGGAAGAGTCAAAATTTGACCCGACGGAAATGATCATGCACCACATCAAGGATGCCCACAGCTGGCACTTGATGGACTGGAACGGCCACGCCGTCAGCATTGACCTCCCCGTTATTTTGTGGACGGACCACGGTTTGGTCACGTTCTCCAGCGCGGAGTTTCACCACGACAATTCCGGCAAAGTGGTTGTGGAGCGCAAGGGAATGTCCTTTGTCAACCACCACGAAAAGATTCATTTTGCTGGTGAAGAGCACCACGGAACGTTGATTGACCTTTCCATTACCAAGAACGTAGTTTCCTTGTTCGTAGTTGCGGTCTTGCTGTTGCTGCTATTTGTAGGCACCGCCCGCCACTACAAGAAAGTGGGATCCAACAAGGCACCTACTGGAATGGCTGGTTTTGTTGAGCCCTTGGTGCTTTTTGTGCGCGACGAAATAGCGCGTGTATACATTGGCCCCAAGCACGTGGACCGCTTTACTCCCTATTTGTTGACTTTGTTTTTCTTTATTTGGTTGAACAACTTGCTGGGTTTGGTACCGTTTTTCCCCGGAGGAGCGAACGTGACCGGCAACATTGCGGTCACCCTGGTATTGGCAGTTTTAACATTTATTCTGACCAACTTAAACGGCACCAAAGATTACTGGGCGCACGTGTTTTGGATGCCTGGCGTTCCGGTGGCGCTGCGTCCGCTGTTGGCGGTTGTTGAATTCATTGGCTTGTTCACGAAGCCTTTTTCCTTGATGATTCGTTTGTTCGCCAACATTTCGGCCGGCCACATCATTGTGTTGAGTTTGGTCTCTTTGGTATTCATCTTG
>JAXITR010000048.1:0-12590 GCA_034679985.1 Cryomorphaceae bacterium
GCCCGCCGGGGCACTCAAGGTGACGTTGCCCCCTTGGCACAAGGAGAGCGATCCGGATGCAGAAACCGTGCTGGGTGGAATTGCATTAACCGTAACCGTTTGTACCGCGGAAGTACTGCTGCATCCGTTGGCACTGACCGCAACGGAATAAGAACCGGCCGCAGAAGTTGTGATGCTCTCGGTGGTTGCGCCGTTGCTCCACAAATAACTAAAACCCGCTGGTGCGCTCAGCGTTACGCTTCCCCCCTGACAAAAAGTCAATGGGCCGGACGCAGAAACCGAACTTGACGGTATGGGATTCACCGTCACCGCTTGGACCGTAGAAGTACTGCTGCATCCGTTGGCTGAAACGGTTACGCTGTAGGAGCCGGCCGTGGAGGCCGTGATGCTCTGTGCGGTAGAACCGTCGGACCACAAATACGTGTACCCAGCCGGTGCACTAAGCGTTACGCTGTCGCCTTGGCAAAAGGTGGTAGGGCCCGACGCCGTTACTGTGGCGGGCGGACTGGCACTCACCGCAACCACCTGGGCTGCAGAAGTACTGCTGCAACCGTTTTGCGAAACCGTAACCGTGAACGATCCCGCCGCGGTAGCCGTAATGTTCTGCGTCGTTGCGCCGTTGCTCCACAGGTAACTGTAACCAGCCGGTGCACTCAACGTTACACTTCCACCGGGGCAAAAATTAAGCGGACCAGAGGCGGTTACGCTGGCCGGGGGTGCTGCAGATACAACCTGAACCGGAGTTGCGTGGGAAGTACAGCCGTTGATCAAGCCCATGGACACCCCGTAACTACCGGTAGCATTCACGGTTATGCTTTGCGAGGTAGCTCCTGTGCTCCACAAATAGCTGGAGCCGCCTGCGGTAGCATACAACGTCACGCTTCCCCCGGGGCAAAAAGACAACAGCCCGTTGGTGGTAATTTGAATGGGCGGCACGCTCAACATGGTCGCGGTGATGGAGCTGGACTTCGTACATCCCAAGGAATCAATCCTAGTTAACGTATACGTTCCTCCCGCTTTGACATACTGCGCGTTCGATGTTTTACCGTTGCTCCAAGAGTAAAGTTTGGTGGGATTGAACGGCACAAACAAACGGATACTGTCTCCTTGGCAAAAAGAGGCAGAAGGCTGCGCCGCAATTGAAAATGCCTTGGGTGCATGCAGCCGCAAGTGAATGGTGTCGGACCAAAACTCACAGCTGGAATTGGTCAGCCTGCAGGAATAATAACCGGCCGAATTAACTGAAATTGATTGGGTTGTAGCCCCATTGCTCCACAAGTAGGAGTATCCCAAAGGTGCTGTCAGTGTTCGCGATTGCCCGGCACAGAGTACCGAATCCCCGTTGATGGTGAGTTTAAGATCGTTGGCGGTTGGGAGAACTTGATTGCTAAATTTCGAAAATCCAAGTGTTAGTTTGGGAGTGTTGAACTGAATGCTGTTCTGGTAATACGGAACTCTTCCATTATATCCGCTCGGACGGAACCAGTTACTTCCAATATTTTGACGATTGGAGATATCATTAAAGATGCCAACGTAACCATTCGTTGTCATTTTTAACAACTTAACTTTAACGTAGTATCGACCTTTAGGCAACAAATAAGAGCGGCAAAAAGGTATCTGTGCAAGTCTGGCTGTTGAATCTTGCGCGGTTAAAAAGTAGCTCCCTGAGGCAATTACATTTTGTGCTTCCAATTCAAATTGGGTAGAATCCATCAATGCCCATTCTATTTTTGAACCAGAACGTGAGAACGAAGCCAAGTGCACCCCAAAATTAAAAACAGTGTCTGGCTGTTTTACGTAAAAACCAGTCCATACTTCAACACCATCACCCATATATGAAGTTGAAATCGCCGAAAAGGTAAGTTTCTGTGGTCTTCGCGATGCAAATGAAGAGGTAAGATTCGCACTTGAATTGTCTATTACCAACGTATCGGGATACGTCCATCTGGCTGAATTTGTGCGAGCAACAAATACAACTTTATGAATCTGCCCTACTGCTGGGACCCAATTAGGGAATACAGCCCCTAAATGAACCGAGTCATTGGGCAAGAGGGGCGGCTTTGTCACAGAATACAACGAATCCTTCTGGCCGTTGGGTTGAATGATCAGCGCTACCAATCGCACATTGGTCAGTGTTGTACTTCCTGAATTCCAAACGTTTGCATCAACATAAAGGGAACGAGCTTGACTTACCGGATAGCCGCCATTGGAAATTTGACCTTCGGGAAAACTCAGGAGCACTTCCGGACTCAATCCCCCTTGTTTACCAAAAAAGCTAAGCCGCTGTGAAGGTGTTGTCGTTAGACTGATGTCGTCCAACATCCAGAAATAAGACAACCCCTCAAACCGAAATCGAATGCGAACATTGGGCCAACCGCCCACATAAGCTCCAATGGGTACCGAAACTTGATTGTTTCTTTGAGTGGCGATGTTTCCACCAATGTGATCGTTAATCGGCAATCCACCAAACCAAGTCACACCGTTGTTCACAGAAAAATCTATATAAGCAGGGCCATTGCTCCAATCGTTATTGGTCCCTCTAAACCGACGGTAGTACTGGGCGAAGTTTAAATCTACCTGCGAATGCCCTGATAAATTGATACTTGGCGTAGTTAAAGTGGCGTAATGTAGACCGCAAGTTGATGTTTGACAAGCGTCAGTTGCTAACCCGCCGTTGTTTCGATAATCCGAATCAAAAATCACAAAACCGTTGGATTGGGTGGTAGACAAAATGGGCAACTGACTTCCCGCATAACCCCCGCGCGAACCATTGTTGCTTGACGGTGATGTAGTTGGTCCGCGGTATTCAAATGGGGCACTCCAAATAGTTCCGGTACCGGTACCAGCATAATTGTAGAAACCCGTATTCCCCCACGTACTGGGTATTCCTCCAGAAAAGTCATAAGACCAGATGGTCGTTTCGGGTAGATTATCTTGTTGCGAAGGTGCCGTGGAATACGACTCTCCCTCTTCAGCCATCGACGGAAGTAAGGTTTGGGCGGTTGCGCCATCAAAGCCCAGCAAGCAACAAAAGAACGTGAAAACACTAACTGCAGAGCGTACAAAGGTTAGTCCGGGTAATGTGTAATTCATAACGTATGCAAGTTGACAAGGGATACTATTAGTCATCAAAGATAACCATCCCTTGTGCGCACAACCGGTACTTCAATCCAAACGAACGACATTGGTTGTTGGATGAAATGCCCCTGGAAGACTTCCAAGCATGGCTCCATAAGCTAAGAGCAATCAATAAAGATCTGGAGTATTACTGGGAGCTCTTTACCGTGAAACGGTCGTAAAGATTGGCCCAACGCTGTGCCCAGAATCGCCTTTCCTATTGCAGACTTGAGGCTGTTGAGTCCGACTCCGAATCAATGGACTCGTACGCATCGTAAATAACGAGCATCAACCAGCCAAACACCACCGCGGCAACCAAAAGCAGGGTGCTGGGCCAACCCGTCACGCCAAAAGACAAACGGATTAGGATGGCGGAAATGATGAATCCTGAATTTCTGATGATCTTGTGAAATTCGTCGGTGTGCAGCAAGGAAATCAAGAGCAACAAGACGTCCACCGCAATCAAAACGGTAAAGAATTGTTCAAAAAAGACGGTGTTCACGTTGGGCAGATGAGTGTCCACCAAAGACTCCTTCCCGACGTGTAAAAGCCACGAACCAAACGAAAACACGACCATCAGCAACAGCGCGGGCGCCAGTAGCGTCGCCAGCCAACGCTTCAAGCGCACAAACGAGCGCAATTTTGGATTATTGTCCAACGGTTCCTGCAGCGTCAAGGCCAGGCGCTTGTTCCTGCGATGAAACAAAAACAATAGAAAGAACAGCGCCAAAGAGGCCACCAAATCAAACGTAAAGTTGATGTCATGCTGCAGGCCAAACCACTCCTCTGAAACACTGATTTCGGACAAATCCTTAAAAAGTCTACGGATCAAAATAAGCGTCACAATCTCGTACTGCTTCACCACATAGGTGGTGATGGACCGCGGTAAATAGTACACCACCAAATACACCTCGTAGACCAAAATGAACGAAAACGGCGTGTAAATGGCGGAAATTGGATTGGACCAATCCACCCCCAACAAATCCGACGCCAGCCATCCCCACTTGATGCCCGCTACGAGCCCCAAGTGAACCAAAAAACCCGCAATCGCCAGGTACAAAACCACGCGCTCCACCGTTCTTTGTGCCCGATCCGAGAGAAACCACTGCGATACCGTGTCCATGGCGTTCATTTAAATGGTTCAAGCGCCGCGCTGCGAGCATTTCGCTGGACGACTCAAATTAAACCAAAAACAACCGAAAATGTTCTGTAATTCAATGAATTAACAAAAGAACCTCAGCGCGCCGCCGAGTTTAATACGTCGCTAAAATCCAATTCTTCACCAACACGAACGATAACTAAAACATTACTTCATTCCAGCGTAAAGCAAGTACGAATTCTACCGCACCACCCCAAAAACAGGCAGCCGTCGGTACCGCGTCTCAAAAAACGGCGACTGCTCAAAAACCCAACGCAACTGCGCTCCGCCGTCCTCCGCAAACACTGGATCCGCCGCACGCTTGGCCTCCAACGCCGCCCGAACCGACGGATTCGCCTTCAACCATTCCGCTGCCGTGTCCTCAAACACGTAATCGCTGTAGCCCTCCTTTTGCTGCAGAATGGAATTGAAAAAGCCCCAAACCAACAAACCGTCTGGAGCCAATGGTTCCAAAGCTTCCGCCAAATAGCGGCGCGCCGGTTGGTCCGACGAAATCCACCAATCCCCCGCGCGCAAAACCACCTCGGCCGTATCCCGCTCCACCTCCAACGAGCGCAGCAAAAAGTGCCCCTCGTACGGCTGCGGTCCCACGGTATAATTCCGCACCCAACGCAGCTCCACCCGCACCGCGGTATCCCGCTTCAACCGACGCATCTCCACCTCGTGGGCCTGCAAACGCGCAACGGCGTCGTGCCACCCACCGGAAACCACCCACGCAGCGGGCACCTGGGTCCAGGCCGTCGGCTCCGCATACCCCTGAAAACTTACTTTCGTTTGATACGGTTTGGCTCGATCGTAGTACAACCGGGGCTTTCCAGATACCTCCGACGGTTTATACCCCGAACGGTACCCATTGAAACCCAAAGCATCCACGCCTTTCGCCACCTTCCAGTCCACCGGAATCCGGTCCACGGCCCGCCAATAGTCCACCTGGGAATCCCGCACTGCCTTCACCGCCAAACGCTTCTCGCCATGCAACCGGATCAACTCCTCGTTCAGCGCCAGCGTTGCATACACCCGGTCCTTGTAGGGCTTCAGCATGTGCGTCTCCGGCACGTAGGAAAAAATGCCCCGCAGGGCCGCATAACCAGACAAAAACCGACCTCCCTCCAAAAACACTTCCCAGCCGTCCTCCGGCGTGTGGCCCCAATGATTCACGTACGGAACCATGTCCCAGCCCCGGTCGCGCATCCGTTTGTAAATCGGACCGTCCAGCTCCTCGCGCAGGTACCGACCCATCGGTCCGCCCAACTTATCCGGCTGCGTGGTTAGCAGCGTCATCACGTGCTGGTAGTCCGCGCCGTTGCTCACATGATTGTCGATCAACACATCCGGCTGCACACGCTCCATCAACCCCAGCAAAGACCTCGTTTCCAAGGCGTCGGCCTTCATGAAATCCCGATTCAAATCCAAATTCTGGCTGTTTCCGCGCGCACCAAACTCCTCCGGGCCGTTCTGATCCACCCGGCAAAACGGACTCCGCTCGCGCATCCCACCCACATTAAAGGCCGGTATCACTACCAAAACCGTCTTATCGGGAAGGGCAGACTGTCCCGTCACCACATTGCGAATCAGCAACATACTGGCATCAATCCCGTCCGGTTCCCCCGGATGAATTCCGTTGTTCACTAAAACCACCAACTTGCGGTCTCGCTGCCAATTCTCCGGCTCAAAATCCCCTTCCGGAGACAACACC
The DNA here is from genome assembly GCA_034679985.1 of Cryomorphaceae bacterium. Classification (GTDB taxonomy): domain Bacteria; phylum Bacteroidota; class Bacteroidia; order Flavobacteriales; family Schleiferiaceae; genus CAMDTE01. Next base: position 5,973 of record JAXITR010000048.1, read on the forward strand.
ACCGCAACCAAAGGAATCCCAGCATCCGTAGGGCCAACCTCAATCATTTTTAGTACCTTAGGATATCGCTGAACCAGCAACTTGTAGTATTCAAGGACTTGCTCGTAGGTGGGCGTTTCGCGCCCACCCGTTATCTCAAAAAGGGTCGGAAACAACAAACCCTTTTGACTCCCTTGTGGGGCCTGCACCGCGCTCGCAGAAAAAGATAGAAGGACGCCCAAAAAGGCAGTCAAAAATGGATTTTTTGCCATACGGCCGAAGATACTGCTTTCCACAAAACCCAACCTCGGCACAAATGCTACGTTGGTCTAAAAAGCAATCTTCTCCCAATCCAATGCGACAATCCCCATTTACGACTTCCAACCAAAGTCCAACCTCTTTTTCCTAAAAAACACTACAAGATTCGACACGATAAAAACGAATCTTACACTGCATCTATCACCCACTTTTCAACTAAAAAAGCAAACCATGCGACCCGTTGACCTCATCGTTCTCGCCTTTGGATTAGGGCTTTTCTTCATTGAAATTATTCTGCTAAAAATGCGGAACAAAACCGTAAACTTCAACAACTCCATCCTGAACCTGAGCTTGGGAATGATCGAACGCCTCATCGGGCTTCTCTCCCTAAATCTCGGACTCAATTTATTCAATGCGCTGGTCCCCTTCCAACTCATCCCGACCCTGGAAAACCCGGTACTCGCCCTCCTCTTAGCCTTCTTCGTCACCGACTTCTTCTGGTACGTTTACCACCGCGCATCGCACCGAATCAGCATCGCCTGGGTGGCCCACCTCATTCACCATCAGCCCGAAGAATACAACATGAGCGTCAACTTCGCCATGTCCCCTTACGGCCAAATTCTGCGCGTAATCCTCTATGCACCAATGGTTTTACTCGGAATAACACCAGAAAATATCGTCCTCGCAACCGTCCTTCACGCCCTCTACCAAGCCCTCCTCCATTCGGAACTTTGGCCCGACTTCGACGGCTGGGAACGCTGGATTGTCACTCCGCGGTTCCACCAGATCCACCACTCTTCGGCGCGCATCCACCTGGATAAAAACTACGGCGGTTTCCTCACCATTTGGGACCAGTTGTTTGGATCGTTCCACGCCGGCAAGGAGCCCGTGTCCTACGGACTCACCAAGCCCATTGAGCAAAAAGACCCCCTATACGTCTCAATTTTTTTCGCAGCCCGACTCGCCCAAAACTTCCGGGAGATGCCTGTGAACCAAGCCTTCAAACTGCTCTTTTCCGGTCCCGAACACCAACCCGCCTCCCTTCCAAAAATCTACCGCAAGCCCGTTCAGCCCAACTGGAACAGCGCCTTAATTGGTTTTGCTATCTTCTTGACTGGATACGTACTAACCAGCTATCCGGACGTGATTTCGTTCTGGACGGCCTTTTCCCTTGCTCTAATAGGCAGTTTTTGGACGAGCGGTGTCCGCCCGATACCTATCAAAATCCCCATCAAAATCTGATCAGCGCACCGTCGCCCCAACCGGCATCCCGGCACCAGGTGCAACAAAATCCAGTCGTCCCGTGGCGGGATCTTCTGCCATCAGCAGCATACCTTCCGACGTGACGCCACGCATTACCCGCGGAGCCAAATTGGCCAACAACAAAACGTCCCGACCCACCACTGCCTCCGGTGCAAAATGTTCCGCAATACCGCTCAAAACGGTCCGAACATCCAACCCGGAATCCACGGTGAGCTTCAACAACTTATCCGCCTTTGGTACGCGTTCTGCCGCCACAATGCGCGCCACCCGCAAATCCAACGCCGCAAACTGATCAAACGCCACCTCGGCCTTCAACGGATCCAGCGCCGCAAACGGGGTCACCCCCTCCGCGGCAACCTCCGCCACCACTGGGGTCGCGCGCTCCGCAAGCTTCGCGCGCTGACGCTCCACCGCCTCATCTTCCACTTTGTCAAAGAGCAATTCGGACGCCCCCAAGGGATGCCCTGCAGAAACCAACACGCTGCCGTCTAAGGCAGACCAATCAGCCTCTGAAATTCCCATCATGCGTCGGATTTTTTCGGCCGACGTCGGCAGAAACGGCTCCAGCAACGTGCCCAACGCCGCCACCACCTGGGTAGCAACCGCCATGACCGTTTCCGTGCGTTCCGCGTCCACTTTCACCAACTTCCAAGGCTCTTGATCCGCCAAGTACTTGTTGCCCAAACGCGCCAATTGCATGGCCTCGGACAATGCGTCGCGGAACCGATAAGCCTCTAACGCCGACTCCACCGCTGCGCGTTGCGCCCCAATGGCCTCCAGCACCAATTGGTCTTCGTTGGAGACCAGCGAACGAATCGCCGGCGCAATGCCGTCGTAGTACTTGTGGTTCAACACCATCACTCGGTTGACCAAATTGCCCATGACCGCAACCAACTCTGAATTCACCCGGGTTTGGAAGTCCGACCACGTGAAGTCGTTGTCCTTGGATTCCGGCATGGTGGCGCACAAAACGTAGCGCAACTCATCTTGTTTACCAGGAAAATCCTCCAAATACTCGTGCAACCAAACCGCCCAATTCTTGGATGTTGACAGCTTCCGACCTTCCAAATTCAAAAACTCATTGGCCGGAACCTCCGCAGGCAATTGATAGCCCCCGTGCTCCATCAGGATGGCGGGAAATATGATGCAGTGAAAAACGATGTTGTCCTTGCCTATAAAATGAACAATGTCCGTGTCCTCGTCTTTCCACCACTTTTCCCAATCCGCGCCAAAAAGCTCCTGCGTTGCGGTGATGTACCCCAAAGGCGCATCAAACCACACGTACAAAACCTTACCCTCCGCGCCCTCAACCGGTACCGGCACCCCCCAGTCCAAATCGCGCGTCATGCTCCTTGCCTGAAGACCGTCCCCAGCATCCAGCCAACTCTTGCATTGGCCATAAACCGTTGGTTTCCAGTCTGAATGCGCGTCAATGTAGCTGCGAATCTTAGGCGCCAAGGCATCCAACGGCAAAAACCAATTGGTGGTGGGTCGTAACTCCGGCGCGGCGCCAGACAGGGTGCTCCGCGGGTTGATCAATTCCGTAGGACTCAGCGTACTGCCGCATTTTTCGCACTGATCACCGTAGGCCTCCTCGTTTGCGCACTTGGGGCAGGTGCCCACAATGGTTCGGTCCGCCAAAAACTGCTGCGCCTCAGGGTCAAAATACTGTAGCGTTTCGCGCGCCTCAAAGACCCCTTTGTCGTAGAGATTTTTGAAAAATCCCTGAGCCACTTCGTGGTGCTTCGCCGATGAGGTGCGTGAGTACACATCAAAAGAAATACCAAAATCCCGGAACGCCTTGCCCATCAACGCGTGGTACGTGTCCACCACCGCCTGAGGCGTTGTTCCTTCCTTGCGGGCCTTCACCGTGATGGCCATGCCGTGCTCGTCCGAACCGCAAATAAAGGCTACGTCCCGGCCCCGCATCCGCAAATACCGAACATAAATGTCTGCCGGCAAGTAGCAACCCGCCAAATGTCCAATGTGAATGGGTCCGTTGGCGTACGGAAGCGCCGCGGTTACGGTGGTGCGTTTGGGAATCCTTTTCATGGTTTAGCAAAGATACGACGCCTCAAGGAGCCCTATCCATCGTCTAACAAGTACCAATAGATCTGGCCCCTTTGGACCACCGCCAAATACAGCCCAATACGCACGCTCAAACGTTTGTGGCGCGCCCAGGCATCCATGGCCAAACGTATTCGGTTCTCCTGCGGACGGGTGAGGCATGCCCGGATCACGGATTCGGGTTCCGAGAAATCCCAAATGCCCCGTGACCGGGACTTGACCTCCACCACCAGCCAGCGATTCCCGCGGCGCGCCACCAAATCCAGCTCAAAACGGTGCCATCGCCAATTCCGCGCCAAAATGACGTACTGATGGTTCTGCAGCCATCTGGCCACAGCATCTTCCGCGTTATGTCCTTTTTCTTGGGTGGACTGTTTGCGCCGTACTTCAAATGCAGACGCGTCGGGACGCTCATCGTCCCAGGGAGGTTTCGAGGTGTTCATGGGGCAAAGGTGTGCCCCTTTTTTGCCGACAGTCGGTTTTAAACGTCTATAAGCGTATAAAAACGGTTAAGAAAGCAATCAGCTATTAATCAGTGGCTTAACTAAAAATAAACGTTTGCACTAAGGGCAAAAAAAAGCTACGGTGCCAAACTAGCAAAATCGCCTGATGAAAGGGTGTACACCCCCCCATACTCAAACGCCTGATTGTCCGCCAAATGCCCCATCGGGAACCCCGACGCCACCGGAATATCCGGGAAATGCTCCAAAACCAACGATCCCACCGACCGACCGAACGGCACCGCGTTGTCGTGCAAATCCGTCATTCCCCCCACAACCACGCCCACCACGCCCTGGAGCGCGCCCGACCGCTTCAGTCCCACCAACATGCGGTCCACGTGGTACACGTACTCGTCCAAATCCTCCAAGAATAACAAGCAACCCTCCAGGTTGGGGAACGTCTTCGAGCCCAAAAGACTGAATAAAACACTCAAATTGCCCCCCACGAGTGGGCCGCGCGCCGTTCCGGCGCGCCACCCCAACTCCTCCCACACCGTCGGGCCGGGAGCCGCAATCTTCCACCCCGTCGACGCATCGCCGCGCCACACCGCATGCAACGTCCGCAAAGCCTCCGTCGAATTTCCCGCCACATTCACCGGCATCGTACCGTGAATGGCGGCCACACCTGCACCCCACGCCGCGGCCAGCAGAACCGTCGGGTCCGAATACCCCGCAATCCACTTGGGGTTTTGCCGCAGTAAATTCCAATCGACCAAATCCACCGCGCGCGCAGATCCATACCCGCCGCGCACGCACCAAATGGCCCGCACCGACTCCCGGCGCAAAGCCCACTCCAGGTCTGCCGCCCGCTCCGCGTCCGACCCCGAAAACTGATTCTGCACGCCCAAAACGTGGGGCGCCCGAACCGGCACCAAGCCCACGGACCGCAACCAATCCTCGGCAGCCGCCAAATGCTCTTCTGCCATCCATCGGGCCGGCGCCACCAAGGCAACCTCGTCGCCATCCTTCAGATACGGAGGCTTTTGCGCGCTCCAACCACCCGAATCCAGCCCTTCCAAAATCCTGTTTCCTTGCTTCTCCATGCACCCCAAAAATAGGGTGGCATTGAATTTGCACGAACAAAAACATTTTTATACCTTCGTAATACGATGAAAAAGTCCCTTTTTGCCCTTCTCCTCAGCGCCGCCAGCCTTGCTGCTGTGCCCGCTATGGCGGACGGCATGCCGGAATGGACCCTTTTTCAGCGCGACGGTGCCCTGGTTTTGCACACCGACGGACCTCAATCAGCAGGCGAAGCCACCATCGAAATCACGGACGTCCTCGGAAAACGCGTCGCGTCGTTCCGCCGCTCCGTCTCCAGCAACACCCAAGCTTTGGAACTGTCTGCAGACCTCACCCCTGGATTTTACCTCGTGAAAATCCAAGTGGGCGCTGACCTCCAGGTTCGCCGCATTCGCTGGCAGTAAGCTGCAATTCGCGGGCAGAAAGCCTCGTAAACGGACGACCAAACGCCCCCCTGCAGGGCCCGTTCCTTCAACTTTTTAATCGCCTATTGACCGCGCCCACGAGGCGCTTAACCGTTTTTGAGCTTTTCCAGGACCGCCACAAAATAGCCGTCGGAGTCCGAATGGTAAGGATCCAAGGTCTCCTGGTGCACCAAGCGGTACTGTCCTGGATGCTCCTCCAGGAACCGCTCCACCTGGCGCTCGTTCTCTGAGGGCAAAATGCTGCAGGTGGCGTAGACCAAGCGTCCGCCCACCTTCAACGCGTCTGGGTAGGTGCGCAAAATCTGGGCTTGCGTATCCACCGTGCGCTCCAAATGCTCCGGCCGCAACTTCCATTTGGTGTCCACGTCCCGACGGATCACGCCAGTACCCGAGCAGGGCACGTCCAACAAGAGCGCGTCCGCCCAGCCCTCTAAACGCTGCACGTCGCGCGCGGTCTTGATGGGTGCTGTTCGGACGGTGCTGACTCCGGCGCGCTCCGCGCGCTTTTCCAATTCCTTCAATTTGAAGGGCTCCACGTCCATGGCGATGATCTCCGCCGCGTTACCCGCGTCGGCTGCCAACTGCAAGGTTTTGCCGCCGGCCCCGCTGCAGGCGTCGATGATTTTCATTCCCGGACGCGCCTCCACAAAGGGGGCAATCCGCTGACTTCCACCGTCCTGAACTTCAAACGCGCCGCGGGCAAATGCCGCGGTTTTCGTCAGGGAGGGGCGGCCCACCACGCGCAAGGCCCACGGCCCAACGTCGCTGAGTTCCACGTCGATTCCTTCGCTGCGGAGTTCCGCCAAAACTTGATCGCGTGTGCCGCGCAGCGCATTGACGCGCAGTATAACGGACGTCGGCTCGTTCAAGGCCACCGCCAACCGACCCCACTTTTCGGGACCAACTTCGGCAACCACGCGTTCTTCAAACCAAGCGGGGTAGGACTGGGACCACTGGATGGGCCAGTCCCGCGGGGGGGCCACCAGGGCGCCGCCGGGACACACCCCCCACCCCCCCCCACCCACCCCCCAACCCAACCCCCAAAAGGGCCCCAACCAAACCCCCCCCAAAAGCCCCCCCCCCCCACCACGCCCAAAAAACCC
>JAXITR010000049.1:0-11872 GCA_034679985.1 Cryomorphaceae bacterium
CACCATCTTGATGGCCATCTCCACCTTCTTGTACACCAAGATGAACAATTCCATGACGCCCAACACCGGGAACGACATGATGCGCCAACAGATGATGATCATTCAGTACGTCATGCCGTTCATGTTGTTGTTTTTCTTCAACAGCTATTCTGCCGGCTTGAGCTACTATTACTTTGTGGCCAACATGATCACGTTTGGTCAGCAGTACAGCATGCGTTTTTTCATCAACGAGTCTGCCATTCGCGCCAAGATTGAGAACAACAAGGCCAAGGGCGGCAAGAAAGGCGGTTTCCAAGCCAAGTTGCAAAACATGATGGAGGAGCAGCAGAATGGCGGCAACCGCCGCATTCGCCGCAACAATAAGTAAAACGGTGCGCGCCGCGCGCGCGATCGCTGTTCAAAAACGCCCGGCGAAGCCGGGCGTTTTTGTTGGCGCACCGCTGCGGGCGGCGCCCAATCACCAGGGCTTTTTCACGTTGGACTGGGGGCACGCAACCTCCGACAGCCGGTTTTATACGTTTGCAACCGACTGTCGGCGTTGGTTCACCTTTTCTTTGTCCAATGATTCAATGGCGTACATCGGGAAAGCTGGTGGTGCTGGCTGGGGCTGGCCTCTGCCTCCGTGGAGCAGAGTACGGGGTGCCTCGTCAGTCGGTTGCTTCAGCGCTTTCCGTACCGCAGGTGAATGCGGATACAGTCCTTGCGCCCTGGAACTTGGGTTGGTACAATGTGGAGAATTTGTTCGACAATCAGGACGATTCCCTGGTCCGGGACGAAGAATTTGCCGCAGACGGCGCCAAGGAATACACCCCGCAACTGTACCGTTTGAAAGTTCAGCGCGTTGCCAAAGTGTTGGGTTGGCTGTTCCACCAAACGGGAGCGGTTGCGGTGGGCCTGTGCGAAGTCGAAAACAATCGGGTGTTGGACGACTTGCTTCGGACCCCTCCGTTGGATCAATTTTCGCTCTGGCGCGTCCATCGGGACAGTCCGGATCCGCGAGGGATTGATGTGGCGGTGCTGTACCGGGCGGATTGCGTTCGGGTGGAGAATGCAACTTGGATTTTGCCTCGCGCGTTCCACGAGCGAGGAACGCGCGAAGCAGTAGTGCTTACGTTGGTGCGCAACGTGCGCGCCCCCCAAGACACGTTGCGCGTGGGGTGGGTGCATTTGCCCTCGCAGCGTTCCGGTGATGCGCATGCGCGCTCCGTGGCGTGGCAGTCTTTGGTAGAGCAGGCTACAGGATGTTCGGTTTGGTTGGGCGACGTGAACGAAGCGCCTGGATGGCAATTGGATGTGGCCGTAGAGGGCCAATCCATGGTGCCTTTTGAGCGCATCGGTGTGGGAACCTACTTCTACCGGGATGCCTGGAGTTGGTTGGATCGGGGGTGGTCTGTCCCTCCGTGGCGCGGCACGGTGCGGGTGCTTTCTCAGCCTTGGATGGGCAGCGGTGCCCGAGATTTGAAGACTGGTTTGTCGCCACCGTGGCGAACGTGGCGAGGCGAACAGTGGAGTGGAGGCCCGTCGGACCATTACCCCATACACGTTCAACTGATGCGCATCTGAGGATTTTGTGTACATTTGGTACGCTAACACGTGTAAAGCGATTGACTGTATCCATGAAAAAAATCTTAGCCCTTCTTGCGTTGTCCGCGGTTGCCGTTTCGTGCGGTACCGATAAGCCGGAACCTACGCCTGCCGCATACGCCACGGATTCTTTGACCGTTTCTCCGGCTCAAAACGTCTTGGTTTTTGAGACCACTGGCGCTTGGTGCCAATACTGCCCCAACGGTGCGGCAGCATTGCGCAAGGCCATCCTTCGCAATCCGAAAGGCCGAGTTTTGGGCATGGCGGCGCATACGGGTGACGTGCTGGAAACTCCCGTTGCTACCTTGCTGAACACCATGTGGGAAGCATCTGGCGTACCTAATTTCTATGTCAATGGTAACGACGCTGGCCAGTCCATCGCCGGACCCATTGCTGCTTCATTAACCTCTGAGCCGGAAATGGGCGTAGCATCAGCCGTTGTTGAAACGGATACGTCCTACGAAGTATTTGCCAAGGTTCAGGTATTCAAAGAAGCCCGCGGCACAACCTACACCGTTCAGTCCTACCTGATGTACGAAGGGGTAGATGCCAAACAGTACGGCTTGGTTGATTTGAACCAAACCTCCAGTGTTTCCATCGTAACCAAAGGATCCGGCGCAACGCCCTCCACCTGGACCGTTGACACCGTTGGAATGAAGGCGGGTGATACGTACGTGCACGAGCACTTGCCGGTAATGGCGTCCATCACCTCCAATCCGTTTGGAATTGTTTTGGACACTGTGAATCCGTTGGGCAATAACTTTTTCGAAGGTGACGTATTTGGTACCAAGTACACGCCAATCAAATTGCGCATCAGCAAGAAGCCGTTGGCGGCTTTGAATGCGATTGTTCCCTTGGATCCCAAGAAGTTTTACGTGATGACCATTGTATGGAAAGAGCGAATGGACGGAGTTCCTGGCTACTTATACGTTAACGGGATTGAAGATCATTTGGATTAATTCCCAATTAGGTACTGCATAAAAAACGCCGGCATCCGCCGGCGTTTTTTGTTGGCTGCATTTCTTTCCTGAGGAAGTACTTCAGATGATCCAGCTCCCGTCAATACCGCCACAGCAGCGAGGCGTCGCCGTAACTCAAGAAGCGGTAGTCGTTCTGCAAGGCATGGTCATACAGTTCCTTCCAGGCGTCGCCCACCACCGAAGCAATGAGCATCAGCAAGGTGCTGCCCGGTTGGTGGAAATTGGTCAATAGTGCCTCCCAGGTTCGAACGCGGTACCCCGGCACCATCATCAAAGCCGTGGTAAAGGTCCATTCGCTTTGGTTTGGCGGCCACTGATCCAGGGCGTGGAGCCAGATCCGGCGCCTTTTTTCAAAATCGTCGCCCGGTTGAAGATCCCACCACGCGGCCAGTTCTTCCCAGGTCCATTGTTCCAAATGGTGCCCCAAAGGGGTGTTGTTTTTCAGGCTGGCCGCGGCCAACCAATACGCAGATTCCAAGCTGCGGGAGGAGGTAGTGCCCACGGCCAGGGTGGGAGCTCCGTCGCTCAAGGCTTCCACCATGGCGCGCGGAAGGTGTACCTCTTCGGCGTGCATGGCGTGTTCCCGGGCGTCGGTGGCATCGATGGGTTTGAAGGTACCCGCGCCCACGTGCAATTCCACTTTCAAAAAGGACCGTCCGGAAGATTCCAAAGCTTGGACGAGTTCGGGCGTGAAGTGCAGACCCGCTGTTGGAGCCGCAACGGAACCTGCGTTCTGGGCATAAATCGTTTGGTAGCGTTCGGCGTCGGAGGATTCGTCCGCACGGCGAAAGTAGGGGGGGAGGGGAACGCGCCCAGCGCGGTCCAGCAGTTCTCCCAAGGTGAGGGGGACATCCCAGCGCAATTCTACGGTACTGACGGCACCGTCTTGGGCCACGCGCAGCGCGCGAATGCCGTCCGGATGCACCAGTTCCAGGCCCGGTTTCCATTTTTTGGAGCCGCCCACCAAAACCCGAATGCGCGCAAAGCCCACTTGGTTCATGGCGCTTGCCACCTCGCCTTCGTCGGGTTCCAAGAAAAACAACTCAAAGGGTTTTTGGCCGGATTCGCGGGGAAAGAGCAATCGGGCCTTGACCACGCGGGAGGCGTTGACCACCACGTGGCGAATACCCGCCAATTCCTCAGGGAGGGAGCTAACCTGCGTGTCCAAACGGGGTCCGTCTGGGCCGGCTACCAGCAAACGAGCGCTGTCGCGCGGTTCCACCGGGAATAAAGCAATGCGTTCTTCAGGCAGTTCGTAGTGCAGGGGTTCCATGGTCCGTCGGGGCAAAAGAGCTGCAAGGTAGCACGCGCGCGGCCTATCTTTGAAGCATGCCCCGTGTCTTGCTCAGCGTCATCAACGACGTCCATACGGACAACCGGATCCACCGGACCGCTACTGTTTTTCAGGAGCGCGGCTACGACGTGAGCGTGGTGGGGCGCCAATGGCCCAATCCAGCCCCGGTGGAACGTTCGTACGCGGTGCACCGCTTTGCGTGCCGGCGAAAGAAAGGCGCGCTCTTTTACGTGGAGTACCAGATCCGTTTGCTGCGCTACCTGCTGAAGGAGTCGTTTGACGTCTACGTCGCCAACGATTTGGACACCTTGTTGCCCATGAGCATTGTGGCGTTTCTGCGCAAGAAACCCCTTTTTTACGACAGCCACGAATACTTTTGCGGCGTTCCGGAATTGGCTCAACGGCCTGCCGTGCGCGCAATTTGGTTGGCGGTGGAACGATTTTGCATGCCCTTCGTGACGGAGGCCGTGACCGTAAGTCCGCCCATTGCGCGCGCCTATTTTGAACAGTACGGCATTCCGTTCACGGTGGTGCGCAACGTTCCGCTCCAAAGGCCAAGCGTCGGCTCAGATCAACCCAATCTCGCTAAAGATTGGAGTTTTGGTAAGCCGGATGCGCCGGTGGTCTTGCTCCAAGGAGCCGGAATCAATGTAGACCGCGGCGCTGAGGAGGCTGTTTTGGCGATGCGCGAACTCCCCGATGCCCAGCTTTGGGTTGTGGGGAGTGGCGACGTTTTGCCGCAGTTGCACGCCTTGGTGGCCTCGCACGGATTGGAAGACCGCGTCTTTTTTCACGGCCGCGTACCGGCTTCGGAGCTTCGCGAATTCACCCGGCGTGCACGGGTGGGCCTGAGTTTGGATAAGCCCACCAACCCCAACTACCGGTGGAGTTTGCCCAACAAATTGTTCGACGCCTTCCACGCCGGTTTGCCTCAGGTGGTTTCTCCGGTGGAAGAAGTGGCGCGCACCGTCCAAGAATACGGTGCCGGCTGGGTTCTGAACTCCGTAACTCCCGAGGACCTAGCACACGCCCTTCGAAACGTTCTGTGGGACGACGAAGCCTGTGCACAAGCGCGTGCGGGCGCAATGCGCGCAGCGGAGCGCTACCATTGGGGCCGTGAGTCGCAAGGATGGCACCGCTGCATCGATCGGATGGAAGGTCGCGCGCCCAACGTTCACCTCATCAGCATGGACGCTCCGGTTCCGCCCCTGTACGGGGGAATGGCGGAGGTGTCCAGCCAAATCGACGCCCTGGAAACGGCATCCTTTGCGGTGGAGGTTCACGCTTTTGTTTCCAAAAAACGCATTCCGGAAGTGGCTAAAATCTGGAACCACCTTCATGTAGAGGCAACCAACGACACCCCCGGCGGACCGAGCGTCCGCCTTTGGCTGTACCCGCGCAACGGTTGGGCCTCGTTTTTTCAACGCCTGCCGTATTTGGTAGCCTCGCGAGCGTCGGTTCCTTTGGTTCGACGTCTGGAATGCGCCCCGGTTCCGGTGGTGGTGCACGGTTACCACAGTTTGTGGTCGGCACTGGTTTCTCGCTCGGTGGCCGCTCGTTCCTTCCTTCGCCTCCACAATCCGGAACGCCTGTACTACCGAGGTTTGGCTGCCACAGAAAGGGGTACGGACGTTCGCTCGTGGCTGAAAAGGCGTTACTATTTTTGGGAAGCTAATCGTTTGGCTCGCTTCGAACAAAAAGTCCTTCCACGGCTGAATCTGGCCGGTATTTGGGCCTTGACTCCGGGCGATGCGGCGGCCACGGCTCCCTTCTTTCGTGCGGCAGTTGAGGTTATTCCCCCAGCGGTTCCCGCATTGGCAGACGGTCACCGGTCCTCTGAAGAGCTTTTTTCCTTACCCGACTTCCCGTTTCTGCTGGTGCACGGCAAGTTAAGTGTTCCAGAGAACGACTGGGCCGCGCATCGTTGGCTGGACGTTTGGGAGTGGGACCAAGCGAACGGCGAACAATTGAGAGGATCTGCCTTGGTGGTTGCCGGCCAGGGCGCCTCCGGCGCCCTGAGGCAGCGCGCAGCCAGCCTCCCCGGAGTTTGGTTTGTAGACACCCCGTCTCCAGAGGGAATGGCCCACCTGCTGCGCGCCGCTACGCTCCACGGCCAACTGGCCGTGCACCGCGCCGGCATCAAATACAAATTGTTGAACGCCTTGCAAACACAGTCCCCAATTTTGGGCAACGAAGATTTAGTTGCGGGGACGGGGGCGGAAGGATTGGTGCGTTTGTTGCCAGAACCGTACGATCCCGAACACTGGATTGCCGCTTGGAAAGAATGCCTGGCTCAATCCTTAAGTGCAGACGAACGCCAACACCGGGCCCAATTCGTGGCGCAGCACTCGTTGCCAAACTTGGCGCAGGCTTTGGAAAGCAGATTTTTATTGGCGTACCGCACCCAGGGCACCGTCGAAAAAAAGGACTAAAGCGTGCGCTGTACCGCCGCGTTTACCGTTCCTCCAAAGCATTTGTAGGTGGGGTGGGGGAATTTGAGCAACAAGGCGTAGTCGTGCGTAGCCATCAAAACGGCTGTTCCGGATTGGCCAATTTCTTTCAGCAACAACATGATTTCCTCGCTCGTAGCGGGGTCTAAATTGCCCGTGGGCTCGTCCGCCAGCAGCAATTCGGGAGCATTCAACAAAGCGCGCGCAATGGCTACCCGTTGTTGTTCGCCCCCAGACAGCTGGTGCGGGAACTTGTGCCCCTTGGTGGAAACGCCAACCTGCTGCAAGACTTTTTCGATCTTGACGCGATTTTCGTCGGCCTGGTTGTGGCCGGTAGCCTGCAGCACAAAATCCAAATTGTCGTACACCGAGCGTTCGTAGAGCAATTGAAAATCTTGGAACACAATACCGATCTTTCTACGCAAAAAGGGGATTTCGGCCTCCTTTACGGTGCTTAAGTTGTAACCCACCACGGTACCTTCGCCACCTTGTAGGGGCAGGTCTGCATACAAAGTGCGCAACAAGCTGGATTTCCCAGAGCCCGTTTCGCCGATTAAGTAGGAAAAGTCTCCCGCGCGCAGTTCCAAGTTAACACCGCTCAGAACCAGGTTCTTACCTTGGTAAATGGCGGCATTTTTCAGCGATAAAGGACGGTTGTCGGACACGATGGTATGGTTTTGGAAGAATCGACAACAAAAGAAAGGAATTTTTGGGTGCTTTGGTATCTTTGAACAGATGATGCGGAAACAACTTTTACGAGGAATGCTTGCCGCCGCTTTTGTGGGCGGCACGTTCGTTCCGGCCGTTGGACAACAGTCGACTTGGGAATGGTCCGCCCAACGCCAGTACGAAGAAGCTCGTCGCCTCTACGACGAAGGACTGTACGCGGCGGCGTCGGACGGTTTTGAACGCACCTTGCGCTCGCTGGGGGACGACCGCAGCGATTTATCGGAGCAGTGCAGCTACTTCCGGGCAATGTCTGCCGTAAAGTTGATGAACCGAAACGCGGAAAATTTGGTGGAAGGCTTCCTCAATGCCTACCCCACCAGTGCCCGGCGCAAGGAAGCCATTCTGGAAACCACGGAGTATTTCTTCAACCGAAAGAAGTACAAGGAAGCGCGTACGTGGCTGCAGCGGTTGGAAGGAATGTCCCTCAATCAAGAGGAACGCGGTGACTACAAGTTCAAGTTGGGCTACAGCTGCATGATGACCAACGACAACAAAACGGCCCAACTTCATTTCAAGGACATCAAGGACGGCAAGTCCTCCTTTGCAAAATCGGCCAAGTACTACTACGGGCACCTGGCCTATTTGGACAGCAACTACGTTACGGCCATTCAGAATTTATCTGCTCTTCGGAACGATCCGCAGTTTGGGCCGGTGGTACCCTATTACTTGGCGCAGATGTACTACCAAACGGGTGACGATACGGCGCTTTTCCGGTTGGGCAAGGAGTTGTTGGCCAACGCCACGGCCAAACGCGCTCCGGAAATTGCCAAGTTGGTGGGCCAAAGCCTTTACCGCCAAAAGCGCTATGCGGAGGCCATTCCGTACTTGGCCCTGCACCGGGACCAAGGCGGCAAAATGCGTCCGGAAGATTTTTATCAATTGGGGGTGGTGTACCACGCCACCGGTAAAATGCGTGAGGCCATGGAGGCCCTGAACAAGATGTCGGCTGGAAAGAGCGCCGTCTCCCAAGCAGGCTACTACCTCTTGGGCGATGCCTATTTGAAAGAAGGCATGAATCCAGAAGCGCTAAGTGCCTTCAAAGCGGCGAGCGATATGGACTTTGATTTGCGTTTGCAAGAAGAGGCCTTCTACCACTTTGCCGTATTGACCTACTCCACAGTCAGTCCATTTTCGAAGCCCATTGAGGTGTTTCAGCAGTTCTTGACGAAGTATCCCAATTCCGAGTACAAGCGAGAAGCCAATGGGTACCTCGCAAATCTGTACACCACCTCACGCGATTATGCGAAAGCCTTGGAGGCGATCAAAGCGACCGGCATGGCCAGCATGGCCATGCGTGAGGCGTACCAAAAGGTATCGTATTTCTTGGGCGTAGAGGCCTACAACGTAGCGCAATGGACGGAAGCCGGGGACTACTTCCGTTCCAGTTTGGATTATCCGATGGAATCCAGGTACGTGGCCCTAGCGCATTTTTGGTTGGGCGAATTGGCCTACCGAGCGGAGGATCCTCAAGAAGCGCTTTCGGAATTTGAACAGTTTTTAAAAGTTCCGGGCAGTTACACCCTGACGGAGTTGCCGATTGCTTTGTACAACAAGGCCTATTGCCTCTTTGCGTTGGCGAAATACGAGGCCGCATCTACCGCGTTCCGCTTGTTTTTGGATTCCAAGGAGGCAGATGCACGCCGCAAAATGGACGCCACGGTGCGCGTAGCGGATGCTTACTTCCTCCAAGGTCGCTATGGACAGTCCGAAGAGTTCTACCGTAAGTACGCGGCGCAAAAGGCTCCGGATGCGGATTATGCAGCCTACCAACGCGCCCTAAGTTTGGGACTCTTGGGCAAACACGATGAAAAATTGTCGGTTTTAAACGCCATGGCTTCCACCTATCCCAAGAGTAAATTGCTGTTGGAGGTTGATTTTGAACGCGCCAATACGTTGCTTCGTTTGGACAAAAACAACGAAGCCGCTGCTGCTTTTGAGGCCTTTGCGCGCAAGTATCCGCAGGCCTCGCAGAGTCGTCGGGCCCAAATCAATGCCGCTTTGGCGTACCGAAATCAAGGCGACCTGAACAGCGCCGCACGTATTCTCAAAACGGTAGCGGATCAGAATCCCGGCACCGCAGAGGCTCGTGAGGCTTTGTCCTTGGCGCGCGGCGTGTACGACGAGTTGGGACGGTTGGAAGAGTATTTGGATTGGGTTGGTGGCATTGCGCAGTCCGGGGTTTCCGTGAACGCCTTGGATTCGTTGGCCTACACGAGTGCCTACGAAAAGTACGCGTCCGGCAAAACCGCGGAGGCCTTCAGCGCCTTGCAAGCCTACCTCAAGCGCTATCCGCAGGGGTCGTTCCTGACGGCGGCTCAGCACTACAAAGGGGAGGCCGGGCGCTCGCTGGGCAAGTGGGACGAAGCCTTGGCAGCGTATCGGGCCGTTACGGAGCAACCTCGGTCTGACTATTCTGAAAATGCCTACCGTTGGTTGGGAACGCGTGCGTTGATTGATAAGCGCTATGCAGAGGGGCAATTGGCTTTTGAAAAGTTGTTGACGCTCAGCGAGAAGCCAGACGATTTCCGTCGGGCCAACGAAGGTTTGATGCGTTGCGCCGTGGGCTTGGGCCAGCAGGCTGCAGTTCTTCAGTACAGCGACGCCATCTTGGCGGATGAGAAACATTCCCCAGAGGTTCGCAATGAGGCGTACGTACTTCGGGCACGGGCTCATTTGGCACAAGGCGACACCGTTGCGGCGCGTGCGGCCTTTGACCAAGTGGTTTCCAAAACACGCGGCTCGTACCAAGCAGAAGGCTACTACTACCAAGCGTTTTTCCTCGCCCGAACCAAGCAATTTGCAGCCAGTAACGAAGCGGTCTTTGGGTTGATCGACAACCATCCGTCTGAAGGAGAATGGCGCCACCGCGGTCTGTTGCTTCTGGCGCAGAACTACGTGGGCTTGAACGATCCTTTTCAAGCGCAGTACACGTTGGATTTCTTGCTGGAAGACAGTCCTTCGGAAACCATCGCGGCTGCGGCACAGGCTTTGAAAAAAACACTGGAAAATCCCGCCAATTCGGCGATTGACACAAAGACCAACGACTGATGAAGTATGCAAAATGGGTGGCTTTGGCCACGTTGGTAGTGGTTGCTGCAGGAGCTTCGGCCCAGCCGGTTGGCGGCACCATGGGCGGAGTGGATATATTGGTGGTGGACCGGTACAAAGCCAAAGTGCGCGAGGCCGTCAAAATCACCGGCCAGCCGGAGGTAAAAGACACCACGGTGCAGCCGTTGCCGGTGAACATTCGGGTTCGTCCACGTTTCGCAGCGCCTAAAGTTCAGTTGGAGCCCATTCAGCCGGTTTCCATTGGCAAGACGCGGTTGGAGCGCATGCCCAAAAACTACCTGCGCATGGGCGTGGGCAACTACGGATCTCCGGAACTGGCCTTCGCGGTAGGAGCAGGCCGTACCACCAACGCGTCTTGGGCGGTTAAAGCGTCGCACCAAAGTACCGCAACGGGTGTTCCAGCCAATACCCGTGTTTTTCGGGACAATGCCGCACAAGACAACAGAATTCAAGCCCGTTGGGTTCAGAACGTGGGTTCGGTGCGCCTGTCCACCGGGCTCGAAGGCCATAGCCAAATGGTTTCCTTTTACGGAGTTCCGCTGGACTCTGCCGTAAACCTAAAGGATACCGGCAATCGCGCACCCCAACGCTGGATGCATTCCGCGGGAGTATCGGTTCAACTGGAGCCCCTCCGAACCGGTCGCAAGGCCTTTTTCTACGGTTTGAACACGGACTACAACTATTTGTACGATGTCGTGGGTGCGGCTCAGGAGCACCGCGCTCAGTTGGGGGTGGATTTGCGCAAAAGGGTTCAAAAAGTTCAATTATTGGTGCCCATTTCCGCTTCGGCATTGCAGATCAGCCAAGTTATGGGCGCAACTCGTTTGCTCGCGGTGGATTTTTCGCCGTCCATTGCAGACACAGTGGGGCTTTTCCATTTTACGGCAGGCTTTAAAATGATCCCTGTCTTTCGGCAGAGCCCGGGAACAGCCGTGCCCGCCAAGCTGTATGCCCGTCCCAACCTTCAGGCGACGGTTCCTTTGGTCAAAAACGTGATCAATATTTACGGAGGATTTGTGGGATCGGTGAATACGGCCGGTTGGAGCGGTCTATTGGGTCAAAATCCGTGGATCAGCGAATTGACGGAATACCGCGAGACGGCAGAAACCCGATTGTATGCAGGTTTCAACGGTCGCATTACGGGGCGTTTGGGCTACCAGTTGGGCATGGCCTTGATCAGCAAAACAAACGCAGCCCAATTCTACCGAAATTCGGGCGGCTTCGCGCAAGACTCGGGCCGAATCCACGTGGAATACGTCAATTGGACCAACGTGCAGCAACGCGCCGAGTTGTCCTACCAACATCCGGTAGGTTTGGAATTGCGTTCCTTCCTGGAGCTCAATCGGTACCGTGGTGCGGGAGGAACCGTCGGTACGATTTACCACGTTCCTGCCTACGAGGCAGGGCTTCACGGCTTGTTCAATTTAAAAGGAAAGGTTCGATTGGAGACCGACTTGCGTTGGGTGGGGCCGCGCGATGTACCGGGCCCGGTTGCAGATGCCTTGCCGTCCTATGTGGATTGGCGCATGGGGGTATACTACCAGTACAACAAGCAATTACAAGCGTATGTGAATGGAACGAACCTGCTCAACAGCAAATATGCCCTGTGGCAAGGCTATACGGTTCAAGGGATTCGCGGTGTTTTGGGCTTGGCGTACAAGTTCTAATTCTTGTGTGTCATCCGGCGCGATTGCTTCCGCTTTTGGGAGCGGCTTTTTTGGGCGCAGATTGTTGAAAACCTGTTAAAAATACAGGGTTTTGGTGGG
>JAXITR010000050.1:0-11518 GCA_034679985.1 Cryomorphaceae bacterium
CCCGCGGGATCCCCATTTTCCCCATTTTCCCCATTTCCGATTTCGAATTTTTCCGGTAAAAAATTCGCTCCCTCCTTCTGCCAACCTTACTTCCACCAGCCATGTCCACCCCCACATCGGACAACCGAGAAGCCTTCCGCGACTCCATCGGCACCATCTCTGAAGACGGCAAACGCCTGCACCTCCACCCCAAAAGGGCCACCGGCAAATTCACCACTTGGCGCCGTAGGGTGAGCTACGTTCTTTTAGCCTTCCTTTTTGCCGGTCCGTGGATGCGCATTGGGGACATGCCCCTGCTCCAATTGGACGTACTTCACCGACGTTTCATTCTTTTGGGTCAGGTCTTTTGGCCGCAAGATTTCCACTTGCTGGTGATCCTCATGCTGCTCTCCGTCCTGGCCGTTGCCTTGTTCACCATTGCCTTGGGGCGCCTGTTTTGCGGCTGGATCTGTCCGCAAACCATCTTCATGGAACACGTTTTTCGTCGGATTGAATACTGGATCGACGGGGACCGCAACGCGCAAATCAAGTTGCAAAACCAAAAGTGGGACGCGGAGAAAATCCGCAAGCGTTTGCTTAAAAACACATTGTTTGCGCTGGTTTCCTTTGCCATATCGAACACCTTCTTGATGTACTTGATTGGAACCGACGCCTGGTTGCAGTTGCTAGAGGAAGGACCCGCGAAGCACACCGGGGGATTTGCCGCCATCGTGATCTTTACGGGCGTCTTCTTTTTTGTATTTGCGTGGTTTCGCGAGCAAGTGTGCTTGATTGTTTGCCCGTACGGACGGCTGCAAGGCGTCTTGTTGGACCGCAATTCCCTAGTCATTGCCTACGACCGCGTGCGCGGTGAAGATCGGGCTCCGGTGCGCAAAGGCGAAGACCGCGCCGCCGCGGGCAAAGGAGACTGCGTAGATTGCGGACTGTGCGTTCAGGTCTGCCCCACCGGCATCGACATCCGCAACGGCACCCAACTGGAGTGCATCAACTGCACGGCGTGCATAGACGTGTGCGACGAAGTTATGGTCAAAACACACCAAGACCCCGGACTCATTCGGTTTGCGTCCGAGGCTAACATTGCTGAGAAAAAA
The DNA here is from genome assembly GCA_034679985.1 of Cryomorphaceae bacterium. Lineage (GTDB taxonomy): Bacteria > Bacteroidota > Bacteroidia > Flavobacteriales > Schleiferiaceae > CAMDTE01. Next base: position 1,092 of record JAXITR010000050.1, read on the forward strand.
CCGTTCACGTACACCCCGCGCCTCAAGGCATACTCCGTGCTCTTTTTGGCATTGAGCGTCTTGATGGTAGCATTGCTCTTCCTGCGCTTGGAGGTGGAGGCCACCGTTTTGCGCGCGCCCGGCCAAACCTTCCAGGTGCACGACACCGCCTACACCAACCTCTACACCTACAAATTGATCAACAAATCCGGGCGCGAAGGGGTTTTGAGCATGGCCTTGCCCCCCGGTGCACCCGGAGCAATCCAATGGATTGGACCGTCGGTTCAAAAAGCAGACGCCAAAGGCATGACCAAGGGCTCCTTTTTTCTGTGGCTGTCCAAAAAAGACGTTCACGGTTCCAAAAACAAAGTGAATCTGGTGGTTTTCCTGGACGGCGTGGAAGTGGACCGGATTCGCACGCAATTTTACGGCCCTCGCTGATGGAACCGATGGTGACACAAATCAACGGTTCGTCCGCATGGGTGGCCGGGGGTCTTCTGGGTCTTTCTGCCGCGGTTCATTGCCTGGGCATGTGCGGCCCCTTGGTGATTGCAATGGGCAAGACGCGCTCCAACTGGACGGCTTTGGCGGCCTACCACGGCGCCCGTACGGGATCCTACCTGCTGTTGGGGCTGGTGGTGATGACCTTCGCGCCCATGGCCACCGGTCAGCGGTGGCTCAGCATTCTATCCGGCGTATTCTTGTTGGCCACGGCCTGGCAAGAGCAGTTTTCGGAGCCGGCGTGTTGCACCACCCAGAAAACGCCCTGGCACCAACGATTGCTGCGGTGGCGCTTGTGGTCTTTGAAAAACACCTCCGGCGTGCTGAATGCATCGGTACTGGGTGGGTTGAACGGATTGTTGCCCTGTGGAATGGTCTATGCGGCTTTGGCAGCCTCATCCGCCTTTGGCGGCTGGACCGGTGGAGTGCAGTTTTTGGTGGGCTTTGGTGCCGCTACGGCCTTGCCCCTCATTGCTTTGCAGGCACTGGGCAAACACCTTCCCACGCACTGGATGCGTCGCTGGAAAACCGCCAGCGCGGTGCTGGGTGCTGCGATGGGTCTGTGGTTTATTTTGCGCGGTGCGGGTTTGGGCGTACCGTTCTTGAGTCCTACCGACGGTTCGTTGCGGTTGGAGTCCCATGCCCCTAAACCTTCTGAGGTGGCGGCAACGGAAAACCTCACAAACCACCCCACCGGCCACCCCAAAACAGTTCCATTGAATCCAAGTCCTAAAGAAAAACCAGGTGCCTGCTGCACCAAAGAATAGATCAGCGAAGGAATGAATTCCATCTTGACATGCTCTTTGGGCCTATTTAATGCCGAACTTTGTTCCTATCAATAATCCCACAATGGACGCTACACACCTGCACCTCCTGGTCACCCACGGATTGATCTTTTTGGCCCCTGTGGCTGCGGTTTTGCTCCTTTGGGGCAGCAACCCACTCCAAAAGCAAATGCGTCGGGCCGGTTACATTTTTGCGTTGTTGGCCGCCGCCGGTGGCTGGGCCGCCCACTTCAGCGGTGAAGAAGCCGAAGAGCGCATTGAATCCCTTCCCTGGGCAGAAGAATCCTACATTCACGAACACGAAGAAGTTGCGGAAGTAACGCATTTGTGGGTGATGGCCCTGAGTGCGGGCGCTTTGGCCGGTTTGTTTTTGGGCGAACACGAGCGCTGGGGCAAACCCCTCCGATGGACCGTGGTCTTCTTGGCCGCAATGACCTCGTTTGCCGGCGCGTACACCGCCAATTTCGGAGGTAAAATTCGCCACACTGAAATTCGGACCGACGTCGGGCCCGCAAATGCCCTACCCGACCCAACCCACGGAGATGCGCACGAGAAGGACGATCACTCCGAACACTGAGCAACCTCGCCATGGCCCACACCTCCCCTTGGGACGACCGCTATTCCTCTCCGGAATTCATCTACGGGACGCATCCCAACGCCTTTTTAGCAGAGCAATTAGCATCCTTAGCGCCGGGCAAGGCCCTATTTGTCTTTGAAGGCGAAGGACGAAACGCGGTTCATGCCGCCCAATTGGGTTGGCAAGTGGACTGTTTTGACGGCAGTGCGGTAGCCCGCAGTAAGGCCCTGGGCTGGGCGGCCCACCACGGGGTAGCGTTGAACTACACTACGGCCTTACTGGAGGACTTTACGTTTCCCGTTGCGGAATACAACTTGGTGGTTTTGGTGTTTGCCCACCTGCCACCCGCACTGCGCCCAGGCTTGCACCGGAATTGCATGCACGCCCTCAAACCGGGCGGCACCTTGCTGTTGGAGGGCTTTCGGCCGGAACAACTGCCCCTGACGAGCGGAGGTCCCAAGGATGCCGCTTGGCTGTACACCCGCGAACTGTTGTTGGAGGACTTTGCCGAAATGCAATCGTTGGACGTTTCCGAAGCAAATCCCCGGTTGGACGAAGGCCCGTTGCATCAAGGACCTGCAGCTACCGTCCGCGTAGTGGGCATTCGCTGAACTCGCTACCCTACCGGTAAAACTACCCGGCACCTACCCCATCGCCGTTGTGCCCATCCCGCTTCAAAAAAAACACATGCCCCAACCCATCACCATCGAGGTATTTTCCGACATCGCCTGTCCCTTCTGCTACATTGGGAAACACCGTTTGGAGGAAGCACTGGCCCAACGCACGGATCTTCAGGCTGAGGTCCTCTGGCGAACCTTTATTTTGGACCCGGACGTAGACGAGTCTGCCCTGGGACAGCCGTCGCTTCCGCATTTGGCGCAAAAAAAGGGCTGGACTTTGGAACAAGCACACGAAATTGTTCGCGGCGTAACCGAACAAGGTGCGGGTGCGGGAATTGACTTTCGGTTCGATCGGGCATTGGTGGTAGACACCCAGGATGCCCACCGTCTGCTGCACTGGGCAGGCACCCTGGGCAAGGCCAACGAACTCAAGGAGATCTTGTTTCGGGCCCATTTTACCGACGGCCTGGACTTGGTGGACTTGAACGTTTTGGCCGACTTGGCGGGTTCCGTAGGTTTGGACGCCCAAGAAGCGCGCGCCGTTCTGGAAACGGGCCAGTACGCAGACGACGCCCTCGCGGACCTCAAATTAGCCGACCGCTTCAACATCCACGGCGTGCCATTTTTTGTGTTCAACCGGCAATTTTCCGTTTCCGGGGCCCAGCCGGTTTCTGTGTTTTTACGGGCCTTGGAGCAAGCATCCTCAGAAGCAAATCTGTAGTCGCAGCACATAAATCAAACCGCAGGGAGTTTTTTGTGACACGAGTCACCCAACATGGGTTGCTTACCGGTATTTTTGGTAATAATTAATTGCTGCCCCATGATTGATTTTATCCTCAACCCTTGGCCCTGGTGGTTTTCCGGAGCTTTAATCGCCGGGGTGATGTTTACTCTGAATTTTTTTGGAAAAGCTTTTGGGATTTCCTCCAATTTGCGCACCGTTTGTGCGGCCCTTTTGCGTCCCAAAGCCAAGTTTTTTGATTTCGAATGGCGGAAGGAGCTGTGGAACTTGGTTTTTTTAGGCGGTTCCGTAGTGGGTGGTTTTGTTGCCTACCAGTACCTAACGGCACCTGGAACCGATGCGGTAAAAATAGCTACTGCCACCGTTCAAGATTTGCAAACCTTAGGTTTTACGGCACCGGAAGGAATGCAACCGAACGAGCTGTTTGGCCCCGAAGGATGGAGCAACCCTCGTTCCTGGGCACTCCTGGTGATCGGGGGTTTTCTAGTAGGTTTTGGAACGCGGTATGCCGGCGGCTGCACCTCCGGGCACGCCATCAGCGGGCTTTCCAATCTTCAGCTACCGTCATTGATTGCGGTGATTGGCTTTTTTGCGGGCGGTTTGTTGGTTACCCATTTTGTTTTTCCCCTGATTTTCTAAGGCATTAGGACCATGAAATTTGTAAAATTCCTCTTATTGGGCGTGTTTTTTGGCATCATCATGGCTAAATCAGAAGCCATGTCGTGGTTTCGGATCCAAGAAATGTTTCGATTCCAAGCATTCCACATGTACGGCATCATTGGCACGGCCGTAGTACTGGGCGTTGTCGGAGTTGCCTTGATCAAGCGCTTCAAGGTGAAAGACATCAACGGAAATATCATCCAATACGCAGACAAAGAACCGGGTTGGATCAAGGGTATTGTGGGCGGTAGCATCTTTGGAATGGGCTGGGCCATTACCGGTGCCTGCCCCGGCCCCATCATGGTCAACTTAGGCTACGGATACTGGCCTTTTGCCGTGGTGTTTGTGAGCGCCGTTTTGGGTACGTACGTATACGGACTTTTGCGCGACAAATTGCCCCATTGATTCCATCATGACCCCGTCGGCATCCCCCGAATCCAATCCTGAACAGTCTGGAGCGGCAAAAAATCCGAAACATCAGCAGGATCTGCGTCCTCTTTTGGGCTTGTTGCGGAACTTGCTCTTGCTTCTGGTATTCAACGGATGCCTGATGGTGTATTTGGTTTGGTTTACCGTGCCGGCACCGTTGGTGCAGGAATCGTGGACCGCGTTTTCCAGCAAGATTCGCACGGTATGGGAGGCCTCTAAAACAACGGATTCGGAAGTGGCGTCTGGAGTGAAAGACTCCGGAGCAGAAACGGCTCTTTGGACGGCACCGGATCCGCACGCATTGCCCAACGGCCCGGAGAAGGACCGCATTTTGTACGGACGCGATCTCATTGTGCATACGGCGCGCTATTTTGGCCCCAAGGGAAGCGTGAAAGCAGGTGCCACCAACGGCATGAACTGCCAAAATTGCCACCTGAAAGCAGGCACGCAACCGTTTGGCAACAACTACAGCGCCGTAGCCAGCACCTACCCCAAGTACCGGGCACGGTCTGGTGCTGTGGAGAACCTTTACAAACGCGTGAACGACTGTTTTGAGCGCAGCCTGAACGGCCAAGCCCTGGACACCAACGGTGCGGAAATGGCCGCCTTGGTGGCCTACATTCAGTTTTTGGGAAAAGAGGTGCCGAAAGGCGAAAAGCCGGAGGGGTCCGGGTTGAAAAAACTGGCCTTTTTGAATCGGGCCGCAGATCCCGTTCGCGGCAAGGAGGTCTACTCGGCGCAGTGTGCGCGCTGCCACAAATCCAACGGCCAAGGCATCTTGGCACCGGACGGAATCGAGTACACCTATCCACCGATGTGGGGCGCCAAAAGCTACAACACTGGGGCCGGCTTGTACCGACTGTCCAACTTCGCCAAGTACGTGAAGTACAACATGCCCCAAGGCGTGGAACACACCGAACCCGTATTGACGGACGAAGAGGCCTGGGATTTGGCGGCGTTTGTAAACAGCCAGCCGCGCCCGGGAAAAGACATTTCCCGCGATTGGCCGCGGATCGAAGAGAAACCCTTTGACCATCCGTTCGGTCCTTTTGCGGACGCCTTCACGGAAAAAGAACACAAATACGGACCGTTTGGCCCCATGGAGGCCGCTGCGGAAGCACGAAAAGCAAAAAATGGAAAATAACGCGCGTCGATCGTTTCTGAAAAAGGCCACCCTGGCGGGGGGCGCCGCGCTGTTGGGCAGTGCAACTTCCTGGGCGAGTACCTCCGCAGACGCTGCGGAAGATTCGTTTGGCCCCACCGGGAAGCCGGTGAAAACTTCCGACGGGCACACGGTGTTGCAGGTGCTGCAAACCACGGACGTCCACTGCCAAATTCACCCGCACGACGAACTCTTTTGGGAAAACGACCGGGCGGTGTTTCGCAAAACGGGCGGATACGCGCAATTGGCCACGTACCTGCGCAAAACGCGCAAAAAAGGGGCGTCGTTCCTCGTGGATACCGGAGACATGTTCCAGGGCAGCGAATTGTCCGTACAAACCTCCGGGGCCGCGCTGGTGCCTATTTTAAACGCGCTGGACTACGATCTGTACCTTCCGGGCAACTGGGAGGTCATTTACTACAAACAGGCCATGCAGCGCCTGCTGGGCAGCCTACACGCCCCCAAAGTATGCGCCAACATGTACCACGCCAAGCCCGACGGTTCCAAGGGCGAGCTGATTTTTCCGGCCTACTCCATTTGGGAGGTGGACGGCATTAAGGTGGGCTTCTTGGGCTACACGGATCCCCTCGTCCCCCTGCGCCAGTCCCCCAACTACTCCAAAGGCATTGTCTACACCGCGCCGGAAGAAAACTTGGCGCACTACGTAGACGTTTTGCGCAACCAAGAACAGTGCGCCGCGGTGCTGGTGGTGGCCCACTTGGGCCTGTCCCAGCAAATCCACCTGGCCAACCTGCCCGAATGTACGGGCGTGGACTACATTTTGGGCGGAGACACCCACGAGCGCGTGCGCGAGCCCCTCGTGTGCACCTATTCCAAAGTAGTGGAACCGGGTGCCTTTGGCTCGTTTGTGGGCCGACTGGAGCTGCACTTCAAGGACGGGAAGCTGGTGGATTCCACCTACGCGCTGGACGAAATCACGGCGTCCAAGTATTCAGCAGATCCTGCCGTGGCGGCCTTGCTGGCCGCGCAAGAGATTCCGTTTAAAAACTCCATCGAACGGGTTTTGGGCACCAGTAAGGTACCCTTGTACCGGTATTTTGTGGTGGAGAACCCCATCGACCAAATGGTGCTGGACGCCCTGAAATGGCGCCTTCCGGAGGTGGATGTGGTGCTCTCCAACGGCTTCCGCTTTTGCCCACCGCGCACCACCCCAGATGCCAACGGTCTGATTCCCATTACCCACGGGTATTTGTTTGACATGCTCCCCGTGGACAGCACCGTCCGCATTGCGGAGGCGTCCGGCCAGCAAATCATGGATTGGTTGGAAAAGGAACTCAACAACGTGTTCGCGGCCAAGGCCAACGAACGCTTTGGCGGCTGGGTCATCAAATTCAAGGGCATGCAGGTGGAATTCTACGCCTACAAACCCAAAGGCCAGCGTGTGGCGTCGGTACGCATCAACGGAGCCCCTCTGGATCCGCAGCGGATGTACGTGTTGAGCGCTTGCGAACGCGACGGAGACCCCCAGGACATGCTCTGCCGCATTAAGGGCGTTAAAAACGCGCGCAATACGCCGCACACCCTCCATTCCACGATGGAAGCGTATTTGGCGGCCAACAGCCCTGTCTCTCCCACCCCGGAAGGCAATGCACGCGTATTGGATGCCCCGCAGAACTTGTTGACTCAAGTCACCGGGGTTGCGTATTCGTTTCGATGAATCGAGCGCAATTCTGAGGAACTTAGGGCACTTCGCGCCCCGGCCAAGTAAAGATCTTTACCCTTAACGCTTGGCGATCCGATTGCCGATATCCCGCTGTCGGGAACATTTGAACCGACTGATCTCCGGGTCCCGCCGTTTGGCGTGCTTGGTGGTGCGTCCGTGCATGCGTTTGCGCCACATGCGAAAACTGCTGGGCAAACTGTGCGCACGCATGAAGTCCACCACCTCGCCGGGCGTCAAACCAAACTGAAGCCGCAAGGCATCAAAGGGCGTGCGATCTTCCCACGCCATTTGGATGATGCGGTCTTTTTGCAGAACGGTAAAGGAGTCGAAATCAGGAGCCACACAAGAAAAACACACCCAACCCTCATTTGGTTCATGCTCCTTGGAACGCCTCCCCTCAACCCTTGCGCACGTACTGGGTGAGAATGACAATCTGCTGCCCTTCCACACGTCCTTCAATGTAGTTGGGGTTGTTGGCGTCCAAACGTATGTTGCGCACCACGGTGCCCATTTTGGCCGTGAGGGAACTTCCCTTTACGTCCAAGGATTTGATCAGCACCACCGTGTCCCCGTGCTCCAAACGATGTCCGTTGGCGTCCTGATGGAACTCCACCTCCGCAGAACGGGTGTGGTCACCGGACAACTTGGCCAGGGCCAACTCGCGCTCCTCCAAATAGAGCATTTCCAAAGCATCTGCCGACCAAGTGTGGTCCTTGAGCCGCTGCAGCATCCTCCACGCGGCAATTTTCACGGGCTGGTGCTCGGACCACATGGTGGTGCTCAAGACCTGCCAATGTGCCGGATCCAAAGGATCCTTGCGCAGCAACTGCTTGGCGCAGGTTTCGCAAACCGCCACGGAAATTTCTTCAGTTGTACCCTCCAAAGCTTCCAAGTTTACGTATTGAAGCGGTTCGGAAGAAGTACAGAGTTCGCACGCGCCTGCGGCGCGCGCTTCCAGTTCGGGGGTAAGGGCCATGGCTTAACTATTTCATTCAAAGGTACGGCGGAGAACGGCCTAACCCCGTGCCCCATACACCGCGAGCGCAGGCCTAGAGCCATAAAAAAAGGGCCGTCCGCTGCGGGACGGCCCTCCAAAAACCCGAAGGAATCTGTTTACTGCAACACCAAACGAATCTGACGCTGGCCTACCTCCGAAGCCACACGAACCGTGTAGACACCTTTGGCCAAGTGGCGCAAATCCATGGGGAATTCGTTGCGACCGGCTGCGGTTTCCACCGAGCGAGCTACAACAACCTGACCCACCGCGTTGATGATTTCCATACGTCCCTGGAAGGCTTCGTTGCCTTCCAAAACGATGGCTACCTGGCCGTTGGACGGGTTCGGGAACGCGTAAACGTTTTGGCCCAAAGTGTTCTCGTCCAAACCGATGGTGCTGTTCACCGTAAAGGTGGCAGAATCCACCGTCATGCACGTGCTGTCCATTACCACAAGCAGAACGGACTTGGGTCCGCCGGGAGCCGGGAACGACTGCGTTGCTGTTGCACCCGTGGCAACAATGCCGCCGGGGAAGTACCACGTATAGGTATCTCCGTTGGATCCAGCAGCACTGAAGCTGAACGTTCCGGGAGTGGTTTCTGTGGCGCTGTACACGGCGTTGGCTATGTCTGTGTTGAACACAAACGAAACTGGCTTACGGATGGGCGAACAGGCTGCAGAGGTCACGTTGAACTGCATGTTGGGACGGTTGGATTGGGCCGATGAAATCGTCACCGCACCCGGGGTACAACCGCCAGCAGTCGCCAAATCCGAATATCCGTCAAACGCAGAAGCAAAAGTAGTTGTGTGGTACAGTACCGATGAATTGGACGTGTAGCTGGCGTTGTTGAAGCAAACTTCAACCACAACGTTGTCCGAACCGTTCCACAAGAAAGGCGTGGTGAATGTGTGCACGTTCCAGCCGGCCGTGGTGGTATAAGCGGGATTCGTGTAGACCGTGGTGAAACCGGTATTGGGAAGGTAGGCCGTCATTGCGGAGACGGAAGTTCCTCCCATCTTGATGGTGAAGTCGGTCAGCGCTTGTGCCGCCGGAACCGATACCTCAAACGCAACCGAGTTTACGTTGCCCGGGTTGGCACCCGCAGCTGCCATTTCAGAGGCCAACACCAAGTACTGCACGCGACCGTCCATGTAGAACGTCTTGTACGGCGTAATCAATGTAGATGTAGAAACGGTTGTACCCGCACCCACCGATGCCAATGCTTGAACCGAGGCAAACTCTACGTAGTACGTGTTCTGCGTTGTGGGAACCTTAGCAGAATTTCCCGTAGCAAGTGATGTGCCGCCTGCAATGGTGTCGTACCACGCGTAGGTGGTTCCTGGGTATCCGATTGCGGAAAGCACAATGGAATCTTGGCCTTGGCAAATGGTATCCACCAGTGCGCTTACCAGCGGCTCAAACGGAATAAAGTTTACTCCATTTTTCACTACAGTGTCGTTGCTGGCGCGGCCGTCGTTCGGTAAGCTGGTGTACCCTTTGAAATTGAAGACTCCGCCGTTGTAGGTATTGATGGTTCCCACAGTAATGGTGTCTACACCCAGAGAAGGAATGTTCACCGCGGCGGTGGTGTTTACCACTTGAGGGGCACCTCCGGCAACGTTTTGTACCGTTACGTTTATGGGCAAGGAAGTGATGGCGTTCAATCCAAGGTTCTCAACACGCACGCTGACGGTGGTGGTTGCGCTGCCGCAGCCGCCGTTGACCCCAAAAAACTCGATCATTTTGGCGTCGTTCACCACGGGAGTGAACTCGTCAGCTCCCATGTCCGGTGCCGTAGAACCGGCTGCCGGACGAACCTGGCCGTCGATGTCCGTATTTACGCCCAAGCCATTAACGCCCAAATCATTGGGGAATGCACCGATGATGTGAAAATCATTGGCCGCTTGGAAGAGTACGTTACCCGCCACGGAATTGGTGTTCAACCCTGGAGCAGCTGTTTGCCATGCTGCGAGCGTGGCACGGGCTGCGCCGTAGTAGGCCAAACCGGCAGAACCCGCTTGGTACGCGTTGTAGTCCAAAATGCTGTTTTGCGCGGTGGTGAATGCCGTCACTTGGTAGAACGGATACGTGTTGCCGGTGAAGATGTTGTTCCGGGTATCCAAGTTGCGGATTTCCTGACCCGCCGTGGTGGTACCGCTCAAATAGTAGCCGTAGGTTCCGCCCACGCACGTGTTGTGGTAGAACTTGTAATCCCGCAAGCTGTAGGCATAAAAAGCGTAGGTGTTGCCTCTAAACATGTTGTTCACGATGCGGTTGGAAGGAATCGCACC
>JAXITR010000051.1:0-11500 GCA_034679985.1 Cryomorphaceae bacterium
GCCCCAAAGGATTTTCACTCCAATAACCCATAAGCGATTGACCGTCGGGTACCACAGCGGGATAAAGCAAAATCACCGTCCAGACCACCGCCGCCAAAAGAAATAAGGTTTGCAACGTGTCGGTCCAAACGATGGTTTTGATTCCGCCTTTGTAGGTGTACACCCAAATGAGTAAAAGCGTCACCGCAGTAGTGGCCCAAAACGGCCAACCGATGGAGTCAAAAACGGATTTTTGCAACACCAGTGCCACCAAAAACAACCGGAAGGCAGACCCCACCATTCGGCTGACCAGGAAGAGCCACGCACCCGTTTTGTAGGCACTTCGTCCAAAGCGTTCCTCCAAATAACTGTAGATGGTGATGCGCTGAACGCGGTAATAGACGGGCAGCAAGCCATACGCCACCACCATATAGCCTACAAAATAGCCCAAGACCATTTGCAAATAACTCAATGCGGTAGTGCCGACGCTGCCTGGAATCGAGACAAAAGTCACGCCACTTAGCGATGCTCCAATCATTCCAAAACTGACCACATACCACGGAGATTGCCGGTTTCCGGTAAAAAAAGCAGTGTTCGTGGAGGTTTTGGTTGTCCAACCCGCAACAAAAATGAGGAGGCCAAAATACGCGGCCATCAACCCAGCAATCCAATGTGGTTCCATCCTGCAAAGATTCCTATTTTTGGGGTTCCATGGAAATCCCCTCCCAACCTTTTGAGCGTGCCGTTGCCGAATTGGCCAAATTGCCCGGTTTGGGGCGTCGTTCTGCCTTGCGCATGGCCCTGCACCTTCACCGCAGAGGGGCCGCCCCCACGCTGCTGTTGGCGGAAGCGCTGCGCGGTTTGGCGGAAGATGTTCACCTGTGTGCCCAATGCCACAGCTTAGCAGAGGCAAACATCTGCGCCATCTGCGCCAACCCGGTTCGGAATAACGGACAAATTTGTGTGGTGGAAGACCTTCGGGATGTATTGGCTTTGGAAAATACCCAAGCTTTCAACGGGCGCTACCACGTATTGGGCGGTCTGATCAGCCCCATGGACGGAATAGGACCCAACGACCTGAATACAACCTCCTTGCTGGATCGCGCTCAGGAAGCTTCTGAGGTAGTTTTTGCCTTGAGTGCCACTATGGAGGGAGACACCACCGCGTATTATTTATTTAAAAAATTAGAGCCTTTAGGCGTCAAAATCACGGCAATAGCCCGCGGACTTCCCATGGGTGACGCTTTGGAATACGCTGACGAAATGACTTTGAGCCGTTCGTTGGACCAGCGAGTTCCCTACGAACAAACCCTGAAAAACCGCGGATGAGCGCTCCCTTGCCGTCCGTTACCGTGGTGGTGGTGTCCTACAACGCCAAGGCGTGGTTGGACCAAACCCTGAAGGCCGCCCTGCGGTCCTTAGAAGGTCTCAACGGTGAACTGTGGGTGGTGGACAACGCCTCCCCGGACGGAAGTGCTGAGTGGGTACAAACGCATTTTCCCACGGTTAGGTGCATTTCCAACGACCACAACCCGGGTTTTGGCACCGCCAACAACCAGGTGCTGCATCACCTCACCACCGATACGGCTTTGGTGTTGAATCCAGACACCCTGTTGACGCCTGAAAATTTGCGAACTGCACTGAAGTGGATGCAGTCGGACCCCACCATTGGGTCGCTGGGATGCCGCATGATCGACGGTTCGGGTTCGTTTTTGCCCGAAAGCAAACGCGGTCTTCCCACCCCCGTAGTAGCCTTGGCCAAATTAACGGGCTTGCATCGGTTGTTTCCCCGCCACTCGGTCTTAGGCCGGTACTACTGGAATTTTCTTCGCCCGGAAGAAAACGGACCGGTGGAGATCCACTGCGGTGCCTACATGCTGGTGCGTAAAGAGGCCGTCGAAGCGACCGGCGGTTTTGACGAATCGTTCTTCATGTACGGGGAAGACATTGACTGGTCGTACCGGATGCTTCAAGCCGGATACACCAACGTTTATTTGGGGTCCGAACCGATGGTGCACTTCAAAGGTGAATCCACCAAAAAAGGCAGCCTCAACTACGTTCGGGTTTTTTACGAGGCCATGGTGGTCTTTGCCAAAAAACACTTTGCTCCCCAAGCGGCCGTTGGATTTGAGGCACTCATTGGTACCGGCGTTTTTGCGCGGGCCGTGTTGTCCGTGGCCAAACGTGCAGCACACCGGTGGCGTTGGCCGTTGCTGGATGCCTGCGCCACCTGGCTGGCTCTGGCGGGCTGGACGCGCTACTGGGAACAAAACCACCGCTACATCCAAGGCGGTTCGTATCCGGATTCGTACTGGTATTTTTTTGCGCCGGCCTTGGTATTGGTTTCGATCGCCACACGAGCTGCCGTGGATGGCTACCGACGACCCAGCCGCATCACACCCCTGGTAACCGGTTTGTTTTTGGGGCTTGGGGTGGCACTCGCCGGCTACGCCCTCCTGCCGGAGGACCTTCGTTTTTCGCGTGCTTTGGTGGTGTTGGGCACCGCTTCCTCCGCCCTTTTGGCCTTGTTCTTCCGTACCGTGGCGAGTTTGTTGGGCTGGGGTGGCATCAATTGGATTCAATTGCAGCAAAGGCGGATTGTGCACGTTCGCGATCTTGCGGCTGCCCAGCAAAGCACAGAACCCTTCAAAATCGCTCACGGCCCCATCCCGCAGGCCCAATGGACGGTGGGGATGAACGAACTTCCGGACGCTGTGGCGGCTTTGGGCATTACCGAAATCCAGTTTTATCCCGACGAATTGGATTTGACGCAAGTGGTTCGCTTTATGGCCAATCACCCCTATAAAAGCTACCGCTTTGCGTATCCAGACCGCGGTTGGGTGCTTGCTTCGGACTCCAAAGATCTTCAGGGCGTGCAAACCGATGAGTCCGCAATGGGTTTGTTGGACCCCGCGAATCAGCGCCGGAAACGTCAATTCGACGGGGCGGTAGCTTTGATCTTGTTGCCCTTTTGGCCGCTCCTTTGGCTGCACCCCAACACCCGGCCTGCCGCACGGGGATGGCTCGGCGTTGTCTGGGGGAGGAAATCTTGGGTTGGCTCCATGGACGCGGTGTTCCGAGCGTATCCCCAACAAGCCGAATCGTCGACTTCCTTGCCCGATTCCCCAGAAGAAGTCTACCAAAAACACTGGGATATTCAAGTGGATCTCGCAATCCTGTTGCGCGCCTTGCGTGGGAAACGCGGTTGATTGCGTACCTTTGCGCCACAACCCTTGACCCATGGCTCAGTACGAATTGCTCTTGCCCAAGATGGGCGAATCCGTTGCCGAAGCAACCATTACCCAATGGCTGAAACAACCCGGTGACTCCATCGCCATGGACGAATCCGTCCTGACCATCGCTACCGACAAAGTTGACTCCGATGTTCCGTCGCCGGTGGCCGGAACCTTGGTGAAGTGGTTGTACGAGGTGAACGACGTGGTTCAAGTGGGCCAAGCCCTGGCACTCGTAGAAACGGAATCAGGCACTGCCGCCGCCGTTCCTGCCGCTGCCGTTGCCCCCCAAGCTTCCGCATCAACCCCTGCAGCACCCGCCGCTACTTCAAACGCCCCGGAAGCCGTTCCCTTCGTTCCCGCCGTGGATGCCTTACCCGTAGGCCGAACTTCGTCCGGCCGTTTCTACTCGCCTTTGGTACGCAGCATTGCCGCTAAAGAAGGATTGGGCGCCGCAGAATTGGATCAAATTCCCGGAAGCGGCGCAGACGGTCGCTTGAACAAAGCAGACCTCCTGGCCTACTTGGCGAACCGCGGTTCTGCACCAGCCCCTGCTGCCTCTGTTCCTTCCGCTCCTGCCGTTTCTGCCCCTGCGGCAGCTCCTGCTGCCAGTTCGGCCCCAAAAACATCCACTTACAGCCCGCAAGAAGGCGACGAAATCATCGAAATGGACCGTATGCGCAAGCTCATTGCGGACCACATGGTGATGAGCAAGTCCACCTCCCCCCACGTCACCAGTTTCGTGGAAGCCGACGTCACCAACTTGGTTCGCTGGCGGGACAAAGTGAAGCACGCGTTTGAAAAGCGCGAGGGCGAAAAAATCACCTTCACCCCCATCTTCATCGAAGCGGTTGCGCGGGCCATCAAGGATTTCCCCATGATCAACATCAGCATCGACGGGGATAAAATTTACCGCCACAAGAACATCAACATCGGTATGGCAACCGCCCTCCCCACCGGAAACCTCATCGTTCCGGTCATCAAGAACGCGGATCAACTCAATTTGGGCGGCATCACCAAACAGGTCAACGCCTTGGCCAACCGCGCCCGCACCAACCAATTGAAGCCGGACGACATCCAAGGAGGTACCTACACCCTGACCAACGTCGGCAGCTTTGGGAACGTCATGGGTACGCCCATCATCAACCAGCCCCAGGTAGCCATCTTGGCCGTCGGCGCCATCCGCAAAATGCCAGCCGTCGTGGAAACCCCTGAGGGCGATATGATTGCCATCCGCCACAAAATCTTCCTCTCCCATTCCTACGACCACCGCGTGGTGGACGGTGCCTTGGGCGGAATGTTTGTACGTCGCGTGGCGGACTACTTGGAAGCGTGGGACGTGAACCGCGGCATTTAACGTGGCTGTTCTGCGCCTGGAGCGCCCCCTCTGTATTTTTGACCTAGAAACCACCGGCATACAAGTGGTGCACGACCGCATTGTGGAGTTGTGCATCGTGAAGGTCATGCCGGACAACGAGCGCCGCTCCAAGGTTTGGCGGGTCAACCCCGGCCGCCCCATTCCCGCCGGAGCCTCCGCTGTTCACGGCATCACGGACGAAATGGTGGCCGACTGCCCTCCCTTTGCGGACATCGCCAAAGAAGTTGGCGAGTACCTGGAAGGTTGCGATTTAGCTGGATTCAATTCCAATAAATTCGACATACCCCTGTTGGCGGAGGAAATGCTTCGTGCCAACGTTGATTTTGATTTTCAAGGCCGACTGGCCATTGACGTACAAAACATTTTTCACCGTTTGGAAGAGCGAACGCTCAGCGCCGCGTACAAGTTTTACTGCGGAAAACCGTTGGAAAATGCCCACACGGCAGAGGCAGACGTTTTGGCAACCTTGGAAGTGTTGGAAGCACAATTGGACCGCTACCCGGAGCAGTTGGAAAACGACGTGCGCTTTCTGGCAGAGTTCAGCAACCGCCAGAAAGTGGTGGACTTCGCCGGCTTCATTGCGTTTGACGCCGAGGGCCAAGAGGTATTCACCTTTGGCAAGCACAAAGGCCGTCGCGTGCGTGAAATCCTGCTGAACGACAACGGTTACTACAGTTGGGTTATGAACGCAGACTTCCCCTTGTACACCAAAAAAGCACTGGCACTCATTCGCCAATCCATGCGATGAAAATTCTGTGCATCGGACGTAATTACGCGGCTCATGCGGCAGAATTGGGCAACGCCGTCCCGGAGGAACCCGTCGTCTTTTGCAAACCAGACTCTGCCCTTTTGGGTAGAAACCTCCCCTTTGTTGTTCCATCGTTCAGTCAAGACATCCACCACGAGTTGGAGGTTGTTTTGCGTATAGGAAAAGTAGGAAAACACATCGAACCGCGTTTTGCCCACAAGTACATTGACGCCGTGACCGTCGGATTGGACTTTACGGCACGTGACCTTCAGTCGGAACTGAAAAGTAAGGGACTACCGTGGGAAAAAGCCAAGGGATTCGACGGAAGTGCCGTGGTTGGCGCCTGGAAATCACCGGACGTTTTGAACGGTTCCGACCTTGTATTTTCCTTGCTCAAAAACGGCCAGACCGTACAGACCGGTGTGGTGCGCGATATGATTCATTCGCCGGAACAAATCATTGCGCACTTGAGTCGGTATTTTACCCTGAAAACTGGGGATTTGATCTTCACGGGTACTCCGGCTGGCGTTGGACCCGTGGAGCCCGGCGATCACCTGGAAGGTTTTTTGGCCAACGACCGCGTTTTCTCGGTGAACGTGCGCTAAAAAGGCGCTGAAACGCAACGCGTTTCTCTAGAAATCTTATATTTGTTGGATGCGGTATTCTGCAAAGACGAAACTATATCCCATGAAAGGAACTCTACGTCCCTTATTTTCAGGCTTATTACTTCTTGGAAGCCTAGCTGCCTTCGCGCAATCGCCCTTGGTCAGCGTGAAATTTCGCGAACGATTTGACGCGCCGTCGGGTCCCGACAGCGTCACCACGTTCCACACCACACCCAACACCACGGTGCCTTATTGGAACGACACCACCGCGCTGTTCGTGAGTCCTGGAAAATCATACCACGCCAAAGTGGTGCCGTTTGATTCAATCATTTTCGAAACCAATACGTTTTCCACGTTGGGCAACGTGTTTGTTCGCATGACCTTCGATCAAATTTGCAAGGTTCACTACGGACAACAGGCCTACATCATGGTCTCCAACAACAACGGAGCCACGTGGACGCGATTGGGTGCATCCCACTACCAAGGCCCGTCGTCCAACTTCAATGCGACCAGTCCGTATTTCAACGAGATTTCTTACCCAAACCCATCAGCTTCAAACTATTGGGGTGGATTGACTTTGACCGGGTCGGGAACAGCACCGCAACCATCGTGGTGGGTTCAAGAAACGTTTAATCTGAGTAGTTTGTTGGGCGGGGGTCCGACGGGTACCGGCAACGGCTTTGCGCAATGCAAGATTCGGTTCATCCTCGAATACCGAACCCCCCAAGGACAAGCAGACCCAGCCGGTTGGTTTGTGGACAACGTCAAAGTTGAAGCAGCACCGTGCGAGTTGCAAGCGCCTACCTTTAAGTTCAACATTCCCGGTGGTAGCCAGCCTATTGGAGCGCGCTATTTTGTGAACGAAAGCATCATTTTACGTGCTCGTGACCCGAAGACCCAAGGCATTACCTCCGGTGTGGACAGCGTCGTATTGTTCTACAACAAGAACAACAACGGTTGGCAGAATTTGAACATGACCGCAGTTAACGGAATTGCCTGTCCCGACTCTTCCAACTATTCGTACACCTTTACCGGTTTGAACGTTGGGGATACCATTGATTGGTATTTGGAAATTTTCGACTGTACGTCTTGCATGAACAAAACACGCATTCCAGGACTTTCATCCAACCCAAACTTCTACACTTTTTGGCGCAATCCGTCTCCTCCCTTGGTTTGCGGAACCACTTTGCCCAACTCGTTTCCGAACGTAATCACCACATTCCCGTGGACCGAAACATTTGACAACATTTCCTGGATTTCGGGAAGCGGAACCGGAGCTACCGGAACTACCCACCGCGGAATATTCCCTGTTGGCAATCCGCCAGCCGGACGAAACTGGACCGTAAATCCTTTGCAAAACCAAACTGGATTCGCCTGGTCCATACGAACAGGTCCCACGGGAACATTCAATACAGGTCCTGCTGGAGACAACACCACGGGGAACGGCAAGTATTTGTATACCGAAGCTTCACAGGGCACAGCCGGCGCTTCTACTGCTTTGATTACACCTTGCTTGAAACTGTCTGGAATGCAGAATGTTGCACTGGAGTTTTACTACCACATGTTTGGGGCCAACATGGGCAATATAATCGTGGACGTGGACACCAACAGTTCCTTGACAAACGCCAACGCCGATTGGGTATTGGGGGTATTTACGCTCACTGGAGCGCAGCAAGCCGCATCTTCGGCTCCATGGAAAAAAGCTGTTGTCAACCTAACGGCCTACAAAAACCGTAACATTCGGATCCGTTTTCGCGCAACGAAAACCGGCTCAGCCACCCAAGATTTGGGTGATATCTCCATTGACGACCTCAAGGTTTACGAGCCAAACCCCGTGGAAATGGAGGTCTTGGCTTTCAACAAACCTCAGAATGGTTTCTGTTCGTACACCAACCAAGAAGTGGTGCGGATCCACGTTCGCAACAACGGATTTTCGCCCATTCTCAGAATCCCTGTTGGCTTTGTAGTTCGTCAGGGTACCAACCCTCCCGTTGTTTTCCGCGACACCATCAACAAAACGTTGAATTTGGGAGATACCGCTTTTTACAATTTTGTACCCAAAGCCAACCTGTCTGCCTTCGCAACCTACACCATGAAGGTCTTTGTTGATGCTGCCAACGACAACAAAGTAGACAACGATACGATTGGACCGCGTACCATCGAGCACTTTGCTCCACTTGCAACTTTTCCGCATCGTTTGACGTTCGAAGGTGCGGGGTGGAATCCAGGTAACGGTACGGCTTTAAATCCCGGTACCATTGGCACCACGGAATGGTCTTCCATTCCGGCTTCAAACAGTGGGGAGTACGCCTTTATGGTAGAGTCCGGCCTAACCACCACCGCGAGCACCGGGCCTCGTTTTGGCTTCGGCAGAACGGGTAATTACCTCTACACCGAAGGTTCCTTTGGCTCCAACTCACCTACCGCCCTTTGGCAATCAACACGTTGCATCAATTTGGGCGGAATGCCCAATGCGACCTTGGAATTTTGGTACCACATGAACGGTGCGGATATCAATTCCGTGGGATTGCAAGTAGTGGACGTGAACTCAAACGTTTGGACCAACGTGCCAAACAGTGCCATTTCCGTCACACCTGCCCAACACACGGATGCCACCCAAGATTGGAAGTTTTTCTCGGTCAATTTGAGTGCCTACAACAACAAAGTAGTCAAACTCCGTTTGACCACGAAGAAAAACAACGCTGGAGCCTTAGCAGACATTGCCTTTGACAACTTCACTTTATACAACCGCGCTGCGAACGATGTAGGCGTTGCAGTAGTAAGTACTCCTGCTAACTCCACCGCCATACTAACCCCTACCGTCGCTCCAGTGCTGGTCTTGCGCAACTACGGTACTTCCGCAGCAACCAACATTCCTATTTCCTACACGGTACGCGACTTGTGTACTCCTGCGAACACGGCAACCTACACCGCAACTTTTGCGGGACCGATTCCGGCTGGCGGTACCGCAAACTTTACGTTACCGGTAGGGCCCACCTACTACTCGGGCGATTTTCAGTTGAAAGCTTGGACGGCTTTAGTGGGAGACGCCTATGCCTTCAACGACACGGCGAAGCGCACCACGGCGGGCACTACAGACTTCAACATTCCTTTCGGCCCCATCAATTTTGAGGGCTGTGCCGGCGATCAAATGGGCTTCTTTGCTCAAGCAAACGGCATCACCGTAGGTCCTACCAACACGGCGGTAACCTCCATGCAAATGTGGGAATTTGGGACTCCACAAAAAGGCGGCACGTTCAGCGGTGCTGCTTCAGGAACCAATGCGTGGGTTACCGGTCTGAAGGAAAACTACCACCCCGCTCGGAACGAAGTTCTTCGCGTTCCTACTCTGAAAAACTTCGACACCATTGTGGGTGCAGAATTGCGTTTCAAACATTTCTTTGATTTTGGCGCGGGCGACGGCGGTTGTGTGGAGTACTTCAACAACAACAGTTGGAACCTATTGGGCAACAGCTCCGTTAACGTGGGCGTTAATTGGTACGGTAGCCAGTACGGTGCCCCATCGGTTACAGCGCTCAATGGATCCGGTTGGACCGGTACTACCGGGAACCAATGGATTTCTTCCAGCATCCCATTGAATCTTTGGAACGGAAATTCCAACCCACTCCGTCTGCGTTTCCGGATGGCAACAGGAGCCTCCGGATCGGGTAAAGGATGGGCCATCGACGATTTTGAGTTGTACGTACCACCGCAAAACTCCGCAGCACCAATTGTTGTGGACACGCGCGAATACCTGATTATCCCGGGCGATACCTCCCACATTAAGGTTCGTTTGCAAAACACCGGCGCTAAAAAGTTGGATTCATGCCGGGTTCGGTACCAAGTGAATGGCGGAGCTTGGAGCTCGTACGAGACGGTAGTTTTCACTCCCCCGTTGTTACGCGGCGCCACGCGTTGGTACGAATTCGATGAAGTATGGGTCAATGGAGGTGCAGGAACTTACAACATCTGCGTAGAAACTTCACGTCCCAACAACAAGCAAGACAACCTGACCACCGATGACCTTTTGTGCAAGTCGTTCACTACTCTGGACGAAGTGGCCATCACCGCGACCAGCGGTTATTGTAATGATTTCGAAAATCCGGCGACTCCAGCTTGGTTGGGCCTCCACTACAAAAACAAAGACTTGCCGCACGATTGGGAGTTTGGAACGCCCAACAAAACCGTCATCAACGCAGCCAGCAACGGCACCAAAGCTTGGATTACTAAACTTTCCGGTGCCCACGACAACATGACCCAAAGTGCCCTGCATACGCCGTTCTTCGTTTTGGACAGCAACAAGGTGTACACCATGGAGTTCAAGCACAACATGTACTCTGAATTGTACCACGACGGAGGTTCCGTCGATTGGTCCTACGACGGCGGCATTACGTGGTACACCTTGGGCAACGTTCTGGTTAACGGACGTTGGTACAACACCGCACACGTAACCTCTTTGGACTTGGTTCGTCCGGGCTGGTCCGGAGAAACCGGTGGCTGGGATTCGGCACAGATTCGATTCACCGCGGAAAACGCCGGCAAATTGATCTTCCGTTTCCGCTACGGTTCGGACTACACCTTGGAAAAAGAAGGTTGGGCTATTGATGAATTCTGTTTGAACGAAGCTCCTGCGGGAACACCTGCTGACATCATTGGCATTGGGCGTGAGGAATACGATGCTCCCGGAGTATTCACGGGCGAAATTGTACCGAACCCAGCGCGGGACGAAGCTACTCTTTCGTTCAACACCTCCACCGGCGGAGCCGTCAAAATTCGCGTAACCAACCTCCAAGGACAGGTACTCGCTGAAGAAGACTTGTCTGCGGACGTCGGTTTGAACATGTTCCGGTTCAACACTTCAATGTGGTCCTCCGGCATGTACGTGATCACCGTAGATTATAGCGGGCAGCAAGTAACACGTCGCTTCGTGGTGCAGCACTAAACGCCGATCACAATTCTACTGCAGAGCCCCTCCTCGGAGGGGTTCTGTCTTTTTGTCACCTATACAACGTCTATAAGTGACAAATTGTCTGATTGCAGAGGGATTGCCCCGGTCAGTCTCCTGTGGCTCAATTTTGGTACCTACCTCCGCATGGAAAACCTCACCTTAAAGGCCCAAGCGGCCGTCGCACGTGCCCAAGAATGGGCTCAAGAATTGGGACACCAAGGCGTTGAGGCAGCACACCTCCTTCGCGCGTTGCAATCGGACCATGCGGACGTATTGGATGTGCTCTGCAAGAAGATTGGCGTTGCCCCAGCCAGTTTGAATGCGCTGACCGAAAAGGTGCTTCAAGGTATTGCGCGCGTCTCCGGAGCGCAGCCGTACTTGGGACGAACGGCCCAAGAAGCCCTTTCCGCCGCGGCAAAAGCAGCCAAGGAAAACGGGGATGAATACGTCACTGTGGAGCACCTGTTTGTAGGTTTGGTTCGCGGGAAGGACGACATTGCCCAAGGATTGAAGGACGCTGGAATTACGGAGAAAGCCTTGAAGGAGGCCATTGCCTCTTTGCGGGGTGGACAGAATGCCACCAGCGCCAGCGCGGAATCCTCCTACCAA
>JAXITR010000052.1:0-10705 GCA_034679985.1 Cryomorphaceae bacterium
ATCAAGCATTTTACTAGTTGCACGCTTAGTTTATGAGCAGCTGTTGAAAGTATCGTTTGGATTTATTCGTTAAAATCTTTTACCTCCACTTTAGGTCGTGCCGTTGTGGATAAAGTGGGGTAATTTTACAGGGTCTAATTTTTGTACTGACTTATTCACACAAGTTCACAGGTTATGAACATAGCTATTGGTGCCGATCACGCAGGTTTTGAACTCAAAGAGAAAATCAAGCACTTGCTGCTGGAAGAAGGACATACCGTGCTGGACCACGGTGCTTATTCTTCCGATCGCGTGGATTACCCAGATCATGCACATCCGGTTGCAAAAGACCTGGAATCAGGCGATGCGGATTTGGGTATTCTTTTGTGCGGTTCCGGCAACGGCATTGCCATGACGGCGAACAAGCACCAAGGCATTCGTGCGGCTTTGTGTTGGCTTCCGGAATTAGCGGCCTTAGCACGCGAACACAACGATGCCAATGTTTTGGTCCTCCCCGCACGGTTCATTGAGCCGGCGGTTGCCTTTGCTTGTGTAGCAGCTTTTTTGGAAGCGGAATTTGAAGGAGGTCGCCACGAGGACCGCGTTGCTAAAATTCCCTGCGCTTGATCCGATCTGCTGCACAGTGGTTGCACACCTACCGTCTGCGCCGTTTTCGGCACGGCTTGTTGGTGAATGCGCTCTTGTTGTTTGCTTCCATCACCCTGCTTTGGTTGCTTTTTTTAGCGGCCGAGGTTGGTCTTTATTTAGCACCCACTGTTAAGATTGGTGCTTTACTCCTTGCGGCTGCAGCTCTTTTAACAGCAACGGTTTGGACGTTGGTAATCCCAGCAGTCCGCTTTTTGAGGGGAACTTATTTTTCCTTAGAGGATTGTGCCCGCGAATTGGGGGCACGATACCCTGAATTAGACGATAAGTTACTCAATGCCTATCAGTTAGAACTTATGGGTTCGACCCCTCGCATCCATCGGGCCGTGGAGGAGCGCTTGGAACAAGCGGTGAAATTCCCCATTTGGGAACGGTTTTCTTGGGCAACTCTTCGTCCCTACGCGGCGGTTTTAGCAGTTTTACTTGTTTTTTTAGGAATATCCGCACAGTACCAACCTACCCAATTTGCGCAGCAACGCTTGTTGGCATGGGACAAAACATTTACTCCACCTCCCCCCTTTGAGGTGGAATGGAAAGCCCCCATCCGAGCAGAGGAAGGACAGAAGGTAGTTGTACGAGCGAAGCCCATTGGGGTACAGGTGGAGTCTTGGTCTGCGGAGGTCAACGGCAAACGTTTGGTGGGTCAGAAGCAATCCGACGGTTCGTTTCAGTGGGTCGCTCGTATGGATTCTGAGGATCAAGAATGGACCCTTCTTTTTGGCGACTACCGTTGGGAAGTGAAACGCGTTGCTTGGGTTCCAGCAGTAGCATGGAACTCCATCCGTTTTCGCATTGTACCACCTGCCTACACGGGTGAGAAAGAAAGAACAGTTCAAGGACTTCAGGATTTGGAATGTTCTGTGGGTTCTTTGGTTCGTTGGGAATTGGAAGCGGATCACGCCGAGTTGGTTCGATGGGATTGGAATAAGGTGGAAGGACCCACAACGGCCGCTCCGTTCAGCGGGTTTTTTGTTGTGGATCAATCCGCCAAAGTAGAGTTGTTGGCAAAAGGAGCATTGGGACGTTGGAAATCCGGAGGTTTCCTGCACGTTCGGGCGATTCCGGACGCACCTCCTGTACTTTCTGTAGATTGGACCGTCGATTCCTTATCCGCTACGGTTCGCGCGGTTTGGCGTGCTGAGGACGATCGCGGTTTGGTTCGTGTGGTTTTGGGCAGAAGCGAGCAAAAAATGGGTCGTGTTCCCGTTGCTACAGGAACCTTTTCCATGTCTTTGCAAGGTTCGCGCGAATCCTGGACGGCTTATGCGGTAGACAGCAAAGGACAACGCTCTCAGTCGGTGGTTTTTGTAAAACCCCGTTTTGGTGCTCAAGACCAACAATTGGCTGCAGCATCAGCGGTGCGCTCCTTGGCGCAGCAGGCAGAGATGACCCGTCGAAGTGCGGACCAACTCAACAAGCGTTCGGCCGAAGAGCGAAGAAGGCAAACCCAAAGAAAGAATGTGGAGTCGGCGCTGGTGCAAAAGCAAGCAGAAACCGAATTCAAGGAACGCGCGTTGGAACAGATGAAATCTTTGGAAAAAGCTGTTCAGTCTTTGAAGATCCCAAACGCAGACCGCATGGCTCAGGAAAAGCAATGGGAGGATAAACGCCAACAGATTGAGGAATTGTTGCAGCAGATGCAACGCCCAGAGCAAAACGCAACAACCCAAAAGTCTGCGGCGTCCTTGCAGCGCTTGGAAGCACTGTTGGAACAATTGCTCAAGGAACAGGAACAACTGCTCGCCATTCAGGCCTTGGAACGATTGTCTGAGGACCAGAAGAAACTGTCCGAACGGACGGATGCCGACGAACAGGCTTTGCAAAAAGAATTGGCGGAAGAGACGCAGGAGCTGAGCGAGAAACACAACTCAGACGAACTGGAAAAAGCCAAGGCGGAACAGGATGCCTTGAAAAAGCAATCGACCCCGTCCAATAAAGACCAAGAGAAAGCCGCCGAAAGCTTGAAGAAGGCGGCGCAGCAAATGCGTCAGAAGATGCAAGAATCGCAGGAGTCCAAAACGGAAGAGGAAATAAAGAGTTTAAAGCAACTCATCGACAATTTACTGCAGGTGAGTTTTGGTCTGGAACGGTTGTCCGACCGCACCTCGGTTGCCGTTCCGGCAGACCCCAATTATGCTCAGTGGCAAAAGGAATTACAACGGTTGCAAGAAGGCACGCGCCTCGTGGGGGATACCCTTCGCGCAATCGGTTTGCGTCGTCCGGACATCGGTGCCAAGACCTCGCAACATGTGGAAGATTTATTGGCGTATGGAATGCAGGCCAAATCGTTTTTAAAAGAACGTCAAGGTTCGAACGCTGGGGTTCAGCTGCAGAAGGCCATGAAGGAGTCCAATGATTTGGCGGTACTGTTTCAAGAGGCTTTGAACAATGCGCAACAGCAGTTGTCCAACATGAAGAAGGACGGTACCGGTAGTTGTTCCAAGCCGGGCAGCGGCAAGCCTTCTGCTTCGGGTATGCGAAAGATGCAAGGTCAGTTGGCGGAACAAATGAAGTCGCTGGGCTCTCGCCCGGGCCAACAGTCAGGGCAGCAACCGGGTCAACAACCGGGTCAGCAGCCGGGAGAAACGGGCCAGCCGAAGGGCAACCAAGGCAAGTCTGGGGCGGACGGTAGTTCTGGAGACCAAGCTCAGCGCGCCTCCTTGCTGGCGCAACAGGAGCGTTTGCGGCGTGAATTGGAGCGCTCCAAGGGAGGAAGTGCCGCAGGAAAGGAAGCGTCCGAATTGATGAAGGAGTTGGAGCGCCAATTGATCAAGAACGCCAGTGCTCAGCAGCTGAATCAAACCCTTAAGAAGTTGGATATTAAGTTGTTGGAGCTTGAGAGAGCAGAAAAACAAGAGGAAGAGGACGAAAAACGACAATCCGAAGTGGGTAAAGATCGGCCCATGATCAATCCTTCCGGTGTTGCCCCTGATACGCGTGTTTTTTCGCAGCCTGTTTTTCGCGGTTGGCCTCTGTTTTATCCGGATTATACCCCGCAGAAATGGCCCTAATTTTTGATGCCCTCCCTGATTTTTGGGTTCAGCGCAGTAAGCACTGGGCTGAGTGGTTGCAGGAAGTTGCCGAGTCGGAAGGCAAACGTCTTGGAGATTTCAACTACCGGTTTCATACGGATGATGAACTACTGGAGTTGAATCGTCGGTTTTTGGACCACGATACGTATACGGACATCATCACTTTTGACCGCACTCGGGGCAGCAGAATTTCTGCCGATGTTGCGGTAAGCTGGGAGCGCGTCGTGGACAACGCATCCCGATTGGCTACGGATTTGGGAGATGAAGTTGATCGTGTTGTAGTGCATGCAGTGCTTCATGCATGTGGTTATGCAGACAAATCTCCTGAAGACGAGATGAAGATGCGCGCCTTGGAGAATCACTATTTAGCTGTTCGTTCGGACATTTTGTTACACGTGGAACAGTGATGGATTGCCCTTATTTTTGCCCCGTTCATTAATGTTACACGTGGAACAATGCTCGATTCAAGACCTTACGACGTTATAGTTGTTGGCGCCGGTCACGCCGGAAGCGAGGCAGCCGCCGCAGCTGCGCGATTGGGTTCGCGCACGTTGTTGGTTACGATGAATCTCCAAACCATTGGCCAGATGTCTTGTAATCCTGCCATGGGCGGAGTTGCGAAAGGACAGATTGTTCGTGAGATTGATGCGTTGGGCGGCTTGAGTGGTATTGTGACGGACAAGACGGCAGTCCAGTTTCGCATGTTGAATCGCTCCAAAGGACCAGCTATGTGGTCACCACGCGCTCAAAGCGATCGTTGGCGCTTTGCCGAAGAGTGGCGCTTGCAACTGGAGGCGATGACGAATTTGGACTTTTTGCAAGACATGGCGGTGGACCTTTTGGTGGAGGAAGATCGCATTGTAGGCATTGCAACATCCATGGGTCAGACGGTGTACGGTTCAGCGGTGGTATTGACGAACGGCACTTTTTTGAACGGAGTATTGCACATTGGCGAACGTCAAATGGGCGGAGGGCGCGCAGGCGAAAAGGCGGCAACTGGAATCACGGAGCGTCTGGTAGAATTGGGCTTTGAGTCCGGCCGTATGAAGACCGGCACCCCACCCCGCATTGATGGCCGATCCTTGGATTATTCTAAGTTTGAGGTACAGCACGGGGATGAGAATCCCAGCAAGTTTTCTTATTCGGAGACGACGCAACCCCTGACCAAGCAACGCCCTTGCCACATTGCGTACACCTCGGATTACGTCCACGACTTACTGCGTGAAGGGTTTGACCGCAGCCCCATGTTCAACGGTACCATTCAAGGAACGGGCCCGCGTTATTGTCCCAGCATCGAAGACAAGATCAATCGGTTCGCAGATAAGGATCGCCATCAATTGTTTGTGGAGCCCGAAGGCTGGAATACGGTTGAGGTGTACGTGAACGGTTTCAGCACCAGCCTCCCCGAAGAGGTTCAGGTTAAAGCTTTGCGAGCGATTCCAGGTTTTGAACAGGCTAAATTTTTCCGCCCGGGGTACGCCATAGAGTACGATTACTTTCCGCCCACCCAATTGGGTTTAACCTTGGAGACCAAACTGGTTGAAAATCTATTTTTCGCCGGTCAAATCAACGGCACTACCGGGTACGAAGAAGCGGCGGCTCAAGGTTTGATGGCCGGCATCAATGCACACCGAAAGGTTCACGGGGCGAAGCCGGTCGTTTTGGATCGTTCTGAGGCGTACATCGGCGTATTGATTGATGACTTGGTCACTAAGGGTACCGAAGAGCCGTACCGCATGTTTACGTCTCGTGCAGAGTACCGCTTGCTGCTGCGTCAAGACAATGCAGACTTGCGCTTGACTCCGAAGGGCCGGGATTGGGGCATGGTAGACGATGTCCGCTGGGCTCGTTTGCAGGAGAAAGTAGAGCGTGCCGCATCCATACGTTCCGTTTTGGACGCTGCTCCTGCGCTTCCCACTGAGGTCAATGCGCTCTTGGAATCCAAGGGAACGAGCACCCTAGCGACGAAGGGCCGGATGGCTCAGTTGTTGACCCGTCCGCAATTGGAGTTGGCGGACTTGCTGCCTTTCTTGGAATTGAGTGATGAAGACTTGGCTGACCACGAGGCTTTGTTGGACGCGGAGATTGAGATCAAGTACGCGGGTTACATCGCGAAGGAGATGGAGCATGTAGGTAAGTTGAGTCGTTTGGAAGAAACGCCCCTTCCTGCAAACTTGGATTATGCCTCGATCAAAGCCCTGAGTATGGAGGCGCGGCAGAAGTTAGCGGCGGTACGTCCTTCCACCATTGGTCAGGCATCGCGCGTGAGCGGTGTCAGCCCGGCAGATGTGTCCGTTCTTTTGGTTCATTTGGGTCGTTGATTTTAAAATTTGTTACACGTGTTACACAACGAACCAAATTGCATTGTCTGCGGCGGAGTGCCGTCGGGTTCAATATCCGTTAAGGACCACATGGTGTCTGGTGAGATTTTTCAGGTGCAAACCTGCGGCTCGTGCGCGTTTCGGTGGACGTCTCCCCGTCCGTCCGACGAACACATTGGACCGTACTACAACAGTCCGGACTATTTGAGCCACAACAACCAAAAGAAATCACTTTTCTCTTTGGTTTACAACACGTTACGGCTTTGGGCTGCGGGTCAGAAAGTGCGTTCGGTGGTTCAGCACCTCCGCAGGCAAACACCCAGCCAAACCCTGCAAAAGGGTACGTGGTTGGACGTAGGATGTGGCATTGGTGTTTTTTTAGAGGCTGCTCAGCGCCAAGGCTACAGCGCGGTGGGTGTGGAGTTGAGTGAATCTGCCCGACTTCAGGCGAGCCAACGATTGCAGGAGCCTGTTTACGAACAACTGAACCAGGCAACCGGTACGTACCAAGCAATCACCTTGTGGCACGTTTTGGAGCACCTGCCCCAACCGGAAGAAACGCTGAAAAAGTTGTGGGAACTGGCGGAGCCGGGAGCGGTATTGGCAATCGCCGTACCCAATCCTGATTCGTGGGACGCAAAACACTACGGAACGGATTGGGCGGCTTGGGACGTGCCCATCCATTTTTGGCATTTCAATCAATCGTCGGTCAAAACACTTTTGGGTCGTACGGGCTGGAAGTGTACCGACGTCCAGCCGATGTGGTTGGATTCGTACTACGTGGGATTGTTGAGCGAATCTTTTCGTCACGGACGAAAAAAGTGGTTTTCGGCCGTTCAAACCGGCTGGATCAGCAACCGCAAGGGTACCAACCCGGTAAACACGTCCAGCTTGGTCTATTGGGCCCAAAAAGAGGCGATTTAACGAACGAAACCCATTCGCTGGTGTTGCACCACTCGCAAGGCGAGAAATGCCCGCAAATCAAGCGTTTTTAACTGACTGAATTTCAGTTCTTTTTGCTCAGAAGGGCCAAAACTTGAAGGGAAAAGTCCATCAGCACGATTTTGGCGTTGCCGTTTCGCGCAATGTCGTATTCGGCTTCCTCTACCGCAACGCGTAGGCCTTCGAATTGATCGGTGGAGACGAGTTTGGAAAATCCACCCATGGAAAAAGAAATGCCGGTGAGTGCAAACGGGTCGCTGTGGTCCAGTTGGTATTTATTCGCAACGAGGGCGCTCAAGGTTTCCAAGGTGAATTGAAAAAACGCCTTTTGCTTTTCGCGAATCAGGCCCGCAACGGATTCAGACCATTGATGCAAATCGACGATGGACCGTCGGTACGCACTCCGTAGCAGTAAGGCCAAGAGTTCTGCGAACTCCCGAAGTCCTTCGGGATGGTTGACCAGGTGTTGCGCCATGCCCAAGGCACCACCCGCTCCCATGGCCGCCAGGGTGGCGGTTGCTGCATCCGTGCCGGTTCCACGAAGGTAATTTTCCAGGTTTAGGCGCGAAACAGGCGGAACAAACAGCCGTTGGCACCGGCTGGCGATGGTGGGCAATACGGACTCTTCGTCGTGCGTGACGAGCAGCAATACGGCATCTCCCTCAGGTTCTTCAATGGTTTTGAGCAACTTGTTTGCAAAGGCGTCCGGCATTTTCTCCGGCATCCACAAAATGAGCACCTTTTTACCGCCCTGGTGGGGTTTTAAAGCCAATGCGGTGAGTACGGACTTGGCCTCTTCCACATAAAACGTGGCCTGCTTGTTGTCTGCCCGCAGAAAGTCCAGCCAATGGGCGAATACCGGGTGGCTGTTTTCGGCCAAGAAGTTCCGCCAGTCCGGTAAAAAATGGTCCGAGATGGGCGCGGAAGAATCGCCGTCGCGCTTGATGACGGGAAAGGAAAAATGCAGATCTGGGTGAGCCAACTTGTTGGCCATTGTGCAAGAAGGGCAGGTTCCACACGAATCATCTCCAGCATTTGTGGAACAAAGAATGCGCTGGGCATAGGCCAACGCCAAGGGCAGAGCCGCAGATCCTTCAGCACCAACCAACAATTGTGCATGGGGAATCCGTCCGGCCGCACCTTCGTGAAGCCAAGCGTGACCGGGCGTTAAGCCAAAGGGGATGTCTGCATACCGCACGGATGCGAAGTTAAGGCAGTACCTTTGTGTCATGCTTACGTTGGACAACTTTTCCTTTATGGGCCAGCGCGCCCTGATTCGTGTGGATTTTAACGTGCCGCTCACGGCCGATTTTCAGGTGGCCGACGGCACCCGCATTGACGCCACACTCCCCTCTTTGAAAAAGATTTTGGCCGACGGCGGAATGCCCGTAGTCATGTCTCACTTGGGCCGCCCCAAGGGACCGTCGGACAGCCTGTCTCTCCGCCACTTGGTTCCCTACTTGGAACGAGCTTTGGGGGTGTCGGTGGTGTTTGCCTCCGATTGCGTAGGGCCGGAAGCGGAAAAACATACCCGCGTTTGCGTTCCCAACACGGTGGTTTTGTTGGAAAATTTGCGCTTTCATTCGGAAGAGGAAGCCGGCAACCCGGAGTTTGCCCAAGCCCTGGCACAGCACGGCGATTGCTACATCAACGACGCCTTTGGCACCGCGCACCGCGCCCACGCCAGCACGGCCGTTATTGCGCACTATTTCCAGGGAAAATCCTGCTTTGGATACGTCATGGCTCGTGAAATCGAGAACGTGGACAAGGTGCTGAATGGAGGGGCCAAGCCCGTGACCGCTGTTGTGGGCGGTTCCAAAGTGTCCTCAAAAATCGACATTTTGCGCCAGCTCATGCAGCGCGTGGACCATTTGGTCATCGGCGGCGGCATGGCGTTTACGTTTTTGCGTGCTCAAGGCGGCACTACTGGCAGCAGCCTGGTGGAGGAAGACAAGTTGGAACTCGCCTTGTCTTTGCTGGAAGAGGCAAAATCCCGCGGTGTTTCCGTGCATTTGCCCACGGACGTGGTGTGTGCGGATCGTTTTGCGGCCGACGCCCACACGCAGATCGCCCCTGCTTTAGCCATCCCCGACGGATGGATGGGATTGGACGTTGGTCCCAAGACGTTGGAGGCCTTCAGCGCCGTGGTGGATCAGTCGGCCACGCTGCTGTGGAACGGCCCGTTGGGCGTGTTTGAAATGGAGGCATTTGCCAACGGCACACGGGTCTTGGGCGAGCGCATTGCAGAACGCACAGAGGCCGGTAAACTGTTTTCGTTGGTGGGCGGTGGAGACAGCGTTTCCGCCGTGAACCAATTTGGACTGGCGACGCGCGTCAGCTACGTGAGCACCGGCGGCGGTGCGATGTTGGAGTATTTGGAGGGACGCGTTCTGCCTGGAATT
Organism: Cryomorphaceae bacterium; assembly: GCA_034679985.1. Taxonomy (GTDB): domain Bacteria; phylum Bacteroidota; class Bacteroidia; order Flavobacteriales; family Schleiferiaceae; genus CAMDTE01. The sequence goes on from JAXITR010000052.1 coordinate 9,343, forward strand.
GAGGCGGTTTTGAAGGCAGAAGCTTAATCAACGCAGCAACCGAGGGGAGCGTTTAGGCGCGAACCACCCGGGATTACAAGTGCTTCATACGCGAATCCAGCGGGCAGACTCGCTCGTGATCCAAGCTCCTGCCCGGCAAAATTTGCCGTAAAAGAAACTGTCCGACAACGTCGTTTTTTCCACCAAAGGAAGCCATTCAAGCATGCGATCAGCGTAATGCGTCAACACGGCGGCTAATAAAAAGTACTTTACGGCGCCCAGCAACCCACCAACAGCCCGGTTGGCCCAGCCCAGCCAGACCCATTTTAAGGCCAAGGTCAGTGCTTTCCCCACCAGGATCACCACCACCATAACGCCCACGAAAAGGATTAAAAAGGCAACGGCTTGCGCGCTGGTGGCGCCGGCGTCAAACACCTCTTGAATCCATTGGGACAAGTCGGTTTTGAACCACCGAGCGGCCAAAATACCCAGTATAATTCCCGCGAGTCCGGACCATTCGTTCACCGCCCCGCCCCACAAGCCTTTTCCAATTCCATACAGGATTGGGGCCAGTAAAATCCAGTCCAAAATTCCCATTCGTTAAAGGTACATTTGAATTGTGGAAGAGTTAAAAGCAAAATGGGAGCGCGTTGTGGCTGTGGCTACGGAGCGTTTTTCTCCCGGAGACCCTATGGATGTTGATTCTTTGGTGTTCGTTGTGGGGCTGCAGGAGGTGAATCAGCCGCACCGGAAGTGGAGCAAAGAAGAGAAGTTGGACCTCATGCACGTGGGCATTTGCTGCTTGTTGGAGCCGCTGGGGTACTACCGTTTTGACGGACGCGATGCCGACGGCTGGCCGCACTACACCTTGCTGGAGCACTTGCCCCACCTGAAGGCCGGACAGCAATCGTTGCTCATGAAAGAAGCCTTGGTGGGGTATTTTGAAGAAAACGGCTGGATCGACTGATCTCGTATCCGCCGACGGACTTCAAATCCAGCACGGTGCTATGCTCAACAAAAAAACCGCTCTTTTGGAGCGGTTTTGGGACGCGGCACAGGCGCGTTGAATCTAGATTTTAGGAGGCTCAGCAGCCAGACGCCCCACCGGTGTAGGGAAGCATCACTACCTTCAATTCCACCACGCTGTCCGCAATGAGTTTGACAAATCCACAACCCTCCACAAGGGGTGGATTGCCGCCTTTGGAAGCCTTCACCTGAAGGACCGCTTCGTACGGATAGGTATGGATTTTGGACTCACCGTACACGTTGGTGGTGTCGTAAAAGTCCGGGATGGCGTTGACCACGGGAGCGGTAGCCCGCACCAAGGCGTTTTGAATGCGTATGCCGTCTTCGTTCACCACCACAATGCGGAAGGAATAAACGG
>JAXITR010000053.1:0-10270 GCA_034679985.1 Cryomorphaceae bacterium
ATCGGGCCGCCTTTTTTGAATGGACTAAGTCCGAAATACAAACTAGAAAACCTGTCCGCGACGGTCCGTGATGTCCGCCTTTTTGATTAACGCTTGGAACAAACCACCTGCAGCTCGGCTGCGAACATTCATGGTTGCGTTTGCTACATCCACCGTGTACACCCCTTTGTCAGCAGCAGGCTGTACCGACTGTACTACATAAGCGTATACTCCGTTGTAACCGCGGAATGCATTGCTCTTGTCGCCTTTCTTGCTACCCACCAAACGTCCTACCAATTCAGGCTCTTGGCCAGAAATCATCAAGAACGGACTGGCCATGCTGACGGTGGCCGGACTGTAGGTACCCTTCAATGCGGTGGCAGCATTCGCCAAGCCCTTAGGCATCTCTTTCTCCAAACGCTCCATCAACAAGCGCGCTTTTGCGCGTTGCACTACCATCGGGCGAATGCGCTCCTTAACAACCTCCAAAGAACGGTATCCTTTGGGAGCTACTTGCGTGAAGATTGCTACTACATAACCACGTGACTCGTTGTTGATGACCTGAACATCACCCAACTCACGGTCTTCATTGAACGCCCAGCGAACCACTTCACGTGCCTGGCCCAAGCCGGGAACGTTCTCGTCCGTAGCTCCCAATTCTTCAGCCGGACGCAGTGCAACCTTCTCCTGCTCTGCCATTGCCTGCCATCCTTCCTTCAGCTCACGAGCCTTGTTGGAGAATTTTGTGGCAGCCGCATAAACGGCTGCTTCTGTTTCTGACGACGGCAAAATACTGCGAACCACCATACCCAACTGAATCGCTGGAGAACCGCCCTTCTGACCGGTAACTTGAACCACGTGGAAACCAAACTCCGTAGCCACCACGCCTAAGGTTCCGGTAGACTTGCGGAAACAGAAATCTTCAAACGCCTTGGTCATGTTATTCGCACCAAACCAATCCAAATCACCACCCTTCGCCTTGGCCACAGCATCGCCGGAATACTGAGCGTTCAGCGCGTCAAAAGATCCTGGATTGGACTTGATAACGGCCAACAGGCTGTCCGCCAACTTCTGCGCTTGCTGGTAGGAACGGGTAGCTTCAGAGCGCTGAGCACCTGCAAAACCAATGAGAATGTGGCGAGCACGAGCGGAATCCGGTATGATTCGGCGATCCAAAACTTTGATGAGCTGCGCTGCACCCTGTTGGTAAACCGGACCGGCCATGTACCCAACGGGGCGCCCTTTTACTAAGGTGTCCAAACCGTTGAACAACTCCGCTTCCTTGATGTATTGATCCTGAAAAGGCACCTCTGAATTGCGGGCGATGAAATCGCTATCGTTGGTCGATGCGCGGTACTCAGCAGCCAAAACAGTCATGGCGTCTTTAACTTTGGCCGCATCGCTCTCCGACGGAACCAACTCAAAATTGGCAAACAAAACATTCCGCAACTCTTTGTCTGTGCGGTACATCTCCTTGGTCTCTTCGTAGTACTCTTCAAAATCTTCGTCCGTTGGCGTCACTTCCGAATCAGGAATTGAACTGTACGGAACGTAGGCCAACTCTGCCTGCGCGGTTGCCGCATTACGCAAATACTCATGACGAACCAAACCTTCTGGCATGCGCATGCCCTTGCTGAATGCAACGTTGAACTTTTGCTGCAACGTTTGGTCGCGGATGTCGTTCTCAAATTGAATCCAGTTCAACCACTGACTCCGGGCTTCTTCAGACGCACCGCGGTTGTCCCGAAGATTGGAAATGGCAGAAAGAAATAAACTTTTGTTGAATTGACCGGTATTGGGGTCTACAAAACCCGCCATGCCGGTGATGTTTGGATTGGTGGTGATGGCCTCCATCAATTCCGTTTGAGAAACCTGAATTCCCAACTCGTCGTACACTGGGGTCATCAACGCTTCGTTCAAATGCTTGTTCCAAAGCATCTCAGACAATTGCAATGCGGACATTTGCGCATACTGGGGATTTCCCTGGCGCAACTCCTCCATTTCAGCGTTAAACTCTTGGATGGACACTTCTTTTCCATTGATGGTTCCAACGGAATCGTCAACGAACAAAATGCCTCCAGAGGACAACAAGTCCGTCAGTACAAATGCCAATAGAGACAAGCCAATCAACACGATGACGAGCCCGGAACGGCGGCGGATATCTTCAAAAATTGCCATAATCTAGGATGCTACAAAAGAAAAATTAAGGGTGCAAATATAAGGGTTTAACCCTTCAATCGGATTTCTTCGACGCGATTCGCTCGGACAGATGCCGCAATTAAATTCAGCTCCTCAATACGCAGTGATTCGCCTACCGCCGGGAGGTGTCCCAACCCGTGAACCAACAACCCTCCAAGCGTATTGTAGGCGTCAGACTCTGGGAGGTCCAACTTGTAGGTATCGTTGAGGTAAGAGACTTCCAAGCGGGCAGAAAACAACCACTCGCGTTCGCCCAAAATGCGTTCGGTGGTTTCCTCCGTGTCGTGCTCGTCTTCGATTTCGCCAAACAGCTCTTCGGTCAAATCTTCCAACGTAACCATGCCCACCAGCGTGCCAAATTCATCCACCACCAAAGCGAGGGACCGTCGGGACGCAACCAATTGACGAAAAGCCTCATGCGCCAGAAGGGTCTCCGGTAAAAAAGCCACGGGAGTCAAGGCGGAAACCAGCGACTTTGGTTTTTGAAAAAGTGCATGGGCATGGACGTATGCGAATGCATCGTCTACAGAATCGCGATAAACAACCAGTTTGCTGTATCCGGTGGCAACGAATCGCTCGCGCAATAGGTCCAAATTTGTGCCTACAGGAACGGCTTCAATGGCATTTCTAGGCACCATGCAGGCCTTAAGTCTAACTTCCGCAAACTCCAATGCGTTGCGAAAAAGCTCTACTTCCGGCTCAACGGGGCCGTCTGCGTCTGCCAGGTGCTCGCCCACCAAATGATCCAAATCCGCACGTCCAAAAACACCTGGGCCGCGGGTATCTGCACTTTTTCCGGTCCACCGGGCCACCCACTGACTGAGTAACGTGAAAAACAAGACGGCGGGAGAAAGGGCAACCACCACGGCGGCAAGCAATCCTGAAAATGCGCGCAAAGACTCATTAGCACGCTCCCTAAAAAATGCTTTTGGCATGTACTCTGCGACAACCAACACGACCGCCGTTGACAACAAGGTTTGAACCGCAACCACGGCAAACGGAGAACCCAAAATAGCCAAGGGTTCGTTGAGGAGTCGCGCCGTTGAATTGCCCACCAGTACCAACGCCACGGTATTGCCCAAAAGCATGGTCGCAATAAACGAGGTGGACCGCCGGTAGAACCAGGGCAAAATGCGTCCGGCCAGGCTGCCCTTTTTGGCCTCAATCTCCACCTGCAATCGATTGGCAGAGAGAAAGGCAATCTCCATTCCGGAGAAAAAAGCGGAGGCCACTAGTGCCGCCAATAAGAGTAGTACAGCGGTCATTCGGTTGGTTTATTCCCGTGGCGGCTTTCGAATTTCTGGCGTTGCTTGCGTCGAACTACAAACATCACCACTGCCCCAACGGCAAACAAGGCAAACAAACCAGACTGAGAACGGTCTGTAGACCAATTAGCGGCCACTTCCCATACCGACACCACTGCAATAAACACCCATGCCCACTCCACGACGCGCATGGTTTTTCCCATCAATTCTGGTTTCATTCGATTTTACTTGTTGTTGGAGTTCATTTGACCCGCTGCGTTGAATAAGGTGTATGTCTCGAGCCGGTCGTCGGCTTCAAATCCCGTTCCGATTAGAATTTGACTTGAAGATACTAACCGAACGGCGCGTTCTCCAAAAATACGACCCGTTTGGGCATCCCACACGATGGACTCAGTTTCCAATCGGTTGCCGTCCTGATTCTGGACGACCACTCGGCCGTCGGCCAGCCAAACTTGTTGTCCCGGGCGTTGAACCACTTGCTCTGCTTTCATCCAAGCGCCACGCTTGCCGGGGGTCTTTTTCATTTGCACCACCACATCGTAGTACCGAACGTACGGTACTTCCGCTTTGGTGAACTGTTCCATTCGCTTTGCGTGAACCGTGAACTGTTGGCGACCGCCTTGAGAGACCGCCGCACGGAATCCGCGCTGTTCCACCACGGCTCCGTCAAAGGACTGCGCCAGGGCTTCTACGGCTTTTTGGTCGTTGGAACAGCCCCAAAACAGGAACAGCATGCCGGCAAGGCATGCTGTTCGCACCGTAGAAATCGCGGCTTTTTTCAAACTCAATAAAAACGAACCGTGATGGTTTCGTTGATCCAGCAGCCGATGGTGTAGCGGTCGCCGTCTTTCTTGCTGAACTGGAAGGCAATGCTCTTGTCTGGAATGCCTTTCTTGAAGTTCGCAATCAAGGCATCCGCTTGCCTGGTCAAACCGGCATCCACCGATTTAGCTTTACTCGCGTAGTCAATCGCTGCCCAGTATACGGCGTTCTTTTCAAATACGTTCTCGCCGCAAGTACCGGCTGCGCTGGCGTACAAACCGGCCACGATGAGGTAAGGACGACCGTCTTCTTTGTTCAAGCTGGCGGCCTTCATGGCACTTTGTTTGGCGGAGGCCAACTGGCCCAATTTCTGTTGGATGCTGGCCAGTCGCATGTAATCGGCGGATTTTTTACGTGGATCAACCTCCAAAGTGATGGCATCGGTGAAGAACTTAGCAGCGTCGGACCATTTTTCATTGACCACCGCCAAACGGCCCATGGAACGGGCTGCTTGAGCGTCGGGGTCCATGGCGTAGAGCGCCTCCGCTGACTTGAAATAAACTGGATTGTCGGTGCAATCCACCGTGTTTCCAGCCTCATCCAAACGCTCCTTGGCCAATAATTTGTTCGCACGCTTCAACCAAACCTCGTTGGTTTTATTCGCCTCAAATGCCTCCAAGTTGTAAATGGCCTTCAAGCGATCGCAGCTCAAAACCGGAGCAATGGACTTCTCGATATTGCCGGCTACTTTGTCGTAGCCTTCCAACAACTTTTCGTTGCGCGCCAGTTCCTTCTCGCCTTTGGCGTCCAAGGTTCCAGAATCGCGTGCTACACTCAGGTCCGTAACGGACTTATTGAGGCGATCGGTGTGGAATTCCAAGGTCTCGTTAACCTGGTTGTACACTTCAAACAATTGAGTCACGTCGATCGTCTTGTCTTTTACCAGACGAATGGATGCCAAAAAGTATCCATTCAATTGCTGAGGAGTGAGGTCTGTTGCACCCTTCTCCATGGCTTGCCGGAACAGGTCGTATGCGGTCTTTGGGTCTTCCGGGAAGAACTGAATGTAGTCGTAGGCTTTGGAACCCAAAACAAAAGCCTCCTTTCCGGGGAAGTATTTGTTGCGCAAATCGTAAACCTCCATCAATTGATTGATGAGGGCTTTCTTTTGATTTTCATCCGTGGTGGCCTTGATCTTCTCACGAACGATGGTAGGTCCGAAAATGAAGATATTCTCCTTCACTTGCGGGCAGTTCTTGTACACATAGGACCAAGCATCGTAGGCTTCCAAGTAAGACTTGGAGTTGTAGTTGGAGCCAAGATGTTGTAGTTCTGCCAGCAATTCAAGGAATCGGCTTCGGTGGCACCCCAGAGTCCTTTTTGAGCAAAGACAGCAGTGCTAGAGAGCAGCGCGAGGAGGAGGACTAGGCGTTTCATAAGGAATGAGTATTTAAAGTACGGAGTAGATTACAAAAAGCGTGCTAATTTGTTTTTGAATAAATAAAATGCTCTATTTCAGCAATCAACGGTATTTGAACTTTTGAAACCATTGGTCGTTCAACGTGAGGCCAAATACGGCACGCAGGTGGTCTTCGCGGACCAACCCAACTTTAGCAGTACCGTAGGTTTCCCACTGAACGCCCAAATGGAGGGCTGCAAATTTAACATCGCCGGGCACAAAACTGCGCGTACCTAACGGAATCGTAACACCGGTGCTACCTACCCAACGGGTAAGTGCTTCTTGATTCAATACCAAACCCGTTCGGGAGTGACTGACTCCTGCTGCATACACCCAATTGGCCGGACCGTTTTTCCAACTTCCTTGCGGGAAAGCAAGTGCGGGAACCAGTGTTGCGCCAATTCGCCACGTCTGAGCCTCGTTGGCGTATCGGTAGACCGGCAGTCCGCCGTTGGGATAAAAAGAAGCTGCCGTTTGGGTTTGTGTGCGTTGGATTTCCATGCCCAAAGTCCACGCGTCCAGATTGGACCCGGGTGCGCGACGAACCAAACGCAAACCGTAGCGCTGGTCTGCGGGGAGTTGGGCCGTTCCGGGGGTGTCGATCACAGACCATGCCGTATCTCGGTAGGTAGGAACGGCGGATCCGTTGTTGAGCAAGGAATACTGCAAAGCGGTTTGTGCACCGGTCAGATTGGCACGTAAAGCCTGGGTAGTTCCCAACTCCAGATCCAACCATTTGCCCAAGGGCAACGCCGCTTGCGCACCTGCGGTAGCTTGCCAGCCGCGGTACAGCGTTTCTTCGCGAGACCCAATGTTCAAGAAGCGAGGATCGCCAAAATCCAACAGGGTGGTCTTTTTAACGGATCCAAAGTGGTAGGCCCCGCGCAATCCAACGGAAAAATACTTTATGGGAGACCAACCAATGCCTAAGTTGGCTTGGGTTAGGCCACCGTTGCCGGTATAGGTGTATTTGGCAACGCCAAAATCCGGGAGGGTTACCACGCTGGACAACTGATAACCAACTGTTGAATAAGGCTGTAAGCCGGCGGATGCCGCCAAACCTTTAGCCAAGGGAAATGCCAGGTTCACTTGCTGAAAACCGCCTGTGGAGGTGGTCAAAGCCGTGTCCGCGTTTTGGTACACCATTCCTTGGTAGGAACCACTTAAATCAAAAGTTGTGTACTTCAAGCGTCCAAGTGCGGCGGGTTGAGCTGGATTGAAGTAAAGCGGAGAGCGATAGGCGGCAGATCCCCCGCCGTGCAGTGCTTGCGCCGGTGAGACACCGGAGGTTTGGGTACCCAAGCCGAACCAAGAATACGGGGACACGTCCAATACTTGTGCCGACGCCAAAGGAGCGCCTGCAGCGAACGCGAGTAAGAGGTAAGTTTTAATTCCCTTCATTGGACCAAACCCACAAACCGACAAAGGCCAATTTGGGCGCTGCAAAGATGCCTTTTTTTAGCGGAGTAGCCAAAGCCGGTGCATCTCCACCGGTTAGATAAACGACTATTTCCGGTGATTTCGTGCGCCAGCGTTCTATCCAAAAGTCTATTTCTCCAAGCAATCCGTAGAATGCTCCGGCCTGGAGTGCGTTTTCTGTGCTGACTGGGCTTGTCCAATCCAACGGTCCTGTGGGGTTTTGAGCCAGCGGAAGCGCGGAGGTTTGTTCGTGCATGGCGCGCAGCCGCATGTGCAATCCAGGCGAAATGGAACCTCCGTGGAAGGCGCCTTGAAATTGAGCGTTAACGGTGAGGCAGGTACCGACGGACAGGGCCAACGCGTCGTTTTTGGGATGAAGGGCATGCAGGGCCCAGGCCAAGGCCAGACGATCTGGGCCTAAGCTGCCGCCGTAGGCCACTGGAAAGGGAGGTTTCTCTGAAGTGGACAAGCAGTAAACCGGACCTCGTTCCCACAAAGCGCTCCACTCGGCTGCAGAAGATGGTTGGGCTTGTGCGTCGCAAATCCACACACCCTCGAGGATCGCACCGTCGGGCAAGATGCGATTCCAGTCCGCTGCAGACGGATGAGTGGGCAGGTAGTGCACGGGAAGGTCCTCCAATGCCGTCAGAGACGGCTGCATGCTGGCTGAAGTGGTCGGCAAAAGCATGGCCTTGGTGCGGGTATTTCCGCGGTCGATGAAAAGTCGCACGTGCAAAGGTAGGGTTAGTGGTGGGCGAACACCACTGGGCTGGCTTCTTTCAACCAATCGTTGAACCGGGGGCGGTAGTAGTGCTCCAATTGGGCCCGTTTGATTTTCAAGGTTGGGGTAAGAAAACCGTTGTCCACCCCCCATTCCTCCGGTACAGTAACGATGGAGAGCAGTTTTTCGTGGCTGGGCAATTTGGCATTGACTTGATTCAGCCATCGGCCCAGCTCTGCGGCCAATACCGGACCCTCCTGAGCGCGTGATTCTGGGGTGAGCACCACCAAGGCGAGGGGTTGGTGAAGGCCTTCGCCCACCACGCAGCATTGTGCCACGGAAGGTGCTTCCAAAAGTTCGTTCTCCAGCGCAATGGGCATGACGAACTTGCCCTTGGAGGTTTTGAACTGGTCCTTAATTCGGCCGGTCAGCGTCCAATAACCGTCTTGGTCTTGATGCCCCAGATCTCCGGTTCGCAAAAAATCACCATCGTAGAGTTCCGCCGTCAATTGGGGCTCCCGGTAGTACCCGACGGTATTCGCACCTGAGCGCACTTGAATTTCTCCTTCCGAACTCGTTCGGACGTCTACACCCTCAAATGCTTGTCCAACCGTTCCCACCCGTACGCGGCCGGTAAAGTTGACCGTGGTGATGCCCAGGTTCTCGGTCATGCCGTACACCTCTTGAATGGTGATCCCCAGTCGGGCAAAATTTTCCAAAAGCGTTGGCCGGATGCTGGACGCGCCGCTCAACACCAAACGTGCCCGACTGAGACCCAAACGTTTGCGGAGTAGGGGCGCGAGCAATTGGCGCAGTCGGGCCGATGGGATTTTGGCGCGCAGCGTGTCGTCAAACTTCTCCCAAATGCGCGGGACGGCCAGGAAAACGGTAGGTTGCGCGGCCGCCAAATCGTGGGCGAAGGTGTCCAATTTTTGAACAAAATGGACGCGACCGCAGAGGTAGATGGAACCGGCGTTCACCAACATCTTCTCCGCTACGTGGCTCATGGGCAGGTAGCTGAAAAATACCTCGTTGCGGAGGTGGGTAAAATGATGAAGCACGGTTTGGAAGGCAAACTGAAATCCACGATGCCGGTGCATCACTCCCTTGGGTTGACCGGTGGTACCGGAGGTATAAATGATGGTGGCAAGGTCGTCCGGTTGGGGATGGGCCACGGGCGCTGGCGCTGCTTCTTGGAGTTGGTCCCATGGATGAACGCTGGCCGGGGTGGGGGCCACGGGTGCGTTGGGAAAGGGGATGGCCAAAATACCCGCGGGCAAGGCTGCCCAGAGGGCTTCCGGATGGTCCAGCTTGCCCAGAAACACGCCCTTAGCTCCGGAATGGTCCAACAAGCTGCGCACCGTTTCTGGCGTGGTGGTGGGGTACAACGGCACGGATACCGCACCCGCTCCACTGATGGCTAAGTCGGCCAAAATCCAATGAGCGGAGTTTTTGGCCAGAATGGCGATGCGGTCTCCCGGCTCGATGCCCAAACCGTGGAGGGCCCGAACCGTTCGCTGAACAGAGGTTGCTGCTTCCTGGTACGTAAACCGGAGGGGGCCGTTGGCCGTTGGCTCGTCCAAAAAAACGCGCCCGGGATGCCGCTCAGCATTCCGGTGAAACTGCTCAAACAAGACGGGTTCTTCACCTGTGGCGCGGAGGTGACCCATCCCCTGTGCTGGGCGGTAACCGTTGAGCGCAGCAAAAAACTGTGTGGCTCGATGCAGGTCCTTGGCGTCATCCCCGGAAGGCCACCACGGTGCAGAGACGCTGATTTGTTTGCGCTCCGCATCCAATCCTATCTGGATGATGGGGACGCCGGCGCCTTTGGCGATGGCCAGAAATCCGGTTTTCAACTGTTCTACACGCGAACGAGTTCCTTCTGGGGATAGGGCCAATAGGAACCTCGGCTCCTTCTCGAAGGCGGCAACCACTTGCTCCACCAAACCGGTTTTGCTTTTGCGGTTGACCGGAATGCCCCCGATGGAGCGAAGCCACGTTCCAAACGGACCCACAAAAAGGGTGTGCTTTCCCAAAAACTTGGCGTGGTCGATGTTCCATTCGTTCCGTATGGCCAAACCCAGGGGAAAGTCCCAATTGGAGGTGTGCGGGCCCACAATCAGGACCGCTTGATCCACTTGAGGAAAGGGGTCGATCATCTCCCATCCGCGCATTTGGTACCATTTCCAGAGCAAACCCATGTCCTATGTTTTGTTGACGTGGGGCAATTTAGAGAATTCGCACGATGCGCAAAAGTTATTGCGATTTTCAAAAATCAACGTATATTTGCCGCCCCAACGGGAGGTTCGGTAGCTCAGTTGGTAGAGCAAAGGACTGAAAATCCTTGTGTCGACGGTTCGATTCCGCCCCGAACCACTTCTCGTAACAAACCCCGCCTTCGGCGGGGTTTGTTTTTTTCGTTCAATTCAATTGAATGCCCAGCATTGCTTCCCGATCAAGGGGGCG
>JAXITR010000054.1:0-9898 GCA_034679985.1 Cryomorphaceae bacterium
GGGCGTTTGGGCCTACCTGCAAGCCCACGGATTGTACGCCCCCAACGGTCCCGATTCCGGGAAATAACGTACCTTGGGGAGACCGCCGACACCCTGGCCCAAACCACCAAACCCACGTTCGTGAATTCGCATTTAGACCGTCCTTTCTTGGAACGCGTGGCCCGCGAATGGGCCGCGCAAACGCCCGCAGACCAATGGCACCGCACCGCTTGGGTGCTTCCCAGCCGGCGCGCGGAGCGCTTCTTGCGCACGCACCTGTCCAACGCCGCGCCGGGGCCCGTACTGGCGCCGCTGACCCTTCCTTTGGATGGTTTGCTGTCTGCCCTGAGCGGACTGCGTCCGGTGAACAGTTTGGACGCCCTGATGCGGTTTTATCCGCTGTACGCCGCACAATTTGAATCGCACGCCGAGCCCTTTGAGTCCTATGCCCAGTGGGGAGCCGGGCTTTTGAAAGACCTGAACGACATCGACCGGCAAGGGGCCGATCCCGCACTGGTTTGGCGCGCTACCGCCGAATGGGAGGCTCTGGAGCAATGGGGGCGATCGGAAGAGGTTACGGGCGCCGGAAGGCGCCGCCGCTTGGCCCTGCTTCAGGCCTTGCCGCAGCTGCACACCCAATGGCACGAGGCCCTGAAGGCGGACGGAACGGGCACCACCGGATTGATCATGCGTACGGCCTCGCCGGCGGACCGCGGACCGGACCCCGACGCTTGGAACCGGTTGCGCTCCGAATGGGGCATTGACCGCTGGGTTTTTGCGGGATTCAACGCCCTGACGCCCTGCGAGGAAGCGCTGTTTCGTTGGGTTTTGGAACGTGGCGAAGCCGTGGTTCGCTTCGACGCCGATGCCCACTACCTAAACGACGAGTACCACGAAGCCGGCCTGTATTTGCGTCGGTTTCGGGACCGCTGGCCGGCGGCCGCAACAGCGGATTTGCGCAACCCCACCAACGCTTTGCGCGAGCGGCCCAAACGCCTGGAAGTTCAAGGGGTTGCCGGCGCCGTTGGGCTGGCCAAAACGGCCGGCGCCTGGGTGCGCGATCGATTGGCCGAAGATCCCAACTTGGAACGAACCGCAGTGGTGCTGGCGGACGAATCCCTCCTGCTCCCCATGCTCCACGCGCTTCCCGAAGTAGATGCCAACGTGACCATGGGCCTGCCGCTGGCGTCCGTGCCGCTGACGGCCTCCCTGGAGGCCTTGCTGGAGCTTCAAGAAACCGCCGCAGACGGCAGCATTGCCTTGCGGGCTGCACGTTCCTTCTTGGACCACCCGGGCGCCCGCGTGTGGCTGGGGCCGGACGCGCCGCAGGCCGCGCAACGATTCCAACGCACCTCCGCACAAGCGCACCAAATGCGCTGGACCCCTCAAGAACTGGAGCACCCGGAGGCCGTGGGGCCTCTGCCGGGATTGGATTTGCTCACCCCAACGGACCAAACGGTACCGTGGCTGGAGCGCGCCGCCGACCGGCTGGAAGCCGGCAGCGGCGGCGCGTCCCTGCGGGATTGGGAACGAACGGCCGCCAACACCCTGGCGTCGGTTTTGCGCACCCTGGCCGAACGGTGCCGCGCGCACCAGTTAAACCCCAACTGGCGTGCCGTTCGCGCCCTGCTCCAGCCCTTTTTTCGCGAGGAACCGCTTGATTTGTTGGGCGAGCCTTTGGCCGGCCTCCAGATCATGGGCCTGCTGGAAACGCGGCTACTGGACTTTGAGTCCGTGCTGGTGGTGGGGGCCAACGAAGGCGTGCTTCCTCCCGCCCGGGGGGACTTGGGCTGGATCCCGTGGAGCGTGCGAACGGATCTGGGCCTGCCCCTTCCCAACGAACGCGAGGCCATCAATGCCTACCACTTTTACCGACTCCTTCAGCACCCCCAGCGCATCACCCTGCTCTACAGCACGGATTCCGACGCCACCGGCGGCGGCGAGCCCAGCCGGTACCTCCACCAGCTGCGCGTGGAATTGAAGCCCTACACGGAGCACTGGGAAAGCGCCCTTCGCTACGTGCCGCTGACGCCGGAAAGCTTGGTGGCTCCCGCGGGCTGGAACCCTTCTGCGGAAGCCCTCGTCACGCTGCAAAGTCGGTTGGAGAATCCCAAAACCGCACTCTCGCCCAGTAAATTGTCCCAATTTTTGCGCGACCCTGAGGCGTTCTACCGCGAGTACCTGCTGCGCGCGCGTCCGGAAGACGAACCCAAGGAACGCATTGACGACGCCCTTTTTGGGAACATCGTGCACAAGGCCCACGAATTGCTCTACAAACCCCTTCTGGGCAACGACGACCCGCAGTTGTTGCGGCCGTCGAACGAACGATGGGATGCTTTGATGCAGGAAGCGCTCCAAGCCGAATACCCGGGCGGACAAGTGGCTACGGGCAAAAACGCTTTGGCGTACCGCGTGGGCAGCACGCTGCTGCGCGAATTGGCCAACGCAGATGCGGACCGCTTGGAAAAGCGCAAAGAAGCTGGGGAGGACTGGAGCTTGGTGGGGGTGGAAGACGAATTGACGGCCGTCCTGCAAACCGATGCCGGCCCCGTCTGCTTCCGCGGCAAGGCGGACCGCATGGAGCGCACCGCGCAGGGTTTGGCCATTTTGGACCTCAAAACCGGTACGGTCAAAGCCGAGGATTTAAAATTCAAAACCTGGGACCACCTGCTCGTTCCGGACAAAGGCAGCAAGCCCCTCCAATTGATGACCTATGCCTGGATGCACGCGCGCTCCACGGGCGACTCCCAGCCCGTGCGGGTGGGGATTGTGCCGCTGCGCCAACCGCGATTGGAGCCTATGTGGCTGAATTTCAACGGACTGGAATCGTTTGGGCCCGATGCGTTGGACGCCTTTGAAAACGAGGTGCTTCGGCCGTTGGTGGCGGCCCTTCGGGCAGAGATCCCGTGGTCTGAATTTCAGTCCTCAGGAAAAACCGAGCGCTTGGCGGACGCGGAGTAGCGTGGCATCGGCCACGGCAGCGGCCTTGCGGGCGCCTACCTCCAGGGCGGCGTCTAGGGCGGCTGGATTTGCCATCAGGGCGTCAAATCGCAGGCGCTCTTCCGCAAAACGTTCCAGCAACACGCCCAACAATTCGGTTTTCGCGTGTCCGTAGCCCAAGCCGCCGGCGCGGTACCGCTGGGCCAAATCCGCCGTTTGCTCGGGCGTAGCCACCAAGCGAAACAGCTGGAACACGTTGCATTTTTCCGGATCCTTCGGCGCCTCCAACGGAGTGGCGTCCGTCACAATCCCCATAATCTGCTTCTTCAATTCCTTTTCCGGCAAAAACACGTCCACCACATTCTTGTAGGACTTGCTCATCTTTTGACCGTCCGTTCCGGGAATCGTCATGACTTGCTCGTCGATCCGCGCTTCCGGCACCACCAGCAATTCCTGGCCTGTGTGGCGGTTGATGGCCGACGCAATGTCTCGGGTAATTTCCAAATGCTGGCGCTGGTCCTTGCCCACGGGCACCAAGTCCGCGTCGTACAGCAAGATGTCCGCCGCCATGAGCACCGGGTAATCAAAAAGTCCGGCGTTCACGTCCGAGAGCTTGTCCGACTTGTCTTTGAAGCTGTGCGCATTCGCCAACATGGGGTACGGCGTGAAGCAGTTCAAATACCACGTCAGCTCCGTGCACTGCGGCACGTGGCTTTGGGCATAAAACACGGTCTTGTTTGTGTCCAGGCCGCAGGCCAACCAGGCGGCCGCTGTGGCGTACAGATTTTCCTTGCGAACCGCGGGATCCTTCACCGTGGTCAAAGAGTGCAAGTCCGCAATGAAGAGAAACGAATCGTTGGTGCCCTCGTTGGCCAATCTAATGGCGGGCAAAATGGCCCCCAGGAGGTTGCCCAAATGCTGGCGCCCGGAGCTCTGAATCCCCGTGAGAATCCGCATGGTCGTTGTTGGTTAAGCGTTGATGTGGATGAAACGCTCTACGTCTTTGGTGGTGCCAAAGACCACCATCAAATCGTTGGGCTCCACCACGGTGTCGTCTTCGGGAACGCCTAAAATGTGGTGGTCTCCGTTCGTCTTCCGCAGCAGCGTAATCAGGCTCAGCTTGTATTTTTTGGTCAACCCAATGTCTTCCAAACTGCGGCCCACGGTGCTTTTGGGCGCCTCTACTTCCACAATTTCGTAGTTGTCTGGGAGTTGAACCGCCATGAGCATGCCCGGCGTGAGCAGTCGTTCCGCAACGTTTTTGCCTACTTCCTCTTCCGGCGAAAGAATTTCTTCAACGCCCAATTTGGTGAGGATGCGGCGCTGGGTTTCGCCCTGCGCACGAGCCATCAAACGCTTGACGCCCAAAGACTGCAGCTGCACCACGGTGAGCATGGTGCACTCAAAATTCTGCCCAATGGAAACCACCACGGCGTCCATTTCCGCGATGTTCTGGGATTCCAGTGCCGGGCGCGAGGTGGCGTCCAAGGTGACTCCGTAGGTGACGAAGTCGCGAATGCTCTCCACCTTGTCTGGGTCGGAGTCGATGGCCAAGATTTCCGCGCCCTTTTCGGCGAGTTTCTTGGCGATGGCGGAGCCAAACTGGCCCAACCCGATGACGGCAAATTTATCAGCCATGGTGCTAAAGTAGAGAAAGTGCTTGATTTAGATCTTCTTGGAGGTCGCGAACGTCCTCAATGCCCACGCTCAAACGCAGCAAACCGTCCGTTACGCCGACGGCTTCGCGCTGCTCCTTGGGAATGGAGGCGTGCGTCATGGTGGCGGGATGGCCCACCAAAGATTCCACACCGCCCAGGCTTTCCGCCAGGGTGAACACGCGCAAGGCAGACGCCACGCGGGAAGCCGTTGCGAGGTCGTTTCCGCGCACCACAAAGGAAATCATGCCGCCAAAACCGGGGTAGTAGACTTTTTCCACGGCGGGGTGGTCCTGCAAAAAGCCCAGCAGGGCTTGCGCATTGGACTGGTGGCGATCCATGCGCACGTGGAGGGTCTTGATGCCGCGCAGCACCAAAAAGCTGTCCATGGGTCCGCAAACGGCCCCAGAAGCATTCTGGATGAAATACAGGCGCTCCGCCAAAGCGGGATCCTTCACCACCAACGCGCCCAAAACCACGTCCGAGTGTCCGCCCAAGTACTTCGTGGCACTGTGCAAAACAATGTGCGCACCCAGTTCCAAAGGACGCTGGAAATAAGGAGTGGCAAAGGTGTTGTCCACCACCAACAAGGCGCCACACTCCGCCGCAATGCGGGCCATGGCTTCGATGTCGATGGTATTGAGCATGGGATTGGTGGGGGTTTCCACCCACAAAACCCGCGTGCGGTCCGTCACCATGGACCGAACGGCGTCGGCATCCTGCATGGGGGAAAAGTGGAACTTCAACCCAAAACCTTCGTACACCTTGGTGAACAGTCGGTACGTACCTCCGTACAAATCAGAGGTGCTGATCACCTCATCGCCCGGCTGCAGCAACTTCAGCACCGCGTCCACGGCCGCCAAGCCGCTGCCAAAGGCCATGGCGTGCGTTCCGCCCTCAATGGAGGCCAGCGAGCGCTCCAGCGCATGCCGCGTAGGGTTCTGGGTGCGACTGTACTCGTAGCCTTGGTGCACCCCGGGGGCAGACTGTGCGTACGTAGACGTTTGGTAAATGGGGGGCATAACGGCTCCCGTGCTGGGGTCCGGATGCTGTCCGCCGTGAATGGTTAACGTGTTGAAACGGTGCGAATCCATAGAACAAAGGTAGGGGGTTAATGCGGGCCCTAAATCAGTAAACGTTGAGCACTTGCTCCTTAATTTTTTCCAAATCTTCTTTCATCCCCACCACCAGCTTTTGCAATTCAGCGTGGTTGGCTTTGGAGCCCAAGGTATTGATTTCCCGACCCATTTCCTGCGAAATGAACCCCAGTTTGCGGCCCTGGCCCTCGGCCAGCGTTTCGCGGAAGTAATTCAAGTGGGCCTGCAGCCGCACCTTTTCCTCGTTGATGTCCAACTTCTCCACGTAGTGAACCAGTTCCTGCTCGTAGCGGTCGTGGTTGTAGTCCATGCCTTCCAAGCCGCGCAGCAGGCGCTCCTTCACCGTTTGAATGCGTTCCGACTCGTACCTCGGCACCTCCCGGAGGGCCTGTTCAATGGCGTCTACCTGCGCCAACAGATCATCCGCCAAGGCCCGACCTTCGTCCAAACGAAATTGCTGGAAAGCGGCCAAAGCCCCTTCCAGCGCTTCAGCAACGGCCTTCCATTCCTCCTCCGTGCGGTCCTCCGCCACACTCCGGGTGGCGTCCGGAAGGCGCAAAGCCATAGCCAAAAGCTCGGCATCCGTGGGGGTTTCGTGGGGACAAAGGGCACGCAACTGGGCGCAGTAGGCCTCAATCAGCGGAGCGTTCAAAGCGGGCGCTTTTGGCGCCTCCGCGCTGGTCTCCAGCTGCACATGCACCTCCACCTTGCCGCGTTCGATGCACTCGTTCAAGTGCTTGCGGGTAGCAAATTCAAACTCGCGCAGGGAAGACGGCAACCGCAAATTCAGGTCCAGCTGCTTGCTGTTGACGGAGCGAATTTCTGCCGCGGCCGTGGTGTTTCCTACGGTAGCGGTGTGTCGGCCAAAGCCGGTCATGGATTTGATCATGGGGCCAAAGGTAAATAGTCCGACGCGGGTACGGGCGTTTTGCGCAGTCGATCCCACGCAAAGTCCTTCAGCAAGTCCACCGGACGCACCGGAATCGGCGCTTCCAACAGGCCCAAACCCCAAGCCAGCCGGCCCACCAGTTCCTCTGCCGAGCGTCCGGAGGCCCGCCAATCCCGCAGGCTTACGGCGCCGTGCCGCTTGCTCAAGCGCTGACCGTCGGGGCCCATCCACAGGGGCGCGTGCAAGTACTTGGGCGGCACGCAGTCCAGCGCGGCAAACAACTGCTGCTGCTGCGGGGTAGCGGATTCCAAATCGCTTCCGCGCACCACCTCCGTAATGCCTTGAGCGGCGTCGTCAACCACCACTGCCAAGGTGTAGGCCCACGCCCCGTCCGCCCGGCGCACCGGGAATCCGTCCCCTTGGGCGCGCACCGTGTACGGACCGTTCAACGGCAACCCCAAGGGAGCACAGGTTCCCGGATAATGCGGCCCGACGTCTTCCGCCCCGTGCGGAGCGCGCACGGCGCCGTCCACGGCCGCTTGCAAATCTTTTCGGGTGCATCGGCAGGCAAACACCAGCCCTTTTTGGTTCAAACGCTCCAAGGCCGCTTGGTACCCTTCCGTTCGCATGGATTGAAATTCGACCGGGCCGTCCCAATCCAAGCCCATCCAGCGCAAATCTTCCTGCGCCGCTGCCGCATACTCCGGCTTGGACCGCTGCGGATCCGTGTCTTCCACGCGCAAGTAAAACCGACCGTTCTCCGACCGGGCGCGCAACCAGGCCACCAAGGCCGTGGACGCATTCCCAAAGTGCAAATAACCCGACGGCGACGGCGCGTACCTTCCCACATAGCCAAATTCGCCATTTCGGGGTATTTTCATGATCGCCGTTTTGGGGTATTTTTCTGCAAGCAGTTCATTCATCAAGCCCCCTCCGACGCAATCCGTCCGTCGTGTAAATCGCCAAATAAGGGTGCCGGACCGGATCCGTGCGGCAAAAAGGCAGGGCCGTAGCCGTGCGGAACCACCCGCAGACCCGGAAAGTGAAGTGCCGCCCAAGCCGCAATGCCCTCGCACAAACCACCTACGGCCTGGGCGTCCTCCCACACGTGCCATTCGGCACCGGGGTTTTCGTGTGCGGCAGCGCGCAGGGCCGCTATCGGCAGGGGCTGAATGCGGCCCACGTACCAAACGGCATTGTGCGGGTAATGCTGGGCCACCGCGGAAGCGGTGGTGCCCGCCGCCCAGTGTAGGATGCGTTTGGGGTTAATTTCGGATGTAGCGTTTTGGTTGGTGGCGTTCGGGACGAAGGCCACGTGCGGGGAGGTTGAACCAGCTACCTGAAGCAACAAAGCGCCTTCCTCGGATTCCACCAAACCATCGTCTTGCGGAGCCAATCCGCGCGGATAGCGCAACACGGTGGGGGTGCCGCTGTCCAGGGCGCGGCGGAGCATGCGCGCCAGGGTGGCGCCGTTGCGCGGAGCGTACATGGTGGTGTTGGGAATGCTGCGGAGCAGGGCTACGTCAAACACGCCGTGGTGCGTGGGGCCGTCCTCGCCCACCCAACCGGCGCGGTCCAAACACAAAACTACTGGGAGGTTTTGCAGGGCCACGTCGTGGATCCATTGATCGACGGCGCGCTGGAAAAAGGTACTGTACAAACTCACCACCGGCTTGCGTCCGGCGGCGGCCCGGGCCGCCGCGGTGGTGACCGCATGCTGTTCGGCAATGCCCACGTCGAAAGTTCGGTCCGGATGAACCGCCCGGAAGCGGTCCAGGCCGGCGCCGGGCGCCATGGCCGCGGTGAGGGCCACCACGCGATCGTCTGCGGCGGCCGCCGCCAAAAGGGCGTCGGCAAAAAGGGATTGAAAGGCCGCGGCCGGCGCCGGTTTTTCTGCAGACCCCCACTCCGCGGGGTCTGGCCGATGGGTGCGCACGTGGAGCACCCGGGGACCGGGTTGGGAAAGGGCGGCGCGCAGCGCCGCTACCACCGACGGGCAGTCGTTGCCGTCCACGGGGATTCCGGAGTTCAAAAGGGATTGGCCTGTCCCCAATCCAGCGTCCAGGTACGACCAGCCCAGGGATTCAAAAAATTGGCGGTAGACCGACGCCCCGCCGCGCGCGAGCGCGCCCACGGTGGGTTCAATGGACAAGCCGTTGTCGTTGAGGATCAGCAAGACGTCCGCTCCTGCGCCGCCGCCGTCGTTCAAGGCTTCAAAAGACATTCCGCCGGTCAAGGCCCCGTCGCCCACCACCGCCACGCGTTGGCGGCGGCGACCGGTGGCGGCGTCGGCGCGCCAAAAACCCAATGCGGCGGACAATGCCGTAGACGAGTGCCCCACGCCGAAGGCGTCAAACGGAGATTCCTCGCGTTTGGGGAAGCCGCTCAGGCCGCCCGGCTTTCGTTGCGTGGCAAAGGTGCCGGCGCGGTCCGTAATGATTTTGTGCAGGTACGCCTGGTGCCCCACGTCCCAAAGCAAGACGTCCTCGGGGGTGTTGAGCACGTAGTGCAAGGCCACCGTGAGTTCTGCTGCGCCCAAGGACGCCGCCAAATGGCCTGCTTTCTCCCGGGTTTGGGAAAGGACAAAACGACGAACGCGCGCGCACGCTGCCGGAAGTTCCTCCACCGGCAGCGCGCGCAGCGCGCTTAAAGTCATACCGTACGTTTCTTCCGACGTCACGCAGCTAAGGTACGGCGCTCGGCGCGTCGTGCCTTTTGCATTTCCGCCCGGAACAACTGCACCGGAACCACCACCAAGGTCAAGAACGTGGCAAACGTCAGACCAAAAATGACCGTCCAGCTGAGCGGACCCCAGAACATCACGGTGTCGCCCCCCACATAAATCTGCGGATCGTTGTGGGAAAAGAGGGTGAAGAAGTTGATGTTCATACCAATGGCCAAGGGGATCAGACCCAAGACCGTCGTAATGGCCGTGAGCAAAACCGGACGCAACCGCGTGGAGCCGGTCTCAACCAAAAGCTGGCGGTATTCGTCCAAAGGAAGTAAATCCTCTTCCTTCAGTTCCTTCTCTGCCTTCTTGCGCATCACCAACTGGCCGTAGTAATCCGCCAAGACAATGGCGTTGTTGACCACCACACCCGCTAATGAAATCAAACCGATCATGGTCATGATGATGACGAAATCCATGCGGAAGATCACCAGACCCAAGAATACCCCAATCAAACTCAAGCCCACCGTAGCCATGATGATTTGCGGCACCTTGGTGCTGTTGAATTGCGCCACAATGATCAGGTAAACCAAGAACACCGCACCCAACAAAGCCTTGGACAAGAAACTCAATTCCTTGGCTTGCTCCTCTTGCTCTCCCGTGAAGGAGA
>JAXITR010000055.1:0-8728 GCA_034679985.1 Cryomorphaceae bacterium
CGGTAGTTCCAGCTGCTCCTGTTGGTCCTGTTGGTCCTGTTGATCCTTGCGGGCCAGCTGCTCCTGCTAAACCGGTTGGACCTTGTGGGCCAGCTGCTCCTGTTAAACCGATCGGGCCCTGTAGTCCAGTGGCACCTGTTAAACCTTGTGGACCTTGTGGGCCAGTAGAGCCCGTGGCTCCCATAGAACCTGTTGCACCTGTTAATCCAATAGGCCCTTGAGGACCTGTAGCGCCAACTGCACCTGCCGGTCCACTTGGACCGACTGGCCCTGTCAATCCTATAGGTCCTGTAGGCCCTGGTGTATTGTTTCCCGCCGTCGCCGCATACAAAGCATAGGGCACACTCAGCATCTGACTCGTACCCGTTATGCTATACGATGTACCTCCACTTGGGTCTGTTTCTGATTTAATAAAGTAAGGGCCATTCGACCAATCAATAGTTGAAAAATCACCACTTACAACGGTTCCTGCGCCTACCTCAAAACTCACCAATCCATTGACATTTGCAACCAGCACTTGTGTTTCAACATACACCGGCGATCCCGTTACAGACCCTTGCAAAATGCTGATTTTTATTCCAACAGCAGAAGAGTAAACCAAAGAACCTGCGCTGTTCCGGATTACCGCCTGATAGCTGATTTTCTGAGGACTTTGCGCCCAAAGGTTGGCTGCCAGTGTCAAACCAAATAAAAAGAAATAGAACTTTTTCATTGTTTTAATTCGTTTTTATTATTTGCATATTTTTCACTACTTGTCCATCACTGAACACAACCAAAGAATAACTTTCTGCTGCCATATTTAACATATTAATTTCCGTTAATTGTCTTACTATTTGGTCAAATAATACAACTCTTCCATGCATGTCATAAAGGCTATAGGACAGCTTTTTTTCGTTGTAATCGATAATTTTTAAAGTCAGATAATCTGTTACAGGAATCGGGAAAACCGTAAGCGAAGTATTCAACTCCGCTTGAATGATTCCAACCGTAACTGTTTCATAGGCATGCTGAACGCCACGTGATTTTATTCCTGCTCTGGTTGCGTTGGAGGTAAATACTACCTGGCCGATACTGTACGCCATTGTACCACCACTTCCAGTGGCATCACCACCCCCAGCGGTGGTAGATTGCTGCGCCTGTGCTAAGCCCGTGGACAAGAACGCAACAGCGAGCAACACGACTAATTTTTCGATAGAACTTCTCATTTATTTTAAATTAAATAATTAATTAAAAAATGAGCATTTCTTAAATTTAATGAAATTAATTTGAACTTGGCAGGAAAAACAAGCCACGGATGTACTTAAGTCAATTTGATGTCTAATGCGACAAAATCGTCGCAAATTTGGTCCCTCATTCCAAACCGGGCCGGATTCGTCGGAAATGCTGTCCCATCCACAACGAATTCAGGTGACGTCGGGCACCAATACCAACTCGGAGCGCAAGGCTGAAGACCCCGCGCGAACAATTTCGCCCGCAAGTCCTTATTGATGAAGCACTTTAGCACATGCCGCACGCTTCCAACTACGACTACCTCTTTGTAGGGGCCGGCGCGTCCGCCAGTTTGCTGCTGCTGGCGCTGAACAAACAGGGTCGGTTGCGCGGGAAGAAGGTGCTGATCCTGGATCCGGACGCCAAGCAGCACAACGACAAAACCTACTGCTTTTGGGCCCATTTGGAGGAACCCCTATTGGCCGACTTGGGCGCACTCATCAACGCCCAATGGAGCAAACTGGAAGTGGCCGGACAACCCCCGCAAGACCTTGAAAACCAGGTTTATGCGCGCATCTCCAGCCTGGCGCTCTACGAACACCTGCGTCGATTGGGCGAACAAGAGGGGTGGGAGCGCAGAATGGGGAAGGTTGAACGCGTCGGATCGGACGAACACGGAGCTTGGGCAGAAGTTGGCGGGGAGCGCATTGGGGCCCGGAGAATACTGGACTCCCGACCCCCCGAATCGGGAACCGTCGGGCCGAACGTGGTGCACCTTTGGCAAAGCTTTGTGGGCTGGCAGGTGCGAACGGAGGCGCCCGCGTTTGATCCCACGTGCTTTTCCATGATGGATTTTGAGGTTCCGCAAGCGGGAAACACGCAGTTTGTGTACGTTTTGCCCACGTCGCCCCACGAGGCGCTGGTGGAATTTACGCGGTTTGGCGCGGAAAAAATTACCGACGCCCAGGCGGAGGAGGCTTTGGGTGACTACATCGCCTCCCGCTGGGGTCGCACCCAAGTGCTGGCCAAGGAACGCGGCCAAATCCCCATGAGCACGGCCGCACACCGCAGTGCAGACCTCCCCCACGTCTGGAATCTGGGCGGCCGCGCCGGACGCATCAAACCCAGCACCGGCTACGCCTTTAAATCCATGTACGAGTGGTCCGAAACCGCGGCCGCCGAATGGAGCGCCCCCAACCCCCCGGAGGGCCGGCAACGCCCCCGGCACCGTTTCTACGACCGACTCCTCCTGAGCATTCTTCAGCACGAACCCCACCGCGGAAAAGGCCTCTTTGAAAAGCTCTTTGCGCAGCAAAAACCCGCGCGCATCTTTGAATTCCTGGACGAAAAAATGCCCTGGGCCCAGGAACTCCGCATGCTCGTTCTGCTCCCTTGGGCACCCTTCTTGCGCGCCATCGTGCGCCAACACCCCCACACCCTGCGCGCGCTGCTCCTCACCGTCCTCACCCTCCTCCTCCTGGCGCTGGGCGGTACGGAATACGCCCAAAGCAGGACCGGCGGCCTGCTGGCCCTCCTGGGGCTCGTTTGGATTGGACTGCCCCACGGCGCCGTAGACCACCTCTTGGAAACCGGTTCCCTGCAGCCCCAAAAACTGCCGCGGTTTGTGGCCCACTACCTGGGCCTGGCCGCCGCCATGGGCGTCGTTTGGATCCTCGCACCCCTTGCCGGCCTCGCGCTTTTTTTGATCTATTCCGCCGGCCACTTCGGACAAGCCGACGGCCAAACCTGGGGTTGGCGTGCCCCACGCAGCTGGGCCTGGGGGGCGTCGGTCTTATTCTACCTGTTGGCCACCCACGTCCCAGAAACCTCCGCCATCGTTCACGCGCTCTGCGGACTGCACTGGACCCTGGCCCTGCCGCCGTGGACCCTCCTCCTTTGGCTACCAGTGGCGTTCAAGGAGAAAAACACCTCCTGGCAAATCACGCTCCTGTGGCTAATTTTGAGCGCCTGGCTCCCGCTGCTCCTGGCCTTCGGCCTCTACTTCGTAGGACAACACAGTTGGAACGGTTGGACCCACCTCCAACGCGGCACGGGACGCACCGCGCGCGCCCTCTGGCTTCAGTCCCTGCCCTTCCACCTGGGCGCGTGGCTTCTGCTGGGCCTCGCCCTGTGGCTCTGGCCCCAATTCTCGCCTTTTTCCCCCAGCCCGACGGTTCCCGCCGCTGCCGCGCCCTTTTTCGTCTTTCTCTCCTGCATCAGCTTCCCCCACGTGTGGGCCATGCATCGGTTTTACGGCCGCTGGGCATCCCAAACCCCTAAATAACCGGCTTCCAGACCTATTCTGCGCGCAACGCGTGCACTTCCTGATTCACTCGGGCACGGATTTCGTGGAGCGCCGTGCTTTCCCAATCCATTCCCTTGCGGGGCGGGCCAATCAAATGCAATCCAGGATCTTGCCGACGTCCCGGTTGGATGCCCAATGCCAGCGGATCCGATTCCAGCAGACCGTCGAGCACTGCGGAATCAATCCAAGGTTCTTTCAATTTCTTTCCAAACGACTGCGGTCCTGTGCAGTTGATGACCCATTGAACGCCCAACGTTTCCTCGCGATCCGACGATCCTCGAACCATCCAGTGCACCTGAAAAGTTGAGCCGTCGGTGGATATGGTTCGGATGCGACCCGCATTTCGTTTCAATTGGCCGCTTTGCTCCAAGGACTCCAACCGCTCCAAGCTAGCCGCCGGCAACCGATGCCGATGAACTTCCCAATAAGGCCTTAGGTGCCGCAGAAATTGTCGGCGCTCCGCAGCGGACCAAGCAGCCCAAATACCCGGCGTGAATTCGCGCAAATCGTTCACCACAGAAATCCAATTCGCACCTTCGGATTCCGCCTTAACAACGGCCCGACGCACCAATCGACTCAATTCCAAAGGGCTCCACGCGCGACCGGAATGCGGCGCAAACCACTTGTAGGCAGGAGCCGGTCCGTGGCTGAGCGGGTACATGCCCCTGCGCGAAACCGCATAAATGGGCCCCGTGTGTCCTTGCGCTTCCAGCGCCAACACTTGATCCACCATCGTCAATCCCGTACCCACCAAAAGCACCGAATCTGCTGCAGGCACCAAGGTCAAACCCGCGCCGCGCCAAGGATCGCTCCAGTAGTTCGGATGGTTCAAAACAGCCGGATCTGTAGCGACGTCCGCCGGGCTGAAATTGCCCGTCGCAATCCAAACGTTTTGGGCCCACAAAGAACCTTGCGCAACCTGAAGACGAAACGCAGTTCCATCTTTGGACAGATGTTCCAATTTCTGGAACACAAAGCGAACGCTGTGCTGTGGATGTTGATTCAAAGCGTCGTGCACCGTGGCCGTGATGTACCGGCCGTACACCGTGCGCGGAACAAAATCGTGCGGACCGTAGGGATGCCCTTCTGCCTCCAACCACCGAACAAAATGATCCGACTGATCCCAGTACAGGCTCATTCGCTCCGCCGGAACGTTCAACACCTGAGCAGAAACCTCCGCCGAATAAGCCTTTCCCTTGAACAGTCGATGCGGGTTTTCCTCCAAAACCGCAATGGAAATGGGGGACTGAGTTGTTCGCAGCAGTTCAATGAGCGCAAGACTGCCGCTCAACCCACCGCCCACCAAAACGTGATCGTACTTCGGATGCGTCATGGTGCAAAGATAATAAACTCCCACTAATTAGGTGGGCATTTTCATCTCCACGAAGAACACCCGCAAGCGAATAGCCAGCAGGGCAGCCGCGGACCATGCACGTCTTCCTCTCCTGCATCAGTTTCCCCCAATGAATGGTCGCACATCGGTTTTACGGGCGGAAAATAAACGTTTAATAAGGAGTTGAGTGACCGGGACCGCTAGCTTGGTTCAGTAAATTATAGGATCTTGGCTGCAATGACGCACGCGCAAAACATAATTTTCATCCGGTAAAACCCGATAAGAAATTCGAATTCGGTAAACGACAAAGGAACGATACGTACCGTCGTTCTCCTGCTTAAAGCGATCCAATTCAAATAAATCACTGCGGTGTGCCAGCATTTTCAAATGCCTCACCAATGATTTTTTTACCCGCCCTGCGCCTAGTGGAGAGCGCTCATCGATATAAGAAATTACTTGATCGAGAGAATTACTGGCTTGTCGATCCCAACGAATATTCTTGACCACGTTGTATCAAGATTCCAACCGCTTCAGCACCTGCTCATGGGTTGCAAAATCCCCTTGCGCAATGCGCGATTCTGCCTCTTCTAATTCCCGATTATAATCTGCCAAACTCGTTGGCTTTGAAGGTATGCGTTCGGAATTTTGAAAAACACGCAAAAGCTTGACCAACAAAACTTGGTCGGTAGTTTGCTGAACTTTATTCAGCAACTCAACTTTTGTGGCTTCAATATCCATACAACTCTACCCTAGCCTACCAAATTTACTAAATACGACTCGGTTTTCAAAACCCTACTCCACCACCAGCACCGCCACCTCGTTCCGACGGTTCACCAAATCCCACGGTGCGTTGTAGCCCATGTACATAAAATCGCCGCGGGTAACTACGCCGTTGTCCTCCAAAACCTGCTTCAACAGCGCACATTTTTCGCGAATTTTTGCGTCGGAGGCGTAGCCGGAAAATCCCAACACGGCCAACGTCTTGGGCCCTTCCTCCACCACCTGCACGCGGCCAGACAGCGGCTTGGGCAAAGACTCCAGCGAATACGCACGCGGCATCACAAAATACATGGACGACTCCTTACCCAAATTCATGACCACCGGAGCCGTCATGCTGATCTTTTCCTCGCGCTCGTTGCCGCCAAAAATGTACCCTGCTACCGTGCGAAAACCCGTACTGCCCATGCGCTCAAAAGAACTGTCGGGCAAATCTGTCTTGGCCAAAACCATGCGGTTGTAGGCGCGCAACTCCACGTCGCCCAGCTTTCGGACCACCCGGTACTCGGGCTCCTCAATGGAGCTCTTACGCGTCATGGCCCACGCTCCAACGGCCAAAACCGCCACTACCAAAACCACTACTGCTACCAACATACCTTGTTTCATGAGTCCCCATTTATTAGACAACAGCTGCGGGAATGGATAGTTCCGCTGTAGTAAGGTAACGAATTCAAATGATGCGCATGGCGCCAAAAAAAGCGGCCCCGTTGGGGCCGCTTTTGGAATGCTTGCGAGTAAATTTTGCTTACTGAACCACCAAGCGTTCCTCCCACACGGTTCCACCCTGCTCTGCACGGACAACGTATACTCCGGCAGGAATACCGTCCAGTTCCAGGCGATCGGAAGTCATCACCTCGTGGTGAATGCGTCGGCCCAGAAGATCAAATAAAGACAAGGCTGCACCTGGGAGCGGCGTTTCTACCGTAAAGTTTCCGTTTGACGGGTTGGGGTATAGGCGCAACTGTGGTTGTTCGCCTTCATCGGAACCCAAACCACTCACCTTCACCGTTAGCGTGTCGGATTGATTGCAGAAACCGTTGGTCTCTACAACCGCCACCTTCACGTTGCCGGCTGTTCCCAAAAAGACCGTTACCGCGTTGGTGCCTTGGCCAGAAACCACACTGCCCCCGGACACCACCCACGTATAGCCGTTGCCCAAATTTTGGGAGGTGAAATAGTTCTGCACGGTATTGATGGGCGCTTGTGCCACTCCAAAAACCTGCGGATTTAAATTGTTCGGAACGGCACTGACTGCGGTTCCCGAAGAGGTTGCTGAGCAAGTGCCGTCGCTCACCACTACGGAATACGTTCCAGACGTGCTGGCTGTAATCGATGCCGTAGTAGCTCCCGTGTTCCATGAATACGAATAACCCGCTGGAGCCGTAAGAACCACCGATCCCCCCACGCAGAAGGTCAGTGCACCGGAAGCCGTAACCGTGGCCGGCGGCGTGGGCAACACCGTTACTTGTTGCACCGAAGATCCCGTGCTGCAGCCGTTGCTGGACACCACCACGGAATAAGCACCGGAGGTAGTTGCGGTGATGCTCTGGGTTACTGCGCCGTTGCTCCACAAATAGGTTGCGCCCGCAGGAGCAACCAGCGTTACACTTCCTCCTTGGCAAAAGGTCAACGGGCCAGACGCCGTCACTGCAGCCGATGGGTTGGGCACAACGGACACCTGTA
Organism: Cryomorphaceae bacterium; assembly: GCA_034679985.1. GTDB lineage: Bacteria > Bacteroidota > Bacteroidia > Flavobacteriales > Schleiferiaceae > CAMDTE01. The sequence goes on from JAXITR010000055.1 coordinate 7,308, forward strand.
CAGGAGCCGATGTAGCACTGCAACCGTTGCCGTAAACCGTTACCGTGTAGGATCCGGACGCTACCGCATTGATGGTTTGTGTGGTAGCCCCGTTGCTCCAAACATAAGCATAGCCGGAAGGTGCTACCAAGGCCACAGAACCGCCCTGGCAAAAAGTCAGCGGGCCCGACGCCACCACGTTTGCCGGCGGGTTGGGATTCACCGTTACCGCCAGCGCTGCAGACGTACTGCTGCAGCCGTTGGCACTGACCGTTACGGAGTACTGTCCGCTAGCCGACACCACAATGCTTTGTGCGGTAGAACCGTTACTCCACAAATAACTGTAGCCAGAAGGTGCCGCAAGGGTGACACTCTCTCCTTGGCACAAGGTGAGCGGGCCCGACGCCGTAACCGCACTGGAGGGCAACGGATTCACCGTCACCGTTTGGGCCGAAGAGGTGGTGCTGCAACCGTTGGCACTGACCGTCACGGAATAGGACCCCGCGGTGGTGGCCGTGATGCTCTGCGTGGTGGCACCGTTGCTCCACAAATAACTGTAGCCCGCAGGGGCGCTCAACGTGACCGAACTTCCCTGGCAAAAAGTAAGCGATCCACTTACCGATACCGCACTAGACGGCAAGGGATTCACCACGACCGCCTGTGCCGCAGAGGTACTGCTGCAGCCGTTGGCAGAAACGGTTACCGTGTAGGAACCGCTCGCGGTTGGGGAAATGCTTTGCGTGGTGGCGCCGTTGCTCCATAAATAGCTGTACCCGGAAGGCGCGCTCAGCGTGACTGAACTCCCTTGGCAAAAAGTCAAGGGGCCAGACGCAGAAACCGTGCTGGACGGTACCGGATTCACCACCACCGCTTGGGCCGATGAAGTACTGCTGCATCCGTTGGCACTGACCGTTACGGAGTAAGATCCCGCCGCGAATGCAGTGATGCTCTGCGTGGTGGCGCCATTGCTCCACAAGTAACTGTAGCCCGCAGGTGCGCTCAACGTGACTGAACTTCCCTGGCAAAAAGTCAACGGGCCGGAAGCCGTCACCGTACTTGAAGGCAATGGGTTCACCGTCACGGCATGTGCCGCGGAAATACTGCTGCATCCATTGGCAGAAACGGTTACCGAATAGGAACCACTCGTGGTGGGTGAAATGCTTTGCGTGGTGGCGCCGTTGCTCCACAAGTAGCTGTAACCTGCGGGTGCGCTCAGCGTAACTGAACTTCCCTGGCAAAAAGTCAACGAGCCGGAAGCCGTCACCGTACTTGGAGGCAATGGGTTCACCGTCACCGTTTGCGCCGCGGAAGTACTGCTGCATCCGTTGGCACTGACCGTTACCGAATAGGAGCCAGAAGCGTTGACGGTAATGTTCTGGGCGGTAGAGCCGTTGCTCCACAGATAAGCATAGCCCGCCGGGGCACTCAAGGTGACGTTGCCC
>JAXITR010000056.1:0-7038 GCA_034679985.1 Cryomorphaceae bacterium
GCTCGATTCTTTGGGTCGTCGGCTTAAGGACACGGTGTTTTTTCAATCGCCTTTGGGCGTGGTTTTGGATGCAGAAGACGTCATGCAACCCAATGGCCCCAGAAATGGCGTTTATGCCGTTCAGCAAGGTTGCCAACCGGGTTATGAGTTTGGCTACACCTTTGATTCTTTTGATTTTTCCGACGGACGTGCGGTCAATGCCACCCTAGACCCCACCCTGTTTGCGCAAACCGGAAAAAGAATGTACCGCGTGTACCGGCAACCGTTCCACCCGGGTCCTACCTTCCAACCCAACTCACCCGCATGGAGTAATTCCGAAGTTCCACCTAACGTGTTGGGCGGTCGGATTGTGGCAGAACCTGGTGCCGTAGTTCGTGCTGTATGGCGTGTTTGGGATGCCAGCGGCAAGAAAGATTCCGTTTGGGGCTACCTGAAATGTGTGGAATCAAAGCCTTGTTCTGCTGCATTAGTGCCTTCAAAAGATTCGCTTTACAGCAACGGATGGGCTCTGGTGTCGTCCGACCGATCGTTTTACCGAAAGACCGCAGTGCAATGGAGCGGTGGAACTGCAGAAGCTGCGGCAAAGGCGTCTTGGTCCGGTCCGGCGCACGACCCCCTTAAATTGTACCCTCCGTTATCCGATATCAGTACCTGTAAATCATCAACTTTTTTTGTTTGGACCGCTTCCTCGGGTAAAATAGCTTGGTTGTCCCCCCCCACGGCAGGTAATCCATTGGAAATCAAAGAACCGGGCACCGGACGTTGGCAACAGGACCTCATTCCTCCCTATTTCAAAAAACCGCAATGGCCCACCACTTTAACGGGAGGTAAAGTGCTTCGGTTTACGGGAGGTGATGCGGAGAGCGGCATGGCGCACTACGGAGGTTATTTGGAAGACGGAACCTATGTTTTGGTTGCCTACGACGCCAAATACAAGTCCTTTTCCATCCAATTACCCGCCAACTTAACCGCGGGAAAGCATACGTTGGAAGTGGTTCTCAAGGACCGCGCGGGAAATGTGGCTCGATTTTTTCATGGTTTTTACAACCCGTCGTCCAGCTCGGGAAAAACGTAAATTTGTCCCGTCGTGCATCCAAAAACAATCCTGTTTCTCGCCTTAGCATTCCTCCTACTTCCGTCTTTGCAGATGAAGGGGCAATCGGTTGTACAGGTAAGTGGTGTCGTATTTAGTAAGGAATTGGAGCCGCAACGAGTTCCCAATGCTTTGGTGACGGTAGTCGGAAGAAAACGGAGTACCCTTTCTGCTGCAGATGGTTTTTTCAGCTTGGCTCTGCAACCCGGCGACACCCTTCGGATTACTCGGTTGGGATTTAAGCCCGAACGATTGTGGATTTCGGACACCTTGAAAGGATCCTCTTATTTGGTTCAGGTGGCCATGAACTGGGACACCACCCACTTGGACGAAGTGACTTTGTACCCTTGGCCGCGGCCGGAAAATTTGCAGCGAGAATTGCTGGCCATGGACGTCAAAACAACAGAGCAAGATTTGGCCTTGCGCAATTTGGCCCTGCAGCAATTAAAGGATCAGGCGGCCGCCATGGGGGCTGATGCGGATGAATTTGCTGGCATCATCATGAGGGCACAGGCCGCGCAAGCCGCGGACTACGGTCGTTACTATGGGGCCAACGGAGCCTCAGCCGTGTTGGGCCGACTGTCCAATCCCTTCGCCTGGGCGCAACTTTTTGAATCCATCAAGCGCGGGGACTTTAAACGAAAATGAAGGTTTTTTTGGTGCTCTTGATGGCCGGCTCGTGGCCGGCTGCCGCACTCCCTACGTCGTGGGAACTTCCTGCGGATACCGGTAAGGTTCGCCTGAGGTCCGTGGACGTGGTGGGGCAAAAAGGAGGTCCAGCTCAGCAACCCTCCGCCGTAATCCTGCAAGGAAAAACCCTTCGATCTTTTGGCTCGGTGACGGGTTCTGTGGAGTCCCTTATCAAAACACTTCCCGGAGTTGTGGGCCAGGACGAATTGAGTTCCCAGTACAACGTTCGTGGGGGCAACTACGATGAGAACTTGCTGTACATCAATGGCTTTGAGGTTTTTCGCCCCATACTGGCGCGAAGCGGACAGCAAGAAGGACTTTCCGCGGTACACCCGGACTTGGTGGGATCGTTGCAGTTTCAAGCCGGCGGTTTTGGCGCAACCTACGGTGATAAGTTGGCGTCGGTCCTGGACGTAACTTATTCTTCCTCCCTACCCGCTGCCAAATTAGACTTGGGTTTACTGGGACAGAGTGCAGTGGTATCGCGTCGGGACAAACGGGGTGGCTACCAAGCCTTGGCAGTGCGGAACCGCACGAACACGCCGTGGTTGGGCGGACTGGACACCCGCGGTGATTTTCGTTCGCGCATGAACGACGTGCAATGGGTAGGTGCCGTTCGGCTGACCGACGAACAAAGCATTGATTGGATTGCCTTGGCCGGGAGCAACGATTACCGGGTGGTTCCGCAGAGTCGCGAAACGGAATTTGGAACCGTCAGCGAGGTCTTGCGGCTCAACGTCTATTTTGAGGGACAAGAGCGGTACACCTACCAAACGGGGTTTGGCGGCATCCGCTGGCGGAAAACCAACGAACGACGCCAATGGGAACTGCGCTATTCGCGCTACCGGGCGGACGAACAAGAACGGGCCGACGTGGTCTCTGCCTACCGGTTGGGCGAGTTAAACGCCAACTTAGGATCCGATCAATTTGGGGAAATCAGCTATTGGCGCGGCACGGGCGGCTACCAACGCTACGCGCGAAACCGGCTGTTCTCCGATATTCAAACCCTGCGCGGTCAATGGAATTACAAGACCGACGGCCTGGGCCAATGGACCGTTGGGGTTGAAGGTCAGTACCAACGCTATTGGGATGCTTTGTACGAATGGGAGAATTTGGACAGCGCCGGGTACAGCTTGCCCCACCGTCCCACCGGTGTCTTTGTGGGCCCCACGGACACGGTGTACGTGCCGTCGAGTCAACTGGAGCTCTATTCATTCATTCAAGACCGGGCCTACACGCCCAACATCAAAACCTCTGCTTATGCGGAATGGGCCCATGCCTGGGACGGTAAACGGGGGCGTTGGACGGCACGCGGCGGTGTTCGGGCGCAAGCCCACACGCGAAACGGCGAAGTGCGGATCAGCCCTCGCGCAGCCGTTTCGTGGGATCCAGCTGCCTGGCCTTCGTGGTCTTTCCGGGCTGCTGGTGGATGGTACCACCAACCGGTGGGCTTGCGCGAAATGCGCTCCTGGGCACAAGCGGAGTTGCTCACCCAGCGCGAAAGCCAACAAGCGGTGCACGCCATTTTAGCGGGCCAAAAAACCCTGTGGTGGAGCGGAAGACCGTTTTTGTGGGTCACGGAGCTCTACGCCAAATCGCTGCAACGGTTGATTCCGTACGACCAGGACGGTCTGCGGTTGCGGTACGCTCCAGAATCCTATTCCCGCGGAGTCATGGCCGGGTGGGACAACCGCCTCCACGGTGAATTCATCCCGGGGACGGAGTCTTGGCTGTCGCTGTCTTTTTTCCGCGCTTTGGAAGATTTGGAGGGAGACGACGCCGGTTGGATTCGACGCCCTACGGATCAACGGTATTCTTTTGGACTTCAGCTGGAAGACAAGCTACCCAAGGATCCGTCCGTCCGCGTTCAGGCCACATTTACGCTGGTGGGGGGCTTTCCTTTTGGTGCGCCGGGGGGAGACAAGGCAACTCAAGTCTTCCAAACTCCACCGTACCGACGCATGGACTTGGCCTTTTTCAAGGTGTTCAAGGATCCGGCGTCCGGCATCCCAGGAAAACCCTGGAACCGTGCCTTTGAGAAACTATCGGTGGGCATTGACGTGTTCAATTTGTTGGAGATCCGCAACACCGCTTCTTATTTTTGGGTCATGGACATCTCCACGGCCCGCTACTACGCGGTTCCCAACTACCTCACCAACCGTTTGTTCAACCTGAAGGCCGTCGCCAGTTTCTAACGCCCCCTTCCAACCCTTCCCTACCATGCGCATTGCCGGCACCGTACCCCATCCCCTATTCACCATCACCGGGTACAGCATGGACCGCTGGTGGTGGTTGGAAATTGAAGGAGGTGCTATGCGCCAATCCTATCGATTTCAAAAGGAACGATTTCCCTCCTGGGAATCGGTTTTGGCGGTGGTTACCGACGAATGGTTGGAATCGGTCAAGGAGAGCTTCAACCGCATGTACGCGGATTGGTCGGCGCAATTGGACCGACAATCCTGAAATTTAGTGCGTCGCTCTTAGGAACGCGCCTTTTCAAACCGAACCAAAGCACGCTCGATTCGGCTCAAGGCCTCTTCCATCTGGGCTTCCGTAATGATCAAGGGCGGGGCAAAACGGATGATGTTTCCGTGGGTGGGTTTGGCCAACAGTCCTTCTTCGGCCATGAGGAGGCACAGGTCCCAAGCAGCCGTACCCGTTTCCGCGTCGTTCAATTTAACGGCATTCAACAGTCCCTTTCCGCGCACAAGGTTCAGTATGGGGAATTGCGGCAGGAGTCGATCTATACCTGCGCGAAATTGAACTCCGCGCTCCCGCGCATTGGCGAGCAGACCCTCGTCCGAAACCACGTCCAACGCGGCTTGCGCCACGCGGCTGGCCAACGGATTGCCCCCAAACGTAGAGCCGTGCTGTCCCGGGTGAATAGTCAACATGACCTCGTCGTCCGCAAGAACGGCCGATACCGGATACACGCCGCCGCTGAGCGCCTTGCCTAAAATCAATACGTCCGGACGCACGTAGCTGGCCTGGCGTTCGCATGCTGCGGTGCAGGTGCACGCGCCGCACGACGCCAACCAAGCCCCCGTACGACCGATTCCCGTTTGTACTTCGTCGGCCAGCATCAAAACTCCTACGGCCGTGCAGGCCGCACGAACCCCGGCCCAGTAGTTGGTGTCCGGGACCAAAACTCCGGCCTCCCCCTGGATGGGTTCCGCCAAAAACGCGGCCACATTTGGGTCCTCTAGGGCCACCCGAAGGGCAGCCAAATCGTTGTAGGGAATCCGCACAAACCCTTCTGCGTAAGGGCCAAAGCCTCCGTAGGAATCCGGATCGGAGGAAAACGAGACGATGGTGGTGGTTCGTCCGTGAAAATTTTGGTCCACCACCACAATTTTGGCCGAATTGGCGGGAATGCCCTTCACGTCGTAGGCCCAACGTCGGGCGAGTTTGATGGCGGTTTCCACAGCTTCTGCCCCGGAATTCATGGGCATAACCTTGTTGTAACCAAACAGTTCCGTGATTTTTTGTTCGTAGGATCCCAGCTGATCGTTGTAAAAAGCTCGCGACGTCAAGGCTAAGGTTTCCGCCTGTTCCGCCAGGGCTTGCACGATCTTGGGGTGCCCGTGCCCCTGATTCACCGCAGAGTATGCGCTGAGGAAATCAAAATATTCCTTGCCGTCCACATCCCAAACCAAGGTTCCGCGCCCGCGCGCCAAAACAACGGGCAACGGGTGGTAGTTGTGCGCTCCATACTGTGCTTCGCGAGCCATGTGAGCCTCTGCCGCTGGGGATGCTGGGGTTGTGGTGGAAGTTTTCATTTACCAAAGATAAGGCCGAGGGGCTTGCCTATCTTTGCGCCGTGAAGTGGGAAAATATTCGAATTGAGCGCGCGGGATCGCGCGGTGTTTGTGTGGCGCACACCCCGGAAGGAAAAACCCTTTTGGTTACTGGAGCCGCTCCCGGCGATGTGGGAACGGTGGTGGGGTACCGCAAGAAAAAAGGACATGTGGAAGGCCGACTGGAGTCCATTTCCGTCCCTTCTCCAGACCGTGTTGAGCCCGTTTGTTCCCACTTTGGTTCCTGCGGGGGCTGCAAATGGCAGCACGTAGCATATCCCGCTCAAGTTGCGTTCAAAGGTCGCGAAGTTCAAGACCACCTGGAGCGTATTGGCAAAGTGACCACCGCTCATTTTGAGGAACCGGTGGCGGCTCCCTCCCCCTACGGCTACCGAAACAAAACGGAGTATTCGTTTTCCGCATTGCGTTGGTTGTCGCCCGCCGAAATGGCGTCCGGTGAAGTATTTACGGACCGTTCCGGTCTGGGCTTCCACGCCCCCGGATTGTGGGACAAGGTATTGGACGTAAACGTTTGTCATTTGGTCCCCGATACCGGAAATCGGATTCGGCTTTGGATCCGAGAAACAGCCAGGTCCTTGGGCATCCCGTTCTACCACATCCGCGAACAACACGGGTGTTTGCGGACGCTCACCCTGCGCAGCAATCGGGCCAACGAATGGATGGTGATCCTTCAGTACGCAGAACCGCACCCGGGATTGGACGAACTGGCGGCCGGTCTGCGCGCCGCGTTTCCAGAGGTGGTCAGCCTTTATTTAGGCTTAAACACCAAAGGAAACGACAGCATTTACGACGTCCCCTTGGAATTGGTGTACGGGAGCCCCTTTCTTTTGGAAAGCATGGCTTCTGTGGTGCCCAACCGTCCCCCATTGCGGTTCCAAATTGGCCCCAAGTCTTTTTACCAAACCAATCCGGAGCAAGCAGAAGTTTTGTACCGGAAAACCCTGGAAATGGCCCAGTTGGAAGCCGGTGAGCGCGTGTACGACTTGTACACCGGAACGGGTACTATTGCCCTCTTTTTGGCCCAAACGGCCGAATACGTTGCCGGGATTGAGAGCGTGCCGGAAGCCATTGAGGCGGCCCAGGAAAATGCTCGTTTCAACGGTTTTTCGAATGCTCATTTTGAGGTAGGCGACATGCGTCGGGTCTTCAATCCGGAATTCATTGCGCGCCACGGAGCGCCAACCACCGTAGTCACGGATCCCCCGCGCGACGGAATGCACCCTAAAGTTGTGGAGCAATTAATTGAACTGAAGGCACCTAAACTGGTCTATGTCAGCTGCAACAGCGCCACGCAAGCTCGGGATTTAGAACTGCTGCAGAGCGTCTACCGGGTGGACACCGTGCAACCGGTGGATTTATTTCCGCAAACGCACCACATGGAAAGCATTGCCCGCTTGACCCTCCGCTAAATCCTCCGTATCTTTCCACCATGCCCAC
>JAXITR010000057.1:0-6508 GCA_034679985.1 Cryomorphaceae bacterium
CACCCGGCCGATGGTCTTGCGCTTGGTTTCTGGGTCTTCTACTCCCTCCAAAGGATTGAGGAAATCGTCCGTGGCGTCTACCCCTTTCACCTGCAGGCCCATGCCTTCGTATTGCTTCAATACCGAAGCGTATTCGTCTTTTCGGAGGAGGCCGTTGTTGACAAAAATGCAATGCAAACGATCTCCAATGGCTTTGCTCAGGAGCACAGCAGCAACGGTGGAATCCACCCCTCCGCTCAAGCCCAAAACAACGCGGTCCTCGCCTACCTGCTCGCGCAAGGACGCCACGGTGGCTTCCACAAAAGAATCCGGCGTCCAATCTCCAGAAAATCCGCAAGCCCCCAGTACAAAGTTCTTCAGCAACTGGAAACCGTCGGTGGAGTGATAAACTTCCGGGTGAAACTGAATGCCCCAAGTGGACTCATTATCAAAACGATAGGCCGCCACGGCAACATCTGCCGTGGACGCCTCAATGTGGGCGTTTTCCGGAAGGCGAACAATGGTGTCACCGTGGCTCATCCACACCTGTGACGGTGCGGAAATGCCTTGAAAAAGTTGGGCATCGGGTGCAATGGTCTGCACCATAGCCCGACCGTACTCGCGGTGGGTGCTGCGCGCCACTTCTCCTCCGGACGTTTGGGCCAACAATTGGGCCCCGTAGCAAACGCCCAAAAGCGGGAAATGACCCCGGATGTTGTCCAAATTTGGGTGGGGCGCGTTGGGTTCCAAGGTAGAATGCGGCGATCCAGACAAGACCACGCCCTTAATTCCCGCATGCAGTTCGGGTATGGAGTGGTAAGGATGAATCTCGCAGTACACGTTCATTTCGCGTACCCGACGGGCAATCAATTGGGTAAATTGCGAACCGAAGTCCAGTATGAGCAGGGTTTCTTGCATGAGGTCAAAGGTACGAAAGCCAAAGGAGGCGAAGGCCCAGCAGGGTCAATCCCAAGGCAACAAAAATTTGGAGCGGCCGCAAAGTGAGTTTGGGCAAAAAGCGTCGGCCCAAAAGACTGCCCACTAACGCACCGGCGGCACCAAAAGCCACCACCGGCCACCAATTTGCGTGCAACTCATCTCCGCGCCACAGGTAAATGGGAATTCGGGACAGGTCCACAGCCAAAGCCACGGCCGTTCCCGTAGCCACAACTTTCTGGGCAGACCAGCCCGTTCGGCTCAAAAAGAACGAGCGCAGCGCGCCCTGGTGACCGCTGAAACCTCCGGCAAAACCGGAAAGGACGCCGCCCACTACCCACGCGCGGGGCCTATTGGCCCAGGATTGTTCTGTTCCCTTGGTGGGCAGGAATTCAAAAAGTGCAAAAACCAACAAGGTCCAGCCAATGGAGCGTTGCGCAACTGGCCCATTCAAGGACTCCAAGGCCCAAGCGCCCGCCGCCGCGGCGACGGCTGAAAACATGCCAAAAATCAGTGCCGTGCGCACGTCCAGCCACTTAAACGTAAGCCCCCCCTTGAGGAGGTTGTTGGTCAGGTGCACCAGAGCCACCGCCAGAACTGCTTCTTGGGGACGATCCGGATGGAGTACCAAAAAAGCAGGCAACAAAAGCGTGCCCAAGCCAAAACCACTGAAAAAGGTCAGGGTGCTGGCCAAAAGTGCCAAGAGAAAAATTCCCGCTAAATCCATCAGTTTGGCTTAAAGACCAGGTGTTCGGAAGTCCAGGGATTCAACGATTCCACGAGCAGCGGGGCAAAGTTGCGGCCCGCTTGAACCTCTGCCCACAAAGCGGTCCAACGTCGTTCTTGGGGAATGCCGGAAGGCAGCACCTCTGCCAAAACCAACTCCAGCCGGTCTTGGGCTTTGGAGCTGTTTTCCCGGGCCCACCTGCGCGCGTGTTCTTCCCATTTGCGCTGTTCCCGATCCATTTTTGCGCGCCAAGCAGCCACCAGCACTTCCATTTGGGGATTCATCGCACGCGACTGCTCCTCCAAGATCCGAAATCCACCCTCCAAAGCGGACTGCCATTCGCTCCATTGGCCTTGGACGGCCGATTCTGCAGCCTCTTGCAAGGACTGGCGTTCGTTGGGCGTTTGTGCCAACAACGTTTGCCAATCGAGGCCGGACCGCTCCCAGGCATGCGCACCTTTCACGCTGAGCCAAGTGGCTCCGGAACGTTGTTTAAATACCGGTAAAGGAAGGCCCAATGCATCAAAAACCGCTGGTAATTGGTTCCAATACACGGCTTCCCCCGGCCCGCCCACGTAGGCCACGTTGGGCAAGATCCATTCTTGGTAGATGGGGCGCAACAAGGCATTGGGGCTCAAACGCTCTGGAGCGGTTTCTGCTAAATGGAGGGCTTCCCGTAGATCTTCTGAATACCGACGCTCTCCGGTGGGACCAAAGGCAAAGGCATTAAACGTTTGCGGTGCGATGGCTCGATCCAGCGGGTACGGAAATCGGTCTTTGCTCTGATTCCAGGCATTTAGAACCAGGCTTTCCCGCGCTTCGCGCACCAAAACGGGTTGAAAAAGCTGCTTTAAAGCGGAATCGTTCGGGTCCAAAACCACCAATTCCTGGGGGTCAAAATACGAAAAAACCAAGGCGCGAACGGCCTCAGCCAGCGTATTGGACGAGCGGTAGATTTGCAGCCAGCGATCGCAAATTTCTTGTTCGTGCCAGCCCTTGGCCGCTTGGGAAAGCGATTCCAGGGCCGGAAAAGCCAAGGAAGCCTGCAAGGAACCAACGGCGTGTTGAGCGGGTTGCACAGTGTGGGAAAAACGCTGTCCACCGTGCCACAGGTGATTGATTTCTTGGGCGTCGTGGTCTTCCGAGGCCAACCAAAAAACGGGAACAACGGGTACCTTCAAGCGATCCTCCAGTGCACGCGACAAGGCTACCGTGTCTGCAATTTTCAGTACGGTGTACAACGGCCCCAAGCCCAAGCCCAATTGCTGGCCGGTGGTGACGGTTAGGGCCTCCGATTGTGCCAATTTGGCAACGGCCGCTGACTTGGACTGACCCTGACGGCGCAAAACGTCCACCAAGGTTGATCGGAATTCTTTGGGAAAGTCCCTGCCGCGCTGGACGTCGGATGCCCCGTACGCTTCTATTCCGTGCGGACGAGGCCACGGAACGGGCACTGCCAGGGGATGACGCTCCACCATCACCTTTTCTTTCCGGCTTTACCGGTGTAAATACGCTTTCGTGGCTGCAAGGCGCCCTCCGCAAATGCGCGGCGAAGAATGGCCTCCACCAGTTTATCGTCTTCGTTGGCTGCCGGATCGTACTTCTCGCGGATGGAAATATCGTACCAGGCGCCGGTTGCCGCCCACGTCCAAGCCGTTAAGGTGTTCCGGTACTCCCGAATGAGGTGGAACACGGTCATGCCCGTTTCCCGCTGAATCAGCTTGGCCAAAACCTGACCTTCGGAACGGGTTAGTTTCCGCAACTCCGGCTCAAACCGCTTTTCCAAGTAATCTTGGTACTCCTTGATGGCTTTGTTGCGCTGGCGATTGTTTTTCAAGCCGTCCAGCTTGAGGTTCAGCGAATCCAACTTGTTTCCGGCCGTCACAGCGTACGGATACACCTTGATGACCTTGCGCTTGAGTTGGTAGTATTTTTTACGGGCCTCTGCGCTGGTGAATACGGGCTTGTCCCCCACCATCACTTCGTCCAGAACGGCCCAGGGCACCGTGTCACCGTTTACAACAGTGGCTTTCATGGTGCGACCAAAGCGAACCACTGTAAATACCGTATCCGGATGGGTTTGCCCCCACAAAGAGGCGGACGGTAGTACTCCCGCCAAACCCATAAAAACCAGCAAACGGATCCCTACAAAACGCATGTTTAAACTCATTGATTGCTCATTAATCCTACCCACTTTTACCTTTATCAAGGCATTCCACGTTGCAACAACCAGGGGGAAGTTCCCGAAGTCTCTACGGATTTCTGGGTGCGGTTTGCCGCACGGCCCCCTTGCCAGGTTCCTTCTACCAAAGCCTGTGCCACCAATCCGGCAGCCGTGCGAACTTCTGCATCTGCCGGTGCGGCCAAATCGCGTGCGGGGTCAAAATGATTGGGGACAAAATGCGTGTCGAACGTGCCGCTAATGAAATCCGGGTGTTTCAGTACAAACCGGGCAAACGGCAGCGTTGTTTCGCAGCCCACCACTACGTATTCATCGATGGCGCGGATGGCGCGGGCCAAGGCCAACTCCCGGGTGGCCGCGTGCACCACCAACTTGGCAATCATAGGATCGTAGTAAATGGGAACCGTCGACCCCTCTTCCATTCCGTCGTCCACCCGAATTCCGGGACCTTGGGGACGTTTGTAGACGTTTAAAGTACCGATGTCCGGGACAAAGTTCTGGCGAGCGTCTTCTGCGTATACCCGGATTTCCACCGCGTGGCCGTGAATGCGCAAATCTTCTTGCTGGAAGGAAATCGGCAAGCCTTCCGCAATGCGCAACTGTTCGCGTACCAAATCCACTCCGGTGATCATTTCCGTTACGGGGTGCTCCACCTGCAGGCGCGTGTTCATTTCCAAAAAATAGAAGGCTCCGCTGGCGTCAAAAATGAACTCCACGGTTCCGGCGCCTACGTACGAACAAGCTTGTGCCACCCGAACCGCCGCAGCGCCCATTTGCTCGCGCTGTTCCGCAGTCAAGACCACGGAAGGGGCCTCTTCAATAACTTTTTGGTGCCGACGCTGGATGCTGCATTCGCGTTCAAACAAATGCACGGTATTCCCGTGCCGATCCGCGAGTACCTGTACTTCAATGTGGCGCGGGCTGGAAACATACTTTTCCATAAAAACCGAACCGTTTCCAAAAGCAGACGTGGCTTCATTGACCGCCAAGGTCATCTGCTCCTCAAAATCTTCCAGGCGATGCACGACGCGCATGCCCTTGCCGCCGCCGCCAGCGGCTGCCTTAATCAAGATGGGAAAACCAATGGATTGGGCCAATCGCTTGGCTTCCTGCACGTCGTCAATGGGGGTATCGGTTCCGGGAACCAAGGGCACTCCAAACGGTTTCACCGCTTGTTTGGCGCTCAACTTATCCCCCATTACTTGGATGGCGTGGGCGTCGGGGCCTACAAACAGAATTCCGTGTTCGGCGCACAGTCGGGCAAACTCCGCGTTCTCGCTGAGGAATCCGTAGCCCGGATGAATGGCATCGGCACCGGACTCCTTGGCCACCCGAAGGATTTCGTCCATGCGCAGGTACGATTGCGCACTGGGCGCCGGACCCACCCGGTACGCTAAATCCGCAAACCGAACGTGGGGAGCGGTGGCGTCTGCATCCGAGTAAACAGCAACGGTTTGGATCCCCATTTCGCGGGCGGTTCGCATCACGCGAAGCGCGATTTCCCCCCGATTGGCCACCAACAACGTTTTAATTGAGCGCATGATCTCTATTTTCCTGCAAAGTACGGAAGGAATCCTAACTTTGACGGCATGGAATTGTACTTAGACTCCGCCGACGTGCGGGAAATTGATGCCGCCTTTCAGTGGGGCATTTTGAAAGGATTGACCACCACGCCAACGTTTATGCATCGGGAAGGAATTACCGACGTAGACGCAGCCATCCTGGCCTTGGCGCCAAAGGTTCCCGTCCTGCAAATTGAAGCCTTGGGCCAAACGGCTGAAAGCATTGTAGCGGAGGCCTACCGCCAAGAAGCTTTGGGGTTGGATCGCAGCGCCACGGTCTACAAAATTCCCGTTTCCTTGGAAGGGGTGAAAGCCTGCAAGCAACTGACGAACGAAGGTTTTCTGGTGAACGTACACTTGGTGTACACGGTGCAGCAGGCGTACATGGCGCTAAACGCAGGAGCCACCTACGTTTGCCCACTGGTGGGCCGTTTGCAGGACCAAGGAACGGATGCGTTGTCCTTGGTTGCGGACTGCGTGGAAGTGGTGGAACGGTACGGGTACGACAGCAAAATCATGTTCTCCTCCGTTCGGTATCCAGAACACGTTCGAAACGCTCTGCAAGTGGGCGCGCACGCGGTGACGGTTCCCTATAAAATTTTGACGCAACTCACGCAGAACCACTTTACGGAATTGGGCACCAAGCAGTTTGAGGAGCACACCCGTTTGGTTTCGGTCCGCGTCTCGGAGGTCATGCAAACCCCGCCTCCCACCGTTCGCGCTGCAGGCAAAGTTTCCGACGCTTTGCTTCCCATGAACCTTAGCGGTTTGGGTGCGGTTGTTTTAATCAACGAAGACGGCAGCCCCACCGGCATGTTTACCGACGGTGATTTGCGCCGACTTATGGAACGCAGCGGTGCAGAGGGCCTGAATGCTTCCCTGTCCAACTGGGCCCAAAGCACACCGCATTCCATCCAGGCCTCTGCCCTGCTTAGGGATGCCGCCGATCTCTTCAAATCTGCTCAAGTAGATCAATTGGTGGTGCTGGACCAAGGTCAGGCCGTCGGACTGGTGGACGTTCAACACGTCCTGGGTTAAATCTACGTTTTGGATTAATTCCAAGGCGCTCAAAAACAGCTTTTTAGTAGGGCTTAGTTTGGGTTTTTCTTCAATAAAAAAGCC
>JAXITR010000058.1:0-6355 GCA_034679985.1 Cryomorphaceae bacterium
CCCGGAGCTGAATACTGGTGCACCGGTTCAAATTGTGTGCTTTGATTCCCGTCACCAAAATCCCAAAAATATCCGTTGCTTTTTCGACTCAAGTTGGACGTGCGTACTTCAAACGTGCGATCGCATTCCACATAATCAACTTCGAATGAAGATGCAGGTAGGACTCCCTCGGTGAAATTTAGGTTGATATGTACGGTATCAGAGATATCGCAAATTGTGTCGTAGGCCGTGAGAACGATGCGGTACGAACCAATATTGAATTGTGCAGTAGGAGTTGCTAAAGTGCTGGTTTGTCCATTGCCAAAATCCCAGTAATATGCATTCGCATTTATACTTTGGTTGGAGAAGTTAACTCGCAAAGTTTCACACAAGGTGTCCACATCCCGGTCAAAATCAATTTCTGATTTAGCGGTAACAATTGTTTCAAAGTCAAACTTAATGACGCCGAGATTGCAATCGGAAATATTGTTTGGCTTGGTTGGCGCAACGACACCCGGTGTAGTTGGAAAGCTACCGTTAGAACAGGCGGCGCAAACCGCTTGATAAATAGTACCACTTTTCGAAAAACGAGAGGTTCCACCATCAACGTGATCCTCACCGAGGCCACCAAAAAAGGTTGCATATTTCAGTGCAGAGGAATTTCTAGAAAGTACTAGGAAGTAAAAATCACTTCCATCTGTGTTTGGTTGAATTGCGTTCGCTGAAATTGGTAAACCAAAGGTATTTCCTCCTTGATTTCCAAATCTACCATTCGCAGTACCACCCCATCCGCTAACAAAGATGTTCAGACAATCATCTACCTCTAGTGCGGTTGGCACTATGTTGATTTGGTTGCTTGTACCAAATTTGGTAGACATTAAAATAGTATTTAAGTCAGGCGTCAATTTATTAATGAATTGACTCCCGATACTTGTGGACCATAATGCATTGACCACAGGCCACGTCCCCCTCGTTTGTCCAAAAACATAAACGCTTCCAAACTTATCGATGTCCAAACAAAAGGACTGATCGTTGGAAGGGGTTCCTAAATACGTGCAGGCTTCCAAAATACCGTTTCCGGAATAACGGGCAATGTAGCCGTCCAAACCGCCCAAAAGATTCCCTTGCACAACGCCAGGAGTAGTAGGAAGGTTGTTGCTCCGGGTTCCACCGGTGATGAAAATTTTATCGTTGGGATCCACCCGAACAGCGTAGGCAGCGTCCGCATTGTTTCCTTGCAGCTGCGTGGACCATCGGATTTGATTCAAGGTAGGGCTGAAGCGAACCAAAAGAGCATCTTCTGTGGCATTGGTTACGGAGGTGGCCACCACGATGTCTCCGTTGCTCGTCAAGTTGACTTCCCCGCGAAAAGCGTCGCCGTAGTTCTGGGTGATGCCGGACAGGCCTTCGTTCACGCCTCCACCCCCAGGTTGGGCGGAGGTGGTGTGGAAATAGGTACTGCCCACTAATGCGGAACCCGTTGTATTTAATCGCGTAACGTATAAGTCGGTACCATTTGCAAATGAATGATATGGACCGGGATAGGAAGGTCCCCCACTAAAATTGGATTGTGCAGCATTAATGGTGATCGGGAAATTTGTAGAACTTGTAATACCAAATACAATGAGTTCATTATTTGCTACAATCATGGAATGAGGTTGATCCGAATTGCTCCCCCCTAGGTATGTTGAAAACAATCGTTGACTACCGTTGGCGCTAAATTTAGTAATTCCCACATCTGAAGTTGTGTTTAAACCTTGTGAATAAGTAGGATCAAAGGCCCCAGGGGTAATGGGGTAACCCGGACTGAACACAATACCTCCGCCATACAGGTTGCCTTGGTCGTCGTAGGTAGCTGTATATCCCCAATTGTCGGAAGTTGAGCCACTGAAGGAAGCAAATACCAACTTGGGGTCTACCACCAAGGGCAATTTTTGGTCGTACTTGCCCAAATCAAAGGACAAGGCCGTACCGGACTCGGTTTCCGTGAGGCGGAAACGAACGCGTACTTCGCGCTCTCCGTCGGGCGTTTGCTGATAGGCCCGGGGTGCGGTTTCCCACAGGATGCCCGCAGGGGTCTCAATCCGGGCATTTCCGTCTTCATCCAATTCAATTCGGGATGCTCCCGGATAATGCCAGCGAATAACGCTGGGATCCACACCCGGTTCAATACGATAATCCACGGCCAAGTCTCCGGTAGAGTCCCGAATCCAGGCGTCGATGCCGGGGTACAAATCTTTGTGCAAAAATGCGGTCCACTCCGCTACGTTGGATCGCCAACGGCTGGCGTCGTTGCCCAAAAAGTAATGCCGCGGTGCGTCCGTGGTTCGCACGGGTTCCAGCAGGGGAGAGCCGGATGTTCCCAGGTGCGAGCGGAACACGCTCCAACCGGATTTGGGCAAGGCATGCGGGCCGCCGTGGTGGTGGTCTCCGTTCCACAAAACGGCACGGTACCCCAATTCATCCCAAAACAAGGCACCGTGGGCCAGGGGGGTGACCGCCAAGGCCGGATGGGTCCACTGACCTTCGTTGGGGATGGTCAGCACTTGGCCACGGACCAACGAAAAGCTCCCGCCAAAGCCCAATAGGCTTAAAGTCAGGAGGAGTCGGAGGGTATTTTGCGCCATCGCCACGGTCAAAAGTTACGAATTATCCACCAGCGCGGTCACAAACCAACGCTGCCCCGCCCGATCCACCGTTGCGAGCAAAAAGCGTTCCGAATCCTCCTTGCAGCGCAGTTTTTTTCGAATCTGATCTGGTTTTTCCGGGTAGTTCACAGAGACGATGCTCCAGCCACCCGCCAAGGATCCCTTGTAGGGCGCCAAAAGATCTTGGAATGCCAGTCTACGCCCGGGCCAGGAGTCCTCTCGGTGGTGAGACGTGTAGATCCCGGGCGTCCATTCTTCCAGCCCCATTTCGGCTGCTGCTCCGGCGTGGCATCGGCTTGCTTTGAGTGCGGCGTCCGGGAGGTAGAGGTAGGTGGCTGGGGAATTTGCGAGCTGTGGTTTTGTATTGCGGTCCCAGCGTCGGAACGAGAACCGGCGGGCGTTCCACGAGGTGTGGAGGGTCCAGCGTATCGCTGCCCGCTTTGCATCCACCGGGCGTTTAACCACCCAGATTTCTTTCATTTCGCCATCCACGGCCACAAAAACGAGGTCCGTGGCGTTGGGAAAGGACCGCTCCAGGGCATCGGCGTCGGCCAAAGGAGAGGTTTTGATCAGTACCTGAGGCGCTTTTTCGGTCCACAAGTTCCAGCATTCCAGGGGATTGGGCTGGCTGTGGTTCCAGTCCCAACGCTCGCCGCCAATCTCCCGCCGGGAGGGGTCCACCACCACGGCGCCCCAACGAGACGCGCATTCCCACGGAAAATCATCGGCGCTGCCGAGAACCGTTCTGCGCGGAAGATTCAGTGCCTGTTCGTGTTGTTGGAGCACGCGCACCAACGCAGGGTTGGGTTCTGTGCCAACGGTTTGGATGCCGGCATCGGCCAGGGCCCAGCTGTCCGCACCGGAGCCCAGGGTCAGATCCGCGGCGGTTTCCACGGAGCCGTTTTGCTGCAACCACTGCACTTTGGCCCGGGCAGTGGCTTCGGAGCTGGCTTGTTCCGCAAAAGTGCGCGGCGCAAACCATAGGTTGGGATTGGCGTGCCAGGTAGGCCACTTTTTAGACTGACGCTGCAGGGCGTCCCATTTGTGGAGTAGGAAGGGGTTGAGGCCTGGCTTTTTCAGGGCCCAGTCTTGGCTGGATCGTCCCGGCCAGCGCAGTGCTTCCTCATGGAATTCCGCCCAATCTGTTGGCGTTGGGAATGGGGCATTCTCCCACGTGTCCATGTCGGTAGAATTGAAAAAAAACTAGGGTAAATACGGAGTTTGTCCGCGAAAGACAAAGTGCAGAATGTTGGCGCCCATTCGGAGGGCTTGCAAGCGAACGGCGGGCGGGTCGTTGTGGACGTTGGAATCTTCCCAACCGTCGGAAAGATCGCATTCGTGGGTATACAGTACCACCATGCGGCTGCCGTGGTAAAGGGCCCACGCTTCGGGTGCTTTGCCGTCGTGTTCGTGAATTTTAGGGAGTCCTTTTGGGAAAGCAAAGGGGCCTTGGAACAAGGGGTGGTTGGCGGAAAGTCGGACCCAATTGGACTGCGGCCAAACCGTTTTGAGGGCTTTCCGGATGTAGGGATCCATCCCGTAATTGTCGTCGATGTGCAAAAATCCCCCGCGCTGCAAGTAGGTGCGCAAATTTTGTGCCTCTTGCGCCGTGAAGGTGATGTTTCCGTGGCCGGTGAGGTGCACCCAATCGTAGGAGAGGAGGGTAGGGCTGCCCACGGGAACGCTGCCCGGATTGGGTAGAACGGGTAGGTTAGCTTGGTCCGAGGCGAAGCGAGCCAAGTTAGTAAGAGCCGTTGGGTTGGCGTACCAATCTCCACCGCCTCCGTATTCCAAAGTAGCAATGCGCGAACCCGAAGACGTTTGCGCGTGGGAGGCAGGGGCGAGCCTCAATAGAAGGAGGAGGGTAATTAAACGAAGGCCGTTCATCTGCATCAAAAATAAGCCGAAATAAGTGGTAAATTCCCACCGCTGTAAAAACACCTTTATGCGTTCATCTTTACTCCGTTACCCCTTGCTTTTTTCCTTCCTTTGTGCTGCACTGGGAAGCAATGTGCAAGGACAAACCACCAATACATCTGCTACTCATGCCGGAAACGGCTTGCGGGTTTCCATGTCCGCCGGGGCGGTAACCACCACCACTTTTTCCACATGCGTGGATTCTTTGGTGGTGCAACTTCCTGCAAATCGCTACGTGTACGGAGTGGCTGTGGAGTACACCATGAACGCATTGGGTCAGTCTTGGAAGTCCGAACAACGCTCCTTTTTGCGCTGCCGAACCACCGGTTTGTCTGAAGGTTCGGTTTCTTCCGGAGTGGGGAACCAGGGCGGTTTGCAGCCGTATACGCGTTCCGGTTTAACCTTGGCAAACGGCACCACGGTATCTGGTCGTTTGGTTTTTGAATTGCACGCCTTTCGCACGTGGTCTCCCGCCGGTACGCCTTTGTGCGATACAACGATTCAAAAAGTTGTTAAAGGAACGTGGAAAGTAACGGTGACGCACGGCGTTGTCCCCACGTGCTTCCCTCCATCCAACGGTTCGGCCTCGTGGGCGATGTCCAATCGGGCCCGACTTCAGTGGACGGGCGGTGGTGCTGCCAATGGACAGGTTAAAGTGGGTCCGGTTGGTTTTGTCCCAACTGCTGCCGGTACTATTTTTCAAGCGTTGGGCAACGCTTCCCGTGTGGTTACCGGTTTGACTCCAGGAACGAACTACGAATTTTACGTGCGCGACTCCTGCGGTTCCGGCAACGTGAGCTTGTGGATGGGACCTTATTCCTTTTCGACCGCGTGTGGCTTGTTGAACGCTCCAGCCGTCGAACCCTTTACGGGCTGGACCAGCGGTGTACTCGCCTTGAATGTAGGTGCTGCCTTGCCTGCGGGAACCTGTTGGACCACTGCTCCGGCACATACGGGAGCTGCCAACGGTCCGTTTGCTTGGTCTCCACGCACAGGCCCCACCTCACAAGCAACAACCGGTCCATCGGTGGACAAGACCTCAGGCACCGCCACGGGTACCTACGTCTACGTGGAAAGTGCCTTGGGAGCCTACCAGTCGGTGGCGAATTTGGTTTCACCCCTAGTCAATGTGGCGGGATTGACCACTCCTTCTGTTCGCTTTGCCACCCACGCTTTTGGTACCGATTGCGGCACCTTGGCATTGGATGTATGGAGCCCAACAACGGGTTGGGTGCAAAATGTGTGGTCCCAGTCCGGTCAAAAACAAACCACCAAAACGGCTCCGTGGGATACTGTGGTAGTTCTGTTGAACACCTTTACCAGCGACACCCTTCAATTCCGCTTTCGCGCCGTTCGCTCCTTTGGCGCTACGCCGGCGGGAAACACAACCGGTGATTTGGCCTTGGATGATTTCAAGGTAATGCAAGCACCCGCTTGCCCGGCGCCAACTGCACTAACCCTGGCAAATGTTGGTTTCAACAATGCGCAGATTACCTTTTCAGCCGTCAGCTCTTCCAATTTCCGCGTAGCCTACGGCCTGCGCACGGCGTCTTTCGCGGCCTTGACCAAGGTGAATACCGGAGCGTCCCCGTTTAACGCAACGGGTCTGATTTCGGGCAGCAACTACCAGGTCTACGTGAAATCCAAGTGTTCCTCAACGGATTCTTCTGCTTGGGTGGGTCCAATTTACTTCACAACACTTTGCGCACCTGTTCCGTCTCCGTTTACCGAAAACTTTGACGGTACGGGTTGGATTTCCGGAACGGGTACGTATTCGGCAGGCGATTCTCTTGGAACGTGCTGGCAACGCA
>JAXITR010000059.1:0-6334 GCA_034679985.1 Cryomorphaceae bacterium
GGGGCGTACAACCCGTGGGCTTGCAGGTAGGCCCAAACGCCCTCCGGAAGCGGTATAGTGGGCACTTCGCCGCGCCGCAAGGCGGCGCGCACCTCCGTGCTGGACAAATCTACTGGCGGACCCGTCAGCACGTGCGCGGGCACCGTTCCGGGCGCCTCAGCGTCTCCGCTGCGGGGATAAACGGCCACCGGCAAGTGGGCCCACAGCCAGTCGGCTTCCTTCCAACGGTTGAGTCCGGCCCAGTTGTCTGCCCCAATGATCAAAACAAAGCCGCAATCCGGGTGCGTTTGCAGCAAATGGCGCAGGGTGGAAGCCGTGTACGACGGCCGCGGCAGGGCAAACTCCACGTCGCTCGCCACCAAACCCGGGCGGTTGGCTACGGCCGATTGCACCAAGGCCAAACGGTGGCGCTCGTCGGTCAACGCGTCGGCTGCCTTGAACGGATTCTGCGGACTCACCACCAACCAAACCTCGTCTAAATCCAGCTGTGCGCGGGCGGCCTCCGCCAGCGTCAGGTGCCCCTCGTGAATGGGGTCAAACGTACCGCCCAGCAAACCAATCCGCCGAAGCGGTGCGGCGGGCAAGGGAAGGGGGGAGGAGTTGGAAGGGTTCAAATCGCAGATTCGTCGGAGGGTGCCGAGGTGCGCACAAAAGCGTCCACCACGGCCTTCAATTCGCCCGTGGCGCGGTCCAGCTCGTCGTTCACCAGGCGCACGTCAAAATGAGGCGCACGCAGGGCTTCGCGTCCGGCCTTGCCCAATCGAATTTGAATTTTTTCTTCGGTGTCGGTACCTCGTTGGCGCAGGCGCTGTTCCAAAATAGCCATAGAAGGGGCCTCGATGTACACCGCCAAGGCGTCGTTGCCAAACTTCTTTTTCAAGCGCAGCGCGCCCTCCACGTCGATGTCGAAAAACACCACCTTGCCTTCTGCCCACAGGCGCTCCACTTCGCTGCGCAACGTGCCGTACCGTGCGCCGGGGTACACTTCTTCCCACTCCAGGAAGTCTCCAGCCGCCACGGCAGCATCGAATTCCTCCGGGCTCAAAAAGTAGTAATCCACGCCGTGCTCCTCGCGCCCCCGCGGGGCGCGGCTGGTGGCCGAAACCGAAAACGCAAATTCCGGATGGCCGTCCAGCAAACGGCGCGTCAGGGTGGTCTTTCCGGACCCGGACGGGGCGCTCAACAAGACCAACTTACGCACGGCTGGGCGCTTGAGTGGCAAAAGCGGCTTGACGCTGCAGCAGGGCCGCCGCGTACTTGCCCAAAATATCGAATTCCAGATTCACCGGATCTCCCACCTGGAGGGTATGAAAAACCGTGTGCTCGTAGGTGTACGGAATGATCGCCACGGAAAACGAGTCCAGCGCCGAATCCACCACCGTGAGTGACGTTCCGTTGACGGTCACAGACCCCTTGGGCACCGTGATCCAATCGGCAGCCACCGGATGCTCCACGCGGTACGTCCAACTGCCGTCCCGATCCTCCACCGACGCAATGCGTCCCACGGCGTCCACGTGCCCCTGAACAATGTGGCCGTCCAGCCGTCCGTTTGCCGGCATGCAACGCTCCAAATTGACCCGTGTTCCGGCTGCCCAGCGCCCCACCGTGGTTTTCTGCAGCGTTTCGTCAATCGCGGTGACGCGGTACCCCGTCGGTTGGCCCGACGGCCCGTGCAAAGCCACCACCGTCAGGCACACGCCGTTGTGCGCCAAGCTTTGGTCCACCCGCAACTCCGGAGCCAGAGTGGATTCCACATCCAAGTGAATGTTGGTGCCTTCGCGGTGCACGCCCACCACGGTCCCCAGGGTTTCGATAATGCCGGTAAACATACCGCAAAGGTACACCCGTTGCCGTACCTTTGGAAGGTATGAAAATCCACCTCGACACCCGCATTCCGGCCGGCACTCCCCGGGCCGGTGTACTTGCCTCTGCCGACGCCGCAAACGCGCTCACCACCTCCAAGGCGGCTCTGGCCTCGTGGAACGCTTTTTGGGCACGATCCGGCAAGGGCTGGTACACGGCTACCGACGACGGTACCGATGCCTACGCCAACCTTTTGCCAGCAGACCCCAACACCCCAGAAGGTGCGGAAAAATACCGCCAGGCAGGCGCTGCGCTGGCCAAGCTGCTCCAGGCGGCGCGTCACACCGGCGTTTCCCTGCCCAACGCACACCCCGCCTTGGTGGAGGGCCTGCTCTTGGCCAACTACCGCTATACGGACCAGTTTGCCCAAAAGAAGGCCGAGAACACCCCGTCCCTGAACGCCGTCTACCTGGAGGGTTGGAAGGCCAGCGACGTGCGGGCTCTGGAAATTCGCATCGAAAGCGTCTTTTTGGCGCGCACCCTGATCAACCACCCCGTCAACGTGCTCAACGCCCAAGGCTTGGCCCAGGCCGCCGCGGCCGCCGGCAAGGAATACGGGTTCCACGTGGAGGTGTTCAACAAAAAGAAGATTGAATCCCTGAAGATGGGCGGCCTGTTGGGCGTCAATTGGGGAAGCCTGGACGAGCCCACCTTTACCGTACTGGAATACAAACCCGCCAACGCAGTCAACGCACAGCCCTACGTGCTGGTGGGCAAGGGCGTGGTCTACGACACCGGCGGATTGAGCTTGAAGCCCACCAACTCCATGGACACCATGAAGTCGGACATGAGCGGCGCTGCTGCGGTGTTGGGAGCTATTACGGGTGCTGCGCGCCTGGGCCTCCCCGTGCACGTGGTGGGCCTGATTCCCGCCACAGACAACCGTCCCGGCGGCAATGCCGTCACCCCGGGCGACGTCCTCACCATGAGCGACGGCACCACGGTGGAAGTGCTCAACACGGACGCCGAAGGTCGCCTCATCCTGGCCGACGCCCTCCACTACGCCAAGCGCTACAACCCGCAACTGGTCATTGACTTGGCCACCCTCACCGGAGCCGCCGCTCGTGCCATTGGGCACTACGCCACCGTGGCCATGGGCACCGCCTCCGAAGAAGTGTGGTCGGACCTCCTGGCCTCCGGCAGCCGCACCCACGAGCGCTTGGTTCGCTTCCCCTTTTGGGACGACTACAACGAGCTGCTCAAGAGCACCGTTGCGGACCTCAAAAACATTGGCGGCGCAGATGCCGGCGCCATCACCGCCGGCAAGTTCCTGGAACACTTCACAGACTACCCTTACGTTCACCTGGACATCGCTGGCCCAGCCTTTGCAGACAAACCCATGGGGTACTGGTCCGCCGGCGGAACCGGCATTGGCGTGCGCCTTTTGTTGGACTTCTTGAGCACCCGCACCGCATGAGCACGAACCTTCCCCGCATTGGATTCACCTGTGGAGACCTCAACGGCATTGGCCTGGAAGTAGTCCTCCGCACCCTTGCAGATCCTACCGTGCACGAACTGTGCCACCCGGTCTTGTTTGCCACCCCCAAGGCCTTTGCCTACCACCGGAAAGCCGCGGACCTGCCGGAAATCCCCTATTCCTTGACCTCCAACCTGGACCAACCCCATCCGGAGAACCGCATTGCTTTGGTGGAACCGTGGACGGATCAAGTGCTTCTGGACCTGGGTAAACCCAACCCGGAATTGGGCCAGTACGCCCTCAAATCTTTAGACGCCGGCATCGACGCCCTGCAAAAAGGCCAAATCGACGCCCTCGTCACGGCCCCCATTGACAAGGAAACCATCCCCATCGACGGATTTTCCGGACACACCGCCTACCTGGGCGAGCGCTTGGGCGGCAAGCCCTTGATGGTGCTGAGCGGCCCCGAGTTGCGCGTGGCCTTGGCCACCGAACACCTGGCCCTGTCCGACGTCTCAGCGGCCATCACCCACGAGCTCCTTACAGCCAAAATCCAGCAGTTTCACCAAGCACTCCAAACCGACTTTGGCGTTCAAAAAGCCAAAATCGCCGTTCTGGCCCTCAACCCCCACGCCGGCGATCGCGGCAAGTTTGGCGCTGAGGATACCGAGGTAGTGGCCCCGGCCGTTGCCCAGCTCGCGGAGCAAGGCCTCCAGGTATACGGGCCCTATCCGGCCGACGGGTTCTTCGGCTCCGGCCAGCACTTAGCGTTTGACGGCGTCTTGGCGCTGTACCACGACCAAGGCTTGATTCCCTTCAAAATGATCCACTTCCACGACGGCGTCAACGTCACCTGCGGACTTTCCCACGTGCGCACCTCACCGGACCACGGCGTGGCCTATGCCTTGGCGGGCAAGCAGGAAGCGGACCCCAGCAGCCTGCGCAACGCCCTGTTTGAGGCCATTGATTTGGTCCGACGTCGGGCCGGTCATGCAGATGCGACGTCCAACCCCCTGCGCAAGCGAGTTGAAACGCGCAAGGAGCGGGCGTAATCCGAAAAATCAGTTATACACAAGCAAGCGTTGAAAAAAATTCTTATCTTTGCGGGCTCCAAATCGAGCAGCTTATGAAAAAGCGCGATTACACGCTAGTTTTTTCGGGCCTCAAGGCCGGCACGCACGAGTTGGAATACAGCCTTGATGCTGCGTTCTTTGCACACTACAACCACCCCGAAACCGAAGGGATGACCCAAGCGGAAGTCCGCGTGACCCTTGTAAAGGGATCGCTCACGATGGAACTTCGCTTTGCCTTCAGCGGTTTGCTTGCGACGGAAGATGACGACACCGGCGAGCCGTTTGAACTCCCCCTCCACAATGCATTTACCGTTGTGGTCAAATTTGGTGAGGCCTACGACGACCAGGAACCCGAGTTGCTGATCCTACCCCATGGATCGTACGAAGTAGACCTGAGTCAGTACCTCTATGAGTTGGCTGTTTTGAGCATTCCGCTGCGCAAGTCCAAAAACGAATTAAACGATTGAGCCATGGCACATCCTAAACGCAGACAGTCCAGCACACGCCGCGATAAGCGCCGCACCCACGACAAAGCCATTATGCCCCAGATTGCCGTATGCGGCGTGACCGGCGAGGCACACTTGTACCACCGCGCCTACTGGCACGAGGGCAGCATGTACTACAAAGGAAAAGTGGTCATCGACAACACTGCTCCGGCACAAGCCGAAGCGTAAAATAGACCGGACGCCCCTGGGGCGGTCCTCAAAAAACCCGGACCTTCCCGTCCGGGTTTGCTTTTTTATGCGCACTTTTGCGGTAACGAAAATCGAATCCAAAAAGCCATAGTTATGGATATCAAAGAGTTACAAAATTTCATCCGTTTTGTTTCCAAGTCGGGTGCTACCGAGGTAAGCCTCGAGACCGACGAATTCAAAATCACCGTGAAAACGGCACCGGGCGCTCAAGACATCGCGTTCGTTCCTTCTGTACCGATGACGATGCCATCTGCGGCGTACGCTCCCGCACCGGCCGCTGCTCCCGCAGCCGCTCCCGCAGCTCCGGCAGGCGAGGACACCAGCAAATACATCACCGTAAAGTCTCCGATGATCGGTACCTTCTACCGTCGTCCCAGCCCAGACAAGGACTTTTTTGTAAACGTGGGCGACGAAATCAAGCCCGGCAAAGCGGTTTGCGTGATTGAGGCCATGAAGCTCTTCAACGAAATCGAAAGCGAAGTGAGCGGTCGCATCGTGAAGATCCTGGTGGACGACTCCTCTCCCGTGGAGTACGATCAGCCTTTGTTCTTGGTAGACCCCGCCTAAGTGTCCGGTATGTTCAAGAAAATCCTCATTGCCAACCGCGGTGAGATCGCCATGCGCATCATTCGCACCTGCCGCGAGATGGGCATCAAGACCGTGGCGGTTTATTCCACCGCCGATCGCGAAAGTTTGCACGTGCGCTTTGCGGACGAAGCCGTTTGCATTGGGCCTCCTGCCTCCAAGGACAGCTACCTGAAGATGGCCAGCATCATTGCGGCGGCGGAAATCACCAACGCAGACGCCATTCATCCGGGCTACGGATTTTTGTCCGAAAACTCTAAGTTTTCCAAGATTTGTGCGGAGCACGGCATCAAGTTCATTGGCGCCACCCCGGAGCAAATTGACAAAATGGGCGACAAGTCCACCGCCAAGGCCACCATGAAGGAGGCAGGCGTACCCTGCGTTCCCGGTTCCGACGGTCTGCTCGAAAGTTTGGAGCACGCCACCCGCACGGCCAAAGAAATTGGCTACCCCGTCATGATGAAGGCCACGGCCGGAGGCGGCGGCAAGGGCATGCGCGCCATTTGGGCAGAGGACGAACTGGCCAAGGCCTGGGATTCCGCTCGCCAAGAGGCTGCCGCAGCGTTTGGCAACGACGGCATGTACATGGAGAAGCTCATTGAAGAGCCGCGCCACATAGAAATTCAAATCGTTGGGGACCAGTACGGCAAAGCTTGCCACTTGTCCGAACGCGACTGTTCCATTCAGCGTCGTCACCAAAA
>JAXITR010000060.1:0-5737 GCA_034679985.1 Cryomorphaceae bacterium
AAACAACAAGTTGGGGTCCACATGGTCCTCCGCTAGCGTGTGCACGCTGCCGCGCACCGGCAAGTCTGCGGTGATGTTGGTCCAGCTTTTACCGTTGTTGGTGGATTTCAAAACATAGGGCTTGAAATCACCTTGGCGGTGGTTGTTGAACAACGCATACACCACCTCCGGATTGTGCCGCGACGGCTCCAAGTCCACCACGGGCGTATTGGCGGGAATTCCCTGGAACGACTCCACGCGGGTCCAAGACCCTCCGTCGTTCGTGCTCACCTGAATCAATCCGTCGTCGGTTCCGGCATACAGCCAGCCCTTCTTCACGGGCGATTCCGCTAAGGACAGCACGTTCCCGTAAATGGACGTGCTTTGGTTTTTGGCCACCGCATCCATGCTCCAAACCTTACCCATGACCGGTAAGGTGTTCCGGTCGATTTGCTTGGACAAGTCCGGTGAAACGGTGCTCCATTCGTTGCCGCGGTTGGTGGATTTAAACACCACGTTGGCCGCAAAGTACAAGGTAGCGGGGTCGTGCGGGCTGATCAACAACGGCGCGTCCCAATTCCAGCGGTAGGGCTTCACCCCGGGAGGCGAAACAGGCTGAATAGGCACTTTTTCCCCGCTCAAACGGTCGAAGCGAGAGACCCAACCGTATTGGGCCTGTGCGTACACAATGTTGGGATTGCTCGGGTCAATCTGCGATTCAAAACCGTCGCCCTCCTGGGTCACGAACCAGTCGGAGTTCACAATGCCGCGGTCGTTGATCGTGCGCGACGGTCCTCCCAAGGAGAAATTGTCTTGCGTACCGCCGTACACGTAGTAGAAAGGAGCGGAGTTGTCCACCGTCACGCGGTAAAACTGCGTGATGGACAAATTCGGTTTGTAGTGCCAGGTTCCCGCATTGTCCCAAGTCTCGTACAACCCGCCGTCGCAGCCCATCAGGAAGTGCGCTGGATTTTTGGGGTCCAACCACAACGCGTGGTTGTCTACGTGTTTTCCGGGCTCTCCCACAGCTTTAAAAGACTTGCCGCCGTCGCGCGTTACTTGCGCGTACGTGTCCATGGAATAGACCGTGTGTACGTCGTGCGGGGAGGCAAAGATCTCCGAATAGTAGTTGCCCGCCGTGGAATGATCGCTCATCTTGCTCCACGAGGCCCCGCGATCCACGGATCGGTAGAACCCACTGCCTTCAACGGCCGCGTACACCACGTCTGGATTGACGGGGGAGAGGCTCATTCCAATTCGGCCAATTTCACCACCGGGAAATCCGTTGCTCGCTTTGGTCCACGTCTTTCCTCCGTCGCGGCTGATGTGCAACCCGCTTTCCGGCCCGCCGGAAATGTAGGTCCATTCGTGCCGACGGCGCTGGTGCGCGGTAGCGTAGAGCACGTCTGGATTGCGGGGATCCAGGTGAATTTCGTTGAACCCGGTTTGGTCCGACACGTGCAAAATCCGCGTCCACGTCTCGCCGCCGTCCGTCGTCTTGTAAATTCCACGCTCTCCACCGGCATTCCACACTGGGCCGTACGCCGCAACATACACCGTGTTGGGTTGGGTGGGGTGCACCACAATCCGGCCAATGCGTTCGGACGCTTTCAGTCCCATGTTTTTCCACGACTTTCCGCCGTCGGTGGACTTGTAAATACCGTCACCGTAGGCAACCGACCGTTGGTTGTTGTTTTCTCCGGTTCCTACCCACACCACGTTGTTGTTGGTGGGGTCCAACGCCAAGCAACCAATGGAGTAGGACGACTGCCCATCGAAGATGGGAGAAAAAGTTACCCCGTGGTTCGTGGTTTTCCACACGCCGCCGCTGGCGGCCGCAATGTACCAGGTATCGGGTTGATCCGGCGCAACCGCTAAATCGGCAATTCGGCCTGATGTGGTTGCCGGCCCAATAGCGCGCCACTGAAAGGCGCTAAAATCTTGAGCCGCAGCTCCCCAAGGCAATGCCAATAGGCCCGCCGCAATAAAGATGTTTTTCATAGAGCTATCGAATTCGATAGCCCAAGGTAAGCATTGCACGCGTTGCAACCATCGGCAGGTTCCAGGCGCCGTCCCATTGTGCCGAGGTATACTGGGCTCTTCGGTACGTTGCTTGCCACGCGGCGTCCAAAAACCACTTGTTTCCGCGAACCCCCACGCCCAAGCTGCCTTGCTGCATCCCGTCCCAATCAAAAAAACCAGTTGTATTGGGCACGTACCGGTATCCGGCCCGATAACTCCAAGCTCCCTTACGCAGTTCTCCGCCGGTCCGGGCTTCCCATTGTCCCAACGTATTCAC
This sequence comes from Cryomorphaceae bacterium, assembly GCA_034679985.1. Lineage (GTDB taxonomy): Bacteria > Bacteroidota > Bacteroidia > Flavobacteriales > Schleiferiaceae > CAMDTE01. The sequence goes on from JAXITR010000060.1 coordinate 2,279, forward strand.
CCGACCCTCCAAACTCACCAGCCCGTCTCGGCCAAATACGTGCGCTGCAGACAGGGTAACTTGCCCTGGTGCATTCCAGGCCTCCTCCGTAAGGTCCACTACCTTGATGGGCGTTACCACAACGGAACTGCTGATGGATTGCGCATCCATCAACGAGGTAGTGCTGTCCCGTAAATTGCCAAATCCAATTCCACGCCATGCCAATCCAAACCGCCAAGGACCTCCTTCGGGATTCCACCAGGCCCCCATGCGCGTGCGCCAACCGGTCCAACGGGTGGTTTCCTCCGCGTCCCAAGACCACGATCCAATCCAGCCGGTAGACGAAAAACCTCCTTCTTGAACTTCCGACCGCAGCGAACGTGTGCGTTGTGCAGCCTCCACCGAAATGCCTGCAGAAAAATGTTCGCTGCGCACGCTTCCGTGCACCATTTGTTGAAATCCTTTTTCCGTCCATCGAACGGTCTGCTCCCCAAAGGAAGGAGCGCCTTGCGCACCGGGAATCCAAGCCAAAGTTGCGGGATCCTGGTCCAGAATGTAGGTATAGTAAGCTTGATATACGTCGGTCAGTCCCAAGCCCATCAATTCACCGGCGTTGTTTCCTTCCGCTTGACCCAGCCAACGTCCTACCCACGACTTTCCTTCGTCCGCCGTTCGGCTCCACGAGCCCGTGTTCACGGTATTTTGCATCACAGACCCGCCCAGGGCCCATCGGGTAGAACCGGTTTGAAAGACGTGCGTGTACGCCACATTGGGAACCCCAAATCGAGCCCTGCCGTTGGCCACCGTTTGCGCCAAACTACCTTCCCACTGGCCCACTCGGTAGACCGTGCCTAATGAAGGATTGTCTGAGATTGCACCCGCGTCGTGCCCGACCGCGCTCATTGCGCCGCCCATACCCACATAGCGAGCACCACCAAAAAGCACGTCCTGCTGAACAAAACGCAACCCAGCCGCGGATTGACCCTGCACTAAATGTCCGCTCAAACAGGCCAACAATCCAGTCGCAAATAGGAGACGATGTTTCATTTTTTTTGACTGAATTAATGCAATCGTTCGTTCATCAAACCACCGCGACCTCCTCCTCCCGATGGTGCCGAACTTCTACTGGCTGGAGGGATAGGCCGGCTCGCGGGCGCAGGCGCTGCGCTGCGGCTGGGCGCCGGCGAGGCGCTTTGGCTGGGGGCAGAAGGAGTAGAACTCCTGCTGGGCACAGCGGATTCCGAACTCCTTGATGCCGGGGCAGAACTGCTCCGCGCCGGCGCCGGCGCCGGGGATTGACTGGGCGCAACCGAAGGCCGGCTGGGCGATGCCGCAGGCGATGAACTCCGACTCGGTTCAAAACCGTTGGTTGAACTGCGTCTGGGCTCGTTCGATGGAGCCTCCCGACGCGGCTCGTTGGCGGGAAGGGTATTCCGACCGGGGCTCGACGGCACCACGGTTCGGGGCCTGGATGGGAGTTCTTCCCAAGCATGAGCATTGTTCACCCGTTTGTCCGTTGTAGGAGTGGGTCTTGGCATCAAGTCTCCGCCGGCATCGCGCGAAGGCCGGCTGGAAGAAGCAGGTAGTTCGCCGTTGTTGTTGGCAACTGGTGTACGTTCATCGGGGGTGTTTTCGCCCAACACGGAGCTGCGTCCGGGGCGATCTACCGAAGTCAAGGGAGTCCGCAAAGGTGCATTGCCGCCAACCACCAAACGGGTGGGCGTGCGTCCGGGATCAACGGTAGATCCTCCACCGTTGTTGGAGCCACCGCCACCAGTGGAGCCACCGCCGCCAGAGGAACCACCGTTGTTGTTGAACCCACCGTTGTACCAAGGATTTCCGTAGTAACCGTTCCATCCATAGGGAGATCCCCAACCCCAAGGGTCGTTCCATCCCCAAGGGTCGTTGAAACCAAAGGGCGAACCCCAGGGATCGTTAAATCCATAGGGCGACCCCCATCCGTAGGGACTGCCCCAGCCACGACTGTTCCAAGGTTGGTTGTATCCCCAACAGGAGCCGCTGGGGCCGTTCCAAGCGAAGGGATTGAACCCATAGGACCAATAGGAATAGCCGCGTCGGGAAGACCAGCCGTAGGAATAGTTCCAGCCGCTGGTATACGGGCGATAGATGTAGGTGTTGTAAATTACTGGGCTGGCGCCCCAGCCAGAATATCCCGACGCAGTCCAAGGATCGTTGTAGTAATGGTAGTGGTTCGTGCGGGAGCGGTTTCGGTTCGCATAGCGCGTACCGGTGGTTGGGGTTACCGTGCGCGCACCGTCCGATTCACTTTCGTAGGCATCGAAATTGGACTCACCTTGTTCGTTTGCCAGAACGCGCGCGGAAATGGCGTCCGCGGGATAAGGTCGAGCCGAATAAATGCCGTCGTCGTACCGAACGCGTTCGGCGGGGTTGCCCAAACTGCAACCCACTGCGAAAAGTGCAGCAAAAAGGGGAAGAATAACGTGTCGCATACGCAGGAGGGATTACCTTTGTCAATAACATTACAAAAGCCGTACCAATGGCCAAAAACCTTACCGCGCGTGCCACCGATTACAGCCGATGGTACAACGAACTCGTCGTACAAGCAGATCTTGCCGACAACTCCGCAGTGCGGGGTTGCATGGTGATCAAACCGTATGGATATGCCATTTGGGAGCGCATTCAAGCAGACTTGGATGCACGATTTAAAGAAACAGGGCACGTAAACGCCTACTTTCCCTTGTTTATTCCCAAAAGTTACTTCAGCAAGGAGGCCTCCCACGTGGAAGGCTTTGCGAAGGAATGTGCGGTGGTAACTCATTACCGACTCAAAAACGACCCCAACGGAAAGGGCATTGTGGTGGACGAAACCGCCAAACTGGAAGAGGAATTAATTGTTCGCCCCACATCGGAGACCATCATTTGGGACACGTACCGCGATTGGATTCAATCCTACCGTGATCTCCCGTTGCTGATTAACCAGTGGGCCAATGTAGTGCGCTGGGAGATGCGTACCCGACTGTTCTTGAGAACCACCGAATTCTTGTGGCAAGAAGGACACACCGCACACGCTACGTCGGAGGAAGCGATTGCGGAGGCGGTACAAATGCTGCACGTGTATGGCGATTTTGTCGAAAACGTCATGGCCATTCCCGTTCTGCGCGGCGTGAAGTCTCCCAACGAGCGATTCGCGGGGGCTTTGGAAACGTATTGCATTGAAGCCATGATGCAAGACGGAAAAGCTCTTCAAGCGGGCACGTCCCACTTTTTGGGACAGAATTTCGCAAAAGCCTTCGACGTCAAGTTCCAAAACAAAGACGGCAAGGTGGAGCACGTTTGGGCCACCTCTTGGGGCGTCTCCACGCGCTTGATGGGGGCCTTGATCATGACCCATTCGGACGACAACGGCCTGGTACTGCCTCCTAAATTGGCGCCGGATCAGGTGGTCATCGTGCCCATCTACCGCGGTGAGGAGGAATTGGCACAAGTTGAAGCGGTAGC
>JAXITR010000061.1:0-5071 GCA_034679985.1 Cryomorphaceae bacterium
ACCACAGAATTGCCGCCCACGTACGCTATAGAATCCGTACAAGTCATCCCCAAGTCGTCCATAACCCGCAGCTTGATGTAGCCCGTAGTCTGGATCAGCTTGGTGGTGGTTGCCGTGGTATCCCCCGTGGACCACAAATAGCGGTAACCGGAATGGGGATGAGCCGTTGAAAACGCAACCGTCGAACCCAAACAGTAATTGGGTCCCGGAGGCGTGATGCCCAGCGGATTGCCCAAATACAGCGGTATGGAATCCCGTACCCAACAGCCGCCAAAGCGTGCGTCAAATGCTACCCAGCCCTGAAACGTCATCGCCAGTGAATCCCACGTCCCGTGCCAGCGTACCGAATAGGTGTCTGGAAGCGGCCAATTGAACGCCGTATACAACCGCTGCACCAAATTCGTGGTGTCGCAATTCAACAACGTAAGACCTCCGGAAGGGCTGTTGTACTGCAAACTCCGAATACGCAAAGTGTCCGAGCACGAATTCCCAAATTGATCCGTGGCCGTAAACCACACGGTGGTGTCCGCACCTACGGTCCAGGGAAGCGCAATTTGGCTGGTGTCGCCCGTAGACCACACAAAAGATACATTGCCCGCATAATTGGAGTCCAAAACCTGCAAATTCAGCGACGTCCCCAAACACAAAAGCGTGTCTGCTGCCCCAAATTCCACCTCGTTGTAGAAAACACCCACCGTATCCGTTACCGAACAGCCACCGTACTGGGCCGTTACGTAGTAGTAGCCCGTGGAGTCCACAGACATCGTGTCTGCCGTTGAACCCGTCATCCACAAAAAGCCCGCAGCATCCTCAAAACGCTCCGTAGTCAAGGTATACGAAGTATTCGTGCCGCCCGAACACGTCACAAAATACCGGTCTTTGCCAAAACCAAAAACGTATCCCGGTTTGTTGGCCCATACAATTCCCGTATTGCCTCCTTGGTCTGCAGATTTGTTGCCGGCATAAAACGGCTTGGGGCCTATCGCCCACAAATCCCGAATCTCCAAAAAGTTACCCTGAACCGTATCAAACGTGCGGATCTTCGCCTGTTGGCCTTGCTGCGTGGCGCGCATCAAAATTGGATTGCAAAAATCACCGTGCGCGTCAAACCATTTCTTCACCCGAAACGTACGGTTGCTCGCAAAAAAATAACTTCGGCCGTTGGCCAACATCGCCGTGTCGCACTGGATGCTGTCCAAAAACGTGCACGAACCCTTGAACACCATCTTCCCAATGTGACTGCCCTGGGACATGAACATGGTTCCCATACCTTGGGGGTCCGTATACTCTACATGCGCCAACGTGTCTGAACTGGAAATGCTCAAATTGGCTTGATTGCCGGTCATGTACACGGTAGAACCAGAAGTATTCAATGCCCCGGACAAGCCCAAGTGACCCACGACCTCAATCCTACTGTTCGGTACCGAAATGGTATTCGAACCAAACCACCGACCAAAGTACATTCGCGAAGATGCATTCACAAAAGAACCTCCATGGCCAAAGTGGTCCCCAAAACATGCAAAATAATTCCCTAATGGGGTGAACAGACCGTCGTTCTGCGAAAAGGTCCCAATCAGCGTACTGTCCAATACTTGAATGGTCCCGGTTCCCGTTTTTTGCAGAAGAGGAATATACACTCCATGCGTTAAAACAGTTTGCGTACCCGGAGCGGTTCTTAAATTGATCCATGTTCCACCATCTGTTGTAAGTCCCTGTAAATTAACGGACGGGGAAAGGTGAAGCGAACCAAACAACTCCAAGACCGTCAAGGGACTTGCGCCAGGAACCCGGTTCAATGATACAGCCTTTGAAGAAGTATTGACCACAAAGTCTCCCGCCAAACAAATGCCCGCTAAGGAAATAGTTACCGAACCCGTCCCTGAATTATTGTCCACCACAACAGAATCAAACGGACCGGGAACACACTCACCACCGCCACCGCCAGAAAGCAAGGACCAATGCGCCGTATCCTGCCATTGCCCGTTACCACCCACCCAATAGAGAACCCGCCCAACTTGATTGGTAAACGTAACCCCTGAAACGTTGCCGTTGTTGATGGAATTGGAGGCTAATAAAGGGCCGTTTGTTTGTGTGATTTTTTCAAAAATCGTGTAGTGAACGGTATTGGACCATCCGGATGAATTCCATGAACTTAAATTATAGTTATCTAACGGTCGAAAGGAAATATAACTATTGCAATTTCCTGGTGCCTTAAGTCTTTTGTATTGAATATTGGGTGGAAATTTATACGACTTTCCGGCAGCCAAATCCAAGGTGTCCATTAACAAATTGCACTCCATTTTGCCGTCGCAATCAAACTCAACTTGCCTGATTTTATGGGGGTAACCCGTCAATCTCCCCTCTCCACTGGCGGGCAACCAATGTACTTTGTTCCACTGATTGTTGGGGTTGTTGGTTTCAAACCACCCTGCATTCGCCATTTCCACCACAGAACTATCTGCCCCCACCTGAAACAAGCCGTTCTGCAGATTTACAAATTCTTGGATGCGCACCCGAGAGCCGTAGATTTTCCATTTTGGCAAGAGAACAGGAGGGTTAATGCCTGCGCCAAATCGAAGCCCCAGTACCGTTTCATTATCAACAAATCGATCAAAGCTGGCAAATACGCCCTTCATCTTCAACGTGCCGTGGGTCAAGGACATCCGAGCCACCTGTGCAGAATCCGTCAAAGTCCATTTACCGCCTCCAATGATGTTCAACAAATTCCCGTGTGCACGCTTTTTAAAATCGATGACGTTCGCGGTGTCGCTCCCAACAAACTGTAGCGGACGACTCATGTTCCACACCGTGGAGTGGGACAAAACCAAACTTCCCATCAACACCAACGGGAAATCCCCACCTCCTGTGACCGTCACCGTCTTCGATGAATTACTCATCAATAAACTATGCGCCAAACGGGTATCCAAACTACCTAATTGAACCGTGTATGAACTGGTACCACCGTTGTCGTCCAATACCGCAGTATCCAATGGGCCAGGGATGCATCCGGAAGACGTGCCGCCCGATGTATTGGACCAATGTGCCGGATCCGCCCAACTTCCCGTGCCTCCAATCCAATAAAGTGTATTGGTACCGGAGGCGGTGCCTAACAAGCCCGTAACGGTTCCAACCTTAGCCACCGGCGAAGCACTCCAACCGGAACCACCAAAATTTAGGTCTCGTGCATGAACAAATGCTCCCGGCGGACTTCCTGCTCCCACCGTAAGTGTGGCACTCCCCCCTACTACATTGCATTCAATCACGCCCCAACGCATGCAATTGTGAACGGCTAGTATTCTACCTAAAGTAAGGTTACTCCCATTTCCTACCGACCAATGCCCTCCCAGTGGCATGCTCAAAGTGTCTGACTGCCACTGGCCCTGAGTGTTCTGATCTGGTGCCAGTACCACCTTTTTGGCAGAGCAGTTTGCTGTTGCACTCAGGTGCCCTCTGTTTCCCAAAAACCGGATGCTCCGATACTTATGGAGCCCAGTAGCTTCATCGGTAGCATTGAAACCGTACATCTCCAATCGAGCATTGGCAGAAGTCGCTAAAACGTTGCCATTCAAGACATAACTGTCGTCAATCCGTATCAATCCAGAATCCAGATGAAACTGACCGCCTGTACCGGAAACATGGGTGGCCCAAAAAAAAGACCGGCCCAAATAAACACTTCCAGCCCGTATCCCCACATGAGATGCTTGGAGGGTATCCTTTACGTGCCACGAGCCCAATCCGCTGTTGAATTCTACCGCGCCTAAATGAACCTTTGGAGCCGCTACAAATCTATTCAAACTACTGGATTCAAACGATAACACCCCTTGACCCAATCGAGCAAATGATCCTTGAATATTCAAGTTCCCAAAGACCCTCAACGTAGTACCTACAACTATATCAATCTTGGTATTTACCGGCGTGTTAACCACCGTAAACGACCGGCAATAGGCATTTAGAGCATTAACTGTAATCGTCCCTCCTGATGCAGGAAAAGAGGCCGCATCGATGATAACGTCGTCTGAAGATGTAGGGGTAATTGTATGCAACTGCATTACAGTCCCTCCGGATACTGCAGACCAATGGTTAATGTCCGACCAATTCCCCGAACCACCTATCCAATAATAGGTCAATGCCGAAAGACTAAACGGAATCCAAAAAAAAACTAAAACCCATATTAATCTGGGGATGGCCGGAATTTTACAACCCGATTCAATCATCACCTAACAATCAAAATAGAGCCCGTTAAACGATAGGGAATACCATTTAGATCCTCAAACTCGATGACATAAACATAAACCCCAGTTTGCACTCCTTCACCATTGGGTGCTTTTCCGTCCCATTGAACCGGGTTATCCTCCACATTATACACCAGCCCTCCAAAACGATTGTAGACTTTAGCCGATTGAACCTTGTTGTCGGCATTCAACAACTGAATCGTCCAAACATCATTCAACAAATCACCATTGGGCGTAAACCCATTGGGTATGTAGGCTGGATAGTTCTGAGAAATCACAACTTGCGCGGTAGCCGTGTCTTGACAACCGTACAGTGTATCAATCCCCACAAAGTACAAGTTTCCGGTGGAGGCCAGGTTCCAGGTGTGGATCAAGCTGTCGCTGATGCCAAACCCGCTGCCCAGGGTGTCCCCGTTGTAAATCCAATAGAATCGGTGCGCTCCTGTGGCCGAACCCAACACCGTATCGGTCCAAGGCTGCACCCCATTGATCACGGCCGGTGTGAGCGTGGCCACCACAGAATTGCCGCCCACGTACGCTATAGAATCCGTACAAGTCATCCCCAAGTCGTCCATAACCCGCAGCTTGATGTAGCCCGTTGCCTGGATCAGCTTGGTGGTGGTTGCCGTAGTATCCCCCGTGGACCACAAATAGCGGTAACCGGAATGGGGATGAGCCGTTGAAAACGCAACCGTCGAACCCAAACAGTAATTGGGGCCCGGAGGCGTAATGCCCAGCGGATTGCCCAAATACAGCGGTATGGAATCCCGTACCCAACAGCCGCCAAAGCGTGCGTCAAATGCTACCCAGCCCTGAAACGTCATCGCCAGTGAATCCCA
>JAXITR010000062.1:0-5007 GCA_034679985.1 Cryomorphaceae bacterium
CAGAGGATTGGAACAACACTAAATGCAAAGGCCGGGGACATGCCCCGGCCTCACACCAAACCAATAACCCCGTGCCGAAGCACCAAGGTTACCCCAAAGTTAAGGTCTGCCGCGTAACAAATGGTACTTTCTACGCTTACCACTTGTTAAATTTTTAATTTTCAGATGCGTTATCGTTTTTTTGCGGATTTGCTTCGCAAAAAAGCACCCGTCGGCGAATGGGTTTCTTGAAGGATTCCGGCGGGCGGTCCTGAATAAATGAGCTCACCCCCACGGTCTCCTCCAACCGGACCCAATTCCACCAGCCAGTCTGCCTGTTCCATGAAGGCCGGGTGGTGTTCCACCACCCAAATGGAATGGCCCAATTCCAAAAGGCGGTCCATGGCCACCAGCAACTTTTGAACGTCATCCAGGTGCAAGCCGGTGGTGGGCTCGTCGAATACGAACAAACCCTTCTCAGCGGTAGCTCCGCGTGCTAAAAAGGAAGCCAGCTTAACACGTTGCGCCTCGCCGCCAGACAGGGTGCTGCTGGGTTGTCCCAACTGCACGTAACCCAATCCCACTTCCACCAAAGGCTGAAGTTTCGCGGCTATTCTCGGCTGGCCGTTGTCGGAGAAAAACGCACGTGCGTCGTCCACGGTCATCGTGAGGATGTCGTTGATGTTTTTCCCGTGGAATTCCACTTCCAAAACGTCTTCAATGAAACGTTTGCCGCCACAGGCCTCGCACTCCAGATGAACGTCGGCCATGAACTGCATCTCAATGGTCAGACGACCGTCGCCCTTGCAAACTTCGCACCTTCCGCCCTCCGTGTTGAACGAAAAGTGTTTGGGTTTGAACCCGCGGAGCTCGGCCAATTTTTGACCGGCGTACAAATTGCGGATGTCGTCGTAGGCCTTGAGGTAGGTGACGGGGTTGGACCGACTGGACTTGCCAATGGGGTTTTGATCGATGAATTCAATGCTGTGAATTTGCCGAAAATCGCCGTCGATGGAGTCGAATTGCCCCGGTTTGTCCCCGAATCCGGTCAATTTCTTCTCCACGGCCGGGACCGCAATCTTCCGAATCAACGTACTCTTTCCGGAACCGCTGACGCCGGCTACCACCAACAAGCAGCCCAGCGGCAAATCCACGGAAACATCCTTCAAATTGTTCTCGCGGGCGCCTATCAAGTTAAGAAAGCCCGACGGTTCGCGTCGGTTGGGGCGCTGCACCAGCCGTCTTCCGGTCAGGTAATCGCCCGTCAAACTACGTTCTGCGGAAACCACGCCGGCGGGAGGTCCGGAATAGACCACTTCACCGCCCAAGGAACCCGCGTTGGGCCCCAAGTCCACCAGCCAATCGGCGCGCTCCATGAATAAATCGTCGTGTTCCACCACCACCACCGTATTTCCGGCGTCGCGGAGGGCTTGCACAACGCCCAAGAGCTTTTCGCTGTCTTGCGGATGCAGTCCAATGCTGGGCTCGTCCAAAATGTAGAGGGAACCCACCAAGGCACTCCCCAGGCCGGTGGCCAATTGAATGCGTTGCGATTCGCCGCCGGAAAGCGTGGCCGATGCGCGGGAGAGCGTCAGGTAGGGGAGGCCAACGTTGACCAAGTACCCCAAACGTTGCCGCACTTCCTGAAGCAAACGTTCGGCTAATTTTTGATCGGAGTCGGACAATACCAAGGCTTCAAACCACAGCTGCACGCGGTCCAACGGCCATTGCAGCAATTCAGGCAAAGAAATGCCGTTGATTTTTACGTGGTAAGCTTCTGGTTTCAAACGGCTTCCGCCGCAAGAAGAGCAGACGGTACGGCCCCGGTAGCGCGCTTGCAGCACGCGGTATTGAATTTTGTAGGATTTCGACTCAACGTACGCAAAAAAGGCGTCAATACCCTGGAAATGAGCACATCCTTTCCACAGCAAAGTGCGTTCTGCGTCGGTTAAATCGCGGTACGGCCGGTGTACAGGGAAATTCACTTTGGGCGCTCCCAGAAGCAGTTGATCCTTCCATTCGCCCATTCGTTCGCCCTTCCACGGTGCAACACAGTCTTCGTACACAGACAATTGCGAATTGGGTACGACCAGCAAGGGGTCAATGCCCAGCACGGATCCAAATCCTTCGCACGTGGGGCAGGCGCCCACGGGGTTGTTGAAGGCAAACAGGTTGGGGGTAGGTTCTTCAAACGTTTGACCGTCCGCCTCAAATCGGCTGGAAAAAGCTGTCTGGGTGCCGTCCGGATGCACCAAGTAGGCGGTGCTGTGCCCCTCAAAAAAGGCTATTTGTGCGGATTCTGCCACGCGGCTTTGCGCCTCTTCGTCCAACGGACCAGCTACCAAGCGATCCACTACCAAACGAGCATCCTCCCAGGAAGTGCCGGCCCAAGCCTCAAAATCGTCCAAAGCGCAAACACCGCTGGGCGTCCACAACCGTGCGTAACCTTGTTGAAGCAGCAAAGGTGCGGCCACCTCCAATGGCCGATTGCCGGTGGGCAGGGGGCAGGTGAGGAGCAGACGATCTCCGGGCACCCCCGATTCCACGGCATGAACAACGTCCATGGGCGTGTGTCTCCGAACTTCCGCACCGGTAGCTGGACTGTACGTTCGCCCAATGCGTGCAAACAAAACTTTGAGGTAGTCGTAAATTTCTGTTGCTGTGCCCACGGTAGACCGCGGATTCCGGGAGGCTACTTTTTGCTCAATGGCCACTGCGGGAGACAAGCCCTTGATGTCGTCCACGTCCGGCTTGTCCAACCGTCCCATGAATTGCCGCACGTACGCACTCAGGCTTTCCACGTACCGACGCTGTCCCTCCGCATACAAGGTATCGAAGGCCAGCGAGGACTTGCCCGAGCCGCTCACGCCCGTGAAGACCACCAACGCCCGCTGGGGGAAGGTGACGTGCACGTTTTTTAGGTTGTGCACCCGAGCTCCTTGTATTTCGACGACGCGGTTTTTCATGGAAAATGCAAAGGTACCGCTTGTGCATTCGTTTAAAAAACCTATTTTCGTCTTCACGATCATTCAATAACCCAACCCCAAGCGCCTATTCAGCAACTGTACTCGATTCATTCTTAAACAATTAAATCGTGAGTACAGGAGCTCCGACCGACTCCGTGTTGGTCCAACGCGCTGCCCAAGGGTGCGAACAATCTTTTTCTTTGTTGCTGCAGCGCCACCGCACCACGGTGTACCGCACGCTTTTGTCCAAGGTCAAAGACCGCGACTGGGCGGATGATTTGTACCAAGAGGTGTGGATCAAAGTTCTGCACACGCTTCGGGACGGCCGCTACAAGGACGAAGGCAAGTTTGGCGGCTGGTTGACGCGCGTCACCCAAAACGCCGTAACCGACGCGTTCCGTCGGGCCAAAAAATCCTCCTCTGAGTCTTTGGAAGATGAGTCGCCCCTCTGGATGGAACTCCAGGAAGAGGCCCTCAACCCGGAGGAAAAGGCGGTTCAGGAGGGATGGCATGCTGACGCCGTTCGCTGGATGCGCGCCTTGCCCCCCGAACAGCACGAGGTGGTTCACTTGCGCATTTACGCCAACCTGACCTTTCAAGAAATCGCAGACGAAACGGGGGTTTCCATCAACACGGCGCTGGGTCGCATGCGCTATGCACTCATCAACATGCGCAAACAGATGGCCGCAGAAGGGGCAGTTGCGTAGCGGGCTGCATACGAATAGCGGCCGGTGCTGCGTTAAGGAGTAAAACCCTGCGCATGATGCATTTTACCCCCGCGGCTGAGGCTGAATTATTGAAAGTTCTAGAACCTGTTTTGGGCGAATGGCTGACGGTACGAGCCCTTTCTGGATCGGATAAATCTCTGGGTGCCCCTACCTTGGACGATTTGGATTTGCGCCTATTGCGCGCCTTTAATGCGTACCCGGGCGTCAGCTCGCCACTTCACTCAGAAACTGCAATTTGACCAAACGAAGCTCCTCTTCGGAATAAACACCGTCGAAGTCCCGCACGGCTTGGGGTATATCTCCGTCTTCGGAATCTTCGCGGAAGTAATCCAACACTTCGTCCAGGCTGTCCTCGTCAAAATGTTCCTGCAGCATGTAGCGCAGGTTGATTTTGGTGCCCGATTGCACAATCAATTCCAAGGCTCCCAGCAAATCGTTCATGGAGAGTTGCTTGGAGCGGGCAATGTCCGCCAAGGGTACCCGACGGTCCATGTTTTGAATGATGTACACCTTCAGGGTGTTCTTCGAACCAACCGCCTTGATGACTTCGTCGTACGGACGGTCGATTTGATGGGCCGCAACGTAGTCCCGGATAGCCACCACCAGGGAGGCGCCAAATTTCCGGGCTTTGTGCTCGCCCACCCCGCTGATGGAACGCAATTCTTCCTCGCTGCAGGGGAATGCCGTGGCCATTTCGTTCAACGAATGGTCCGAAAACAGCGCATAGGGAGGGAGTCCGTGTTTTTTGGCCAAACTCCGCGTCAAATCCTTCAACTGGGCGTACAGCACCGGATCTAAGGCGATGGTTCGCCCGCCCGATGCTTCGCTCTCCCCGTCTTCGGGCTCTTTGAATTCAGCCATCCATACGGGCTGGGGTCGGTCCAAAAAAGAACGACCGGCCTCCGTTAGGGTCAGCATTCCGTAGGCCTCAATGTCTTTAAACAAGAAGCCTTCTACATGAGCTTGACGCACCAAATCTTGCCAATACGCAGCAGAGAAAGCACTCCCTCTGCCCCAGGTGGGCAAAATTGGCGCATTGAACGTTTTGAGCACGGCCGTCAAGTTACCCAAGAGGGTGTTGACTACCTGCAGGGCCTTAAATTGCTTCCTGCCCAACTCCACCGTCTCCAGAACCCATTCAATGTGTTCCTGAACGTTCACACGCGTTCGAGGCGACAAACAATTGTCGCACGCACGGCAATTTTCCTCCGTGTACTTTTCTCCAAAGTAATGGAGCAGGTACTGACGCCGGCACAGGGATGTTTCTGCGTAACCCTGTGCATCAAGAAGCAGTTGCTTGCCAATTTCTTGCTCAGACACCGGTTTCTTGGACA
>JAXITR010000063.1:0-4995 GCA_034679985.1 Cryomorphaceae bacterium
ATTTTCAATTGTCCTGTGTTTAATGAATGGAAAGAATCGAGAATTAAAAAAGGGCTACCTCACTGAGAGATAGCCCTTTACAGGGTGGAAGACGGGGCTCGAACCCGCGACCTCCGGAACCACAATCCGGCGCTCTAACCGACTGAGCTACAACCACCATTTTAGCGGAGTGCAAATATACGAAAAAACCGAATCACACAAAGGGCGTTAACGCACGTTTAAACGTTACCGAAGCGAGTACTTTTGCCCCGTGAAAGCACTGCTGCAAGACCCCATGCTCTGGTTCCTCTTGGCCGGAATCGCTGTGGGACAAATCCCGTGGGCCGTTCGGAAGTACGCCGCTCATTTTAAACTTTTGGAAAAACACGGCTTGGCCTGGACCATCGCCTTGCTTGGTTTGCGCGTTGGGCCGGACCAGCTGCTCCATCCCTACCTGGCCGTTGTGGTGGGCGTCTTTGCGGCCTTTTGGTTTTTGAGCCGACGCCTGGCGCCCTATTTTGGCTTGAAGGCCGAAGCCGGTTGCTTGGTTTCATTTGGTACCACCATTTGCGGGGCAACGGCCGTCGCAACGACTGCGCCCTTGCTCCAAAAAAAATCGAACCTCTCCGGTGGCGAGGTGGGAGCCGCTGTGGCCACTGTCAACTTTCTGGGAGCCTTGGGCATTGTCCTCGTCCCTCTTTTGGCCAATCTGCTGAACTTTTCACCGGCACAAGGAGGAATTCTCGCCGGCGGCACCTTGCACGCTGTGGGCCAGGCCCTGGCCGCCGGATTCGCGCTGGGAGACGAAGCTGGAGAATGGGCCACTTTGGTCAAAATGAGCCGCGTAGCACTCTTAATTCCCCTTTTACTTTACCTAAACCTGCTGGTCCAAAAAAAGAGCCTCAACGAATCCGCTGCTCCCGTCCGCGACGCGGCCAAAAACCTATGGTTCATTGGCGCTTTTGTGGTGCTTTCCGTAGCTCAGTTGTGGATTTCCTGGCCTGAAAGTTTGGTTACAGCCGGAGGAATGCTGGAAAAATGGGCCTTCTGGGTGGCGCTTTTTGGCATGGGCACCTCCATCCGCTTGTCCGACCTGTGGAAGAGCGGTTTGTCCATCGTGGGCTTTGGGGCCGTGCTGTTTGCTTTGAACCTCAGCATTTGGATCGCGGTTCTGTTGCTCCTTCCCGTTTGAGCGCAACCCGCAAATGAGCGCAACCCGCAAGCCTTGTTGTTACGCTCCCGGTTGCACGTAATTGATCTCCGTATCTTCGCAGCATGACCCCCTGCTGGCTTCACTGGACCACCGCCTTTCCACACGCCGACGACCCCCAAAACGGGCTGTTTGTGGCCCACGGTTTGGAAGCCGTTCCGGAAGTAGAACACTGCGTTTGGCACATCAAGGCAGACCAAACGCCGGGCACCGCGCAACTGCCCGCAGGGCCCTGGAAGGGAGTATGCATCAACAGTCCCGGCGGGTGGCGCGGACTCCGATGGAAGGCCCAATCCCTGCACGCCGTTCGTTTTCCGGTGGATGCCGTATTGCTGCACCTGCCCAATCCGGACGCCTGGCCCCTTTGGGTGTGGGCCAGAATGCGGGGTCTTCCCGTGGGCATTGTGGAGCACCGATCCGCCTGGGTGCGGGACTTTCCCAATAAATCAAGAGCTTACAAGTGGTTCTTAAAGGCCTTGTTCAACGCGTCCCACGGCGTGGCCGTACCCTCTGATTTCTTGGGCGATGCACTTCGAAAAGCCGGGGTCAAAACGCCCATAACGGTCTTGGGCAATCCATTGCCCGCCCCCAATATGGAGTACCCGAGATCTCCAGCAGCTCGCGGTCATCGATTTGGACATTTGGGAGACAGCGTCGGGTCCATAAAAGGTCAAGAATTTCTTTTGGAGGCCTGGGCACTCCATGCGAAAACCCACCCAAACGACACCCTGGAATTGCGTGGAAACGGGCCCGATCGGGCGCAATGGGAGCAACGCTGGGGTCACCTTCCCGGCCTCACGTTTGCCGACGGCGTGCCGCGGGAGGATGTGGAACGCGCCTTTTCCCGTTGGGATACTTTGGTGGTGAACAGCCCGGTGGAAACGTTTGGATTGGCCGCCGCAGAGGCATTGGACCGCGGCTGTGCCGTATTGAGCACCCAAAACGGAGGCGTCTCCAGTTGGGGGACGCTCCTGCCGGGCATTCGTTTTCGAACGGGCGCTTGGAACGACGTCCCCAACCTGGTGGAAGCATTGGAGCTATGCGCCCAACAAACCCCTCCTACTGCCCAAGATCGCGAAAAGTGCCGCGCCTATTTTGAGCCCCTACGGCCCAAATCCTGGGGAACAGACTTTAGCGATTGGGTGCGTCGGTTAAAGCCGACCCTGCGTTAGTTTAGAGTAACTGCATGAGGTGCGAAACCCCCAAGGTGCGCGGAGCCACCAAGGCCTCTGCGTGCTCCACGCCAATTTGTTGGCCCCAAACAGCGGTTCGCGCCCGCACCTGATCCAAAAAAGCGGCGGAGGACAATACAGTCTCCGGCTCCTGACGGGTGGGGTCGTAAAATTGGGAAGAAAAGGCGCGAATGGCCTCCATTTTCACCCCTTCGTACCCCGTAATATCTACCGAAAAGGCGGGTGTTAAATCGTAAAATTGAATGTAGTGGTACACTTGATCCGGGCGCCAAGGTTCCTGAACTTCCCCGTTCCAAGTGGTTTCCAACTTCCGTAAACCCGCGTAAAACCAAGCTTCCAGGGCCAACTGGGCCCCACGACCGTGATCCGGGTGTCGGTCCGACGGCGCGTTGATCAAAAGCACCTTGGGTCGAAACCGACGAATTTGGGTCATGACGGCATTTCGGTGCGCTTCGTCCACCAAAAAACAACCGTCTTCAAACCCCAGGTTGTGCCGTGCCGTCAATCCCAAGATTTCGGAAGCGCGGGAGGCCTCCTGCCGACGTTCCGCAACGGAACCACGCGTCCCCAATTGGCCTTCCGTCAAATCCAGAATGCCCACGCGGTACCCCAGCGCGGCGTGCTTGGCCAAAATACCACCGCAACCCAGTTCTGCGTCGTCCGGGTGGGCCGCAATGGCCAATAGATCCAATTGTTCGTTCATGGTGTGTTCGCTCACTTGCCTGCGGCAAAGGAACGAATTCTACCGCCAACCGGCGAACTGGTGGACAACAGACTTTCCACCCAAACGCCGTTTTCGTCGATCAAAAACTTGTGGAAATTCCAACGAACCTCGGCATTGGACACTCCGTTCTGGTCTTTTTGCGTCAGCCAAGTGTAGAGCGGATGCTGATTGGGTCCCTTGGTGGCTACCTTGGCCATCATCGGGAAGGAAACCCCGTAGTTTTTCTCGCAGAAATCTGCCACCTCTGCGTTGGATCCCGGCTCTTGTTGGCCAAAATCATTGGCTGGGAATCCAATAATCACAAATTTAGAGGTGTCCACCAAGCCCCAAAGCTCTTGGAGTTCCTTGTATTGCGGGGTGAAACCGCATTTGGACGCCGTATTCACAATCAAGACGCGTTTGCCGCGCAACTTGGAGAAATCATAGGTCCCGCCGTCCAGCGTTTCCACCTTAAACGAGTAAAAATCCACGGGAGCAGCTGAAGTCGCTGTAGGAGCAGGAGCATCGGCCGGAACGGCATCGGGAGTTGAAGACGGTTGGGCGCAAGCACTTGCCGTGAACAACAAGGAGGCACCGAGAAGAAGAGCAGTTTTCATACTTCAAAGAACGGATGGAAATCGGAAATGTTCGGCACCCCGCCCGTACCTTTGTACGGTGAAAACGATGCGTCCGCTGTTTCGCGCCCTGCAACTGGAGTGGGCCTTGGAATTCCGCCAAAAGTCTGCCCTGATGGCCGGTCTGCTTTTTGTGGCCGGGTCTGCCTTTTTGGCTTCCAAAACGTATTTGGGCACGCCCCCTTCCAAGGCATGGAATGCCTTACTTTGGATCGTCCTGTTGTTCAGCGCCTTGCATGCCGCAACCCGAAGTTTTGCTGGAGTGCCTGCCGCCCGGTGGTGGTTGGTGGGGCAGTGGATGACGCCCGTCACGTGGTTGTGGGCCAAAGGAATCGTTACGGCCCTTCAACTGGTGGTTTTGGGCGTATTCAGCTTGGCTTTGTTCTCGTTTTTATTGGGATTGCCCGTGGGCAACCCCTTTGGTTTTTTGTTGGTGGTGGTGCTGGGCAGCGCGGGCTTGTCCGGTGTGCTCACTACCACGGCAGCCCTCGCCGCTCAAGTGGACGCCCGCGCCAGTTTGATGGCCGTCCTCAGCATTCCCCTGCTCCTTCCCACCTTGGCCACCATCCAACGCGCCGCTCTTTTAGCTACTGCCGGGGTCTCCACGTTGGATCTCTTGGCACCGCTCGGTTCCGTTGCGCTGCTGGCCGGAGTGCCGGTGGTCCTGGGAACCTTGCTCTTCCCTTACCTTTGGAAACCATGAAAAACGCTTGGAAGTATTTGGGCTTGGCCTTGGTGGGCTACAGCCTCCTCTACGGTCTGGTATCCGCAGTCCCCGCCTTGCCCATCGTCAACGAAACCATCCGAAATTTATACTACCACGTTCCCATGTGGTTCACCATGATCTCGTTGATGGGGGCCTCGTTTGGGTACAGCATTGGGGCCTTGCGGTCTAATTCCCTGGAAAAAGACCGCGCAGCAGCCGCATTTTCGGAAGTAGCCCTGGTGTTTGCGGCCGCGGGACTGTTGACCGGAATGCTGTGGGCCAAGTTTACCTGGGGTGCCTTTTGGACGCCGGATCCCAAACTCAACGGAACGGCCATCACCATCCTCATTTACCTGGCTTATTTCGTCTTGCGCGGCAGCGTGGACGACCCCGAAAAACGGTTGCGCCTGAGCGCCACCTACAACATCTTTGCCTTTGTGCTCATGCTGGTGTTCATTGGCGTCCTGCCGCGGCTTACGGACTCCTTGCACCCGGGCAACGGTGGAAATCCGGCCTTTGGTGCGTACGATTTGGACAACACCATGCGCCTGGTTTTTTACCCGGCTGTG
>JAXITR010000064.1:0-4925 GCA_034679985.1 Cryomorphaceae bacterium
CATGAATGACCCCTTAAAGTCCCTGGAGGGCTCCATCGCCTCGGCGATTCAATCAGCGGTACAGGCTGAATTCGGAATTTCCATGGAGCTACCCGTGCTCCAATTCACCCGACGCGAGTTTTCTGGAACGTATACGTGGGTGGCCTTTGGCTTGGCAAAATCGGTTGGAATACCACCGGATGAAGTAGGTCAAGTTGTTGGTAAGCAATTAATTGATAATTGCCAACTTGTTAAAGACTTCAATATTGTCAAAGGCTTCCTGAATGTGGAGCTGGCGGATGTTGCTTGGGTAAACTTGTGGAATGCTTTGCAGGTAGACTCCTACGGGGTGTCCGCCGTTCGGGAGGACGAACCGGCTGCTATGGTGGAGTATTCGTCGCCCAACACCAACAAGCCCCTCCACTTAGGACATGTTCGGAACAACTTACTGGGCCACAGCGTGTCCGAGTTGATTCGGGCCACCGGCAAAAAGGTCATCAAAGTACAAATCATCAACGACCGGGGCATCCACATCTGCAAAAGCATGTTGGCCTGGCAAAAATTTGGTGCGGGCGAAACGCCAGAATCTTCCGGAATGAAAGGGGATCACCTGGTGGGCAAATACTACGTGGCCTTTGATCGTGCCTACCGCGAAGAGATGGCGGCCTTGGTGTCGGCCGGCCGAACGGAAGAACAGGCCAAAGCTGAAGCCCCGTTGATGCGCGAAGCACAAGAAATGCTCCGTCTTTGGGAAGAAGGGGACGCCGAAGTGATGAACCTTTGGCGCACCATGAATCAATGGGTGTATGCCGGTTTTGAAGCGACGTACCAACGATTGGGGGTTTCTTTTGATAAGAATTACTACGAAAGCGAAACCTACGTTTTGGGGAAACAAGACGTGGAACGCGGCTTGGAGTTGGGGGTCTTTTACCGCAAGGACGACGGATCGGTCTGGATTGATTTGCGTCCGGACGGCTTGGACGAAAAAGTGGTTTTGCGGAGCGATGGAACCTCCGTTTACATGACCCAAGACCTGGGTACGGCGGTGCAGCGCTTTCGCGATTTCAACATCGACGGTTTAACCTATGTGGTTGGCAATGAGCAAGATTACCACTTCAAGGTGTTGTTCCTCATTTTGAGGAAATTGGGCTATTCGTGGGCCGATCAGTTGGTGCACCTCAGCTACGGGATGGTGGACTTGCCCAACGGGCGTATGAAATCACGCGAAGGATCGGTGGTGGACGCAGACGATCTGTTGAGCGAGATGGAAACTACGGCCGCCCAGTTGTCCGAGGAGTTGGGCAAATTGGAGGGTATGCCGGAGGCCGATAAGGCGGCTCTGTATCGAACTTTGGGGCACGGGGCACTGAAGTACTTTATTTTGAAGGTGGATCCCACCAAACGCATGGTCTTCAACCCGGAAGAAAGCGTTGATTTCAACGGAAACACGGGACCTTTCTTGCAGTACACCCACGCACGGATTGCCTCATTGCTGCGGAAGGCGGGCGATCGCCAACCGGTGGCTGCAGCAGGCTATGCATGGGACCCACGCGAAACCGAGGTCCTGTTTCAATTGGCTCAGTTTCCGCGTACCGTGCAGCAAGCGGCCGACGCACGCAATCCGGCGGCCGTTGCCAACTACGTGTACGAATTGGTGAAGTCGTTCAACGGTTTGTACCAAAACCTGAGCATCTTGAATGCAGATCAGCCCGAGCAAGTGGCTTTGCGCTTGGCTTTGGCGGAGCGAGTGGGGTATGTGGTACGCACGGGGTTGGGCTTTTTGGGCATAACGGCACCAGACCGCATGTAAGCACGATTGGATGTGTGCCACATAAAAAGGGGCTGTCTCGTAACGAGCCAGCCCCTTTTTATACATGATAACTTCTTACAGACCCAACTTGGAGCGCATCTCCTTGGTCAAGCCGTCCTTGTGAACCAGGATGGAAATGGTTTTGTACCGAACAAAAGCATCGGAGGCGTGGATGTAGCCGCTTTTGTAGGGGTTTTCCCGATCGCCCCAGCTGTTTTTAACGGTGTAGAACACCGTACCGGTTTGGTCCTTCACCATGCCCGTGATTTGCATTCCGTGGTCGTCTTGGGTTTCGTAGTTGTCGTATGCCAGCTGACGGTTCTCTTGGGTGATGGTTCGGCTTTTGTGGGGCGCCGTGAAGACCGCCTTCTGTTCGTCCGAAGTCATGTCGGACCAATCCTTTTCAGGAACTACGGCCAAACCGTTCTTGAGGGAGAATCCTTTTTCGCTCACGTCGCAGGCCCATGCCACGGTGTAACCCTTCGTCAACGCGCCATTCAGCACGGACATCAGGTCTTCCAACGGCACGTTGTGCGAGGTTCCCCACGTCCAGTTGTCCGGAACCTCAATGGCGTGCTGGGTGTAGAAGGGCACGTGCGAAAAAGAGCAAATTTGAACGTAGTCCGACGGCTTAACGCCCACTACTTGGTCCGCAAACGTGCGCGGGGTGTAGTTTTTGCCTTGGTAGGTAAAGGTGGTGGGTTCAGCGCCCAAATAGGCATCCAGCACGCCGGTGAAGCCTTTTTTCCAAACGGGGGTTAGGGTGCCGTTTTTGTTTTCCTTGACGACATCCACAATTCCTTTCAGGGAAGCTTCCAATTCGTCGTGTTCGTTTACTTCTGTGCCGTAGTTCAGCCCGGTGTAGGCTTCTTCTGGAACGGCACCGTACTTCTGGATTACGTAGAGGATGTCCGGCAAGGCACCACCTTGGGCAAAATTGAGCGCTCCGTGCACGCGAACGTACTTTTCTGCCTTGTCTTGGTACACCTTGCGAACAATGTACATTTCGGACAAATCAACCGGTTTCTTGCCCATTCGAATCATTTCCGATTCCAAGAAGGCGGAGGTGGAGTAACTCCAGCAGGTTCCGCTGCTTCCTTGGTTTTCAACGGGTGTCGCATCCAACTGAACGATGGGCGTGAATTGGTAACCTGCGCCGGCCGTTCCGTTGCCGGCAACCTGCTTCACCAAGTTGTCTTGTGCGCTTGCGCTCCAGGTGAATGCAAAAACCAGAGCGAGTGTAACTGATTTAAATTGATTCATTTGAATTTGCTTATTTAAAGTAAGAATTTACGGGTGCGTCCTTGGTTCCGGCGGCGTAGTTGTAGAAGCCTTGGCCGCTTTTTACGCCCAACAAACCGGCCTGAACCATGTTTACCAGCAAGGGATTGGGCGCGTATTTGGGTTGGCCCAGTCCGGAATGAAGTACACGAAGGATGCTCAAGCATACGTCCAATCCAATGAAATCTGCCAACTGCAAGGGCCCCATGGGGTGCGCCATGCCCAATTTCATGATGCCGTCGATTTCAGCGACGCCGGCTACGCCTGTGTGCAACGATTCAATGGCTTCGTTGATCATGGGCATCAAGATGCGGTTGGCCACAAAACCGGGGTAGTCGTTGCAGGAAATGGCGATTTTGCCAAGGGATTCACTCATTCGAATCACCGCGTCGGTGGTGGCGTCGCTGGTTTTGAAACCGCGAATGATTTCCACCAATTTCATGACGGGAACGGGGTTCATGAAGTGCATGCCAATAACCTGCTCCGGGCGCTGGGTGGCTGCGGCAATGCGGGTTATGGAGATGGAAGAAGTGTTGGAGGCCAAGATGCAATGCGCCGGAGCCAATCGATCCAGATCCTCAAAAATTTTCAATTTGATGGCCTCGTTTTCCGTGGCGGCTTCCACCACGAGATCGGCCTGGGCCACCGCCGCCTCCAAAGAGGTGCCGGTTTGGATTCGGGCCAAGGCAGCATCTTTATCTTCCGCACTCAGGGCACCCTTGGCAACTTGACGATCCAGATTTTTCTCAATGGTGGCAACGGCACGGGTCAACGCCGCTTCCGAAACATCAAACAACGCTACTTGGTAGCCGCTTTGGGCAAAAACGTGCGCAATACCATTTCCCATGGTTCCTGCACCCAATACTGCTGCATTTTTCATGCGCCGAAGATACGGCACGTGCGTTAAAAAGGGTAGGGAAGAGCGGCCGCCAAAAACAAACGGTGGTCCTTACTTCCCGCGTCCTTGCAACACAATCAAAACGGTGTAAACCAGCACTTTCAGATCTGCAAACAGCGTGGCATTCTCCAAGTACACCAAATCGTACTCCATCCGTTCCAACATTTCCTCCAGGTTGGAGGCGTAGCCGTAGCGAACCATTCCCCACGAGGTGATGCCGGGTCTGATTTTGTGCAGTTGCGCGTAGTGGGGTGCGCGTTCCAACAACTGTTGCGCGTAGTAGGGTCGTTCCGGGCGGGGACCCACGAGGCTCATGTCCCCGCGCAAAACGTTCCAAAATTGAGGCAATTCGTCCAATCGGTATTTGCGCATGATGCGCCCCCACGGGGTAATGCGCGGATCGTTGTCCGAACTCAATTGCGGGCCGTTGTTTTCAGCATCCACCCGCATGGAGCGGAATTTCACAATCCAAAAGGTTTTGCCGTTACGCCCTACCCGTTCCTGGTAATAGAATATAGGACCGGAACCGGATTGCTTGACGCGCCAAGCCGTAAAAACCAAAAACGGGGACAGCACGGCGAGTGCGGTACCGGATACCAATAGATCCACCATTCGCTTCACTGCTTCTTGCCAAGCCGGAATGGGGTTGCGCTGGATGTCCACCAAGGGAACCCCGTGCGCGTCCAGCTTAACTTGACCCGTGAGGATGGACAAGGTGTCTGGAACCCATTGAATGCGGACGTTTAACGATTCAATTTGCACCAATAATTTCTCCAGCAAGTGGTGTTCCGTGGCGTCCAGGGCAATCATGACCTCCTCAATTCCGTAGCGCTCCACCACGGAGCGCGCGGCGTTCCAGGAACCCAACAGAGGAAGGTCCAGTGGGGGGTCCGACGGATCCGCGGGAAGCGACCCGGTCAACCAGCCCGAGAAGGCATTGCCCGTGGGACGTTGCGC
>JAXITR010000065.1:0-4798 GCA_034679985.1 Cryomorphaceae bacterium
AAATACTATATAATTAGTGTGGTCCACACACTTTACGGCTTTCAATTTTCGCCCCGCTTTGCAGTGGATTGGAATACTACCGCACCACCCGCACCAAAGGAATCCGCAGGGGAACCACCCAGCTGACGGAATAGGGAGTGGGGGTGTGGATCCATCGGTGGAAGCGCAGGGCTCCGTTGGGGCCCAGTTCCACGCCGCCGCCCGCAATTAGGGCCGCGCTGCCCGGGTTGATGCCGCCGCCGGCCCCCACGCCCCCGGAGAGCGATAGTTTGGCCCACGGGAAGAGACGGAGACGAACGTCCAGCAATCCTTCCGCGTACGCGCCCAAGTTGCCGCCCGCACCGGCCCACCAGGTGGAACCCCATAACGAGATTTTATTGCGATGGAGCAAACGCAGCTCCCCCCCGGGGCACAGCGCCCACAGGTGTTGGGAAGCGTAGAGTTTGGCCCCCACGCCCAGGTGCACGGGAGCGTGTGCAAGCTGGAGTTCTTGCGGGGTGAAGGAGCGAGTGTTGGGTGCTTTTCGGGTGTTGGGGGTAACGCGCTGGGCATAGACCACCGGAAGTCGTACCCCCACTTGGGCACTGCGGTACGCTAGGGGGCCGTTGGTGTACGCGTCGGAAAATGCCGCAAACAAAGTGCCCACGGTTGGGATGCGGTACGCGGCAGACAAACCCCAGCCGGCGTGCAAGCCGCCGTCGGCACCCAATACGGCGCCTCCGCCCCCGGCGCCCAAGATCCCCTGAACGGTTAATTCCCAACGAGAATGCGGTTGCAGGAGCGGCACGCCCCATCCGTGGAGGACGTGCATGTAGCCGCCAAAGGTGTCTGCGGCTGCCGCGATGCGCAAAAAGCGGTGCAGCCGCGCTCCCGGGAAATAGGCCTCTGCGCCCACCAAACGCACGGGATGCACCCGATTACCGTTCGGATCCCCGGCGGGCCGCCGTACGTACGCCTGCTGCCCGTAGAGCCCCACGTTGAGGGGCAAGGGCGCCCAGCGGTGGGGAGCGTTCTGCGCCCCCGCCAAGGCCAAATCCAACGATTTATACAAACCTACGGAAGGGCGCCAACCGCCCAAGGTTCCGGTAATTCCGTGGGTGTACACCGCGCCCACTTCCCACCGAATGCGCGGCTGTTGGTACCGGAGCGCCCCGCGGGCGCCCCACAAACCGCCGTCTCCGTCCGGGGCGCTGCCGCCCCCGCCGGCCCATAGAAATCCTTCCGCGGCGGCGGACCATTGGGGCGCGAGTTGTACTTCGGTGCCCGCGTGTGCGCCCAGGGCAATGTATCCGGCGCGCTGCCCGCCGTAGGCCCCCACCAAATGACCGCCCGCAAAGCCGCGCCAATGGGAACCCCAGGCGGTGGAGGCCTCCAAGCCGGTGCGGTGCAACCACAAATCAGGAGCCCCCGGCTCCGGCAGGTTGAACGCATGAGAACCTACGGAAAGGGGCAGGAGGGACGATCGGGTTGGGTTTGGAGTGGTTTGCGCACGAAGGGAACAGGGAGCGGCACCCGCCCACACCAGGGAAAGGAGTAGGATGAAGGCGCGGACACGGGTCCGCATAGCTGCCGGAGGCGCGGTCACAAGGCCGGGAACGGGTTGGTGGTTTTGGACGCTGCGGTTTTGCGCCGCGGGTCCAATTGGTAGGCGGCTCCCCAGGTAACAAAGATGGGCGAGAACACCAGTTGGGCGTGGAATCCTTCCGAAATGCGGTAGGAGAAGTCCAGCCCCGCCATGGGGTTGAAATCCGTTTTGAACAAATAGGTTTCCCGAATCCACTGCGGGATGGACTGCGCAAAATACAGTCGACCCTCGTACCCGTAGTTGACGCCCCCGCCCACGGCGATGTCCAAACGTTTGCCGTCGTACCAGTTGCGTCGGAACGCAATCAAGTGGCAGCGCTCGCGGTAGGTGTTGATGAAGGAAAAATAGGCAAGGCTCTTGTACGTGGCCCCGTAGAGGTGCGTGTAGCCAATGTCTTGGTACGGCCAGTAGTGGGAGCGCCAGGGGTGGTACAAAACCGCAGGAGCCGGCACGGTGCCGTACAACCGGCGAAGCACGCCGGGTTTGGAAGCTTGCGCCTTGGTGGGTGCTTGTGCGGCGGCTGGAGCTGCGGCCAAGGCCAGCGTTGCGGCCAACACGAGCGCGCTGAGCGGCTTGAAGCGAACGAGAAAACGGTTTGCCACGTCCAAAAATTAATGTTCTTGGGGCTGGTATTCCGGCACCAACCGTTTCAGGGCATGTACCAGCTGCGCGTGGTGTTGTGCGTTCAGGGCCTGGAGGAGGAAATCCCAATGCGCTTGGAACTCGGCGTCTTCCCACGAAATCGCGGTCGCAATGAAAATCTTGGGGTGGTGCGTGGGAACGGTGTTCTCCTCGTTGGCCAGCAGTTCTTCGTAGAGTTTTTCGCCCGGACGCAAGCCCACTTCCTTCACTTCAATGTCTACCCCGGGGCGCAGGCCGCTGAGTTGGATGAGCTGCATAGCTAAGTCGTAAATGCGCACCGGCTCGCCCATGTCAAACACGTAGAGTTCACCGCCGCGTCCCATGTGTCCGGCCTCCAGCACCAACCGGACGGCTTCCGGAATGGTCATGAAGTAACGGGTGATTTCTTTGTGCGTGACGGTGAGGGGGCCGCCTTGCGCAATTTGCCGTTGGAAGAGCGGGATTACACTGCCGTTGCTGCCCAATACGTTGCCAAAACGAGTGGTCACAAAGCGCGTTTTGTTTCCCGGATGCCGGTTTTCCGCTTGAATAGCGTGTTCTGCGGCGCGTTTGGTAGCGCCCATGACGTTGGTGGGGTTGACGGCCTTGTCCGTAGACACCATCACAAAGGCCTCGCATTGGAATTCTCGGGCCAATCTCGCTACTACCGCCGTGCCGAAGCAGTTGGTGCGCACGGCCTCTACCGGATGCGCCTCCATCAACGGCACGTGTTTGTATGCCGCCGCGTGAAAAACGACGTCCGGACGGTACCGTTCAAAGAGCATCCGCATGCGTTCTTCATGCGCCACGTTGGCCACCAAAGGCACCAAGACGCCGTCGTGCCGGTTGTGCTCCAAGTCCAATTCGTACAGCGGGGTTTCCGCTTGGTCCACGGCCAACAAGGTGGCCGGTTGCTGCAGTAAAATTTGCTGCACCAGTTCCGACCCAATGGAACCCGCTGCTCCCGTAACCATAATGGTTTTCTGCCCCAAAAATCCATTGAGTTGGTTGTAGCTCAATTGAATGGGATCTCGGCCCAAAAGATCTTCCACGCTGACGGCGCGAATCTGGGTGGCCGTCAATTCTCCGTTGACCCACTTGCCAATGGGGGGAACGCGCTTCACTTCCAAACCAACTTCTAGGGCCTGCTGCGTCAAGGCCTTGATGCGGAGGGCGGAGACGCTTTTTGCCGCCACCACCACACGCTGAATTTGGTTCTCGTTGATGAACGCAGGACGGAACGCATAATCCGACGACAGTATGGGCAATCCGTTGATGTTTTTGCCCACCTTGTTGGGGTGGTCGTCTACGTAGGCCACGGCAAAACCTTCGCCCCGAACGTCAGCGTCGATGGCGTCTTTGGCGCTGCGCCCCATGCTTCCGGCACCAAAGATCAGCACCCCAACTCCGTTTTTGCGCACGTAGCTGTTGGCCAAACTGTGAAAGACGTTCCGAACCGTGATCCGCATGCCCACGCTCAGAGCCAAGAATCCCAAGCTGGTGGTGGCCAAGGCGCCATAGGAAAGGCTTAGGGTTTCGCTCCCCGCCCGAAGGGCAATTTCCCGCAATATGGTTAGGCCCACAAACGAAAAAAGGGTGGCGCGGGCCAGTCGGGCAAAATCCGTACTTCCGCTGTGCCGGATGATGCCTACGTGGGATTGGTAGAGCAAGAATCCGGTGGAGAAGAAGGCTACGATTATTCCGTAGCGCGCCAAAAGGAGGGGTCCGTCCAATATAACGCCCGTGAAGCTGTACCGAATCCACTGGGTGAAGAGGTACGCTAGGGAGAGAAGGACCAAATCAAAACCGAAAACGGTCCACCGCGAGAGGAATCGGGTGTTGTACCGTCGGAGGAGTTTTCTAATGTAGTAGAGCAGGCGAGGATACATTAAGGGCAATGAAAATGATAGGTTTGGTACTACAAATATACTTTAATTTCCTGGGTGCCGTCGGTAATTTGGGGCCTTAATTTGGGGTTTTGGTAAACGTTTACCACGGATAATTTTTAGACCCTAGACGATTGTCATTCTGCTTATTGTAGAATCTAAGAAGTGCGCAAAGACCTCAATTAAGCGTGGGTAACGCTTATATCCGTTTAATACCGACTGTCGGCCCGCTGGAGAAAAAAATGGGCAACGAATGGCCGTACCTTTGGCCCATGGCTACCGCACATCCCAATACCGTCGCAGGCGTTTATGAAGTTTTGGAGCGTTCCTTTGGGGGCGTTCACTACGTGCACAACGTGCTGGATCAGGTACTTAAGTTCAATAAAAAGTGGGGCTCACGGGACCGTTCCTTTGTGGCGGAGCACTCCTACGAGATTGTTCGGAACTGGCGTAAGTTGTGGGCCATCGACGCTTTTTTGCAGGGCCAAAAACCCCTGAAGTCTGAGCCCAGCCTCAAGCGCAAAGACATCAAGCGACTTTTTTGGGTGTATTGGACCGTTTTGCGCGGAGAGTCTGTTCCGCCTTGGGCGGAAGGGGTACGTGCGCCGGAGGAGGAGTCCCGGGGGGGGGCCGGGGGGGGCGCCCCGGCGGGGGCCCCACCCCAGTGCAACACCAAACCCCCCGCGGGTGTTTACAAACCTTGTTG
>JAXITR010000066.1:0-4202 GCA_034679985.1 Cryomorphaceae bacterium
GCAAACTCGCATGCTCTAATTCACGAAGGGATGTCCAAGGCGGTGTTGCCATTTTCTTGTGGTCATTCATGAAAGGACCATCCTCACTTATTTTAAAACGCACTCCTCCCATACGATGTCCGTCAAAAACACCCAATAAAAAATCACTCTCAAAAAGTGTTCTTTCCTCTCGATCTTCAATTTTGGCTTGCCATGCTTCTCGTCGACGCATTAATAGCCTACCCCAACGGTCGGGCGATGAATCCAGGAATACCCCAAAGTTATTTTTCTCTTCAGGCAAATACTGCTTCCCCTTGTACAACCCTAAATGCGGATCCAAGGATAAAATTGGATTTTGATTATTCAACCAGGTCTCTGTGTATTCAAATGAAAATATCTCTTTTCCACGCACGCGCTGTGAAGTCAAAATACCCATGATTCGAGCTTCCTCTATAAAATTCCAATCTGCATAGACCCAAATCTTTGTTTGCTCACTCTTCATGATTTCTTTGTTTGTTTGGGTGCACGCTTGTTGGTGATGATTCCTGCATCTTGCAATTTTCTACCTAAGGGATCAGCTGCCGCAACCGTGGTTAAATCTTTTTCTAAACCTAAAACAAAGAGCACTTGCAAATAACTCCCAATGGCAACAGTTGGGCTGCCTTGCTCAATATTGTAAATGGTTTTTCTGCCAAGACCGGAACGCTCTGCAATTTGCTCTGCGCTTAATTTTCGGCGTAAGCGAGCTAATTGTATGTGCTCACCTAGGTCTTTTAAAATCTTCAGGTTTTTAGGCAGTATAGCAGGTGCTGTTTTCATTTAACTTGTCTTATAGAGGGCAAAAATATAATATTTTATCCGTTTTATGACAAGTTATTTTTCTTTTTTGGCTGAAGAATTGATTTTCAATTGACTATCACCCGAAGAACCAACTACCGAAAATTCCTCGGTTGTTGAAGGGTCACGACCTTTTAGTGGGGAGGTCTGAATGGGTTCTATGAATAAAGGAACCGTGCAGTTGATGCAGTGAGTGTACGGATGCATTGAAAGGGGATATCTGTACGCACAAAAGATTGAAACCAAGAGTTGCAGCCGCCAGCGACTCCATGAGAATACGCTAGGCTCTAGCCTTGATAAATCTACAGCCAATACTACATCCGCTGCAAGCGGCAAAAACAGGCATCTCTTGAGTTGATGTTTCCGAAACTCTTGGAAAATTCGGGGTGGGAGAATGACACCTCTACCAATACCTTCCTGCAAAGACCAAATTCCCGATTTATTGACTTAAATCGCTCCAGCATGATATTTTTCTATCACGTTTATTTTCGGAAGAGTCGATAAACTTGCTTCATCAAATAGGGTGAATTTTTGGACCGAATTCACTCCTGTTTTGGTACACTCGTTCCAATAAAAAAAACAATTGTGAATCAGCAACAAATGAAAAACAATACGCATTTCCTAAAAAAGCTGACGGTGCTTATTGCCTTGATGGCGGGCGTTCTACCCGTTTCAGCACAAATTTATCCCGCTAAAACCAACGACTTTATCCTGCCAGGCGGGCCTTATGCAAATGTAGAAAATACAGGAGCCGCCATCAGTGAATGCAGCGGCTGTGCCCAGGGGGTTGCGCACGCGTATACTTGGGATGGAGACAGTCCGGGCATCGCCGTTTATGAGCCCGGGATGGGCGTTTTCATCCAGCCCTTGCCCTCTGGTTCGTGGGATCCGGACATTGTCTTTGGCCTGGATGGAACTTCCGGCGTAGTAGTGAATGAAAAAGGGACGAGTATAGAATTCCGAACGTTTACCTACTCCCCGGGCGTTTTGACTTTGAGCACTCCAAAATTGGTGCACGCCAATGCCCATCATCCGAACATCGATAACCCAACCGACTCCATCAGTCGTGATCCTGTCGTGATCGTTTTTGAAACTTCCGTTGGCAGCAGCGATTTGAAATATGCCGAAGGAACCCTAACGGGAGGGTTTGGGACGTCCTTGCCGGTTCTAAACATTGGACTTACCCAAGGCGGAAAAATTATTGACCGCTTCCGGCCTGATGTACAGGTGTACGACGATCAAAAATACCTGTTTGTCGCTCAGGGAATTGATTCAACTACGGGTAATGACTGCGTAGATTTATTTAAAATAGGTATACTATTAACTGGATTTTCAACAGGAAACATTTTACTTTCCGGAGTCGTCGCTCATCCCCGCATCGACGGCGTAGTGGATCAGCCAGGGCTCACTTATGCGTATCCGGTTACGTACAAAGATCACAACAGCATTCGGCATGGAATGCAAAGTGCGCCGGTCACCGCCTTGCAACCCGCTGGTTCTGCTTCTGGAACGCCGGCAATAGCCTACAGCGGAGACTACCACGATGCCGTTTGGCCCACCGATGCCGTGGCTGCACCCAACTACGATTTAATTGGAAAGGGTTTTACTGCAAGTACCCCAGACACCTTTTACAAGGAGTTAAACGAGGTGTCTACATCCGGGGTAATGGCTAAATGGGCAGTGTCGATTGCCGGTTTGGTTAACTTTAATTATGCAGCTTGTTGGGCAACTACCGAAGATATTTACTACAAAGAAGCAACCGTTGCAACCACTGCCTATAAAAAGGAGAATCAAGTCTCGAAAGTTTTTGAAATTGCCGTATATTCTACGTCCGGTCAATTGATTAAAAAGAGCAATACTCAGGAAGGTGAAAAATTACTTTCCGAGTTGCCAAGCGGGCTGTATGTAATTATTAAAAAGAATAATTTTAACGAAATCATTGAAGTCCAAAAAATTATAAAATAATGTTCCGCCCGGCCCTTACCCTTTGCTTGATCCTTCTGAGCAGCCTTGTACTGGCTCAGAACCGGAGCAATGTGTGGGTATTTGGCCGGGGGAATGTGATGGATTTCAACACCGACCCCGTTTCCTTTTCTACTACAACGTGGGCACCTGCAACCAATCCGAACAAAGACTTGAACAACGCCTCCACGTGGTGCGATCGAAATGGGAGTTTACAAGTCTACTTTCTTAACGGAAAATATTACGATGCCACCGGAACATTGATCCCCGGCGGGCAGGTTGCTAATTATAATAACCACTGGGGTGAACTTTATAATTATAAGGGCGCAAGCTTTGTCCCCTCGTATCTCAGCGACACCCTGTTTCATTACTACGTATACCAACAATCGGCAAATACCTGGGTTCGGCGCATCAAGCTAAATGCCTTGTATTGGAACGGTAGCACCTGGACCATCACTCCCATTCAAGATTACAACGGTGCGACAAACCTTGGAATCAACCCGGAACATCCGATAGTGATTAACGACGACATCGGTCAAATGAACATGTTAATCATTTGTGAAGAAACATTAAATAATAACGGTAACCATCGTCCTTTGCGGATAACTGCCACGGGATTTAAGGCGTTACCCGCATCGGTACTTACCACCCTTTTTGACACCCAACTCGACGCCGTTCACATCAATTTTGGAGCTGTTTACAATCCGCTTTTCAATCGGTTTTACAGTTATCATTCAGGGCAACATATTAGAAAAAACAGATACATTCAATCTTGGACCAATTTGGGGTACGGTTTTTTCGTTAAGAACACGGAAAAGTTTCCATTGGTGATTCCCGGAAGGAACGACAGCACGGCCTTAAATCGAATACGGATATATGGAGTTACTACATCTTTAGACGGCAGATATTTATTTTACATGGCCGTTTTGAATACTGAGTATTGGTTCCGGTTGTTTCGGTACGACCTGACGAGCCCAGACAGTGCCTCCTTCGCGCAAAATGCTGTTGAAATCGATATGGGTAAGACTTTTATCATGGGCGAATTGACCGATATCCAAGTGGCACCTGATGGAAATCTCTATTATACTAATTTGTCCGATTGCATAAATAACCACCCCAACAACTGCAAAATCGGCCGCATCGTCAACGCCGGAGATCCGGATACTTCAAACATCATTGCTGAGCCCAATTTCGCCACGCTGGCACCGTACTCCGTATACTACTCCTTCCCCTATTTCTCTGCCAACCAATCACTTCCGAGGCCTTTTACCCTCACGGCCGATTGTTCCGACTCCGTCCAATTCAAGTTGGCCTACAAAAACGTGCCGGACAGCGTATGGTGGGATTTTGGCGATACGGCCCTCGGTCCGTTGAACCATTCCACCGCCTTAGAACCCACCGTCCGCTACTCCACCTTCGGCCCA
>JAXITR010000067.1:0-4187 GCA_034679985.1 Cryomorphaceae bacterium
CAAACCATTTCTTCACCCGAAACGTACGGTTGCTCGCAAAAAAATAACTTCGGCCGTTGGCCAACATCGCCGTGTCGCACTGGATGCTGTCCAAAAACGTGCACGAACCCTTGAACACCATCTTGCCAATGTGACTGCCGGGAGACATGAACAACCTGCCTTGTGCATTTGGATTAGAGAATTCTACGCGAACCAGCGTATCCGGTGAAGAATAGGTCATTTCTGGTTCAATAAAAGTGAGCTTGATTAATGCCCCTTTCGAATTAATGGAACCCGTTAAGTTGAGGTACCGCTCGTTAATCTCAATACTGCTGTTGGGTACATCAATGGTGTTGTTACCAAACCAGCGAGAAAATTTCATTTTCCCCCCAATATTTCGGAAAGTTCCCTGCGAACCCCAGTGATCCCATGCTGTGCTGAAGTAATTACCGCCCGCATCGACAGTCCCCGCTCCATCTTGAAAATATTGGCCAATCCGAGTGCTGTCCAAAAACAACACATTTGCTGTATTCAACTTTTGAACCAATGGCAACAGCCGTCCATGACTCTCAACTGTCTGGGTTCCTGAAATTGCTCGAAATCTAATCCAAGTACCTGTCCCCCAAATATCACCGCCGTAGCCCCAATTAAAAGTAGTTCCAGGTGTTACTTTCAATGATCCGTACAAATCGAGGGATGTTTGGGAACTGGAGCCCGAAATCTTATTGAATACGACTGTTTTCGTTGCACTCGTTGAAATAACTACATCCCGGGCCATGCACACGCCATCCAAGGACAACGTCATTCCAGTAGTCATTGAGTTGTTGTCGATTACTACAGAATCAAACGGACTCGGAAGGCACTCGCCTCCCAAACCTCCTGACACTAAAGACCAGTGCGCCGTGTCCTGCCATTGCCCGTTTCCACCTACCCAATACAAGGTCCTGCTAAATGGACTTCCAAATACGATACCTGTAACATTTCCATTGTTGATGCAATTACCGGCTGTGATTGACCCATTAGATACTGATATCTTCTCCAACAAAGAATACTGAATAGAGTTACTAGACCCCAGCGCGTTCCAGTTACTCAAAGCGAGACCATCAATCGGTCGCATTGAAATGTATCCGTTGCAATTACCCGTCGCGTATAGTTTTTTAAACTGCATCGATGGGGGGAACCAATAAGCGTTGCCCGCAGATAATGTTAGTGTGTCCAATTCTAAATTACACTCCATTCTACCGTCGCACTCGTACTTCAATTCACCCACGCGATGTGGCGCTCCTGCCATCTTTCCAACAAAAGAAGACGGCATCCAATGAATTTTACTCCAACGATTGGCCGCATTCTGCGTAACAAAACGGGACTGAGTATTTACGCCCGTAATCCTAATTTCAGAACTATCGGTTTTTGCGACAAATAGAGGGTTGTCCAACTGAACAGAGCGGGTAGCAATAATGGACCCAGGCACAACCAACTTTGGACGTAAGGGAAGCGTCCGAATCACCCCATTGGGCAAAAAATAATAGGGATCATAGGAATATACCAGCCACCGATACCGAATAGGCGTTGCATTGTCTTCAAGTACATCCCACTTAGCAAAACCATTGGTAAGTTTAACTTTTCCATGAGTCAATGCCAATAAGGATACATCCGAAGAATCGGCAAATGTCCATGCGCCGCCGCCTATAACATTGAGCTGCCCGTTGTGTCTTTTACCCTTTAAATCAACGATGGCATTGGTATCTTGACCCACAAACTGTACTGGACGTGTTAAGTTCCAGGTCGTCGAGTCAGAAAGTACAAGACTACCTGTTAACATCAAGGGGAAATTGCCTGTTCCTGTTACCGTAACTTTCTTCGTAGTATTCGTCAACAGAAAACTATGCGCTACTCGATAATCCGTATTGCCTAATTGTACCGTAAAATTAGCAGCCCCTCCGTTGTTATCGACTACCACAGTATCCAAAGGTCCAGGTAGACAACCGGATACTGGACCACCGGAGGTATAGGACCAATGGGATGTGTCCGCCCAAGACCCCGTTCCCCCAATCCAATACATGCGATTGGCTGAGGTATTTGTACCCGTTAAGCCCAACACAGAACCCAATTTCAAATGAGAGCTTGCAGTCCAGCCCGCTCCGCCAAATGAAATGTCCCGAACGATAACATTAACTCCCGCTGGACTACCATTACCTACATTCAATGTCCCTAATCCTCCAACAACGGTACATTCAATACTTCCCCACTTCAAACAATTGTGCTGCGCAAACAAATAGGACGTACTAATTACACTATTATGATCAATTAATAGATTGCCACCTTGTGGCATTCTTATCGTATCTGCTTGCCATTCTCCTAATAACATTTGTTCCTTCCCACACAACAACATGCCTGTAGAAAATGATGTCCCTGCCCTTAACCAAGCCCGATTAGAAAAAACACGGAAATACTTGAAACGGTGCATGGTTGGAGAATGGTCTCTGTATTCAAGTCCATTAAACTCTAAGGACGCCTGACTACCACTACACAGAAATGCACTTTCTAAACTTACCCGATTACTAACTTTAATGAATGCCGTGTCCAAATAAAGATGGCCACCGATACCTCGAATAGTACCAAAATCCAACCGCACAGAACCTAAACGAACTTGCCCACCCAGTATACTTAATTCCAACCCCTTCAAAGTATCCTGAACCAACCACGAACCCTGAGAGCTTGAGAAGTTCACGCGCCCAAAATCCAGCTTTGGTGCACGAACTGTGCGATTCAATTGACTGGACTCAAAAGAAATAATTCCATTACCTTGACGAATAAATCCGCCTGAAACTGTAAAATTCCCAAAAACACGCAACGAATTTCCTCCTACAATATTCAACCTAGAATTCGCAGGAGTATTAACTACAGTAAACGAACGGCAAAATGCACTCAACACGTTCACTGTTATCGTCCCTCCCGATGCCGGAAAGGAACCCGCGTCAATTACCACATCGTCTGAAGACGTAGGAGTAATCGTGTGCAACTGCATTACTGTACCTCCAGAAACAGCAGACCAATGGTTGATGTCAGACCAGTTCCCTGAGCCCCCTATCCAATAATAGGTTAACGCATTCGCTGAATGAGCTCCTAAAAATAAAAGTAAGAAAACAGATAATCTAAAAAAACGGAACATTTGATACTGGTTTGGTGCACTAAAAATACGCCAATTTCCAAAACGAAAAGGGCCGCAACTTACGTTGCGGCCCTTCAGTTTGTTATAGCCAATCTTGGCTTAACGAACGCTTTTCAAATCAATACAAGTACATGTCCACACGGCGGTTCAGCTCAGCCTTATCGGGAGCCAACGTAGCCAAGTCACCAACTTGAATGGTGATCAAATTAGAAGCAACTTTGTACTTGCGCATGATGTAGTCTTTTACACCTTCAGCACGATCACGGCTCAACTTCGTGTTGTACTCCTTAGAGCCGCTCATGTCAGCAAAACCTACCAACATGATCTTAGATCCTTCTTTGTAGCCGGTCATGAAACCATCAATAGTAGCAAAGTACTGAGCGTCGATTTCATCGCGGTCAAAGCGGTAGTAAACGGAAACGATGTTCCGAATGCTTGCAGCACCACCGTCCATCTGATTTGCAACCTTCTCGTCTTCAAGAATCTTGCGAACCATTGGATCCAAATCGGTACGCTTCAACAAAGCAGGAATAGTACCCTCCAATTTGCCAACACGCTCTTCAACCTTCTTAACTGAACCTTCAACGGCCTGAACAGAAGCTTTAGTAGCCAATGGCTCCAACAAGTCTTTGCTCAAAACCTCTTGATTCGACATTGCAACAGACTTGCCTCCAGACTTATTGCCCAGAGTCCAAACCATACCAACATTGATGCGAGCATACATGTCGTTGTTGTTCACGCCAAAACCGTCGCCATCGAAGTTATCGTTAACTACGGAAGGCATAGAAGCGGACACATTCCAAGCCATACCAGACTTGGTAGGAATGCGGTAACCCAAAGTAGGGGTAAACGCAAAGGCAGCATCACTTAAGCTTGCGTGCATCGCCAAATCGACCAAGGTGCGCTCCGCAGTGTATGCAGTAACACCTGCCAATGCCTGAATGTACAGGTTATTGAAAGGATTCTTGCCTACGTTGAACGGACGGAAATTGATACCAACCATTGGGCTAATGCTGTTGGTGGTAAACTCTTCCAC
>JAXITR010000068.1:0-3950 GCA_034679985.1 Cryomorphaceae bacterium
CATGGTTGGAAAAGGATGGTCGCAAGACCAGCCGTTGTACGCGCATGCACACGTTTACGCGGGCTATTTTCACCCCATCAACCGCACCACGCGGGTAGCGCTTTCTGGGGTGGTGAACCGCACCAGCAACGCCCCGTACGACGTCAACCTGCACGTCCTGCTGCAAAACGAAAAGATGGGCTCCGCCGGTTTGCTGTACTCCCCCGGAGATGGCTTGGGATTTGCCTTGGCGGCTCCGCTGCACGAGTCTTTTAAGCTATACTACCACTACATCTACCCGCTGAATCCGTTGCAGGCATTGTCCAATCAATCCCACACCATTGGCATTTCCTACCGCATGAAAATCCAAAAAGACTGTGCCTTGCAGGGCCAGCGTTATTTCTAATTCGCCTGACCCATGAAATCAACTGTTCTACATTTTTTGGCAGCTGCGGTGGCGGTTACGGTAGCGCAATCCGCTGCGGCGCAAAATTGGATTGAGTCTGCTCCCTATCCGCAATGGAATACTCCTGCTGCAGATTTTATGCACGCACCGGGTTTAAAACCGGGCACCTATCATTTTGTGTCCAACCGCAATCCGGAGGAATTGCCGCTGATTAAAATTGCCGGTTGCAAAGCCCAAAAAGCCCCGTACCGCGTGTACCGGGTTTCCGGTGGAGCGGTGGTCCCGGTTACAGAGCCGGGTACCGAGCGGTGGGCCGGCGTTCCGGTGTACAGCAAAGACGGTCAAACCATGGCCGTACCGGTGTGGTCCGACTCCTGCCGCAACGGAACTTCTACCACGGAAATACGCGTTTACCAAGCCCTTCCGGCCAACTCCATTGGCGCTTACCTCACGTACGAAGAGGTTCCGTACCTCCTGGCGTACAACCACGGCTGGCCAATGTACCACCAAGCGCAGCATCCCCACTTCCACCCCAAAACTGGAGATTTGGTGTTCTCTGCTTTCCGCCGCGGCAACTTGTCGTACGATTTGTTTACGGCGAAGGGAGGCAAAAAAGACGCCACCCTGCACACCCGCTCCACGGACGCGGATGAAGTGTACCCCACGTACTGGGGAGACACCTTGCTCTACTCCGTGTCAACCGTCGCCAACGGATTGGACGTTCAGGCGTTCCACCGCGGATCCAGCATCAACCTGCCTTCTGTGGTGAACACCAAGCAAAACGACTACAACTTGTGGGTAATCTCGCAGGACAGTGCCTGGATCAATTCCAACGTTGGCGGCCACGCAGACCTCCGGTACTTGTTTGGGCCCGACGACGCAGAACCCGCAGCTCCTGTGGCCGCAGCTCCTGTGGCTGCGTCACCCACCAAGAAAAGCCCGGCTGCACCGCCTGCGGAAACTGTACCTGTCGTGCCAACACCTGCTGACTCGCCTATTTCCTCAGAGAACCAAGGTTTGCCTAAAGAAAATGTTTCTTCCTACACTGTGGTATTGGGATCGTTCAAATCCTACAATGCAGCGGCGCAATACATCCAGGACTTAAAGGGCAAGCTCCCAGCGCAAAGCGTCCTAAAAATCAATCAGGCCAACGGCAATTACCGGGTTGGGACAACGGTTTCCGGACCCAAAAACAATGCATTGGCGGCACTCAATGATTTTCGTCAATTGGTTCCTGCCGCATGGCTCACCACGGATTTGGATTGAGGCGGAAGAGTTGCACCCGTTGAACCGAACCTACCACCCCACCCCCGCACTCCTTCGGAGTGCGGGGGTGGTTTTTTTTCAGGCCGGCAATTCCTGCCTTGCTCAGTACCTTTGCCTCGCTTTCTAAAGAGGCCCCGTAGTTCAACGGATAGAATAAGCGTTTCCTAAACGTTTGATAGCGGTTCGATTCCGCTCGGGGCTACTACCAGCCGTAAAATCAGCAACACCCGCTGTTGGGCGCGCACGCTTGGGTCACCGGCAACTCGCGAAGCTCGCGTTTCACCTTCTCCTGCGGGATGCCGCATCGGTCTTGAGCCAAGCAATTCGTGGTCTTGGACTCCAATACAAACCGACTTCCGTCGAACGACAACCCGTATTTGCCCACGGTCCCGGTCTGGTACTCCACCTCTACCTCCCCGTCCTGCAATCCCAAAATACGCTCGGAATCCGCGATGATCTTCAACAACTTGGCGGGCGCGAGGCGGTGTTCAAAGTCGTTGGCCTCCCACAACTGAAATCCAACAACCTGCTCCGCACGCACCGTGCCGCCGCAATCAATGAAGTTTTTAGAGACCGACCCCACTTCCGTTACGTGAAAATGGTTCGGAACGGCCGCACCGGAGTCCAACTGAAACAAAACAGAATCGACGGTCTGCAACGCACGTTTAACTTCGGAAAGGAGCATGATTCCTGGGGTTTTGAGGAGCCGGCCAGGCCTGATTCAACATCAAGTGGACTTGCTTCATTGTTATATTGCAATATTACGATAAAGGTCTGTTGTTTTCATTTCGATTTAGTTGGAATGGTCCGTCCGGTAGTGAAATTCGTTTCAAATGAACAGGCGTCGGGCAATAAATAACGCGGAGTTTCAATGAGCAATAACGGTTAGAACTACCTCAATTATTGGGTTTTAAATTAAAATCCACCGCTTCGCAGCGGTTTACATGGTCCGGTGGAAAAGAGATTAAAAAGCCCGCACAGCGCGAACATGGTAGGAAGTGGACTTATTGTTATTGGAGTTGGACTGGGCACCACCGTTGAAAGTCTGCACCCACGCGTCGCCGGCATCGAACTCCGTAGAACTCAAATAGATGCTGAGCGCAAAACCGCCAATCGCTACCCTTTGAGCGTACATTTCATTCAATTCAAATTTTGTAGGTAATCCCCAATCCATGAATTTTTGTCCGTTTGTGTTGTGATTTACTGGATGACTAATAGCATCTAGGGCTAAAAACCAACTACTACCCACAGATTGATCTTGTGTTTCAGCAACCAAACCATGCCTTCCATCTGCGGAAATGCTAAAAACGTATCCGCCCAGTTCCGACGACAGACCAATTGCATAAGTCTTTGAACTTACACTGTAGGGGTCAAGTGCAGTTCCGGTACCGCTAACTAAAATCCCTAGTCCAGCTTGCGTAATACCACCTTGGCCTGCGGCACCGGTAGCACCAGTCGATCCGGTTAAACCTTGCGGGCCAGTTGCGCCAGTAGTTCCAGTTGGACCTGCCGGGCCTGTTAAACCGATTGTGCCTTGTGGACCAGTTGCACCGGTTGGACCTGCTGGGCCTGTTAAACCGATTGTGCCTTGTGGACCAGTTGCTCCGTCAGCTCCGGCTACACCGGCAGCTCCATCTGCACCTGTTAAACCTTGGGGGCCAGTAGTACCGGTAGTTCCAGCTGCTCCTGTTGGGCCTGCAGGGCCTGTTGATCCTTGTGGGCCAGTTGCTCCGTCAGCTCCAGCTACACCGGCAGCTCCATCTGCACCTATTAACCCTTGTAAACCAGTTGCACCAGTAGTTCCAGCTGGACCTGTTAAACCGGTTGGACCTTGGGGGCCAGTTGCACCAGCTGCTCCGTCAACGCCAGCAGCACCGGCTGCGCCTGTTAATCCTTGTAGGCCTGTTGCGCCAGTAGTTCCAGTTGGACCTGTTAAACCGATTGGACCTTGCGGGCCAGTTGCTCCAGCGACACCGGCAGCACCAGCTGCACCGGCTGCGCCTGTTAAACCGGTTGCACCTTGGGGGCCAGTTGCTCCGTCAGCTCCAGCTACCCCAGCAGCACCGGTTGCTCCTGTTAACCCTTGTAGGCCTGTTGCACCAGCAGCACCGGCTGCGCCTGTTAACCCTTGTAAACCAGTAGTTCCAGTTGGACCTGTCAAACCGGTTGGACCTTGCGGGCCAGTTGCTCCGTCAGCTCCAGCAACACCAGCAGCACCGGTTGCACCTGTTAACCCTTGTAAACCAGTTGCACCAGTAGTTCCAGTTGGACCTGTTAAACCGGTTGGACCTTGGGGGCC
>JAXITR010000069.1:0-3898 GCA_034679985.1 Cryomorphaceae bacterium
CTCGCTCGCTTTAAACGCCTACCCAGGATTTAAAGCCGATTACCTCTGGAGTACGGGGAGCACCGATTCTTTGATCACCGTCCACGAAACCGGCACCTACTGGGTTCAAGTAAGCAACACCTGCGGTACCGCTCAAGACACCTTCCGCCTCGCGGTACTAGACCCTCCCTCCGCCACCCTGCGGGACACCCTGCTGTGCGACGAATGGACCTACGTGCTGCGCGTACACGCGGACTCCGCTTCCTACCTGTGGAATACCGGAGACACCGTGCCCTACTTCACTCCAAAACACTCCGGTACCTATTCGGTACAAATCACCAACCCCTGCGGGCAAATCCAAGACCAAGCCCACGTGGAAATCCGCCCTTGCCTGTGCAACGTCTGGATCCCCAACTCCTTTTCCCCCAACGGAGACGGCGTCAACGAAACGTTTGAAATCAAGGCGGAATGCCCGGAATTTAACTTCGCCCTGGACATCTTCAACCGCTGGGGAGAGCACGTACACCACCAAACCGACCTCCAAAATCCCTGGACGGGAACTTTTCAAGGAAACCCCCTCCCCGCCGGCGTTTACACCTACCGAATCCAGTACGAAGGACGGGACCAACAAGGACTGCAGTGGGTGGAAAAGAACGGAACCGTGCAGTTGATGCAGTAGGTTGAATGAAAATTATAAAATGAAATTCAAAAGCTCTTAAACCAATGTCCCGCCCATTTGCCACCCTTTGCTTCATCCTTCTGAGCAGCCTTGTGCTGGCTCAGAACGGGAGCAATGTGTGGGTTTTTGGCCGGGGGAATGTGATGGATTTCAACACCAATCCCGTAAGTTTTTCCACCACCACGTGGGCACCTTCAACCAATCAGAACAAAGACCTGAACAACGCCTCCACATGGTGCGATCGCAACGGGAATTTACAGGTTTACTTTCTTAACGGGAAGTACTACGATGCTAGCGGAACCTTAATTCCTGGTGGGCAGTTAGCGGTTTATACGAATCATTATTCGTACACAAGTACCTTTAAAGGCGCGGGCTTTGTACCCTCATATCTCAGTGACACCCTGTATCATTTCTACGTTTATCAGCAATCCCAAACGGAATGGGCCCGACGGATAAAACTCAACGCACTGTATTGGACAGGTAGCTCTTGGAACATCACGCCGATTCAGGATTATAACGGTACATTTAATTTAGGGTTACACGTTGATAGACCAACTGTAATTAATGATGACATTGGTCAAATGAACCTGATAATCATTAGTGAACTAACTTCTTCAGGAGCTGATAATCGCCCCCTCCGCATTACGGCAACAGGTTTTAAGCCATTACCTTCCTCTGTGCTTGGCAATCTATTTGACAACCAATTAAATACCGTGAAAATTGGTGATGGTGCATATTATCAGCTGCTACAAAATCGATACTTTACCTATAGTCAAAGTGTTTTCAATTCTAAGAATAAGTATTTTCACTCTTGGACTAATTTGGGATATGGCTTTTTTATTAAAGACAATGTAAAATTTCCTCTTATTATTCCGGGTAGAAATGATAGTACCGCTTATCTAGGATTTCAAATTCATGCTTCAACCGCATCATTAGACAATAAATACTTGTTTTATTTTGCATTTATCGTGACGGACCCGTTGCAAATGCGGGTATTTCGATACGACCTGACAAGCCCAGACAGTGCCTCATTCGTGCAGAACGCTGTAGAAATCGACCTGGGTATTAAGGTTAATCTATATCAAACCTCAGACTTTCAAATGGCGCCCGACGGCAATATCTATTTTCAAATTCTTGAGAGCCGTGGCACCAACCACCCCAACAACTGCAAAATAGGCCGCATCGTCAACGCCGGAGATCCAGACACCGCAAACATCATTGCCGAACCCAACTTCGCCACGCTCGATCCTTTTTCAGTCTACTACTCCTTCCCCTATTTCTCTGCCAACCAGGCACTTCCGAGGCCTTTTACCCTCACGGCCGACTGTTCCGACTCCGTCCAATTCAAGTTGGCCTACAAAAACGTGCCCGACAGCGTGTGGTGGAATTTTGGCGACACGGCCCTCGGCCCGTTGAACCACTCCACCGACCTGGAACCCTCCGTGCGCTACTCTACCTCCGGTTCGCTGTACGTCACCGTGGAACTGTGGCTGCGCGGCGTCCTGCTCAAAACCCTGGGCGACACCGTCACGGTCAAACCTTCTCCGCGCGTCCAACTGCCCAACGACACCCTCCTGTGCCGCGGGGCCTCACTTGCTTTAAACGCCTACCCAGGATTTGACGCCGATTACCTCTGGAGTACCGGCAGCACCGATTCCCTAATTTCCGTCCACGAAACCGGCACCTACTGGGTTCAAGTGAGCAACAGCTGCGGTACCGCCCAAGACACCTTCCAGTTGACCGTCTTGGATGCCCCCAGCGTTAGTCTGCGGGACACCCTCCTGTGCGA
Organism: Cryomorphaceae bacterium; assembly: GCA_034679985.1. Lineage (GTDB taxonomy): Bacteria > Bacteroidota > Bacteroidia > Flavobacteriales > Schleiferiaceae > CAMDTE01. The sequence goes on from JAXITR010000069.1 coordinate 2,448, forward strand.
CGAGTGGACCTACGTGCTGCGTGTGCATGCAGACTCCGCTTCCTACCTGTGGAATACCGGGGATACCGTGCCCTACTTCACTCCCGCTCATTCAGGAACCTATTCCGTACAAATCACCAACCCCTGCGGGCAAGTTCAAGACCGCGCGGAGATTGAGATCCGCCCTTGCCTGTGCAACGTCTGGATTCCTAACTCCTTCTCCCCCAACGGAGACGGCGTCAACGAAACGTTTGAAATCAAGGCGGAATGCCCGGAATTCAACTTCACCCTGGACATCTTCAACCGCTGGGGCGAACACGTCCACCACCAAACCGACCTCCAAAATCCCTGGACGGGAACTTTTCAAGGAAAACCCCTGCCGGCCGGCGTTTACACCTACCGCATCCAGTACGAAGGACGCGACCAACAAGGACTGCAGTGGGTGGAAAAGAACGGAACCGTGCAGTTGATGCAGTGATGTCCAACCCGTGATGTACCCCCGCGGATCAACAAATGATGGATACGTGTCAAAATACCGCACTGAACCGAAAGAAAGGGGCACCTTCCATTTGTTCAAGGGTGGGAATTCATCGTACTTGGAGAACATCCAAGTAGGGAACCACCTTTGTTCCAGAAGGCTCCCAACAACTCCTACCTAAAATAGGCCGTTGGCAATTAATTCGAGTCTTTTGATCCCACCAACCGAAACGCACGCTTCGTTTGTTCCATCTCGCTAGTACTAATTCCAAATTTCTTAGCAACGGCACGCCAGTTAGAAATTTCATGACGCATTTCCTTTAAGATACTTTCTGCTCCATCACTTTTCAATTGATACAAATGAGCGGTTTCTAAGGCCAAAGAGATATCTAATTCATTGTTGTTTTCAGAAATATTCAAGGTTAGCCCATTCCCCATTTCATTAGGGTTCATGTCGTAAGCAGGAGATAAACGCCAGCCCAATGGAGTGAGAATAAATCCATGGTTTCGCAAATGGTCGTCTGTGTTCGATACCAAAATATTAAATGCCATTCTTCGCCATAATTGCTCTAAATCTTCTTTTGCTTCCGGACTATGTTGCATGATAAAACCAACCAGATCCAGGTAACCAACACCATCAACATGATCCGCCCCATCTTGCAGACCCAATAAAGTCATTGCCGATGCAAAATGAATTCGCCTCTGGTCATTCGTTCGATCGAATCGTTTGGATAAATAAGTAGGATGCCTTCCCGAAAATTTTTGCAATCGAGCTTCTGAAACATGAATGCCACAAGCTTTGGCTAATTCGTTTAACACCATTTCCCAAGCACCTACATTTTTTTCATCTCTTGAACTTGGAAATTTTGCAATCCATAAATTTCCTTGATCATCTACCACACTGGCTTTAGGTCTAGCGCCTCCCAATGATGATCCTGGATCAATCAATACACTCAACCATTGGGCATACTCGGGGTCATTTATGGCATCATCAC
>JAXITR010000070.1:0-3467 GCA_034679985.1 Cryomorphaceae bacterium
GTACTGTGAAAGGAATTTAAATCGGGTATGGTCTTGGAACGTTCTTCCAACTCGCGCACGGTTTGTGAAATCAACCGGAATGCCACTTCCCCCATGGCGTTGCCTTGGTGGTCCAACAAGGGATTGATTTCCGTGAATTCCATGCATCCCAATCGCGGTTCTTTGGCAAAGGTCTTCAACAAGGTGGTAGCTTCTTCAACGGTCAAACCGTCTTCAACCGGTGTTCCTGTCCCTCCGGAAATGGTGGGATCCAAGGAATCTACGTCAAACGAAACGTACAATAAGTCGCAATGCTGCAGGTGTTCCAGGGCCGCTTCCACAGCCGCCGTAGCGCCTTTTTTGCGAACCTCCGGCACGCGGATGACTTTCATGCCGTGCTTGGTGATCAAATAATCCTCCGGTTCTTCCGTATCGCGCAGGGCAATAAAGACGATGTCCACTGGCTGCACGCGCCGGGGGTGTCCCTTGAGTCGTTCCCAATTTTTGATGGTGCTGGGCTTGGGTTTGTTGCATTGACGGTCCCGATTGTCCTCGCCAATGGCGGTGGCTAAGGGCATGCCGTGCACATTGCCGCTGGGAGAGGTATACGGGCTGTGGAGATCGCCGTGGGCATCAATCCAAACCACCCCAATTCGGGATTGTGGATAGGCCTGACGCAGGCCGGCAATGGTACCGCCCGCATTGCTGTGGTCGCCAGAAATGACCAACGGGAAGCGGTTGTCGTCCAAGGTCTCCGCCACTTTTGCAGCAATGCGCCGGTACATGCGCACAATTCCCTTGATCCGTTTGCCGTAGGGTGTATTGACGTGTTCGAACAACAAGGCATTGTTCGTTTCCACTTTCCGAGGTATGTATTTGCGGAAAAAACGCGGTTCCAAAGAGAGGGACGCGCTCCGAATGGCCGCATACCCCAAGCTCGCCCCCACGGGTTCCTGCCCCGAGTTCAGACATGGCGGTAATGATTTGAATCATGCTGCGGATTTTTTACTTCCTACAAAGGTAGGAAATGGTAAATTTGGGACTTCATTCTATGGCCGTAAAATCCCCCACCCTTTTTCAACACGCTTCAGCGCCAACCGTTGCCGGTTTGATCCTCATGGCCCTGAGCTTGGGAAGTGCATTATCCGTTTTAGGAACGTTGTTTTATTGGCAAGAAGACGCCAGTTTTTTCTCGGGGTCTTATTCTTCCGTTCTATTTGATTCGACTGTTCAAGTAGCACATCCCTTTGGTAAAATTGGAACTGCGGTCGGTTACTTTCTTTTGTATCGAGGATTTGGGGTGGTTGTTTTGGGCTGGCTGTATGCCGTCTTTGCCTTGGGCGCTCGATTGGCCTTCCTCATACGCTTTCGCCCCGTACGGTTCGTGACGCACCTCTTGGTGTGGTCCGCATTTTTACCTTGGGCCCTGGGCATGACACTGCCTGTTTTGTGGGGACCCTACGCCGGTTCTTTGGGTTGGTTTTTGGCCGACTGGTCTCGCCAATGGACGGGTATTGCTGGAGCTTGGATGATTTGGGCAGTTGGTGCCGGTTTGTACGCCGTGGTAGTCTTTAAAATCACCCCGCAGCAGTTGGCCTCAACACTTCCAAAGCGAGCCGCTGCAGAATCTGAACCTACTCTGGACTCGCTACCGCCGTCTAACTTCACCAACGAACAACCTTTTGTTGCTGATGTTGCTGCTCCTGCAGTTGATTGGAGTGCGGAACCCACTCAGCCCCTACCTCCTGTGGAACAGGACGCGCTTTCTCCACCGTGGGACGAAGAGGACGATGATGCCCTAGAGCCCGTACTCTTGGTGCCCAGAGAGCCGGTTGTTGAATTCAACGCCCCGGTTCCATTGGCTTCTATTCCAATGGACGCTGCCCCTCTGGCAGACGGGTTGGATTCATCGCCAATAGCTTTGGAATTGGAGCCGACTCCCGTCGCTCTGCCCGTGGAAAAGGTGGCGCCCTCCGACGAACCGGATTACGGAAGTATTGGTTCGGCATTTGATCCTCGTCGTGATTTATCCGGATACCAAATTCCTCCGTTGGAGTTGCTCAATGCCTACGGAAGCCAAGACATTGTGGTGGACCCCAAAGAGTTGGAGGCCAACAAGGACCGCATTGTGGAGACCCTGAGCCACTACAAAATTGACATTGCAAAAATCAAGGCAACCGTGGGTCCCACCGTTACCCTGTACGAAATCGTACCGGCGGCCGGCGTTCGAATCAGTAAAATCAAAAGTCTTGAGGATGATATTGCTTTGAGCTTAAGTGCTTTAGGCATTCGAATCATTGCGCCTATTCCCGGCAAAGGCACCATCGGTATTGAGGTACCCAACCGCAACGCTCAGGTGGTTTCCATGCGCTCTGTTTTGGCTTCCGAACGTTTTCAAACCTGTGGTTTTGACCTTCCCGTGGCTTTGGGCAAAACCATCTCCAACGAGGTTTTTGTGGCCGATTTGGCCAAAATGCCCCACTTGCTCATGGCCGGAGCTACCGGACAAGGTAAGTCCGTCGGACTCAATGCCATATTGGCTTCCATTTTGTACAAAAAACACCCGGCCGAGGTGAAATTTGTTTTGGTGGATCCCAAAAAAGTTGAATTGACGCTGTACAACAAGATTGAGCGGCACTTTTTGGCCAAGCTACCCGGAGACTCCGACGCCATCATCACGGACACCAGTAAGGTGATCAACACATTGAATTCCTTGTGCGTTGAAATGGATCAACGGTACGACTTATTGAAGGTCGCCATGGTGCGCAACATCAAGGAATACAACGAAAAATTTGTTGCGCGAAAACTGAACCCGGAAAACGGCCATCGCTACCTCCCCTACATTGTTTTGGTGGTGGACGAATTTGCGGATTTAATCATGACCGCGGGCAAGGAAGTGGAGACCCCCATTGCGCGCTTGGCTCAATTGGCACGCGCCATTGGTATTCACTTGATCATTGCCACGCAAAGACCGTCGGTTAACGTGATAACGGGCATCATTAAAGCGAATTTCCCGGCACGAATTGCGTTTAAGGTGAGCTCAAAAATTGACTCGCGCACCATTTTGGACGCTGGGGGCGCGGATCAGCTGATTGGACGTGGGGACCTGCTCTTTTCTGCCGGAAACGACCTCGTTCGCATCCAGTGTGCTTTCTTGGATACCCCAGAGGTGGAATCCGTTTGCGAATTCATTGGCGATCAAAAAGCCCCAGCGGAACCCTACACCCTGCCGGAAGCCCTTGGCTTGGAATCCGGTCCAAGCGGTGCGGGCATGGATCCTTCCGACCGCGATGAGTACTTTGAAGAGGCGGCACGCGTGGTGGTGATTCACCAACAAGGTTCAGCATCGCTGCTGCAGCGCAAATTAAAGTTGGGCTACAACCGCGCGGGACGATTGGTAGACCAGTTGGAAGCTGCGGGCATCATTGGGCCGTTTGAAGGCTCCAAAGCCCGGCAAGTATTAATTTCCGACGAATACCATTTGGAAC
>JAXITR010000071.1:0-3319 GCA_034679985.1 Cryomorphaceae bacterium
GAAAAAAGTTAGCGTTTACGGACGTTTGAAACGATTTGACTTATTGGTATTTAAGAGCGGTTTGCCCTGGCTGGTGGTGGAATGCAAGGCGCCGAACGTGCGGCTGAACCAAAAAGTATACGACCAAGTGTTCTCCTACCGCCACGCGCTGAACTGTCCTTTGGCACTGGCCACCAACGGGGTGCAGTGGATTTTGTTCCGGCATCGGCCGGATTTGCCCGCGGGAATGGAGGCCCTGCAGGAACTCCCTACCTTTGCCCCATGAAAATTGCTTCCGTTCGCTTAGCGCCGGGCCGCGATCAGGCTTTGAGCCGACGCCACCCGTGGATTTTTTCCGGTGCCTTGCACCGCGCTACTCCCTTGCCCTTGGAGGGGTCTTGGGTGCACGTTTTTTCGTCCGACGGAACGCAACCTTTAGCTACGGCACACGCTCAAGCTACCGGAGCCAACATTGCCCTGAAGGTTTTGGCTTTTGGCGAACACGTGACCGACCCCGGCTCGTTTTACGAAGAACGCATTCGTCGGGCCGTGGCCTACCGACGGTCCTGGGGCTTGGGGTTGGCGCAACACACCACAGGATTTCGATTGATTTTTGGCGAGGGCGACAGCTTACCCGGTTTGATCGTGGACCAATACGGTTCCGCCGTGGTGGTTCAATGCCACACGGAAGGCATGCGCAAAGACGTTCCGCTCGTGGTTGCGGCGTTGCGCGCTGCGCTGGACAATCCGGACCTGTCGGTTTTTGTTCAAGATCAAGGTTGGGACGGCACGCCGCAATCCAGCGTGCACTTTTTGGAGAACGGCATTTCCTACACCTCAGACGTGGAAGCAGGCCAAAAGACCGGCTTCTTTTTGGATCAACGGGACCACCGAGCGCACGTAGGCCGTTTGTCTGCGGGCAAAAAGGTGGTCAACTTGTTTTCGTACACCGGTGGTTTTTCCTTGGCTGCGCTTCAAGGCGGGGCCCGGGAGGTCCTGTCTGTGGATTCTTCCGCACGCGCTTGTGCGCTGGCAGATGCACACGCGGCGCAAAATGGTTGGGCAGACCGACACCGCTCCGTGGTGAGCGATGCCTTTGACTACCTCAAAGAACTGCCCACCGATGCGGAATTGGTGGTGTTGGACCCGCCTGCTTTTGCCAAACGCAAGTCCAGCAGCCACAATGCCATGATGGCCTACAAACGTTTGAACGCCATGGCCCTGGAGCGCATGCCGACCGGCGGACTGCTGTTCACCTTCAGTTGCTCCCAAAACGTGCCCGTTTCGCAGTTCACGGACGCCGTCCGGGCCGCGGCCTACGAGGTGGGTCGGGAAATCCGACTGGTGGAAACTCTGGGTCAACCGGTGGACCATCCGGTGGTGGCTGGTTTTCCGGAAGGGGCCTATCTGAAAGGCCTTTTGGTGTCTGTGGACTGATTTTCCAACCCGCGGGAAAGCCGTACCTTTGCGCTTTGAAGCCCACTATGGACGCAGCGCTGCACGCATTATCTCCTCTGGACGGCCGGTAGTCCTCCGTTGCCCAATCCCTTTCGCCTTATTTTTCTGAATTTGCTTTGATTCGGTACCGACTCCACGTGGAGGTGGAGTACCTCCTGGCATTGAAGGATTTGGGCCTGCCGGCGCTGGTTGGCTTGACCCCGGAAAAGGCCGAAAAACTGCGGCATGCCGTAGAGCACTTTTCGGAAGAGGATGCGCTCCACATCAAGTCGGTAGAACGCGTCACCAACCACGACGTCAAGGCCGTGGAGTACTTTTTGAAGGACAAACTCACGGCTTTGGGCTTGGACGACGCTTTGGAGTTCGTGCATTTTGGCTTGACTTCTCAAGACATCAACAACACGGCATTTCCTATTTCGCTGAAGGATTTCCACCAGCAGGTCTACCTCCCGTTGTTGGACGAGGTGGTGAATCTTTTGGCCGATGCCGCCGCTGCCTGGAGCTCCATTCCGTTGTTGGCGCGCACCCACGGCCAGCCCGCTTCCCCTACCCGTTTGGGCAAGGAAATTGGCGTGTTTGAGGCCCGGATTCACCAACAACGCGTGCTCTTGGCGAGCATTCCCTTTGGCGCCAAATTCGGCGGCGCAACGGGCAATTTCAACGCCCACTACGCTGCTTACCCAAATCAGGATTGGCACGCGTTTGCGGACCAGTTCGTCGCGGAAACCCTGGGGCTGCACCGCTCCTTCCCCACCACGCAAATCGAGCACTACGACCATCTGGCGGCCTACTTCGACAACCTGAAGCGCATCAACACCATCTTGATTGACTTGTGCCGCGACGTTTGGACCTACGTATCCATGGATTATTTCAAGCAAAAAATCCAGCCGGGTGAAGTGGGATCCAGTGCCATGCCGCACAAAGTCAACCCCATTGATTTTGAAAATGCCGAAGGCAACCTGGGCTTGGCCAACGCCCTTTTGGAGCATTTGAGCGCCAAATTGCCCATCAGCCGTTTGCAGCGCGACTTGACGGACTCCACGGTACTCCGCAACGTTGGAGTTCCTTTGGGCCATACCGTTTTGGCGATGCGTAACCTGCAGCGCGGCTGGAAGAAGCTGGTGGTGAACGAAGAGCAAATCCGCCGCGACTTGGATCAGCAGTGGGCCGTGGTGGCGGAAGGCATCCAAACCATTCTGCGCCGGGAAGGTTACCCCAAGCCGTACGAGGCTTTGAAAGCACTCACGCGCACCCACACAGCCATCACGGAAGCCTCCATTTCAGAATTCATCCGAGAATTGGCCGTTTCCGACGACGTAAAATCCGAACTGAGGGCCTTGCGTCCGGATACTTATTTGGGCCGATGACCGAACGCAAACCCTTGGTATTGGACCAAGTGGTGGTCCCTGCGGGCACCTACAAGGTGGTGCACCTGCCCATTGCTCGTTTGACCTCTGGGGTTGAAATCCCCTTGCCCGTTCACGTTTTTCACAGTGCCAAAGAAGGTCCTACCGTCCTTTTGAGCGGCGGTTTACACGGGGATGAAGTCAACGGCGTGGAAATCGTTCGACGGGCCTTGGCCGGAAAAATGTTGTCCAATTTGGAGTGCGGAACCGTTCTGGCCATCCCCATCATCAACGTGTACGGCTTCCTCTTCTTTTCCCGGGACGTGCCCGACGGAAAAGACGTGAACCGCAGCTTCCCCGGTACGCCCGACGGCTCGTTGGCATCCTTGGTGGCACACACCTTGAACACCAAGATTCTGCCGCTGGTTGATTTTGGCATCGACTTCCACACGGGGGGAGCGAGCAGAACCAACTACCCCCAAATCCGCTACGCCAAAGACGACCCGCAAGCACTGGAGTTAGCACGTGCCTTTGGC
>JAXITR010000072.1:0-2970 GCA_034679985.1 Cryomorphaceae bacterium
CGCCCCCTGGGGGCGGCTTTTTTGTGGAACCTACGTCGCGCTTACGTGGCCACACTCACCGCGCGCATCTCGCGAATGACCGTTACCCGAACCTGGCCCGGATAGGTCATTTCGTTCTGAATCTTCTGCGAAATGTCAAAGGCAATCGACGAAGCTTCCGCATCGCTGACGCGATCAGACTCAACCATGACCCTCAGCTCGCGGCCCGCGTGAATGGCAAATGCCTTGCTGACGCCCTTGAAGCCCATGGCCGCTTCCTCCAAATCCTTGAGGCGCTGCATGTAGGATTCGGCTTGCATCCGGCGAGCCCCTGGGCGGGCGCCGCTGATGGCGTCGCAGACCTGAACAATGGGGGAAATTAACGAAGTCATTTCGATTTCGTCGTGGTGCGCACCGATGGCATTGCAAACGTCTGGCTTCTCGCCGTACTTCTCCGCCATTTGCATGCCCAAAAGCGCGTGCGGCACATCGGTTTCCTCAAAAGGAACCTTGCCGATGTCGTGCAGCAGACCGGCACGCTTGGCCACTTTGGGATTCAGACCCAACTCGCTCGCCATTACTGCCGATAGCTTGGCTACTTCGCGTGAGTGTTGCAGTAGATTCTGACCGTACGAACTGCGGTACTTCATGCGGCCCACCATGCGGATGAGCTCCGGATGCAGTCCGTGAATGCCCAATTCAATGGTGGTGCGCTTGCCCAACTCCACAATCTCGTCCTCAATCTGCTTGCGGGTCTTTTCCACCACTTCTTCAATGCGCGCGGGATGAATCCGGCCGTCCTGGACCAAACGGTGCAAAGACAACCGAGCGATTTCACGGCGAACGGAATCAAAGCACGAGAGAATGATGGCTTCGGGGGTGTCGTCCACAATAATCTGAACGCCCGTGGCTTCCTCCAGTGCGCGAATGTTTCGTCCTTCGCGACCAATGATGCGTCCTTTGACGTCGTCGTTGTCGATGTGGAACACACTCACCGCGTTCTCCGAGGCTTGTTCGGTAGCGATGCGCTGAATGGTTTGAATAACCACCTTGCGTGCTTCGTTGTTGGCCGTCAACTTGGCTTCTTCCAAGGTGTTCTGAACAAACGATGCCGCTTCCGTGCGTGCTTCTGCGCGCATAGCTTCCATCATTTGGGTTTTGGCGTCTTCCGCCGTCATTCCAGAAAGCGACTCCAGCTTTTCAACTTGTTGGCGGTGCATTTTTTCCAAATCTTCCGCGCGCTTTTCGTTGGCTTCCAAACGTCGCTGAAGGGTTTCTTCCAAACGCTTGACTTCCTTTTCCGCCCGGCGAACTTCCTCCTGTTGGCGGTTAAAATCATTTTGGGAATCGCGCAAACGGCTCGACGCCTCGTTGATTTTCACTTCGCGCTGACGAACTTCCTTTTCGTGGTTCTCTTTGAGTTCCAAAAAGCGCTCTTTTGCTTGAAGCATTTTGTCCCGCTTGATGGCTTCGGCCTCTTGCGTGGCCTTTTCCAAAATGCCTTCGCCTTTGCGTTGAGCCATTTTTTGTGCGGCAACGAAACCACCGGCTCCGCCCAACACCAATCCTACTAAAATATACAATGCAACCATGAGAAGGCAGTCGATTGAGGTTAAAAAAAACCGCACCGGCGAGTTGTCTAAACCGCGGAGAGACAAGCGGGGAAGCGTCTCTGCCGATTCAAGCTTCCTGAAGAGTTCAGGCATGCTTTAGGCGGCCGACAGACACCTCCTTTAGACGTGACTGTTCGGTTTAGCAATGCAACCGGTGCGGAAACGTTTTGGCTCAGCGCAAAGCTTCTGCCAATCGACTGCTCAGGATTTCCAGTGTATTTGCGGCGTCGGATTCCGAATCTTGTTCGCCTGCACGCAACGCCAAAACCTGGTTGGTCATTTGCAATGCACACATGGCCAAAGCATCTTGCTTGTCCTGAACCGCATATTTTTCTTCAAACCGCGTTACTGCGTCTTGAATGAGTGCCACCGCCTTGCGTACCCGTTCCTCTTCATTGCGTGCAATGGTCAACGGATAAACGCGTTGGGCGATGTTCACTTTTATTTTTAACTGGTCTTCCACGAGATGCAAACGATTAAGCATTCAGCCGTGCCAAGCACGTGTTGATTTCCCGCACCCATTCGTTGATTTTAGCCTTGAGCACAGCGCGCTCTTCCGGAGCACCGTTGATACCTTGGGCCAAACGCAACCGTTCGTTCTCTGCTTCTAAGGCAAGTACATCCGCCGTCATCTGCGCCAAGCGCGATTCGGTCTCCGCCACCAAAGAAGCCAAGCGTTCAGACTCCACTACCGCAAACTGATAGCGCTCCAGAAGCGTATCCATTTGCTTCAGAACAGATTGCGAAAGTGAGTCGGATTGAGCCATGATTCGAGTTCGAATTTCACAAAGATAGCAAATCTTGTGCGTACCTTACGCCTTGTGAATGCTCGCTTTTGGCTCTTTTTAAATCTTGTCGGATTTACCGGCTCCGTCTTCGGCCAAAGGGTTGAAAATCTGCCCATTGCTTACCCGCCCTTGGACCCACCGCTCTATGTCTCGGGAACGTTTGGCGAATTGAGAAACAATCATTTTCACGCCGGGGTAGACTTGCGCACGAACGAAGAGATTGGCAAACCGGTCTATGCGGTGAACGACGGCTTTGTAAGCAGGGTCAAAGTTTCGCCCGTGGGTTATGGCTTGGCGGTTTATTTGGATCACCCCAGTGGTTTCACTTCGGTCTATGGGCACTTGGATCGGTACGACGGTCCCTTGCGTTTGTGGGTTGAGGAAGCGCAAAAAAAATGTGGATTTTGGGAATTGGACACCCTCCTCCCTCCCGGATTGCTTTCGGTTCGCGGGGGAGATCGCATCGCAACCAGCGGAAATTCAGGAGGTTCTGCAGGACCACACGTTCATTTTGAATGGCGCGAAACGCTTTCCGAACATCCCGTCAATCCTTTATTTTATGGATTAAAGGTGATCGACGAACTACCGCC
>JAXITR010000073.1:0-2767 GCA_034679985.1 Cryomorphaceae bacterium
TCGCTGAGATCGCCGCGAACATGGGCGTAGAGCTTTTCGTCATGGACGATGGCTGGTTCCACGGGCGGAAAAACGACCATTCCGGGCTGGGGGATTGGTGGCCCGACGAATCCAAATTTCCCCGTGGCCTGCAACCGCTCATCGAGCGGGTCAACGCCCTGGGTATGGATTTCGGCCTGTGGGTTGAACCAGAAATGGTCAGCCCCGATAGCGACCTGTACCGCGCCCACCCCGATTGGGCCATCCACTCTTTACTGATTTCCGCTTGACGAATTCGGTTCAAATCACGTTCTCGTTCGCAGGAATCCAAACGCCATCTTTTGGCCACGCGGACCGCATAAGCTGGAGAGACCGCCAATGCAATATCCGCCAAAACAGAGTCCTGATAAACCAATAAGGCTTTTTTCCATTGGGCTTCCGCCGCGAACTGTGCGCAGGAACTGTCCAATCGTTCGTCCACGGGCCCTTTCAACAAAAGTCCGTATTTCAACGCAACCGGCTCGCTCAGTAGCCACGGCCCCTTGCGATCCACCGCACTTTCATCGGGCACTTGCAGGGCGAAGCGAATGGCCGGAATGCGTTCGGGTTTGACGCAAACCGGTTGTGCTCCCAGCCGCAGAACGACGAGCAAGATCAACAGAAGCGGAAAGCATTTGCGCACAGCGCCAAAGGTAAAACATCCTTCGTACCTTTGCAGAGTATAACGCACATGAACTGGACGGCCCCTTTGCAAATGTTTTACGATGAAAAACGCCCCTTTTTGGAGTTTGTTTTCTTCTTTGTTCTGTCCTTCATCTTGATGCGGTTGGCCCTCATGATTTTGTTTGATCAAGGAGTTTACTTCTTTTTGCACTTCGTCTTATTCATCGTCAAAAACATTTTTTTCACCATCATCTGCGGAGCCACAGTGGTCCTTTGGTTGCTCAAACCATCGATAAACCGCTGGCTCTTCTTTCAAAAAAAGTCCGACGCACAACGCGTTTGATCTTTAAACCCGAAAGCACCCCGGTGCTTTCTCTTTTCCATCGGTATGAAAACCAACGAACCGCGCCGCGAGGGCGCTAATTTCAAAAAAACCGGAAGCGGCTCCAAGTCCACCGGCTCTAGGCCTTCTGGCTCCAAACCTACTGGTTCTAAACCCGCCAAATTATCACCGGCAGGAAGACCCCTCAAAGGGAAACCAAAACCCAAACCGTACGCACCACGCACAGAGGCTTCTGCTGATCGACCCGATCGTGGGCCACGCAATGAAGGGTCGCGCAACGATCGCTCGCGTGATGAACGCGCACCACGCCCGTACTCCAACGATCGCGGTCCGCGCAACGACCGTTCGAACGACAGAGGCGGACGTCCTTTCAACCAAGATGCGCGTCCTTTCAACCGTGAGGACCGTCCTTTCAACCGCGAAGAGCGTCCGTACAACCGCGAAGAGCGTCCAGACCGCGCACCGCGCAACGACGGGCCGCGTGAAGAACGCGCACCACGCCCGTACTCCAACGATCGCGGGCCGCGCAACGACCGTTCGAACGACAGAGGCGGACGTCCTTTCAACCGCGAGGACCGTCCTTTCAACCGTGAAGAGCGTCCAGACCGCGCACCGCGCAACGACGGGCCGCGTGAAGATCGTCCGTTCAACAAAGACGCGCGTCCCTACAACCGCGAAGACCGTCCTTTCAACCGCGAAGACCGCCCGCGCGAGGACCGCGCTCCGCGTCCTTACTCCAACGATCGCCCGCGCGAAGACCGTCCTTTCAACCAAGAAGCGCGTCCTTTCAATCGCGAGGACCGTCCTTACAGCCGCGAAGATCGCCCGTACAACCGGGAAGATCGAGGCGATTACGGCACGGAACGTCGAAACTCCGCATACACCAAGCCGCAAAGTGCCTATAAAGGCGGACGTCCGGTAACCGGAAACCCCGCCAAGCGTTGGCACGCACCAACCGTGAAAACGGCAGAAACGCATGGCTTAACCGACGGAGCGATTCGTCTGAACCGATTCCTAGCACGCGCTGGAGTTTGCTCGCGTCGTGATGCAGACAAACTCATTGCAGACGGCATGGTCATGGTGAACGGACAAGTTGTTTTGGAAATGGGTCACAAAGTAATGCCCTCCGACGAAGTTCGCTACGCTGGCGAGGTTTTGAAATCCGAAAAGAAAATGTACCTCGTCCTGAACAAACCGAAGGGTTTCATCACGTCCATGGACGACGAAAAAGCACGTAAAACCGTGATGGAATTGATTCGTGGTGCTTGCCGCGAACGCATTTACCCCGTTGGCCGATTGGATCGCGCCACTACCGGCGTTTTGTTGTTTACCAACGACGGCGATATGGCCAAGAAATTGACCCACCCCAGCCACGGAGCTAAAAAAATCTACTCTGTTTCCCTGGACAAACCCTTGAGTAAGGCCCATTTTGCGGAACTGGCTCAAGGAATTCAATTGGAAGACGGCCCCATCAAGCCCGACGAAATCAACCAAGTTGACGCACAGGACGCTCGCGAAATTGGCGTTTCCTTGCACAGCGGCCGCAACCGCATTGTGCGCCGCATGTTCGAACATTTGGGCTACGAAGTGGTACGACTGGACCGTGTTCAATTTGGTCCCATTACCAAAAAGAACCTAGCGCGCGGTCAATACCGACTCTTGAATGAAAAGGAAATTGCCTTTTTGAAAATGCTTGGGTAAACCTTTGGAGTGCGCACATTGTGTGCACAAACACGAAAACGGGGCGGCCTCTTGCGAGGCCGCCCTTTTGTTTCAACAGCA
>JAXITR010000074.1:0-2428 GCA_034679985.1 Cryomorphaceae bacterium
GTCGTAGTAGTGGTTTTGGCCTTCTCGACGTTCGCCCGTCCAGGTGACCCAGTAGGGAACCATACTCACCGTATCCTTGAGTTCCAGCACGGTGTTTTCGTTGGCTGGAAAATCCTTGTGGATGAAGGATTTGTTGACGCTCAAAAACTCTTTCTTCCCCTGAGAGATCAAGGAACCCAAAAGCACCAAGGCAAAGCCTACGTGGGCCGTGGTCATGCCCAAATGACGCGAATTGCCGCGCCAGAGGCGCAGCCAAAGGTCCACGTTGGCCAAAGCCGCAAAAAGCGAGACCACCAAGAGCACTACGTGCACCGGATGCGTCAGGGTCAAGCCCCAGGCGATCAGGCCGCCCACAACCAAAGACGCCGCTGCCGCCGGCAAAATGCGCTTCCAAAACAAGGGACTGTTGGAGCGCCAAACCAAAAAGGGCCCTACGGCCATCAATACAGACACCACAATGGCAAACGGCATTTGCAGCCGGTTGTAGTGTTCGTTGGCGTTGGTGGGAGGAGCTAGAGCATCGCTCAGCAGAGGAATCCAGCCGTCGGGTCCAATCAATTTATTGAAGACCGGCAGGGAGGTGGAGAAGGCGATTTGGAGGGCAGACAGCAGCAGGGTTATGGAGCCAATGAACATCCAAAACTCGCGCGAACCCAACAATTCGTCGGTGGCGTTTTTGGGAAACGACTTCCATCGAATCGCGAGCAATGCAGCCGTTCCGACCACGAAAAACAAAAGGTACACCAACAACTGACCGCTGAGTCCTAAATCCACAAACGAGTGGACGGAGGAATCGCCCAAGACCCCGGAGCGCGTGAGGAAGGTGGAATAGAGGACCAACCAAAAGGTGAACAACGCCATGAACAGGGTAATCCCCGTAGCGGAATGCTTGTGCTTTTCCACCATCATCAAGTGGCCGGCGGCTACCAGGGTCAACCAAGGTACCAGGGAGGCATTTTCCACGGGATCCCAAGCCCAGAAACCACCAAAACTCAGTGCTTCGTACGCCCAAGCACCGCCCATCAAAATACCTACGCCTAAAACGGCAACGCCTGCAAACGTCCAGGAGAGGGCCGGTTTCACCCAGTCGGAATACCGTTTGGTCAACAAACCGGCAACCGCATAGGCGAAGGGAACCACCGTCAACGCAAAACCCAAAAACAGGGTGGGGGGGTGGATGGTCATCCACCAATTTTGCAGCAAGGGATTCAGGCCGTTGCCTTCCTGAAACGCCGGAAAGGACGTCAGGTAATCCGCCATTTGCGTCCACGGCAAGCCCAAGTTTTCCGGCAAGTCCCGAATCAACACAAAAGGACTGGAACCCAATTTGATGCCGAACGCGTACACACCCAACAGCATGGAGGATAAAAACGCCTGAACCGCTGACACGGTGAGCATGACTCCTGCTTCCCATTCGCGGGATTTGTGGATCAAGATCCAGCCCAAGACGGCCTGCCAAAAGGTCCACAGCAGAAAACTGCCTTCTTGTCCTTCCCAAAAACAGGAGAAGATGTAGCGAAGGGGGAGGTCCGTGGAACTGTGCCGCCACACGTAGTCAAATTCAAACCAATGGTTCCAAATGGCCACAAACAGAACGGCCACGATGCCCACTACGGCCAAGGCGTGGAGTCTAAAGCTCCAACGGGCCGTTGCCAACCAGCCAGACTGCGGCCGACGCAGGTGCAGGGCATACGCCACGGACGAAAAAGTGGCCCACACAAAGGAAAGGGCCACCAGCAGTCGGCCCAAGTCACCGGCCCAAGTATGTTCGCCTACGTAGCTCATGATTGTTGCAATTTTTCTTTCTCCTTGTATTTAGACGGGCACTTCATCAGGATGTTCGTGGTCACAAACGCCGTGTCCGTGGCAAATCCGGTGAGGGTTATTTCCTCCGACCGTTCAAAATCCGTGGGTTTGGGCTTGTTGTAGTACACCGTCCGGGAATTTCCGTCCTTGTCCACCGCGGTGAACCGCAGCAACATTTTGTCCTTGTTGAACACAATCGAATCGTTCAGATCCAAGGTTCCAATGACCACGCATTCTTCGCCCATTTGACCTTCCGCCGTGGGGAAGGTTTGGTAGGTGCTGGCGTCCTGGAAGGTGGCCAAAAAGACACCGGCCAAAACGGCCAAAACGATCAAACCCAGGAGGTGGTTTCTTTTCATTTTTTGGATTTTTCGAGCGCGCTCAATCGACGGTCCATCCACAGCAAATACCCGGCCAAGACAACGAATACGAGGGCAATTACACCCACGACCACCCAGATTTTGCCGTCGGCACGGAAGGCGTCTGCCATTTCAACAGAGGTTTGTAGAAAAGTGTTCATGGTTCTTGTTTGTTGGGATTAGAGGAGGTCCAGCGGTTGGCGGAGGTTTTGCAGGCGGACGCGCAATCGGGCCATCCAAAAGCCTACCAAAATCCAACCCAC
>JAXITR010000075.1:0-2310 GCA_034679985.1 Cryomorphaceae bacterium
GGCGGGTACTAAATTCTGCTTGATTTTAACCGCTTCGGCAAAATCACCCGGCTTGGTGGGGTCTGACTCAATTAGGGGCGTTTGCCAGGGGTCGATTCCTTGCAAAAGACGATCAATGTTCAAAACGACGTTGATGTTGCAGGTTCGATTGCCGCCTATGGAGAAGCCCATTTTGCGCTCAAATTTGGTGTTTAAGGCCGGGGTTGCCACCACTAAAGTGAACGGTTTGGTGGGTGCCAAGGTATCTCCCGTTTTGCGCATGACCCCAGTGAAGTACATGTGGTTGTAGCCTTTGCCGGCTCCTCGGTAGAGCACGCCGTCGCGCAACGGATGATCCTCAGGGAACTGCCCCGGTGCGATTTTGGCGTTGTTGGTATCTACTCCAAGGGTGAAAAAATGCGACCCGTTGTAGGCGCCTGCAGGCATTTTGGCCAAATACGCCTCGTTGGTTCCAAAAGCGTGTAGGGTAACCGTGGTATCCGCGTGAACGGTGTCCCCGGAGGTACTTACGAAGGTGTAGCCGGAATACAAAAAGCGTATGTCGGTAAACTTAACTTCCGCCTGGCCGATCGTGTACAACGAATCAGACGAAAGGAGCTCATTCTCAAAATAGGAGAAAACCTTCAACACAATGTTGCGGTCTTCCATCTTTTCGTTGGGATCCACGATGGTGTCCACACAGCCCGCGGACAGTACCGCTGCTGTAAATAAGGTCAATAAGGAACGTAATTTCATTCGGCAATCTGGTTTTTGGGACGGTACGCTGGGCTTTGTTCAATGGCATCCATGATGCGGTCCAACAGGGCCTGAACGTCTTCGTCCGGGTGGAGTTCCAACGGCTTTTTGAACGTTAAAGATAACGTGGTATTTCGTTTTTTCAGGTACAACCCTTTCTTGTCAAATGCTCGGCGAAAACCGTCGAGCACCACCGGGACCACAATGGGTTGCGTGTCTTTGATGATGTGCGCCGTGCCGCGCCGCCCGGGGGCAAAGGGTTTGGTGGTTCCTTGGGGGAACGTGATGACCCAGCCGTACTGGATGGCCTTGCGGATATTCTCAATGTCCCGGGGATCCACGCCGCGGTCCACGGTTTTACCGGCCGCCCGCCACGTACGTTTGATGCTGATGGAGCCCGCCAGTGCCAACAAACGCGGCAAAAGACCGGCTTTCATGGTTTCCTTGGCCGCCACGAAAAAAAGATTGGTTTTGGGAAAACACATCCGCCACCAAGCGTGGGTTTTTCCGGGCATTCCCCAATACACATGGTTAAAAACCAGGAATAGGGCACTTGCGTCCATGAAGTACGTCTGGTGGTTGCAGACGAACAAAACGTTGCGGTCCGGCAATCCCGCCAAATGTTCTACGCCGTGGACTTCCGTTTTGTTGACCTTGTTGAGGCGGTACCAAACGACCATTCCGAAGGTGAAAATCACCAATCGCTTCAGGAACAACGGGGTGCCAAAGGGGTCGCGTTTGAGTAGTTTCAATCGAATTCGTTTGGGAATGCGAAGGTACGTAATTCCCGCAGAGCAAGGACCTCCGCCAGAATCATGGCCGAGGCGCCCCAGATGGGTTGTGGCCCACCGCCCCAAGCCGGCACAACTCCAGCACGAGGCAAGTCCACCAGTTCTTTGCGAAATCCCTGGAGCGGCAAAACATGAACACTCGCCACTTCCGACGCGTCCGGCTGCCAGGCCCAAGGGGCGGGCAACGCTGCCAAAATCGGCTGTACAAAGTAACCGGAGGGCGGGATGTACAGCGGGGTCAACGGTCCCAGCACAACAGGTTCCGCGGGCGGAACCCCCAGTTCTTCGTGCGTTTCTCGCAGTGCGGCAGCCACCCAATCCGCATCGTGTACCTCCAAACCGCCGCCGGGAAAGGCCATTTGACCGGAATGCACACCGTCGTACGCGGGTCGTTCGATCAACACCGTGTGCAGCTGGTTGTTTTGGGGAAACAACAAAACCAAAACGGCGGCATGCTTGCTTGCTTGCTCCGGTTGCGGTACGGCGGTCATTTGCGGGGCGCGGAGCGGGGGCGCCAACGCCTTTTGCGCATTTATACCAGGCAGGTCAACGGATTGAGGCCAACGTTCGGCCCAGTTGTGTGCGTATTCCCACCAAATCATGCCCAAATTTCGGAATAATTGTACTGCTTGGCCGCGTTTTTTTGCGTGCTTTGCACCGTGGAACCGATTTGGGATGATCTGCGCAAGCAATGGGTGCCGAACACCCCGGAAGAGCGCGTTCGCCAACAAGTGATCGGCTGGTTGCTGGAACGCGGCATCCCGGCGTCGGCCATAGGGATTGA
>JAXITR010000076.1:0-2292 GCA_034679985.1 Cryomorphaceae bacterium
CCCCGGGGGTTTGGCCCCCGGCCCGCCAATGCTCGGCTGCGCGGCTGGGGGTTCCAAAATACTAATTTTGCCTTTGTTTCGTCCGGGGTTCCCCCGCTACCCGCGGGACCCACCCCCAAAAAATTTTTTTGTGTGTGTTTGTGGAACAACCCCTTGCGCAGCTCCGCGCTGCCAAGGGGTTTTCTTTTGCGCTTTGGGCGAAAGGCAAGCGGGAGGCAATCCCAAAAGGTAGCTCACGCCAAAGGGCAACACCCGGCGTTGCTTGAGCACACATCAGAAATTGCCGCATGCAAAGCGCCTGTCGGAGAACCGTCGAGCGTTTGGGAAAATCTTCGAAAAAACCGGCTCGCTTACTTGCCCTCCAGACGCACCAACTCGTCCATCACGCCCTCGGCCTCGGCCCGTTTCAAATCCGACGCCGCACGATCGCGGGTGGACAAATCAAAGCTCTCTTTCATCAACGCGTCGTAACGCGCACGCAAAACATCCGATTGCGATTTTTTCTTGAATGGCCACATGTCCTTTTAACCCACCGACGCGCTAAAAGTTTGACCGAAAAACGTACATTTCCACCCATGAACAAAACAGCAACCTCTTTGGCCACCCTGGTCTCCGTCTTCTTCTTCTGGGGCTTTGTGGCGGCCAGCAACGGCATTTTGATCCCGGTCTTCAAGGCCAAACTGAACCTGGAACAGTGGCAAAGCCAGATGATTGCCTTCGCCTTTTACGTGGCGTACACCGTCGGATCGTTGGGGTATTTGGGCCTTTCCAAACTGGCCGGAACGGACCTCATTGGCCGATGGGGCTACGCGCGCGCCCTTTCGTACGGTCTGATCATCAGTGCCTTGGGCACCCTGCTCTTCATACCAGCCGCGGAATCGGCCTCCTTTCCCCTGCTGCTCAGCGGCTTGATTGTGGTGGGTCTGGGCTTCAGTCTGCAGCAAACCGTGGCCAACCCGCTGGCGATTGCCTTGGGCACGCCGGAAACCGGCTCCATGCGCTTGAGTTTGGCCGGCGGCGTGAACAACGTGGGCACCACCGTGGGGCCGCTTTTGGTGAGCTACGCCATTTTTGGCAACGCGGCCTCCAGCGCCGGAACGGCGCTGGACATCACGGCCGTTAAGATTCCCTATTTGGCGTTGGGCGCCTTGTTTGTTTTGTTTGCCCTGGTTTTTTGGAACATGGACCTGGGACGGCCCACCGCAGAAAGCGCTGCGGAATCGGCGTCGGAAGAGGGCCGCAAAAGCGCATTTTCCTACCCGCAGGTGTGGATGGGCATGATCGCCATTTTCCTCTACGTGGGCGTTGAAGTGGCTACAGCAGACAACCTTCCGGAGTACCTCAAGCAGTACCACGGCGTAACGCTGGACGGCATTGCCCCCTACATTTCGCTCTACTGGGCCAGCTTGATGATCGGTCGGTGGACTTCCTCCTCTGGGGCGTTGGGCTTGGACGGCGTGAAACGCCAGTTGGCCCGATGGGCGCTGCCCGCGTTGGCTTTTGGCTTGTTCTTCCTGGTCAACCACTTGGGTGGGCACGACCCCGCTCGCTTCGTTCCCTACTTGGGCGCCGTCGCCCTGCTGGTTCTGGTGGATTGGGCCACCAACGGCAACCCCGCCAAACAACTGCTGTTTTACAGCGCCTTGGGCGCGGGCGCCCTGGCGGTCGGCATGCTGGCAAACGGTTCCTTGGCCGTGTACGCCTTTTTGTCTGTTGGGTTGTTCTGTTCCACCTTGTGGCCGTGCATCTTTACGTTGGCCATCGCCGGCATGGGCAGCAAGACGTCGCAAGCCTCCAACGCGTTGATCATGATGATCATGGGCGGCGGTGTGGTGAGCTTGGCGCAAGGCGCCTTGGCGCACGAAGACTACCTGGGCATCCGCTATTCCTTCCTCTTGGGCGTGCTGTGCTTCGGTTACCTGGCGTTTTACGCGTGGAAGGTGGGCAACGAGCTGCGTCGTCGGGGCGTATCGCTCGACGGTTCCTCTGCCGGGGGGCACTGATGCGCGGGGTTTGAGGCGCACCTGCGGCGCGCCGAATTTTACACTTTTGGGCCGAAGGCCGCGGCTGCGCCGCGGCCTTCGGCGTTTTAATCCGGAGCGCGCAGGCGTGGAACCCGCGCGCGGCGGCAACGCCGCGCGCCCTATTTTGTACCTTTCCGCATGCGCTTATTCGTACTTCCCCTCCTGCTGCTGGCGGCCGCTTGCGGCCGCCCCCCCCAACCCCAGACCACCCCCAACCGAGAAAAACAAATGGCGGTGCGCACAGAGATAAGAAAAGCGTAGGGTAGGG
>JAXITR010000077.1:0-2275 GCA_034679985.1 Cryomorphaceae bacterium
GGCACAGGTGCTCATCCTTGGGGTAGGCTGGTGGATCCTGCGCAAAGGATCTTCCCAAGAGGACTTTTTGCGGCACCAAGCGCAGCCTTGGTTCTCCGTTGGCATTGGCATCATGGCCACGCAGGCCAGTGCCATTACCTTTTTATCTGCTCCCGGATTGGCGTTCTCGCAGGGCGTGGGATTCATTCAATTTTACTTGGGAATGCCGGTGGCTTTGTGGATCATTTCCCGATGGGCCTTGCCGTGGTACTACCGTTTGCGCGTGGTAACGGCTTATGAATTTTTGGAGCATCGGTTTGACCGCCGGGTCCGCAGAATTGCTTCTTTGTTGTTCCTGGCACACCGCGGAATTGCCGCAGGACTCACCATCTACCCCCCTGCCCTGGTTTTTCACTACGCACTGGGCTGGGACTTGGCGCTTTCCGTAGTGGGAATTGGTGCGACGGTCCTGCTGTACACCGTAACCGGTGGCGCACGAGCCGTTGCTGCGACCCAAAAAATTCAAATGGGCATCATCACGTTGGGGATGGTGTACGCTGCTTATTCTCTGGCGTCGGAAAAACCCGACGCCCTTACTTGGGAGCAATGGCTGTATCCCGCCGAAGCAACGCACCGGCTGGATTGGTTGGACTTTAAATGGGATCCCAACACGCCGTACACGGTGTGGAGCGGTTTGTTGGGCGGTACGTTTTTGATGCTTTCCTATTTTGGCACAGACCAAAGTCAGGTTCAACGTTATTTGGGCGGTTCCGACATTCGGCAAAGTCGCCTGGGATTGCGTTTCAACAGCATCTTAAAAATTCCGCTTCAAGCGTGCATTCTCTTTTTGGGCATCTTGCTGTATGCGCACTACAGTCGGCAGGAAACACCTTTGCACTTCAATACTTCTTTGGTTGAAAACGTACTCAACAAAGCCACAAACGAAGAACAAGCTGCATTCAAAGGCTGGGAAACGGAGCATGCACAACTGGAGGCCGAACGGAGAATTTTAATTAAACAAAATGATGATTTAAATATATCTAATGATTTAGATATAAACAATTTGAATGATAAAATAAATACGAATAAAGAACGAGCGCAGAACTGGATCAAAGCGAAGACTGGGGATGGCGGCGAAACCAACCTGATTTTCTTGCACTACGTTTTGAATTCGTTCCCTTCCGGAATGCTCGGATTGCTCATTGCCGTTTTATTGGCCGCATCCATGTCCAGCACCAGTGCGGAACTGAGTGCCTTGACCTCATCGACCGCTTGGGATTGGAAGGACCTCTTCTCCAAATCGGCCCAAGTACAAGAAACCAACTCAAGCCCTAACCGACTGCGTTGGATAACCTTCTTTTGGGGCTTGTATGCCATTGGATTTGCCCTTTTGGCCTACCGACTGGGTTCCTTGATCGAAGCGGTCAATGCCGTGGGTTCGCTCGTATACGGTGCGGTTCTTGGCGTCTTTGTTGTGGGATGGTTTCTGCCAAAAATCCAATCGAACGCAGTATTTACGTCGGTTTTGTTGGTTGAAGGGGCCGTCCTCATTTTGTGGACCACGCAAGATTGGCCGTTTCTGTGGTACAACCCGCTGGGTTGCTTGGGGGTGGTGGCGTTGAGCGGGTTGATCCAGAGCGCAACGTGGTTCGTTTCAAGACGAAAAGCACAGCCCAATTAGGCGCCAAACAAAACCGCTACTTCCCCAATAAAACGAGCAATTCGCTTATTCAAACGAATCATCGGATACGGATTCAAAGGCGATTTCTCAAAATAATTGGCAACGCGCTGCACGCGCGTACGGCGGTCGGACCACGAAGCATTGATGCGTCTTCGGAGGCCATTGCTGAGTACAATGGAAAATTTCTGGCCACTCGCCTTTTCCATAGCTTCAATCCAATAATTTGGGCTTTCCTGCAATTTTGCATAGGGCAATTCCACCACTTGATCCGCTGGAAAAAGGGAGCGGTAGTGCCGTACAAGCAAGGCGTGGTGGAAATACGTATCGCGAATTTGCGGAACCTTCCAGTCCGTGGCTTCCGACGACAGCAAACCGCGTCCCAAAAAACCCTCTCGAATCAATTGTTTGTAAACGCTCGTTTTTGCTTCCTCGGCCTCACGCGTACCCACCAAAATGATTGCATTAGGAAAAGCTTCAGCAAGGCGGTTGGCAATGATTCCTTGATCGAATCCGCCGCTTGCAGGATGCCCGGACAATCGTTCTGCGGTAAGCACGGGAATATTCTGTCCGTCCCACCGTTCCGCAGCCATGTTGCGAACTCGTTCCAAATCAAAC
>JAXITR010000078.1:0-2234 GCA_034679985.1 Cryomorphaceae bacterium
CCGCAAACTCGGACCAAACCCCTGCCGGCTCCAAGTGAGCTCCACCGTCGATCAAATTTCTATTGTCCATGTTCAGTTCCAATGAAAGGTTGTAATCTGCTTCAAATCAGGATGTAAGCTCTTCGCTACCGGACAGGCCAAAGCCGCACGTTCCAACACCTCGCGATCCGCCTCCGCCACGCTTTGGTAGATGTGGAAGCCCACCTGGATTTCCGCTACCCGACGCGGGCCTTCCGCGGCCATCACCTTGGTGACTTCCAAAGACGGATTTCCAATGTCGATGCTGCGCGCTTGGGCCGCTTGGGCAAAGATGGTGAGCATGCAGGCGCCCAAGGAAGTGGCCAGCAAGTCCGTAGGAGAAAAGGCCTCGCCCAGACCTTGGTTGTCCAAGGGCGGATCCGTTTCGACGGTTTT
The DNA here is from genome assembly GCA_034679985.1 of Cryomorphaceae bacterium. Lineage (GTDB taxonomy): Bacteria > Bacteroidota > Bacteroidia > Flavobacteriales > Schleiferiaceae > CAMDTE01. Next base: position 415 of record JAXITR010000078.1, read on the forward strand.
TCCGGAACGAACGTGCATGCACTCGGTTCGGTAGGACCCGGTGTACTTGACGATGGCGGTTGACATACTGCTGAATTTCAAGGTTAAGGTCGTGCCCAGCGCACGCCGTAATTGGCAAAACCGGACGTCGCTTCCGGCTGGTACCAACGAAATGCTTTGAACGGGGTTTCCAACGGTACCGGACGATTCCAATCGCCCGATTGAACTTGTGCGGAAACCCATTGCGCCATGGCCATACCGTGGTAGCTCCAACGACCGGGTTCCGCGTTCCACTGCCGATTGTAGGCTCCGGACCATTGCTGTAAATCGGGGTTGGCGTAATCCCAAGACTCGATTTCGGACCACACCGCGTCTTTTTGAACAAAGGTTCTTGGTTCCAACGAGGGCGATTCGGCGGCGGATCCCACCAGTACCAAACGACTGCCCGCGGGGTGGGCCGCTACGGTCTTCAAAATACTAGCTGTTGAACTTGCCGGTAGGACGCGGCAAGGAACTTTAGGTAAGTCGAATACCGGCGAAACTTCCAAGCTCGCTTGATTTTTCCGTGCAGCAAAACCCGCTTGAAACTGGGACTCCCTCATCGCAGGTTTTCCAGCGGTGGGGCTGGATTCCACAGGTGTGAGAATTTGGTACGTGGTACAAAGGTCCGCCAACCCGTAGCCCATGCCGTAGGCTTCGTCCTGATCTCTCGGAGTGGCCGCCCAAAGGTTGGCTTTGGCCTCCACGGAGGTGCTTCGGGAAACCGGATTGACCACAATGCCTTTCCACGTTTGGGCCAATTGCTCGGAGGCGCTGGATTGCATGGGCCCCACCACCATCCGGATGCCGGCGCGATTCAATTCCGCAGCCAAGGCCGGGTACCCCGGTACGGTTTGGCCGTTGATGCGGAAAACCGACTTGGAAAACTCGTCGATCCAGACCACCTCCAAATGCAAGGAATCCGCCATCAGCCGAAATCCGGCGGCGAACTCCCACGTCATGGCGGTTGTCTTGTCCAAGGCCTTGCCGGAAGCTCCCAAGGTATCCAAGGTGCCGGATTGCAGGGGAAGCCACACGGCCACAACGGGCGTCTGGGCCTGCGCCGCAGCAGAGCCAACCAGCGATAAAACAACCCAATAAAGCACACCCAAAGCCCTTTTGAGGCGCTGTTGGTAACGTACTTGGGGTGTTTTGGGGTTTACTCCCATTCGATAGTTGCGGGTGGCTTGGAGGAAATATCGTAGACCACGCGGTTGACGCCGCGCACTTTGTTGATGATGGAATTGGAGATGTCCGCCAAAAAGGTGTAGGGCAAATGCACCCAATCCGCCGTCATCCCGTCCGTAGACTCCACGGCGCGCAGGGCCACTACTTGCTCGTAAGTGCGCTCGTCGCCCATCACGCCCACGCTCTTGACCGGAAGTAAGATCGCTCCAGCCTGCCAAACTTTGTCGTACAAACCGGCGTCGCGCAAACCTTGGATGTACAAGGCGTCCACTTCTTGAAGGATGCGAACGCGCTCGCGGGTGATGGGTCCCAAAATGCGGATGGCCAAACCGGGGCCCGGGAAGGGATGGCGCCCCAAAAGCGCAGCATCAATGCCCAGGGCGGCTCCCACGCGGCGAACCTCGTCTTTGAAGAGCATCCGCAACGGTTCCACCACCTTCAACTTCATGAAATCGGGCAAACCGCCCACGTTGTGGTGGCTTTTGATGGTGGCCGACGGTCCTTTCACGCTGACGGATTCAATCACGTCCGGATAAATGGTGCCTTGCGCGAGCCATTTGGCGCCTGCCTTCGACGCACCAGACGCCGTCAACTTAGAGGCTTCGGCCTTGAAG
>JAXITR010000079.1:0-2167 GCA_034679985.1 Cryomorphaceae bacterium
CCTGTGCCAATCCAATGACCGCAAAATCCAAAGAGCTCATGGCTGCTTCAACTCAATCAGGTTGGCCAATACTTGGAAGGCCCCGGGAACTCCCGCGGGCCACTGCCGAAACAAGCTCAAACCGGTGTACACCACCGTACCACGGCCCCAGGGGATGCACTCCAACAGTCCTGTTTGAGGTTGTTCGCCGTCGTCGGCCCCCGAAAGGATGGAAACGGCTGAAGGGGATTGACCGTGGTAGAGGGAACGCTCTTGAACCCAACCGTTCCAGGTGGCGTCGTTCAAACGATACGGGAAAAGTACCGCCGGATACTTGGGCGCCAAGGTGGTGATGGGACGTTCCTCCTGGGTCATTCGGTTTCGGCTCAATTTGAAATTCAACGGAGCCAGGAAGGAAGGTGGCAAATCTGCGGTTGTTTGGTACTGAACAACAACCGTTTTTCCCGACGCGGCAAATTCCAGCAGGTTTTTCTCCAAATCAACCCATTCCATTTTGTGTACGTTTGCCGCTCGAACCCCAACCACCACGGCGTCCAAGTGGGATAAATCACGAGCGGAACAATTGCTGGGATTCAACAGAACCACCTCGTGCCCCAGGGATTCCAGTGCTTGTTGCGTTGCGTCCCCGGATCCATTCAGAACACCCACCTTGCGTTTTAATGGCAAAGAGGGGAGAACGGCCCATTTTGCTTCCACGGGGGTGGCGTATCCCAAACGGGGAAGGTGTCGGTAATCCAAGTCCGTCCAGGAATTTGCGTACGTTCCGGCGGCAGTTTTCCATTGGCCGGTCAGCGTCCCCGTACCCGTAAATCCTGGAGGCGCTGGCGGTAAATTAAGGGTCAGGGAACTGCTGTCGGGACCTGCGGTATGTGCGACAGAATCCGTGAATACTACCTTATCCAAAGGATCTTCTGCGGATTGGTACGAAAGGCGCCAAACAAACCATCCCGAATCTTGCGCTGGCTTGGCGTTGCTGCTTAATGCTACGCGCACATCAGGCGATTGATGTCCTGCTACGACTAATTCATCAAACTGAAATTGAACATTGTAATTATCTTTAAATAAAGTTTTGCTGTAACGCTCTCCCTCAATCGGATCAACCTCCACAAAATAGGATTGGGTGGTTAGTTCCAAAGGAATGCCTGCACGTTCTACAACCACGGGCCAGCTGTTTGCGTTTGCGGCAGTGGCAATCGATTCCTTTCGCAAATGATTGGGATCTAGTTTCCAATTGGAACCGCCTGGAACGCGGATGGTAACGCCCGATGCGCGCGCCAACAAGCGCCACTCCAGTGCCAAATCTTCCCAACTACAGGCGTATTGAGGGCCGCGCAATTCCAATTGAACGCCCCACAATCCCAGCAGTAGGGTTGACCAAAGATGTTGTTCGTGGGGTTCCAGGGATGCGGGAAGAAGCAATCTACGTTGGTAGGCTTTTTCCGCAATCGTCATGGCTTTCTCCGTTTGCTTCAAACGAATGAACCTTTCGCAATCGTCCAGCAATCCACCCACCGATTGAACCGACGGAGTTATTCCTTTTCCATCAAAAGGGTCGGTTGGATGGGACCAAGAACCGCGCAATAGCGAAAAATACTCCTTCTGGAAACCGCGCGTGGCGGCGGCTCCAAATCCCTGGCTCTTGTGCATGCTTCGGCTTCGAGCGGACAGTTCACCATACGATTCGCCTACTTCGGGATCCCATTCGCCCAAATCAATCCAGCGCAGATTTGTGGTGTCGAAACCGCCCGACGAAAAAAACCAGCTGGATGTATTCCACACCACCCGTTCCACTTCCCAAGCAGGGCCCAAGTCCTTCCGGTACGTTCCAGAGGCAGCACTGTCCGACGCCCAAACGGCCATTTGTGCGGATGCCGTATGGTGGCCGTGTGTATTGCCGGGCACCGGGGAGAAGCGAGTGACCACTACGTGGGGTCTTTGGGAACGAAGCCATTGAACGGTTTCCGCAAGTACTTGTTCCCGGTCCCACTTGCTCCACGTTTCTGTATCGGTTTTGCTGTATCCAAAATCGGCACACGACCCAAACGCCTGCTTTGCGCCGTCCACGTAGCGTGCAGCAAGCAATTCATGCTCCCGAATGTAACCCAATGGTTTCCCAACGTCCGCACCCATCAAGTTTTGACCTCCTTCGCCGCGAGTCAGGGACAAG
>JAXITR010000080.1:0-2149 GCA_034679985.1 Cryomorphaceae bacterium
CCAAGCACAGCTGCGTACTGCGGGTATTCGCGTTAAGTACGACGGCAGGGACACGCATAAACCGGGCTGGAAGTTCAACGAGTACGAGTTGAAGGGGGTCCCCGTCCGCATTGCCATCGGCCCGCGCGATGTGGCCAATGGGGTGGTGGAAGTGGCTCGACGGGATACGCTCAGTAAAGAATCCTTGCCTATGGAAGGATTAGCGGCTACGGTATCGGTTTTGCTGGAGGAAATCCAAGCTAATCTGTTCGCGAAGGCTGTTGCGTACCGCAATTCCACCACAAAATCCGTCGATACGTGGGAAGCATTCGAAGAGGCACTGGACGCGGGCGGATTCGTAATGGCTCATTGGGACGGAACACCCGAAACGGAGGAGAAGATTAAGGAGCGCACGAAAGGGACCATCCGTTGCATTCCCTTGGATTCGCCGGAAGAGGTTGGTGCGTGCATCTTGACGGGCAACCCGTCAAGCCGACGCGTGGCCTTCGCACGTGCCTACTGATCAATCGCTTCAAATGCACATGATTCAAAGCCCAGGTCATCTAAAGTCTGGGCTTTGTTCGTTAAATTGGCTCAATTAGTTACCATCATCCCCAATTTTTTAAGGCTTTTGGCCACATTACGTATGGCAAAGAATCCGTCGGATCGAATTATTGAGGTTTTGTCCACCAAATCCAGCACCAAGCAACAGGTGCATCGGAACGTTCTGAGTACGTTTGCGCGGCTGAAGGGAGTGCTCATTCAACTTGCTGCAGAGTTGAATGCGGCCGTTTGCGACATTGACCGGCACGTGGTGGTGGAGTTTTTTGACCGAGGAGAGTTTGAAGCTGAAATTCGATTTTCCGGCGACGCACTCGTTTTTCAAGTGCACACGAATGCCTTTGCGCTGCCCCCGGACCATCCCTTGCGCAAGCTGCCGGAGGCCAAATCGGATCCATTGTTCGCCTATTTTGGAATGATCCACGTATACAATTTCTTGGCAGACTCTTTCCGGATGAATCGACTCAATGATGCCGGTTATTTATTGGGACGTATCCTGGTTAATAAGGATGGACGTGCCATGTTGGAAGGGCACGACAAGTTGACCCGCGCCTTGTCCAAAGGAGCTGTGGATGAAGCCTTATTGAAGGAATGGGTGCAACAAGCGATTTTGTATGCCATGGCCTTTGACTTGATGGCCGCTCCGTTTGAAGGGCTGGAGGAAGTTTCCGTAGCGCAATTTTTGGACGTCAGTGGCCAATTGAAGCAACGAACAACCAAGACCTTGGGTTTTCGTCCAAGTTGATGCCTGAGAGAAGGTAAAAATCAGACACGGGATTTGACTCCTCTTTTTAGTAGAGGTCGCCTAGCGAATCCTAAACGCGTACGCAAATCGTTCCGAAAGCCTTGTTCGAGAAAACAACGAGGCCCTGAAATTTAAACTTTTTTCAAAACGAAGTGCGTCCTTCGCCTGACTCGGATCGACGCTTTCGCAATGAAGACACACCCTCCTACCTCAGATTATAGATACTGCCACCCAAATATGTCAAAAAATCTTTCCGATAGATTTGGAATTTTAGAATCGTTGCGTACATTTGCACCCGCTTTCAAGGGCCCGTTCGTCTAGCGGTTCAGGACATCTCCCTTTCACGGAGAAGATCACGGGTTCGAATCCCGTACGGGTCACAAGCCGATTGAAACAAAAAAAACACAACAATGGCCAACCATAAATCTGCATTGAAGCGCATCCGCCAAAGCGAAAAGCGTCGTGTGCACAACAAGTACTACCACAAGACCACCCGTAATGCGGTTCGTCGTCTTCGTGAAAACAACGACAAGGCGGACGCTGCAGCGTTTCTGCCTCAAGTCGTAGCAATGTTGGACAAGCTTGCGAAGCGCAACATCATCCACAAAAACAAAGCCAGCAACTTGAAGTCTTCTTTAATGAAGCACGTTGCTGCCCTGTAAGAGGTCTTCTTTCGCACGGCACAAAGCCTCCCTTAACGGGAGGCTTTTTTTTTGCCCGCCATACTGTTTCTGGCACTCAATGCGCTTTTCGTGGATCACTCGTGAATCAGAATTTCAGGGAAAAGCGATTTTGCGGTTCATGGTTTGCCCTCGGTGTGGGGCAGACACGGGCGTTGTTTAATTCCCATGTGCGGACACCTGG
>JAXITR010000081.1:0-2001 GCA_034679985.1 Cryomorphaceae bacterium
CCAGCGGTGATGATACCGGTTGGCTTGCTTGATCCGTCACCCGTGGTGAAATGCGCGTTTTGTCCGCGTGCGATACGCGTGCCAAGGGCGTCAACGAGGAATGCGTCGAGGTCGAAGGCGGCATCTTGCAACAATTGGTAAGAAACCTTTACGATTTTAGACGAGTAGGTGTAGGCACCAAGGTTCAACGCGGCAAACGTCATGTCGCTTACAACGTCGGCAGAACCTTCGCTCAAGATAGCACCAACGATGCTGGTGTCGTCAACCTTTGGGTAAGGCAACGTCGCGCCACTTTGGGTGTTCAGAACTTGGGCAAGACGCTCAACCTCACCGGTGAACTTCGTCGCAACGCTCAACGCGTACGAGAAATCTTCGGGAACGAGGTAACCACCGGCAGATGCTGGGGTCGTCAATTGTGGGTCGGTTCCACGTTGTTCAACGAGTGAACGCTCTTCGTTGTTCAGACCGGCAAGGCCATGACGGAGGTATTTAGAAAATGCCTCACGCTTGGTGATTTCCTTTTGTTCGGCACGGGCCTCACGTCCAGCGGCAATTTCCTTTTTCATTTGCTCGGCGCGCTCGATTTTCTCGGCACTCTCTCACCAAGTGAGCGAACGTCGTTCTCGATTGCATCGAACTTTTGGTTTTCTTCGGCGTTCAGCGAACGGCCTTCGGTTTGTGCGGCGGCAACGATGTGATTCATTTCGTTGACCAACGCGGCGCGCTTTTCGCGCAGTTGGATTGAATTCATGATTTATGAATTGAGGTTAATAATTCGTAGAATTAAAGAGCGCAAATTCGGCCGTTCGACCTCGTTCACGTTTTCGTTTTCCAAACCAATTGGTTCGGTTTGTGGTACGTCGACAACTTCGTCAACGTTTAATGCGCGCGACACCAATTGCGATGTGGCGGCGGGGTAGGCGGGAATCACAACGGGCGCAACGTCAATCAAACGCGAAACCTTCGTGATTGTACGAACGTTTTGTTTGTTTTTGATTTCCCATTTGTCGGATTCGATCATAAATGCGAACGACGATTGATTGACGTCACCGCGGCGCATCAATTCGGCCAAATCGTTGGCGTATGTCGTGTTCGGCAAATCGATTTCGTACATTAAACCCTTTTCGTCGACCGAAAGGCGCAACGTACCCGACGAAACCCGACCAAGTAAGTAGTTCCAATCGTGGTTGTAGAACCCGCGAACGTCGTCGTTCATGACGTCGTCGAACGCTCCCGGTGCGATGTATTCAATGAACCCGCCCAAATCCTCGGACGGCGAATTGAATACGGCCGCATAACCGCGAATCGTTTGACCCATAACGTCGGCGCGTTGGGTTGTGGTACGGCGTTCCATGATGGGAACGTTTTTGCGAACGTCGGCGTCGTATTCCTCCAATGTGGAAAAACGATGCACCACGTTCAACGGCGGTTGTTGTTCGACGTATGCCTCGATTTCGGTGTCGAATTCGTACACACGGATTTTTGCGGCGGGGTCGTCGGGGGTACCCGTTACCACAAAGCCCGAATCGGCCTCTAATTCGCCATCCATTGCGATTTCAATGACGCGACCATACGCGAACCCGTTTGACGAATTCCAACGCACGAAATCGCCTAATTCGAGGTCGTCGGGCATTGCCCGTGCGTCCGTCCCTACCTTAACGCCGACGCCGCCGATTTCGGCCAACACGTCGTCGTTGTTTTCGTAATGACGAACAATGTTCAATTCGTTCACCTTTTCAATTTTTTTCTCGTTAGACCCCGTCGCGAAAATGCGCGATGCGGGAATTCCGTATTCCTCACCGAACGCGATCAATTCGGCGTCATCGTTGCGGGCGGAAATAATGTAAACTTCGGAACCGGATTCCAATTCCTTTTGCAAATACTCTTTGCCCTCGTCCGTGGTCAACGTGCCATCGTAATCAAACGAAACGCGTTCGCCCTCGGCGCGCAATTCGCGTTTGTATTCTTCGGATTCTTTGTACGTTTCCTCGGCCCAAACCA
>JAXITR010000082.1:0-1816 GCA_034679985.1 Cryomorphaceae bacterium
AGTGGGAACTAAAGCGGGGCATCAACACCGTCGTTTTGCAATTGTGCCTCCAAGGCTCGAAGGATTCCCTCTCCAGCTTTGCGGGCGCCTCTAGGGGTAAAGTGAATGTAGTCTGGCCCGGCCAATGGAGGATTGACCTCTTCCACCCAACGGCGCATGGAACCGACTCCGCCCATGAACGCGTAGGTATCAAAATAACCCACGCCTTCCTCAAACGCCGCCTTCTTCAATGCGTCGCGCACGTTTTCTAAATTGGGGAATGTTTCGTAGGTCAAATCCACTTTGCGGCACATGTCCGACGGTCCTATCAGGACGATGTCCGCGTCCGGACACCACTGCTGGAACAATCTAATTTGGAGAGCTATAGAACGTCCAAAACGGTCCACCGCTGCTTGGTCTTTCACGTGGGGAACGGCATTCCCGCCAAACTGCAGCAAGATCAACCCAACCGGCTCGCGTCCCAGAGCACGCCCAAAGTGCGCCCGGTCCATGCTGCTGAACGTCACGCCGGCTGCACCGCGCATGGCGATGTTGTCCACGGACACCCCCTGGTTGCCGTCGAACGAAATGCCGTGTGCATCCGGGCTGTCTACCCCCTCAAATTCCATCCGAATTTTGCGCGGCGTAGCCGTCAATCGCCACGTTTCTGAATCGATCCCGGTCGTTTCCGAAAGTGTGCGCACCGAATGCAATGTATCGTTTGCGTAGAAGCGAACCGTCAACGGTGCGCGCAGATTTCCATACGTAAACGTGATTTTGCGGAACGACCGCGCATGACTGTACGCCACATTGGAGGGTCTGAATTCCAACCAAGCACTGATCGTGTCCGTTCCGAGTGCTTGGTCCGCTGGGGCAAAACGAGCCATCAAACCTTGGATGCCGTATTGCTTACTCGCAACGCGCACGCTGGGCGGGCCAAAATGCGTGTAGCGCTTCCAGTTGCTGCTTGCGGTGTGTTGCAAACTGAAATTCGGAACAAAGGGGAATACCGGTTGAATCGACGGTCCTTCGCCTCCAAAGCGTTTTTGGAAGTATTCCCGCAACAATGATGTCATACGATCCCCTTCAATTTGGGAATCCCCAAAATGCAAAACCCGCAGGCTGCCCCCCTCTTTTGCCACGCGCCGCAAGGCACGGACCAATTTTTTCAACCCCGTTGAGTCCGACGGTTCATACTGAAGACGATCGCCTTCCGGTAAAGATTTCAATGCGTCGGGATCGCCCGCCAGTTCGTCCAAATTCAAAACGGTATCGATCTGCTGAGCATCAACCGGTACGGTGTTTCGTCCTCCTCCTCCATTCCACAACGAGGACCACTGGGGTATTTTGAATGCCGTCCCGGGAATTTTTCCCGACGGAAATAGGAGCATCAACAGCCCGATGGCAACGGCAATGCCGCCCATAAAGAACAATGCGCGCGTGGGCTTTACCTGGGAATCCATAGAATTTGACCGGGGTAGATGGTTGTTTTTCCTTTGTTCAGGCGAACCAATTCAGCTTCCGTGGTGCCGGGAAATTTTTTGGCAATTTTCCAAAAACTATCCCCTGATTTCACCACGTACTTAATTTTTTGAGGAGCCGATTGGGGTGCAACGGGTTGGGGTGCAACGGGTTTGGCCGTTGTGGAGGGGGAGGCGGGCGTCGTTTCGGCCATGCCCACCGTCGCGCTGGAAGCATTTGAACCGTCGGTACCCACAACAGAAACGGGCGCCACCAAAGCAGTTAATACGGGAGCTGCAGCAACAACAGGACTCACCTCAGACCAAAGCAACCGAGCCTCCATGAGCTTGCCCCGGGACCACCCCGATTGGGCCAT
>JAXITR010000083.1:0-1722 GCA_034679985.1 Cryomorphaceae bacterium
CAGCTGGTTCAGAGCATCTGCCTTACAAGCAGAGGGTCCGGGGTTCGAATCCCTGTTCACCCACAAAAAAAGCCTGCTTTTGCAGGCTTTTTTTATTTCTAGGTACCGCTTATACGGTTTTCGTAAGTCTAAAGCATTAGGGGGCTTCGGTAGAGTCGTTTACCGGTTTGAACTCCAGACTCAGGCTGTTGACGCAGTAGCGCAATCCCGTTTCTGTGGGGCCGTCGGGAAAAACATGGCCCAAATGTCCGCCGCATTGGGCGCAAAGAATTTCGGTCCGAATCATTCCGTGGGAAACATCGCGCTGTTCCCGCACACGGCCTCCGGCCAAAGCGGCATCAAACGATGGCCAGCCGCAATGAGCGTCAAACTTACTCTCGCTGGAAAAGAGCGCCGCGCCGCAACCGGCACACGAATAAGTACCTTCTTTAAAGTGCAGGTTGTACTCACCAGTTCCTGGATATTCGGTTCCTTTCTCCCGAAGAATTCGGTATTGTTCGGGGCTCAATTGCGAACGCCATTCGGCTTCGCTGCGTTCAATGGGGTATTTTTCCATATCGGAATCGGTTTTGGACTTGTTGGACACACGGCATCCGGTGGTGGTAACGGCCACCAAGAGTATTCCAAAGAGTAGCTGCTTCATTGATGTAAATAACCCACAACGGCCTCCCATGTTTCCGAACGCCACAAAATCTTTCGGTGTCCCAGTGGGGACGTGGCAATCAGGGTACTTTGCGGAAAATGGTCGCGAAGGCACTCAGCATCGTTAAACGGCACTTCCGCATCGTCTGGGGAGTGCAGGATCAGCAGCGCGCCCGTATGCTTTGCCAAATGAGGAGAGTAAAAATGCGGGTCTGAACCCAGTTCGCGGGTTACGCGCGCAAACAGTCTATCTACATACCGTTGGGGCAATCCCGACTGCTGTACAAATTCATGAAATACGCGCTCGGTTTTGCCAAAAGCGCTGATGGTTACCAAACGTTTCCACGTACTACCGTGTTCCGTAGACATCAGCAGTGCTCCGCCACCCAAACTGTGCCCTACCCCAGCGAAAAAAGGACCGTGGTTTTCTTGCATCCAGGAGGCGAACTGGGCGAAATCGCGCAACGAACTGAATCCAGTTTGCCCCTTAACGTGGCCCGGTGCCACGGGCACCCAGCATTCAAAGCCAGCAGACTGAAGTGCCGCAACAACCCCACCCATTTGCGTAGGACGACCGCTCCAGCCGTGCAGCACCAAAACCCGACCTTGGAACGGGCAGATCGCAGCCGCAGCCGCCACGGCCACCGGCAAAACACCCCACGGAGTGGTTTCCTGAATCCAGGTCCATTGCTCTAGGTAGATTTTTTCGCGTTCCGGCGTTTGATGCGGTCTAGGTAGGAAAAATAATCGGTACAACACCCCGAATGCGGCACGCTCAGAAAAAAAGTGCAGCAACTTTAGTCCGCATTTAATGCTTTTTGGAAACAAGGAAAAGGGTTGAGGTGTAGTGCTTTTGGCCATGCGCGTAGGGTGTGTGTTGGTCTCCCTAGAGGCTTGCAAAGTAGCGCAAGATTTACTGCGGTCGGGCAAAAAAAAGTCCGCAACGTGCGGACTTAAATCGATTTGGTGCCCTGGACTGGACTCGAACCAGCACGACCGTAGGTCACCACCCCCTCAAGATGGCATGTCTACCAATTTCACCACCAGGGCCTTTGTGACTTGGCTGGGATTCGAACCCAG
>JAXITR010000084.1:0-1618 GCA_034679985.1 Cryomorphaceae bacterium
GGCTCAGAACGGGAGCAATGTGTGGGTTTTAGGCCGGGGGAATGTGATGGATTTCAACACCAATCCCGTTTCCTTTTCTACTACAACGTGGGCACCTGCAACCAATCCGAACAAAGACTTGAACAACGCCTCCACGTGGTGCGATCGAAATGGGAATTTGCAAGTCTACTTCTTAAACGGGAAGTACTACGATGCCAGCGGAACCATGATCCCCGGTGGACAAGTCTCTGGTTATTACAATTATTATGACTCTAGGTTTAACTACAAAGGTGCATGCTTTGCCCCCTCGTATCTCAGCGACACTTTGTTTCACTACTACGTTTATCAACAATCGGCAAATACATTGGCTCGGCGCATCAAGCTCAATGCCTTGTATTGGAACGGTAGTACATGGACCATTACGCCGATACAGGATTACAACGGCGCACTGAATAGGGGTTTAACTTCGGAACATCCGGTTGTTATCAACGATGACTTAGGCCAGATGAATATTATAATCGTTAGTGAAGAAACACTAAATAACTATAACCATCGCCCTTTACGGATAACCGGTACGGGATTCAAAGCCTTACCCGCATCGGTCCTAACTAACCTCTTTGATGCCCAACTTGACGCGGTACACATCAATTCTGGCGCCATTTACAATCCGCTATTCAATCGGTTTTACAGTTATCATTCGGGGCAGCACATAAGAAAAAACAGATACATTCAATCTTGGACCAATCTGGGGTATGGTTTTTTCGTTAAGAACACGGAAAAGTTTCCATTGGTGATTCCCGGAAGGAACGACAGTACGGCCTTAAATCGCATGCGGATTTACGGCTCCACATCCTCTTTGGATAATAAATATTTGTTCTTCCTGGCCGCATTAAATGGTGAACACTGGTTGCGTCTGTTTCGGTACGACTTGACGAGTTCAGACAGTGCTTCATTCGCACAAAACGCTATTGAAATCGATTTTGGATTAACCGTTTTTTTGGATGAAATTGCTGACATTCAAATGGCACCCGACGGTAATATTTATTTTCAATTGCTTTCGAATTGCTTTAGCAACCACCCCAACAACTGCAAAATGGGCCGCATCGTCAACGCCGGAGATCCAGACACCGCAAACATCATTGCCGAACCCAACTTCGCCACGCTGGCGCCGTACTCCGTTTACTACTCCTTCCCCTATTTTTCCGCCAACCAAGCGCTTCCGAGGCCATTTACCCTCACGGCCGACTGTTCCGACTCCGTCCAATTCAAGTTGGCGTACAAAAACGTCCCGGACAGCGTATGGTGGGATTTTGGCGATACGGCCCTCGGTCCGTTGAACCATTCCACCGCCTTAGAACCCACCGTCCGCTACTCCACCTTCGGCCCAATCTACGTCACTGTGGAACTTTGGCTACGCGGCGTCCTGCTCAAAACCCTGGGCGACACCGTCACCGTCAAACCTTCTCCGCGCGTCCAACTGCCCAACGACACCCTCCTGTGCCGCGGAGCCTCGCTCGCTTTAAACGCCTACCCAGGATTTAAAGCCGATTACCTCTGGAGTACGGGGAGCACCGATTCTTTGATCACCGTCCACGAAACCGGCACCTACTGGGTTCAAGTAAGCAACAGCTGCGGTACC